>NZ_JBHSPR010000010.1:455905-731982 GCF_042658085.1 Plantactinospora solaniradicis | reverse complement strand
GTCCTCTCCCAGGCCGAGATCCAGGTGGCGACGTTCCCTAGGCGACAACGTCCCCGGGCGGTGACATCTCCGGGCGGCGCCACCGGTATCGGTAACGCTACGTATCTCCGCCCTCGCCGACAAGCGTGCGGGTGCCTCGTCCAAATTGGCCGTTTGGTGGATTTGACGCATTAATGATCGCGATAGGCAATCCCCTGACGGCGGATCCGTCGAGACCGTCTAGTGACGCAGGATTTTGATCAGCTGAATCGCCTGCGCGGTGATCGGCCGCAACACCCGGAGCCGGGAGAGGGCCACCAGCCGATCGATGAGCGGCACCGCCCCGTCGATCAGCAGACGTGTCTTCGCCTGGTCCGGCGAGCGGTCGTGCACCCAGTAAAGAATCACCCCGAGGTACGCCAGCCACAGCAGTTCCGGCAGGTCCGGACGGAGTTCCGGGTCGACCTTCGCCCGGGAACCCTCCAGTACCTCGCTGAACAGCCCGATCGCGTCGGATCGCGCCTCGGACGATTGCGCCGAGAACGGACTGAGCGGCGACGTCGGTTCGGCGGCGGTCTTGAAGAAGGTGGCGGCGAAGGCATGCGACGGGCCGAGTACGTCGATCCCGGCGTGCAGCACCGCGCGCAGCCGTGCGGCGAAGTCGGTTTCCGCCGCCAGCGGGGTGGCGGCCCTGGCCAGGTGTTCGGCCTGGGTACGTCGATAGAACTCCTGGATCAGGTGCTCCTTCGACTCGAAGTAGTAGTAGGCGTTGCCCACTGCCACCCCGGCCTCCTTGGCGATTCCCCGCATCGTCGTCTGGGCGTACCCGCGTTCGCGGAACAGTCGCAGCGCGGTCTCCAGGATGAGCTGTCGGGTCTGCTCGCCCCGCGCCCGGGTCGGTTCGGCCGCACCGACGACCGGCCCCGAAGCAGGGGCGGCTGCTGCCGTCGGCTCACCCGCAGTGGTCGTCGGCGCAGTCTGGTCGCTCATCCTGGCTACGGTATCCCGGGCCGGAGGTCTGCTCCCGAAGCGCCGCCGCCGCGGCGATCACCCGGCGGGCCACCGGCAGCAGGTGCGGCTGGGCCAACCGGTCGGCCAGTCCCCGGTACCCGTGCAGGGCCCAGAGACAGGCCAGCCAGGCACCGTCGCCGACGTACACCTCGCCGGTGTCGGCGATGACGGTGATGTCCCGCAGGGTCGCCGAGTGGTCCAGGCCCGGGAACCGCTGCCGGGCCGTTGCCGACCCGGCCGGCACGAAACCCAGCGGTACGAGCTGCGGCCGCGACTCCAGCCAGCGCCGCGCGGCTCGGCACACCGGGCAGTGCTGGTCGTACAGCACGGTGAGCGAGCCGATCCCACCGGCCCCGTGCCCGGTGGGATCGGCGGTACGCGGCTCGCCCATCACGGACGAGGGGGAGGACCGGAGCGTCCGGGCGGGGCGGTCGGCGGCTGGTTGCCCGGCGGCGGTGCCGGCTGCCCGCTACCGGGTGCCATCGCCGGGTACCCGCTCGAACCCATCGCCTGCTGTCCGGCCATCGCCCCGACCGGTGCGGCCATCGGTAGTCGGCCGGCGGGCGGCAGCGGAGGATGGGTGGCGAGCTGGCGCTGTCGTCCGCGCCGGTAGCGGTTCAGCGCGAAGACGTTGAAGAAGTGCAGCGCCCCGAGTACGAGCAGCACCAGACCGATCTTCTTGGACAGCTCCTCCATGGCCTGGCTGACCGTGTGCACCCCGCCGCCGTGCTTCATCGCGACCGACACGTAGCCGAGGTTGAGCAGATAGAAGCCGACCACCAGCAGGCTGTTGACGGCGCGGGCGAGCCGGTTGTCCTCGAAGACCTCCTCCAGGAAGACCAGGCCATTGCGGGAGAGCGTGCTGGCTACCCAGATGGTGAGTCCGATGCTGATGACCAGGTAGACGAGGTACATCCAAACTTTGATCTCCACCGCTCACGTCCTTTCTGAACGTGTTCAAGTTGCGGTCGACCTGAGCGTAGGACAGACCTTGAACGCGTTCAAGAGACGTCGGTCACGCCGTTACCACATAGGACGGTCAGTGCGGTTCAGGAGGTCAGGAGGTCAGGAGCTCAGGAGCTCAGGAGCTCAGGAGGTCAGGAGTCAGGACGTCAGGCCGAGGAGTTCGGCGGCGGCCCGGCCGTTGGCGTGGCTGGCGCCGTACGTCGTCACGAAGGCCCGTACGCCGTTCGGACGCCAGCGCGACGGCCAGCCCATCTCGACCACGGTCACCGGATGGCTTCCGGCCAGGGTCTCGACCAGTTCGGGGCCGCCCGGCAACCGGTGCAGGTGCCGCCCGACCAGCACGATCGGCCGTCCGGCGGCCCGTGACCGCAACGTCTCGGCGTCGGTCTCGGCGGCCACGACCCGGAGTTGTTCGGCGCCGCCCAGGTGTGGCCCGAGTCCCCATGGCACGCGTCCCTCGGCGATGGTCGAGGTGGCGAAGAGTTGCACGACGAGCGGGGTGTCTCCTCCGCTGAGGATTCCCTCGACCTGGACGGCGCGGCGCGCGGCGGCGTACCCGAGATCCGTGCCGGCCACCCGGACCGGCGCGGCGGCCCGGGTCCAGGCGGCGAGGGTGGCGGTCCGTCCGGCGGCCTGCTCGACCCGGGTCAGGTCGAGGCGGCCGTCGCGGAGCGCGGCCACGATCTCGGCGACCACCAACTCGACCAGTTCGGCGTCGACCTGGGCACCGATGCAGAGCAGGTCGGCGCCGCCGGCCAGGGCCCGGACGGCCGCCGGACCGATTCCACCGGCGGCCACCGCGGCGCCCTTCATCTCCAGCGCGTCGGTCAGCACGACGCCGGTGAAGCCGTACTCGCCACGGAGCAGGTCGACCAGGACGGCGCGGCTGAACGTGGCCGGGGCGTCCCCGGTGAGCGCGGGTACCCGGATGTGCGCGGTCATGATCGCCTTGGTGTCCGCGGCGATCGCCGCCGCGAAGGGCGGCAGGTCGCGTTCCCGCAGCAGGTCCAGGGGTACGTCCACGGTGGGCAGTTCGAGGTGCGAGTCGGCGATGGTGGCACCGTGTCCGGGAAAGTGTTTCGCGCACGCGGCCACCCCGGCCGCCTGTAGCCCTTCGACGGCGGCCCCGGCGTGCGCGGCGACCCGGAGCGGGTCGGCGCCGAAGGCCCGGGTGCCGATGATCGGATTGTCGTCGGCGGTGTTGACGTCGACGGTGGGCGCGAGGTCGACGTTGACGCCGACGGCCGCGAGTTCGTTGCCGATCGCGTGGTAGACCCGCCGGGTCAGCGCGACGTCGTGCACGGCGCCGAGGGCCGCGTTGCCGGGGTACGGGCTGCCGGTGGCGTGCGCCAGCCGGGTGACGTCGCCGCCCTCCTCGTCGATCGCGACGAGTACGTCCGGCCGGGCCTCGCGCAGCGCGGCGGTGGCGGTGGCGACCTGGTCCGGATGGTCGATGTTCCGGCCGAACAGGGTGTGTCCGGCCAGCCCCTCGGCGGTCAGGTCGAGCGCCCAGCCGGGCGGCGTGGTGCCCGGGAACGCGGCCAGCAGTGTGCCCAGCGCCAGTCGGCGAAGTCCTGGATCGGTCGGCACGCTTCCCCCTTCGGCGCTTTCCCCGGTCCGAGTGTCGCACCGGGGCGGACCAACTCGCGGCCAAGCGGTACCGGATCGGCTTAGCACTCCGGACTCGCCGGCCCATTACGCTACGGCTACTCCTCTGAAGGTTAGCCTAGCTATTAAGAAAGTTTCTTAAACAAGGGATAATGCATGGCCAGCACCCGGCTACCTGGTACACCCCGCCTGCTCCGCGCGCTCAACGACCGGGCGGCACTGGAGCTGCTGCTCGCGCGAGGGCCGCTCACCCGTGCGCAGCTGGGTGAGTTGACCGGGCTGTCCAAGGTCACCGCTTCCCAACTGGTGGAACGGCTGGAAGAGCGCGGTCTGGTGACCCGGGTCGGCGAGCAGGCTGGCGGACGCGGTCCCAACGCACAGCTCTACGCCGTCCGACCGGGAACCGCGCACGTGGTCGGCGTCGACGTCGGGCCGGACCGGGTGGTCGCGGCCTGTGCCGACATCACCGGCGAGGTGATCGGCCGGGTGGAGCAGTCCACCCGGGACACCGACGATCCGGTCGGCGTCGTGCACAACGCGGTGGTGCGGGCGGCGAGCGAGGCGCACGCCCAGCTGACCACCGTACGACGGGTGGTGCTCGGCACGCCCGGCCTGGTCGACCCGGCCACCGGGGACATCACCTTCGCGTTCAACCTGCCGCGCTGGCACCGGGGCCTGCTGGCCGCGCTGCGGGAGGACCTGCACACGCCGGTGGTCTTCGAGAACGACGTCAACCTGGCCGCGGTCGCCGAGGCCGAGTCCGGTGCGGCCCGGGGGGTGGACGACTTCGTACTGGTCTGGCTGGGGGTCGGTATCGGTCTGGCCATCGTGCTGAACGGCCGGCTGCACCACGGCAGCACCGGCGCGGCCGGCGAGATCGGCTATCTGCCGGTGCCCGGGGCGCCCATTCCGCGGGACGCCTCCCGGCGGGCGAAGCCGGCGTTCGGGCAGTTGGCCGGCTCCGACGCGGTCCGGGCGGTGGCCCGGGAACACGGCTTCCGGTCCGCCTCGGCGGCGGACGCGCTCCGGGCCGCGATCGCGGCGGGTACGGCCGGCGGGCCGGTGCTCGACGAGGTCGCCCGGCGGCTCGCGCTCGGAGTTGCCAGCAGTTGCGTGGTGCTGGACCCGCCGCTGGTGGTGCTGGCCGGCGAGGTCGGTCAGGCCGGCGGCACCGCGCTGGCCGAACGGGTGCAGCACGAGGTTGCCGCCATCACGCTCGTCACCCCCCGGGTGGTGCCCACCGAGTTGACCGAGGAACCGGTGTTGCGCGGCGCCCTCCGGGTCGCACTGGACGCGGTCCGGGACGAGGTCTTCGGCTCCACGCTGGGCTGACCCGACGCCCGTTCGCTCGGCCGACCCGACGACGGCTCGCCGGGCTGACCCGCCGGTCGCTCGCCGGGCTGACCCGACGGCGGCTCGCCGGGCTGATCTGGCGATCGACCGCTCGGCCGGGCCGGGCTCCGTCGAAGCGCGCGGTGGCTCTCGTCGGCCAGTCATGTAGATATCTTTCATTAACTATCAGTTCAGTGGAAGGTCTCGACATAGACGAAGTTGAGGCTATACGGTACGGCCACCCGGCGTCCCCCATCCGGGACGTCCATCCTCTGGGGAGGAGTGACGGTGACCGTTCGGTACCCCCAACCGCGCCCGAGCCATCTGCTCGGCGCCACCCTGATCGTGTCCCTCGCCATCGGCCTGACCGGCCAACCCGCAATGGCCGGGCAGTTCCGCTCCGTCGACGCACCGGCCGACGCCGCGACCGGTGCACTCGCCGAGGCCGGGCCGCTCGCCCGAGCCTTCGACACGGCAGCAGCCAGGTACGGCGTACCACGTGACCTGCTCGTCGCGCTCGGCTACTCGGAGACCCGCCTCGACGGCCACGCCGGGGCCCCGAGCGCGTCCGGCGGCTACGGCGCCATGCACCTGACCAGCAATCCGAAGCTGCGTACCCTGGACGAGGCCGCCGCGCTGACCGGCCTGGACCGGGACGCGCTGCGCACCGACTCCACCGCCAACGTCACCGGGGCCGCCGCCGTGCTGCGGTCGTACGCCGATGCCGCCGGGCTCACGGCGGCACAGCGGGCCGACATCAACCAGTGGTACGGCCCGGTCGTCCGGTACGGCGGATCCAGCACCCCGGCCGTCGCCCGGCTCTACGCCGACACCGTCTACGAGATGATCGGTACCGGCATCAACGCCGGCACGGCGGACGGTGCGGTACGGGTCGCGCCCCGCAAGGTCGCCCCGAACCGGGGTGCCCTGGCCGGCGTCGCCCCGCTCGGCACCTCCGACGGGGTCGGCATCATGAGCACCGACTACGGTCCCGCCGCCTGGGCGCCGGCGCACTCGGCCAACTACACGGTGTCCAGCCGCGAGTCGTCGTACCCGATCAACTACGTGGTCATCCACGTGACCCAGGGGTCGTACGCCGGCACCATCAGCTGGTTCCAGAACCCGGCCTCGCAGGTCAGCGCGCACTACACGGTCCGCTCCTCGGACGGCGCGGTGACCCAGTCGGTACGGGAGAAGGACATCGGCTGGCACGCCGGCAACTGGACCTACAACACCCAGTCGATCGGCATCGAGCACGAGGGCTACGTCACCCAGGCGTCCTGGTTCACCGACGCGATGTACCGGTCCTCGGCGGCGTTGACCCGGCACCTCTGCGACCGGTACGGCATCCCGAAGGACCGGTCCCGGATCATCGGGCACAACCAGGTACCCGGCGCCACCCACACCGATCCGGGACCGTACTGGAACTGGACCTACTACATGCAGCTGGTCACCGGTACGACCACTCCGCCGCCCACCGGCTGGACGACCACCGTGGACAACAGCACGTCGGGCCGGTTCACCGCGAGCGCGAACTGGGGCACCTCGACGTACTCCTCGCAGAAGAACGGCGTCGACTACCGGTTCGCCGAAACGGTGGAGTCGAGCGACCCCGCCTGGTACAAGGTGAACATCCCGGAGACCGCCAGCTACCGGGTCGAGGCCTGGTACCCGGACGACCCGGGTTACAACAGTTCCGCGCCGTACATCATCGTCACCCCGAGCGGTAACCAGACCGTCTACGTCGACCAACGCTCCGGCGGCGGTGCCTGGCGCAACCTGGGCACCTTCACCCTCGCCGCCGGTGACGCCAACAAGGTGGGCGTGAGCCGCTGGACCGGCGGCATCGGCCTGGTGATCGCGGACGCGATCCGGATCAGCCGAGTCTGACCTGTAAGGAAGGGCCCCTTCTTATCGTTTTTTGTATAAGAAGGGGCCCTTCCTAACACCTCAGGCGAGATCGCGCCGGTGGAACGCGGTGAAGGCGGCGCCGACCGTCACGACCACCAGGGCGAGCAGCACGGCCAGTCCGGCCGGCCAGAGAATCGTGTACGACGGGTCGCAGGACCCGGTCGTGGCCTGTTGGACACAGCCGTCCATGGCGTACAGCCGGATGTCGCCGGTCACCCAGGCGGCGACGTAGCTGAGTAGCATCAACTGGTCCGGCCGCGCGACGTCGACGATGCCCATCACGATCCGGCCACCCGCCTCCCACACCACGGCGTACGCGGCGGCCACGCCGAGCGCCGCCGAGGTGTGCCGACCCAGTGTGGCCACGGCGAAGCCCAGCGCGGTCACCATCAGCACCAGCAGCAGCCCGCGGACGAGGGTCATCGACAGGTCGGTCCAGAACGTGGCGTTCGGAGTGCCGGGCATGCCTCGGAACTCCGCGATCAGTCGGAACGCACCGATGTAGACGACCGAGGCGACGACCGCCACCGCCAGTACGCCGGCCAGCAGCGTGCCCAGCTTCGTGCCGAGCACGACCATCCGCTGGGGTCGCCACAGCAGTAGATTCGTCATCCCACCCGAGGTGAGGTCCGCGCCGATGTAGGACGCGCCGACCAGGAAGCCGAAGAGGCAGAGGAAGCCGACGAGGAAGTAGACCAGGTCCAGGATCTGGCGGTCGAAGACGAAAACCCCGGAGAGGTAGTCCGACGCGTCGACCTGTGCCGGGTCGAGATCCTCGCAGTTGCCCCGGTAGCGGGTTCCGGTTCCGGGGCCGGCGGGCTGGTCGGCGATACATCTGGCGTACCAGGCCCGGACGTCCTCCCGCTGCTGCTCGGCCCAGGCCTCGGCCTTCTGCAACTCGGCGGCGCCAGGCTGGTGCGAGCCGGCCAGCGTGGTGGCGACGGTGATGCCGAACGCGGTGACCAGCAGCACCAGCATCAACTGTACGAAGCGACGGGCAGCCAACCGGCCGATCTCGGCGCGTACCAGGTTCACGACCGTGCCTCCTCGTCGTCGACAGCGACGGTGATCTGTCGGGCATCGTCGCGGGTGGCGGCGGGCAGCACCGACTCGTCGACCTGACGCGGTACGCCGGCCCGCGGTCGGGTGTCGGTGAGTTCCAGGAAGACACTCTCCAGATCCGGGGTGAGCGGGGTCAGCTCACGCAGCCAGAGGCCCTGCTCGCCGAGGACCTCGCTGATCCGGGCCGGATCGTCGACGCCGGCCACCACCAGATGGTCCGGATGGGCGGTGACCGTGAGACCGGCAGCCTGGATGATCTCGGCAGCCCGGCTCTGCTCGGCGACCCGGACCCGGAACTCGCCCTTGTCGAAGCCGGCCAGCACCGACTCGACCGGCCCGGCGGCCACCCGCCGGCCGCGGGAGATGATCGTCACGTGGTCACATGTCTGCTGGATCTCGGCCAGGATGTGGCTGGAGACCAGCACGGTGACGCCGGCGGCGGCGAGCCCGCGCATCAGGTCCCGCATCTCCCGGATGCCGGCCGGGTCCAGCCCGTTGGCCGGCTCGTCGAGGATCAGCAACTCGGGTTGTCTGAGGAGCGCGGAGGCCACCGCGAGCCGCTGTTTCATGCCCAGCGAGTACGCCTTCACCCGCTCGTCGGCCCGGTCACGGAGCCCGACCTGCGTCAGCACCTCGTCGACCCGGGTCGACGGCACTCCGCCGGCGACAGCGAGCAGCCGCAGGGTGCGCCGGCCGGTGAAGTTGCCGAAGAACTGCGGGCTCTCCACGATGGCGCCGAACCGGCTGGCCACGGCCGGCAACGCGTGCGGTGTCGGCAGGCCGAACAGCGCCATCCGGCCGCTGTCCGCCCGGACCAGGCCGAGCAGCGTACGCAGGGTCGTGGTCTTGCCGGAACCGTTCGGGCCGAGGAAGCCGTGCACCTGGCCCGGTTCGACAAGCATGTCGAAGCCGTCCAGGGCGACGCGGCGACCACGACGAAAATTCGTGAACGTCTTGCGCAGGCCGTCGATCTCGATCACCGCGGGCACGGCACCACCTCCGGCTACGTGATATGGAACACGGCGCATCACCCTACGGCCCGGACGGCGCTCGCGGGGGACGCGGCGCTGCGTGGTTGGATGGGCGAGTGCGTGATGATCCGGTTTCTGTCGCCGCCGATGCCGGCCCACCCCAAGCATCCGACCCGGACGCGGTGATCGACCTCAACAGGGTCGGTGTGCTGCGATCCGGCACCGCACTGTTGCACGACGTGACGTGGCGGGTGCGACCGGACGAGCGGTGGGTGGTGCTCGGGCCGAACGGTGCGGGCAAGACGACGTTGCTCAACCTGGCGTCCGGGCGGCTGCATCCGACCACGGGTGTGGTGCACGCGCTCGGGGAGCGGATCGGGCGCACCGATCTGGCCGAGCTGCGTACCCGGATCGGGTTGACCACCGCGGCGCTGGCCGAGCGGATCCCGGCCGACGAGCGGGTCCGGGACGTGGTGCTGACCGCGGCCTGGTCGGTGGTGGGCCGGTGGCGGGAGCAGTACGACGAGATGGACGAGGCGCGGGCCCGGAGCCTGCTCGCCCAGCTCGGTGTCGTGTCGTTGGCCGATCGTCGCTACGGAACGCTGTCGGAGGGCGAGCGTAAGCGGACGCAGATCGCCAGGGCGCTGATGACCGACCCGGAGCTGCTGCTGCTCGACGAGCCGGCGGCCGGGCTCGACCTGGGTGGTCGCGAGGACCTGGTGGCCCGGCTCGCGGGACTGGCCCAGGACCCGGACGCCCCGGCGCTGGTGCTGGTCACCCACCATGTCGAGGAGATCCCGCCGGGCTTCACCCATGCCCTGCTGCTGCGTGAGGGCGGCATCGTGGCACAGGGGCGGCTAGCCGAGACGGTCACCGGCGAGTACCTCTCCAAGACCTTCGGTGTGCCGCTGGTGGTGGATCGGGCGGGTGGCCGCTTCACGGCCCGAGCCGCCTGAGCCCTGTCGAGCGGCCCGAACCGCCTGAGCCCCGTCAGCGGCTCGTCGCGGCGCGGAGCATCGGGAGCAGCGTCTCGGCCGCGAGGGTGACCTGGGCGACCGCGAACTGGTCGTCGCGGGGCGGAACGAAGACCACGGCGTCCGCGCTTGCCTCCCACAGCCGGGTCACCGATGCCGCGCACTGCTCGGCGCTGCCGGCCGCGGTGAACCGGTCGAGGTAGTGCTCGGGCAGGGCCTCGGCCAGCGCGCCGGCGCCGGACGAGCGGGCCAGCAGGTTGGCGATCTCGTCGGCCAGGTCGGCGTCCGACGGTGGGAGCGCCCAGCCGCCGGAGAGCTGGGCGGCGAACTCCCGGCGGGCGCTGGCCCGGGCGTCGTCGAAGTCCAGGTGCGCGTAGACGGTGAGCCGGTGGTCATCGGTACGGCCGGCCGCCCGGCGGCCTTCGTCGATCAGCCCCCGGGCCCAGCGGACGTAGGCCGGACTGGCGCCCTCGGCCAGGATCGTGCCGTCGGCCACCCGCCCGGAGAGCCGCAGCGACTTCTCGCCGCGTACGCCGGTCGAGATCGGGGGCGGTGGGTCCGGTGGGTACTCCAGCGTGACCTCGGCGAGTTGGGCGTACCGACCGGCGACGGTGACCTTCTCACCGGCGAGCAGCGCGCGTACCGCCGCCACGGTCTCGCCGAGCACCGCCAGCGGCGAGGGGTGGTCGGCGCCGACCTGCCGGACCCAGTCCGCCATGCCGTGGCCGAAGCCGGGCAGGATCCGGCCCGGGAAGAGCCGGGCGAGGTTGGCCAGCTCCATGGCGGCCAGCGCGGGATTGCGGAACGCCGCCGGCAGGATGCCGATGCCGATCTTCAGTTTGTCGGTCACCGCGGCCGCCACGGCGGCGCTGGAGACCGCGCCGCCGAAGAAGCAGTCCTCCACCACCCACAGCTCGTCGTAGCCCAGCCGTTCCACCAGCCGGGCGTACGCCGGTAACTGCTCCGGAGCGGTGTCGCACCGGTACATCACGCCGATCGGCATCTGTCCCATGTCTGGCAGCCTGCCAGAAGACGCCGACAACGGCCCGCTCTAGACTCGGGCAGTCGCCGAATCGGGAGGTGCCGCCGGTGAACCGGCCACGGGTCGTTGTCATGGGCAGCGCCAACATGGACCTCGTCGTCACCACCGACGTCCTGCCGAAGCCGGGTGAGACGGTCTTCGGCACCGACTTCGTGATGGTCGCCGGTGGCAAGGGTGCCAACCAGGCGATCGCGGCCACCCGGGCGGGTGCCGACGGCGCCCTGCTCGGCGCGATCGGCTCGGATTCGTTCGGCGTCACCCTCAGGGCCCGGATCGCCGCCGCCGGGGTGGACACGGAGCGGGTCCGGATGGTGTACGGGGCCTCCGGAGTGGCGGTTGTCACTGTCGATGCCGAGGGGGAGAACACCATCGTGGTCACCCCGGCCGCCAACTCCGCCTTCACCGGGCTGATCGAGAGCGAGCTGACCGCCGTACGGGACGCCGATGTTCTGGTGGCACAGCTGGAGATTCCGGTCGCCACGGTGACCGAGGCGGCCCGTGCGGCCCGTGCCGCCGGCACCCGCGTGCTGCTCAACGCGGCCCCGGCCCAGCCGGTACCGGCCGAACTGCTCGACTCGGTCGACCTGTTGGTGGTCAACGAGGCCGAGGCACGGGCGATCACCGGACGCGGCCGGGAGGACCCGGGCGCGCTGCTCGGCGTCGTGCCCCGTGCGGTGATGACCCTGGGCCGGCACGGTGCCTGGTACGGCGATCGGGACGGCACCGCGACGCACGTGCCCCCGGTCAGGGTCGACCTGGTCGACTCGACGGCGGCCGGTGACGCGTTCACCGGTGCGCTGGCGGTGGCCTGGGGCGAGGGGCGGGAACTGGTCGACGCGGTCCGCTGGGCGAGCGCGGCCGGCGCGGCCTGCGCCCGGCGGCTCGGGGCCTCGGTCGCGCTTCCGCGCCGGGCCGAGATCGACGCCCTCTACGTTCCTGACGTCTGAGGGTACCTCGGGTGGGCGAGTGTCTCGATCCGTTCCGACCCAACGGGTTGATCGGGGGGCGCACCATGACGGCATGGTGCGATTCGTGCTCAACCTGCTCTGGCTGATCTTCGGCAGTGGTATCGCGCTCGCCATCGGGTACGGGATAGCGGCGTTGATCTGCTTCGTGTTCATCGTGACCATCCCGTTCGGGATCGCCGCACTCCGGTTGGCGTACTACTCGCTGTGGCCGTTCGGGCGGACCCTGGTGGTCAAGCCCGGTGCCGGACTCGGCTCGGGCCTGGCCAACGTGCTCTGGGTGGTGCTGGCCGGCTGGTGGCTCGCGCTCATGCATCTCGTCGCCGGGGTCACGCTCTGTCTGACGATCATCGGGATTCCGTTCGGTGTCGCCAACTTCAAGCTGGTGCCGGCCGCGTTCTGGCCGCTCGGTCGCGAGGTGGTGGAGGTCGACGATCTCCGGCGTCCCGGTACGGCCGCCGCCCAGGCCGGCTGACGGCGGCACCGCTCCCGGTCCGGCTCGGCCTGCCTCCATCCGGCTCGGCCTGCCTCCATCCGGCTCGGCCTGCTCCATCCGGCTCGGCCTGCCTCCATCCGGCTCGGCCTGCCTCCATCCGGCTCGGCCTGCCGCTATCCGGCTCAGCACCCGCCCTGGTCCGGCCCGGTCACGCCGAGGTCAGCGCCGTGCGGCTGCGCCGGAGGAAGTCCCGCTCCACGGCGTTCCGGGTCAGGCTCTCGGCCACCTCGTACGCCCGGACCGCCTCGGTGGTGCGGCCGAGCCGGCGGAGCAGATCGGCCCGGACGGCGTGGAACAGGTGGTGGCCGGTCAGGTCGAGCCGGTCGACGAGGTCGAGTGCCGCTGCCGGCCCGTCGACCTCGGCCACCACGATCGCGCGGTTCAACGCCACCATCGGGCTCGGGGCGAGGGTGAGCAGATGGTCGTACAGCCGGAGGACCTGTGCCCAGTCCGTGGCGGCCGTGTCCGCGGCGTCGCTGTGCACGGCGTTGATCGCGGCCTGGATCTGGTACGGGCCGGGTTGGTTGCGCCGTAGGCATCGCCGGACGAGGGCCTGGCCCTCGGCGACGAGTTCCCGGTCCCAGCGGGCGCGGTCCTGGTCCGCCAGGCGGACGAAGGCACCGTCCGGGGTGGTCCGGCTGGGCCGGCGTGCCTCGACGAGCAACAGCAGCGCGAGCAGTCCGAGGACCTCCGGCTCGTCCGGCATGAGCTCGGCGAGCAGCCGGCCGAGCCGGATCGCCTCCGCGCAGAGGTCCTCGCGGATCAGTCGATCGCCCGAGCTGGCCGTGTGACCCTCGGTGAAGATGAGATAGACCACTGCCAGTACGGTCCGGAGCCGGTCCGGAAGGTCGGCCTCGGCCGGAACCCGGTACGGGATCCGCGCGTCCCGGATCTTGCCCTTCGCCCGGACCAGCCGTTGCGCCATCGTCGGCTCGGGTACCAGGAAGGCGCGGGCGATCTCCGCCGTGGTGAGCCCGCCCAGCAGCCGCAGCGTCAGGGCGACCTGGACAGTGGGCGCGAGCGCGGGGTGGCAGCAGGTGAAGATCAGGCGCAGCCGTTCGTCGTGCACGGGACCCTCCTCGGCCGGTTGGTCGCGGGCGTGCAGCAGGGCGGCCTGGGCGTGCCGGTCCGGGCGGGACGCCTCCCGACGGAGGCGGTCGATCGCCCGGTTGCGGGCGGTCGTGATGATCCACCCGGCCGGGCTGGGCGGCGGTCCGCTGGACGGCCACCGCTGGACGGCCGTCGCGAACGCGTCCTGGACCGCGTCCTCGGCGATGTCGATGTCGCCGAAGACGCGGACCAGGACGGCGACCGCGCGCCCGTACTCCGCGCGGAACACCCTCTCGATCTCCGGGTCGGGTGCGGGTGCCGGATCGGGCCGGTCAGGCCTGCGGGGGGTCACAGCTGTCGGCCTCGTCCGCCAACGGCCGTACCTCGATCGGGAGCAGGCCGATCGCCTCGGCGAGCTTGCCGCCCCAGACCAGTGCGGAATCGAGGTCGGCTGCCTCGATGACGGTGAACCCGCCGAGGTGTTCCCTGCCCTCGATGTACGGGCCGTCGGTGATCAGCGTGTCACCGTCCCTGGCCCGTACCACCGTGGCCGTGCTCGGTGGATGCAGCCCGCCCGCGAAGACCCACGCCCCGGCGGACTTCATCTCCTGGTTCACGGCCGCGAGGTTCTTCATGATCGGTTCCAGCACCTCGGCCGGGGGCGGGTCACCGTCCGGCTGGTAGATGCTGAGCAGGTACTGCGGCACCGCGACACCTCCTGTCCTGTCTCGCCCGCCGGCACGGCACCGGCGGCCTCCTACGTTCTATACGAACGACGTCGGGTCGGATCGACATGCGGGAGGGGGCGGACATGTTCCAGGTCAGGGGCGGAGGGGAGCGGTTTCCGTCGACTGCCGAAGCTTGATCATCAGGTCCTGGGGATAGTAGCCCTTGCCGAGCACGGCGGCCGGATAGACCATCGACCGTGGCCCGATCAGGGTGCCCGGGTTCAGCACGGCGTTGCAGCCGATCTGGACGTCGTCACCGAGCACGGCACCGAACTTGCGCAGTCCGGTGTCGACCATGCGCCCGTCCAGCGGTACGACGATGGTGCGCCGTCGTCCGTTCGCGTCGACTCCCGAGGTGACGGGAAGGTTGCTGATCTTGGTGCCCGCGCCGAGGTTCACCCGCTGACCGAGCACGCTGTCGCCGACGTAGGCAAAGTGCGGTGCCTTCGCCTCGGGCAGGAAGAGGGAGCCCTTCACCTCACTCGCGTGCCCGAGCACGCTGCCCTCCAGCAGGATGCAGTGTTCGCGTACGTACGCGCCGTGTCGGATGGTCACGCCGGGGCCGATCCAGGCGGGCCCCTTGACGTACGCGCCCGGCTCCAGGCACGCCCCTGCACCGATGAAGACCGGGCCGTCGTCGATCACGGCACCGGGCATCACCTCACCCTTGATGATCCGCTTGCCGGCCAGCATTTCGGACGTCAGCGTGGGCAGCCTCGCCAGGACCTCCCACACGGTGTCGACGGACCCGAAGGCGGCCCGCACGTCCGGGCGTGACAGGTCGAAGAAGTCCTCTGGTCTGAACACTCGATTCCTCTCAACTCCACCGCACCGCAGCCGGTCAGCTCACCGTAGCCAGGCCTGCACGGCGCGTTGGGTCGCACCCATCACCGCTTCCGACAGGTCCATGTCGGGTCGGCCCACGGCGAGTTCGTGCACGAGCGCCGCGTTGAAGGCGTTCTTCCGGCCCGGCTCGGCGTAGGGTACCTGCGGATCGACGTCGGCCCGGACAAATTCGACCTTGCCCTCGAACATTACGTAAGCGCCGGGGTGCGGCGATTCCACTCCGCCGCGCACGATCGTCACGGGCGGCAGCTTCCGGGCCTCGGCAAAGGTCCTCAGGTTCTTCAAGATATCCTCCGGCAGGGTCTTCGCCGGTAGGGTCTCCTGCGACAACGTCTCCTCCGGCAGGGTCTCCTCCGGACCGGGCGCCTCGACGGTCAGGCCCGCGGACGCCATCAGTTCGGTGATCTCGGAGTACGTGCAGACGTACAGGTCGACGAGGCCGGCGGCGAACGCGTCGGTCAGCGCCGAGGCTGCCCGTGGGTTCTCCTCCTTGCGGAACCGGCCGTGGTCGACACAGACGAGAACCCTCGGGGGCATCGTCTGTAGGGTCCGGATCAGGTCGGTGCAGAGGTCGGTTCGGAAGTAGCCGGAGATGTAGAGCACGCCTCCGCGCCGGGTCTTCCGCTTGAGTCCGGCAGCGATCGGGCCCCATCTCAGGCCGCCCAGCGCGCCCATGTGGGTGAAGGTGGTGTGGAAGCCATTCCGCCGCAGCAGATGCGCGGAAACTCCACATTGCAGGCCGGGCACCTTCGCGATGTCGGATCCCTCGATCCAGGACTCCTGTTCGAGGAGCCTGCACAGGGTGTCGCTGAGTGGGTCGCCGGAGCCGAGCCGGGAGAAGAGGTGGCTGCGCAGCCCGTAGCGCTCGAAGAGATACCGTCCCATGAACAATGCGGAGCCGCCGCACTCGACCTGGACCGTGTCAAGGTTGCCGTACTCGGATCCGTCGAGGTTCTCCACGTCGACCGGGGTCAGGTGGACGTCGAGATAGAGTCCACCGGCGATGACCACCGGGGGCCTGCGCAGCTTGCGTATCTCCGCTATTCGCCAGCGGAGCCCGTACTGCTGCCGGGTGTATCCCGCGCCCTCCCGCCAGGTTGGATAGACGCGGTCCGCGCCGTTGCGCAGGAGCCGGAGCAGTCGCGGCCGGTTACCCGCGATCCGTCGCGCGGAGCGGATGAGTGGTCGACGGAAAACTCGGGCCAGTGTCACCAGCGCGGATGCGATGACCGCCAGGACAATGGCACCGAAGGGGTTCTGGGGGGACAGAAAAATCTCCACGGCCGGGAAGTCCTCGCCTGGGATGTCTTGCGGTCCGTTCAGGGTAGGCAGATACGGCAACCGTCCATCCGGGACGGCTTTTCCGGGAACCGCGACGGCTGAGGACCCGCCGGTGGCCAGGGAGGATAACGGCATTCCCGATAAACCATCTCAGTTTGCCCAGCGGACCGATGGAGATCGGATCCCGCTGTTCGCCGAAAACGGCGGGTCACCGCGTATCGGGTCGACTCCATGGCGCCGATCGTCGAACTGCCGGCGCCCCGATCGTGGCCGGTGGCGACGTCGGCCCGTTTCCCTGGCCGGGGGTGGCGGTGCCGAATCCGATCTTCCTGCGGAAACGACCCGTGATCGGGGTTCGAGTCACGATCGTCCCGAGCGGTCTACCGGACCGTCGCACCGGGCCGACCGGCTGACGTACCGGGGTCGGCCGTCGGGAGTCGACCGGGCTCGCCGTCGCCACGGAAGCAACGAAACGTTTTCGTAACGGGGGGTTGACGGCCCCGATCTGCCGGAGCAAACTGCCGGAAACGTTTACAGGTCAGGGGTGGAGGTTCGGTGCATGGGGCGTAAACGTTTACAACCCTCCGGCGACGGCCGGCCGACCGTACATACCGTGGCCGCGCGGGCGGGCGTCTCGATCGCCTCGGCCTCACGGGTCCTGAACGGAATCGGCGGCAGCGCCGAGACGGTCCGCAAGGTCCGGGCGGCGGCGGCCGAGGTCGGGTACGTGCCGAACGCGATCGCCCGGTCTCTGCAGTCCCAACGCACCGGGCTCGTCGCGCTCGCCGTCGCCGACATCGGCAACCCGGTCTACGTGGCGATGATGCGGGCCATCGAGGCCGTCGTCGCGTCCTCCGGTCGGCAGCTGCTGGTGCACGCCACCGGCGGGGAGGTGGCCAGCGAGACCGCGCTGCTGCGGCGGCTCGCCAACCGCTACGTGGACGGGATGATCGTCTCGCCGATCCGGATCACCGACGAGCACCTCGACGCGATCGTGGTCAGCCCGGTCCCGGTCGTGGTGGTCGGCCAACTCCCCGACGACGCGCCGGTCGACAACGTGCGCACCGACTCGCGTACCGGTGTGGCGCTCGCCGTCGACCACCTGCTCGCCGCCGGCCGCCAGCGGATCGGCTTCGTCAACGGTCCGCTGGACACGGTCCCGGGCGCGGCCCGGGACGCCGGGTTCCGGGCCGCGCTGGCCGGTCACGGCATCCCCGTCGACGAGCGACTCATCGAGGTCGGTGACTTCCAGTACGCCGCCGGTCGGGACGCCGCCACCCGGCTGCTCGCCCGGGCCGACCCCGACGCGCTGCTCTGCGCCAACGACCTGATCGCGGTCGGCGCCCTGCACGCGCTGCTCACCGAGGGGCGGCGGGTGCCGCAGGACGTGGCCCTGGTCGGGATGGACGACACCGAACTGGCGCAGATGGCCTTTCCACAGCTCTCCAGCGTCTCGCTCGGCTCCGCGACCCGAGGACGGCGCGCCGCCGAGCTGTTGCTGGAGCGGATCGCCGACCCCGATCTGCCGCCCCGTCGCGAGCACGTCGCACCCAGCCTCGCCGTACGCGCGTCGAGCATCCCCGCCGTGCCGGCGTCGGGCGTTCCCGCCGCGCCGGCGTCGAGCGTCCCCGCCGACCCGGCGCCGAGCGTCCGCGCCGACCCGGCGCCGAGCGTTCCCGCCGTGCCGGCTCCGGCACCGGGCTCGCGGGCCCCGCGGTCGCTGACGGAAGGGAGGCGGGCATGACCACGCTGACCGAGCCACCGGAGGTGGACGGCTCCGGCACCCGTACCCGGGGTGGTCGGGCCCGGTCCGACCGCCGGACGGTCTACCTACTACTGCTTCCGTCGCTGCTGCCGGTCCTCGTCTTCTCGGTGTTCCCACTGCTTCGAGGCATCTACCTCGGCTTCACCGATGCCGAGGCCGGACGGAACGTGACGATCAGCTTCACCGGTCTGGAGAACTACCGGGAGCTGCTCTCCGACAGCCTGTTCTGGAGCTCGTTCCGGATCGGCCTGCTCTGGGCGTTCTCGGTGACGGTGCTGCAGTTCCTGCTCGCCCTCGGGCTGGCCCTGCTGCTCAACCAGCGACTACGTTTCCGGGGCGCGGCCAGGGTGCTCGCCGTCGTACCGTGGGCGATGCCGCCGGTGGTGGTCGGCATCCTCTGGCGGCTGGTCTACCACCCCGATGCGGGACTGCTCAACGAGTTCCTGCACCGGATCGGCGCCGACGGGCTGCGGACCACCTGGCTCGGTGACTTCAACACCGCACTACCGGCGGTGATCATCGTCGGAGTCTGGGCCGGCATGCCGCAGACCACCGTCGTACTCCTGGCGGGTCTGCAGGGGGTGCCGCGCGAGCTGCACGAGGCGGCCGCCGTGGACGGGGCCAGCGCCTGGCAACGGTTCCGTAGCGTGACGCTGCCCTCGCTGATGCCGGTGATCGTCGCCATCACCTCGCTGGACTTCATCTGGAACTTCAACTCGTTCGGCCTGGTCTACGTGCTCACCGCCGGTGGGCCGGGCGGCCGGACGATGCTGCCGATGCTCTTCGCCTACGAGGAGGCGTTCCGCTACGGCAACTACGGCTACGCGGCGGCGCTCGGCAACGTGATGGTCGTGATCGTCGTGGCGCTGCTCGCGTTGTACCTGCGTCGCCGGCTCCGGGAGGCGAACTAAGCGATGACCCGATCGAACCCGACCAACGCGGTCGCCCGGAAGAGGTCGAAGCGGCTCAGCCGGAGTCTCCAGTACCTGGCGCTCTCGGGCTACCTGATCTTCCTCGCCTTTCCACTGGTCTGGCTGCTCTCCACCTCGTTCAAGCCACCCCGCGAGCTGGTCAAGCTGCATCCGACGCTGATACCGGACAACCCGACCCTGGACAACTTCGTCCAGGCGTTCACCGAGCAGGCGCTCGGGCGGGCGGCATGGAACAGCCTCCAGGTGTCCCTGGCCTCGGCGGTGCTGACCGTGCTGATCGCGACACCCGCGTCGTACGCCCTGGCGCGGTTCCGGACCCGGCTGGGGACGGTGGCCCTGGGCTGGGTACTGCTGTCCCAGCTCTTCCCGTTCGTGCTGCTGATCATCCCGATCTTCCTGGTGCTCCGCCAGGCCGGGCTGGCCAACACGCACGCCGGGCTCGTGCTGGTGTACGTCGTCTGGGCGATGCCGTTCGCGCTCTGGATGCTCCAGGGGTTCGTCCGGAACATCCCGCGCGAGTTGGAGGAGGCGGCCTCGGTCGACGGCGCGAACCGGTTGCAGACGCTACGTCGGGTGATCTTCCCGTTGCTGACCCCCGGACTGATCGCGACCGCGCTCTTCTCCTTCATCTCTGCCTGGAACGAGTTCTTCTTCGCCCTGGTGCTGATCAAGACACCCGAGCTGGCGACCCTGCCGGTCGCGCTGGCCCGGTTTGTCGGCATCGAGGGCACCGCGCGGCTCGGTCCGCTGGCGGCGGGTTCGCTGCTTGCCACCATCCCGAGCCTGGTCTTCTTCGCCTTCATGCAGCGCCGCCTGGCCTCCGGATCACTCGCCGGCGCGGTGAAGGGATGAACGCACATCGGTTAAGAAGGGGCCCTTCTTCTACAGAAAACGATAAGCGGGGGCCCTTCCTTGCACACACACCCACCCACCACAGGAGGGAAGTCTCGTGCTCAATAGATTGAATCGGCGGCGGTTCGTCGCCGCCGCGCTGGCGGGGGTTGTCGGACTGGGGGCTCTTGCTGCTTGCGGCAGCGGGGGCGGGGAGGAAGAGGGCTCCGGGCCGGTCAAGCTGCGGTTTTTGAGTTTGGCGTGGCAGAAGGAGTCGTTGCAGGCCAACAAGGACCTGGTCGCGAAGTGGAACGCCGAACACGCCGACATCCAGGTCGAGTACGTCCAGGGCGACTGGAACTCCGTACACGACCAGTTGCTGACCGCGTTCGAGGGTGGTGACGCCCCGGACATCGTGCACTACGAGGCCGCGTCGATCGGCGAGTTCAGCAAGCAGGGCTACCTGGCCGACGTCTCCGGCCTGCTCTCCGACGACTTCAAGGGCCAGATCGACAAGGGGATCTGGGACACCGCGACCTTCGACGGCAAGGTCACCGGGGTGCCGTTCCTGCTGGAGTCGCAGGTCGTGATCGCCAACAAGAAGCTGCTCGACGCGGCCGGCGTCGCGGTGCCGCCCGCCGACGGCGGCTGGACCTGGGACGAGTTCCAGGCCAACGCGCAGAAGCTGACCGGCCCCGGGAAGTACGGCGTCGCCTGGGCGCTGAAGTCGCCGACGAACCGGGTGATGAACCTGGCGCTGAACTTCGACGGCAAGTACTTCTACACCGACGGCGGCAGGACCGAGGTCCGGGTCGGCGACGCCGAGAAGGAGATCCCGAAGCGGATCCACGACATGCTCTACACCAGCAAGACGGCCTCGCCGGAGGCGCTGGGGATGAGCGGTGCCGACACCCTGCCGGGCTTCTTCGCCGGCAAGTACGCGATGCTGCCCGGTTCGGTGTCGCTGCGCCAGCAGATGGTGGAGCAGGCGCCGCCCGGCTTCGAGTGGGTCACCCTGCCGCCGGTCAAGGGAATCTCCGCCAACCAGGCCGCCAACCCCCAGACGCTCTCCGTGTCGGCCGACTCCAAGCACCAGAAGCAGGCGGCGCAGTTCCTGGAGTACTTCCTGAACCCGAGCAACATGGCCGCGCTGGCCAAGGGCGACTGGCTGGTGCCGACAGGTAGGCAGGCCAACGAGGAACTGGTGAAGGCGACCACCGGCAAGCAGGGCTGGGACGTCGCGGCGGACAGCGCGAAGGACCTGACCGTGGCGCCGTTCCAGATGGTCGACGGCTACCCGGAGTGGAAACTCAAGTACGCCACCCCGGCGCTCCAGCAGTACTTCGCAAACAAGATCACGCTCGACCAGCTCGGTACGCAGCTCGTCGACGGCGGGAAGCAGGTCCTGAGGTAACCATGGAACTCATGCTCGACAAGTCGGTCGGCTGCCTGGTCGGCGCCGCGGTGGGCGATGCCCTCGGCGGGGCCACGGAAACGGCGCTGCCCGAGCAGATCCAGGCCCGCTACGGAGGCTGGGTGGACGGCATCGCGCCGCCCTTCCACGCCGACTGGGCCACCGCGCGGCCGCTCGCGCCGTACCACAAGGGCGACGGGCACCTCACCGACGACACGTTGATGACCCACGCGCTGGTGCGGGCGTACGCGAGGAAGCGGGACCACCTCGACGCGTACGACGTGGTGGACCTGCTGGTGCCCGACCTGATCGAGCGGGTGGTCTACATACCGGACCTGGAGCGGGAGGGGGTGACCTTCCACCGCCTCGCCGCCGCGGAGCGGTGGCTGGTCACCCGCCTGCACCACGCGCACGCCGACCCGAGGGAGGGCGGTGTCGGCAACATCGTCAACTGCGGTGCGGCGATGTACATGGCTCCGGTGGGGGTGGTGAACGCGGGCGATCCGGCCGGCGCGTACGCCGAGGCGGTGGAGATCGCCGGTGCCCATCAGCACAGTTACGGGCGGGAGGCCGCCGCCGTCTTCGCCGCGGCCGTGGCCGCGGCGATGTCGCCCGGGGCGAGTGTCGACGACGTGCTGACCGCCGTCCTCGACCTGGCCCGGGACGGCACCCGGGCCGCGATCGCCGCCGTGGTCGAACAGGCCCGGGGGTACGCAGACTGGCGTGCGGCGATCGCACCGCTGCGCGCTGCCGTGGCGCCGTACGACACGGTCGGGGAGGAGTACCGCAGCCCGGGGCTGGGGGCGCGACGGCCCAGCCGACTGCACTCGATCGAGGAGCTGCCGGTGGCCCTCGGCATGCTCGTCGTGGCCCGGGGAGACTTCCGGAAGGCGGTGCTGGGCGCGGTCAACTACGGCCGGGACGCCGACTCGACCGCGACGATGGCCGGAGCGGTCGCGGGTGCGCTCGGCGGCGCGGCGGCGGTGCCGGCGGAATGGTCGACGGTGGTCGCCGAGGCGTCCCGCACCGACCTGGTGGAACCCGCTCGGCAGTTGGCCGAGGTGGCGACCGAGGTCTTCGCGCTGGACCGGGAGCGGTTCGCCCGGCGGGCCGAGCGCTTCGCCGGTCTGTCATGACCGGCCGGCGCACCGTGTCGACCGGGGGGCGGTGATGAGGCGATGAGGCTCACCTGGGTGCAGCCGGAGGATCTGCTGCCGCACGAGTTGGCGGCCAGCGCGGACGAGGGCCGCGACGTCTCGGCGGTCGCCCGGCGGTGGGCGGCGGCCGGCGGATCGACGGTGCCGCCGGTCAGCGGCGCGTCCCCGGTGCCGGCCGGGCCGGAGCTGCGGGCGTTGGCGGCGGAACTGCTCGACGAGTGCGACGCGCTGCCGTCCGCCGGGTCGGCCGACGAGCCACAGACCCTGGCGGAGATCCGGGCGACCTGGCCGGTTCCGTCCGGGCTGCCCGGCGGGCCGCCGGACTCCGACCGGCTGCACGGCGGATGGCTCGGCCGGGCGGTCGGCTGCCTGCTCGGCAAGCCGGTGGAGAAGATTCCCCGGCACGGCATCCGGGAGATCCTGGAGTCCACCGGCCGCTGGCCGCTCGGCGGCTACTTCACCGCCGTCGGGCTGCCGGCGCAGGTCGCGGCGCGGTGGCCGTGGAACCGGCGCAGCGCGGTGAACAGCCTCGCCGAGAACATCGACGGCATGCCGGAGGACGACGACCTCAACTTCGCGCTGTTGGCGCTGCGGGTGCTGGAAACCCATGGGCGGGACTTCACCGGGTACGACGTGGCCCAGGCGTGGTTGGACTGGCTGCCCGGCGGCCGGGTCTTCACCGCCGAGCGGGTGGCGTACCGGAACCTGCTGCTGGGACTGGCCCCGCCGGACACCGCGCTGCGACACAACCCGTTCCGGGAGTGGATCGGTGCCCAGATCCGCACCGACGTCTACGGCTGGGTCAGTCCGGGCCGACCGGACCTGGCGGCCGGGTTGGCGTACCGGGACGCCACGGTCAGCCACGTCCGGGCCGGTGTCTACGGGGCGCTCTGGGTGGCGGCGATGACCTCCGCCGCGGTGGTCGCGTCCGACGTGGACGCCGTACTCGACGCGGGGGAGTCGGTGCTGCCGCCGCGGAGCCGGTTCGCGGCGACGGTCCGGGAGGCCCGGGCTCTCGGTGCCGCTGCGGCGGGCGGGGACGGGGACTGGGAGTCGGTGCTGGACGCCCTGTACGCCCGGCACGGCCGGCTGCACTGGGTACACGTCCGCAACAACGCGGCCCTGGTCGCCGCGGCGCTGGCGTACGGGCGCGGTGACCTGGCCCGGTCGATCTGTGCGGTGGTCAGCGGCGGTTGGGACACCGACTCGACCGGCGCGACGGTCGGCTCGATCACGGGTGCGTTGACCGGTGCCGAAGCGCTGCCGGCGGAGTGGACCGCCCCACTGCGGGGTCGATCGCGCAGCAGCGTCGCCGGGTTCGACGGGGTGGAGTTCGCGGAGCTGGCCGACCGTACCCGGAAACTGGCGAGCGCTGGGGAGGCGTCATGACAGCAGGATCGACCGAGCCGGCGCCGGTCCGGGTCGTGGTGGTGGGTAGCACGAACCTGGACCTGGTGGTGACGACGCCGACACTGCCCCGACCGGGGGAGACGGTGCTCGGCGACGCGCTGCGCACCGTACCCGGGGGCAAGGGTGCCAACCAGGCGGTGGCCGCCGCCCGGGCGGGCGCGAGTTGCGCGTTCGTCGGCGCGATCGGGCGGGACGGCTTCGCCGACCAGCTCCGGGCCAACCTCGCGGAGTCGGGCGTGGACGTACGGTGCCTGCGGGACGTGCCCGGCCCGTCCGGGGTGGCGCTGATCGCGGTGGACGCCTCGGCCGAGAACATCATCGTGGTCGCCCCGGGCGCGAACGGCGAGTTGACCAGCCTGGCCGATCCGGACCGGGCGGCCGTCGAGGCGGCCGACGTACTGCTGTGCCAGCTCGAGGTGCCGTTGTCGGCGGTGGTCCAGGCCGCTGGCTGGGCCCGGGACGCCGGCACCACCGTGGTGCTGAACGCGGCGCCGGCCCGGCCGCTACCGGCGGAACTGCTCGACGCGGTCGACCTGCTGGTGGTCAACCAGGTCGAGGCGGCCGTCGTCGCCGGCCAGGCCGGGCACGCAGAACCGGACGGGCTGCTGGACCTGCTGGTCGCGTTGGTGCCCCGGGTCGTGATGACGCTGGGCGCCGAGGGGGCGCGGTATGCGGACCGCTCCGGGCTGCGGCTGGAGGTCGAGGCGCCGAAGGTCGAGGCGGTCGACACCACGGCCGCCGGGGACGCGTTCACCGGCGCCCTCGCGGTGGCCTGGGCGCAGCGGCGCGGGCCGGCCCCGCCGGCGGCCGTGACGGCGGTGCTCCGCTGGGCCTGCGCGGCCGGCGCCGCCTGCGCCCAGCGGCCGGGCGCGTCGAGCGCGCTGCCGACGAGGGACGAGATCGACGCCCTCTACGCCCGGACCTATCCGACGACGTCACCGGCGGGCCCGGGAGGAGCGGCATGACCTTCAACCCGTACGTGCCACGGCCGATCGACCTGCCGACGGCGGTGCCCCTGGATCCCGCCGCCGACCTGTCGGTGCTGGACGAGGGGAAGATCTTCGCCGCCCCGGACGATCCGGCGGACTGGCCCGCCTGGCGTACCCAGCTCGCCCGATGGCGCACCGACGCGCGGCGGCGACTGGCCTACGACGGCGGACACTACGACGAGATCACCGGGGACTGCTTCAGCGTCTGCCTGGCCTGGCTCTGGGACGAGTCCCTGTACGACTTCGCGCGCGGGGTCTTCACCGTCGAAAAGTTCCTCGACGACGCGGAGCGGGACTTCGGCGGCTTCGACGGGGTGGTGCTCTGGCACGCGTACCCGGTGATCGGGCTGGACGACCGCAACCAGTTCGACTTCTACCGGCAGGTTCCGGAGCTGCCCGAGGTGGTCCGCGCCTTCCAGGCCCGTGGGGTACGGGTCTTCGTCGACTACAACCCGTGGGACGTCGGCACCCGCCGGGAACCTCGGGCCGATGCCGACGAGGTGGCGGCGCTCGCCGGCTGGCTGGGCGTGGACGGCGTCTTCCTCGACACCCTCAAGGAGGGGGCCGGCGAGCTGCGCAAGACCCTCGACGCCGTACGGCCGGGAATCGCGCTGGAGGGCGAATCGCGGGTACCGCTGGCCCGGATCGCCGACCACGCGATGTCCTGGGCGCAGTGGTTCGCCGACTCGGCGGTACCCGGGGTGTTGCGCGCGAAGTGGTTCGAGCGGCGGCATGTGCTGCACCACACCCGGCGCTGGCACCGCAGTCATCTCGACGAACTGCACTCGGCCTGGTTGAACGGGGTCGGGGTGCTGGTCTGGGAGAGCGTCTTCGGGGTCTGGGTCGGCTGGAACGACCGGGACCGGGCGGTGCTCCGGGGGATGCGCCGGGTCCAGCGCGGGTACGCCGACTGGCTGCGCGCCGAGGACTGGACGCCGCTCGCCGACCACGTCCCCGGGACCGGGGTGTACGCCTCGCGCTGGGTGCACGACGGCATCCCACTATGGACGGTCGTCAACCGGGGCGACGCGTACGAGGGAGCGTGGCTGGTGACCGGGGAGCGTCCGGGGCACCGCTTCCACGACCTCGTCGGCGGCACCGAGCTGACCGTCACTCCGGTCGGCGACGGTCGGGTGGCGATCGGTGGTGCGCTTCCAGCCGGTGGCGTCGCGGCGGTGCTCGCCAGCGCGGCCGAGATGTCGCCGGTCCGCCCCGAACCGACCCGCCCCGAACCGGTCCGCCCCGAACCGGCCGACGGCGATCCGTTCTTTCCGGCCCGGTCGGCGGTCCGGCTGGCCGCGCCGGTGGTGCGTCGGTCCGACGTACCGGCGGGGATGGTGGCGGTCGACGGGGGACGACGGAACCTGCTGGTCCGCTACCGGCTCCGGGAGACCGGCCTGTACGGCGAGGCACCGTACGTGGACGAGTGGAAGCCGCTGCCGCCCCGCCTGCACCAGCCGGTGACCCTGCGTCGGACAGTCCACCTCGGACGCTTCGCGATCGGCGAGCGGGAGGTGACCAACGCGGAGTACGCCGAGTTCGTCCGGCTCACCGGTTACCGCCCGGTGCGTACCGAGCGCTGGCCGTGGGCGGAGGACCGCCTGCCGGGACCGGCCGAGGCGCCGGCCACCCACGTGGAGCTGGCGGACGCGCGGGCGTACGCGGCGTGGGCCGGGGCACGGCTGCCGACCGAGGACGAGTGGCAGGTCGCCGCCGAGGCGGGACTGCTGCGCCGGGCCGAGCCGCTGGTGTGGAACCTGACCGAGAGCGAGCACACCGACGGACGTACCCGGTTCGTGATCGTCAAGGGCGGCGCGGCGTACCGGGCCGACGGCTCGGACTGGTACCTCGACGGCGGCCCGCAGCCGCCGGGGGCGTCGGTCAAGCTCCTCTCGCTCGGCGCCGGGCTGAGCCGTTCCCCGTCGATCGGGTTCCGTATCGCCGTCGACCTGTCCGGCGTCGACCTGCCCGGCGTCGACCTGTCCGGCGTCGACCTGTCCGGTGCCGGTCGAACCGGGAAGACCGAGCCGTTCGCGGGAGGTACGTCATGACGGTCAACCACTCCAACGATCCTGGCGGTGCTGGCGGCGCAGGCGCCTCGGGGGCGCTGGCCGGCGTGAAGGTGGTCGAACTCGCGACCCTGTTCGCCGGTCCGCTCGCCACCGCGTTCCTCGGCGACTTCGGGGCCGACGTGGTCAAGGTCGAGCATCCGGCCAAGCCCGATCCGTCCCGGGGACACGGGCCGGCGAAGGACGGCATCGGCCTCTGGTGGAAGGTGCTCGGCCGGAACAAGCGGACCGTCACCGCCGACCTGGCCGACCCGGCGGGCGCGGACGTGCTCCGCCGGCTGGTCGCCGACGCCGACGTACTGGTGGAGAACTTCCGGCCCGGCACGCTGGAGCGCTGGGGGATCGGGCCGGCGGAACTGCACGCCGTCAACCCCCGCCTGGTGATCGCCCGGATCAGCGGCTTCGGCCAGTTCGGCCCGTACGCCCGCCGGCCCGGGTTCGGCACCCTCGCCGAGGCGATGAGCGGATTCGCCGCCGCCACCGGGGAGCCGGACGGTCCGCCGACGCTGCCGCCGTTCGGGCTGGCCGACTCGGTGACGGCCATGGCGACCGCGTACGCGGTGATGCTGGCGCTGCGCGCCCGGGACGTCGGCGGAGCGGGGCAGGTGGTCGACCTCGCGATCATCGAGCCGATCATGGCGATGCTCGGTCCGCAGATCACCTGGTACGACCAGATCGGCTACGTACAGCCCCGGCTCGGCAACCGGTCGAACAACAACGCGCCCCGGAACACGTACCGGT
The DNA here is from genome assembly GCF_042658085.1 of Plantactinospora solaniradicis. Classification (NCBI taxonomy): domain Bacteria; kingdom Bacillati; phylum Actinomycetota; class Actinomycetes; order Micromonosporales; family Micromonosporaceae; genus Plantactinospora; species Plantactinospora solaniradicis. The sequence goes on along the minus strand of NZ_JBHSPR010000010.1, from coordinate 704,452 downwards.
GCGCGGACGGGCGCTGGGTGGCGGTGTCGACCAGTGCCCAGAGCATCGCCGAGCGGGTGCTCCGGCTGGTGGGCCGACCGGAGCTGATCGACGAGCCGTGGTTCGGCACCGGCGGCGGCCGGGCCGCACACGCCGACGTTCTCGACGCCGCCGTCGGCGCCTGGGTAGCCGCCCGGGACCGGGACGAGGTGGTGGCCGCGTTCACCGAGGCGCAGGCGGCGGTCGCGCCGATCTACGACGTACGGGACGTCCTGGCCGATCCGCAGTACGCGGCGCTGGGCACGGCGGTGTCCGTACCCGACCCCGACCTCGGGCCGGTACGGATGCAGAACGTGCCGTTCCGGATGTCGGCGACCCCGGGACAGATCCGGCACACCGGGCGGGGGCACGGGCAGGACACCGACGAGGTGCTGACGGGCCTCGGTTTCACCGCCGAGGAGATCGCCGAACTGCGTGCGGGAGGTGCGATCTGATGCTGCTCTCCCTGCTCTACGTGCCGGGTGACCGCCCGGACCGGTTCGGCAAGGCGATCGACTCCGGTGCCGACGCGGTGATCCTGGACCTGGAGGACGCGGTGGTGGCGGCCCGCAAGTCGTACGCCCGGGACGCCGTCGCCGAGTTCGTCGCCCGTACCCATCGGGTGCCGGTCTTCGTCCGGGTCAACGAGCTGACCGGGCCGGACGTGGCCGCCGATCTCGACGTGGTCGCCGCGGCACCGGGGCTGGCCGGGCTGCGACTGCCCAAAGTGGAGTCGCCGGAGACGGTACGGGCGCTCGCCGAGCGGGTGTCGGCGCCGCTGCATCCGCTGGTCGAGTCGGCGCTCGGCGTCGAGCGGGCGTACGACATCGCGAGCGCGCATCCGGCGGTCGCCTCGATCGGGTTGGGCGAGGCGGACCTGCGCTCCGATCTCGGCGTGACCACCGAGGAGGGGCTGGGCTGGGTCCGGGGCCGGATCGTGGTCGCCGCCCGCGCGGCCGGACTGCCACCGCCGACGATGCCGGTGTACGCCAACGTCGCCGACCTGGCGGGGCTGGCCGACTCCTGCGCGCTCGGCCGGCGACTCGGCTTCGTCGGCCGGACCGCCATCCATCCCCGGCAGCTTCCGGTGATCGTGGCGGCGTTCCGACCGTCGGCGGAGGAGGTGTCCCGGGCCCGGGAACTGCTCGACGCGGTGGCCGAGGCACAGACCCGGGACTCCGGCACGGTGGTGCTGCCGGACGGCCGGTTCGCCGACCGGGCGATGGTCGCCGCCGCCCGACGCACGGTCGACCTGGCGACGCGGTACGCCGCCGCCGACCCGGACCGGTCGTCGGACTAGCTTTCTCGTCGGTCGTCGGTCGTCGGTTGGGTACGACAAGAACGGGAATGAGTTGCATTCAATTGCAGTATGGGTCAAGAACGGCAACGTTACGGGCTTTTGGCCCGAGTAACGAGGTGATGGGTGATTGACGTCCAGGTTCGTGCAGAGACCGGTGAGATCCTGACGTATGCATCTCACGCATTGGACTGGATGGCGACTCTTCAACATGTGGACGAGGAGGAGTTTCCCTTCCTGGGAAGTCTTCTCCCCTTTGCGGATGCGATGTTCAACTCCCGGCAGGCCGGAAGACTCAGAAGGGAACTTGCCAGCCAACCCATCCGTGAACTCCTGGGCGAAGGCCCGGCTTCGTAGGAGACTGAGCTCTGGCGGTTGCCCGGGTCGGGGGGTCAATGGTCGCCGCCGTTCTGTTCGATGGCGCGCTGGACGGCCCGGTAGATCTGGCCGAACCGGAGCGCATCCGAGCTACGGAGCAACATGATCTCCTGACCCTGGTACTGCACCCACAGCTCCTGCACCTTGCTGCCGCGTTCGTACGACCGGTCCAGCCAGTACAGCGGCAGCTCCAGGAACGGGAACAGCGCGAGTGCTCCGACGACACAGACCGCCAGGATGAGCGCGGCGAGCTTCCACTCGCCCCGGTCCTGGGCCGAGTACGCGAGCGACAGCACGCAGACCATCGCGACCAGCGGCGGGATCGAGAACAGGAAGATGAGTACGCCCCGCCCGGCGAGCCGCCCCCGGGTCCGGGCCGAGCCAGGCCCCCGGGCATGCCAGACGTACGCCACCTCGGAGACCGGTACGGAATGCCCGTTCGCGTGGATGACCTCCGAGGTCACCCGTACCGTGTCGTCGCGGTAGTAGAGCGTCACCACTCCAGCAAAGCGCGGCTGTCAACGTTCCGGCGAACGGTCAGCCCTTGTTGGCGCCCAGCGTCAGACCGGAGACGAACTGGCGCTGGAGGACGAAGAAGACGATCAGTGTCGGAAGTGCGACCAGGATCGAGCCGGCGGCCAGCAGGTTGTAGTCGGTGAAGTAGACCGACCGGAGGTTGTTCAGCGCGCTGGTCACCGGCAGCTTGTCCCCGGTGGACATCAGCACCACGGCCCAGAGGAAGTCGTTGTAGATCCAGGCGAACTCCAGGGTGCCGAGCGCGCCGAGCGCCGGCCGGACCAGCGGCAGGATGACCTGCCAGTACTGCCGCCACACCCCGGCGCCGTCGACGGTTGCCGCCTCGATCAGCTCTCGGGGGATGGTGTCCATGTAGTTGCTCAGCACGAAGACGCAGAAGCCGGTCTGGAACGCCACGTGGATCGCGATGATCCCCCAGTACGAGTCGTAGACCAGCTCCGACGGCCAGCTCATCCACCACGGCAGCGGCAGCTTGGTGTACATCAGGTACACCGGGGTCAGCACCACCTGCTGGGGGAGCAGGTTGCCGGCGGTGAATCCGATCAGTAGCACCTTGCCGCCGGGCAGTCGACGCCGGGAGATCAGGAACGCCACGAACGAGGCGAAGAAGAGCGTGAGCAGCACGGCCGGTACGGCGACCAGCAGGGTGTTCAGGAAGTGCGTGGGCAGGTTGCCGCCCCGCCACGCCTGCACGTAGTAGTCGAAGTTGAGCGTGCGCGGCAGCGAGAAGTAGCCCTCGGCGGCGGTCTCCGCGTACGGCCGCAGCGAGGCGTACAGCGGAAGCAGCAGCGGTACGAGCCAGCCGAGCGCGACCACCCAGAGGAAGATCCGGATGACCACCCGCAGCGGGCTGACCGGGCGTCGGCGGGTGGTGGGCCCGGTGACCCGGGCCGGGCCGCTCACGCCTCGTCCCGGCGGAAGACCTGCACCAGGTAGACGGCGATGAAGCCGGTGGAGATGAGCAGCAGGATCACCGCGATGGCCGAGCCGTACCCGATCCGGCTGGCCTCGCCGACGATGTTGTCGGTGACCAGTACGGAGAGCAGTTCCAACCCGTTGCGTCCCCGGTTGATCGCGTAGACGATGTCGAACGCCCGCAGCCCCTCGATGACGGTGATCACCAGCACGATCACGTTGACCGGGCGGAGCGCCGGGAAGACGACCCGGAAGAAGGTCTGCACCTCGCCCGCGCCGTCGATCGCGGCCGCCTCCTTGAGGGACGGGTCGACGGCCTTGAGCCCGGCGAGGTAGAGCAGCATGACGTACCCGACATGCCGCCAACCGACCAGGAGCAGCACCGACCAGAGGTTGATCGACGGGTCACCGAGCCAGTCGATCGGGTTGTCGGTCCGGCCGAGGATCGCGTTGGCCGCCCCGTAGTCGCGGGAGAAGATGAGCTGCGCGATGAAGCCGACGACCGCGAGCGAGAGCACCACCGGCAGGTAGAAGGCGGTCTGGTAGAAGCGGGTGAACCGCATCTCCCGATCCAGCAGCACGGCGAGGAACAGCCCGAACGGGGTGGCGACCAGGCCGAGGAAGGCCAGCCAGAGCAGGTTGTGCCGGACCGCCGGCCAGAACGGCGGATAGTTGCTGACGATGTTGACGTAGTTGTCCAGCCCGACCGGCTCGATCTCGGAGATGCCGTTCCAGGAGGTGAACGACAGCCCGATCGAGGCCAGCGCGGGGCCCCAGATCAGCGCCAGGTCGAGCAGCAGCGGAAGGCCGAGCAGCAGCCCGATGACCGCGATGTCGCGCGGGGTGAACCGGCCGACGCGTCGGCGTCGGCGTTGGCGCCGGGTCGGCGGTCCGGCCCCGTCGGGCGCCGGTGGAGAGTCGACGGGCGGTGCCGTCGGGATCGGGTTCACCGGGCCCGCGTTCAGGAGGCGAAGATCGTCTTCTTCTGGGACTCGATCCGCTTACAGAGCCCGTCCACGTCCTTCGGTGAGTTCAGGAAGCTCTGCAACGAGGGGATCATCACCGTGGAGGCGAAGTCCGGCCGGGTGTCCCGGTCGAGGAACTGCGAGATCTGCTTCGCCCCGCCGACCAGCTCGACCGCCTTCTTCTGCAAGCCGTTGTAGCCGCTGGTGTCGGCCGAGTCGTTGGTGGCCACGTTGTTCGGGTCGCTGCGCAGGTACGCGTTCTGCGCCTTGGCGCTGGCCAGGTAGCGGAGCAACTCCTTCGCCCCGTCCAGGTTCTTCACCTTGCTGGAGATCATGAAGCCGTCGATCGGCGCCTCGACCGCGTCCTGGCCGTGCGCCTCGGCGATCTGCGGAAACGGGAAGAAGTCGAGGTCGGCCGCTGCCTCGCCCTGGAACTGCTGCCCGACGAACATCCCCAGCAGGTACATCCCGGTCTGCTTCTGGCCCAGCGACTGCGCCGCCTCCTGCCAGGTCCGCCCGTTCGCCCCCGGCTGGTTGTACGGCAGCAGCTCCTGCCACAGCGCGAAGACCTGCTTGACCCGGCTGTCCTCCCAGGACTCCTTGCCGGCCATCAGGCTGACGTGGAAGTCGTACCCGTTGGCCCGCATGTTGATGTAGTCGAAGGTTCCCATGGCGGGCCAGCCGTCCTTGTCCGCCATGGCGATCGGGATCAGCCCGTCGGTCTTCATCTTGGCGGCCAGCGCCTTGAAGTCGTCCCAGGTCTTCGGGATCTGGTAACCCTTCTCCTGGAACAGGCTCTTCCGGTAGAACACCGCCCACGGGTAGTAGTAGAACGGCACGAAGTACTGCTTGCCGTCGCTGCCGGTCGACGCCTTCTTCATCGCCGCCGAGAATTCGCCGCCGATCGACTGCCAGATGTCGGAGATGTCGGTGGCCAGTCCCTGGGCGGCGAAGTACTGCATCCGGAAGCCGGAGAACCAGCTGAAGATGTCGTCCGGGGTCGCCTGGAGGTAGCGGGTGATGTTCTCCTGGAACGTGTTGTGGTCGACGGTGTTGACCCGTACGTCGAGGCCGGATGCCGTCATCACCTCGGCGATCGCCCTCTTGGGCACCTCGTCGGAGTAGTTGGACCCGAAGGTGACCGTTCCGCCGCCCTCGCCGCCGGTGCTCGGCTTCTCGCAGGCGGCCAGTCCGGCGGGCAGGGCCAACGCGCCGGCCGTGTACGCGGCTCCACCGAGCAACCGGCGCCGGGTCAGCGCGGTCGCCTGCCGTGGCGCGGTCGAGTGCGGTGGCGCGGTCGGCTTCAGGATTGCGCTCGGCTTCAGGAGCGCGGAGCGGGCGATCGCTGCCGGGACGCTCTGGTCGTGCTGCGGATTAGCCATCGTGTCTCCTCGCGCCGCTGCGGGTGGGACCGACCACCGCTTCGCAGCCGATCCGCGCACGAAACCTGCCCGCAACAGTAGGAGGCGCCGCCCGAGACAGTCAAGGACTTAGATCAACTGATGTCCGGCCCTGTTGGCCCGTACCCGGCGGTCGGGGCGGTCAGCGGCGTACCGGGATCGCGGCCTGCTCGACGGCCCGCTCCAGGGCCCGGTAGATCTGGCCGAACCGCAGCGCGTCACCGGTGGCCAGCAGCCGGACCGGCGTACCTCGCCACTGGGCCCAGATCTCCAGTTGGTGTGCGCCCCGGCTGTAGCTCCGGTCGACGTGTTCGAGCAGATAGTCGGCGACCGGAGCGGCGGCCAGGCCGACCAGGAGGGAGACGCCGACGATGGCGATCGTGACGGTGACCGAGGTGTGCAGGCGTACCGCGATCAGGATGCCGATGGCGGCGGCGACCAGCGGGCCACCCAGGGCCGCGAGCAGTGCGCCGCGACCGGCGAGCGCACCCCAGGAACGTCCGCCGCGGACGTGCCAGACCCGGGCGACCTCGGTCAGCGGGTAGGCGCGGCCCTCGACCCGGATCAGCTCCGAGGTGATCCGTACCGCGCGGTCGTCGTAGTAGATGGTCATCGCCGTCACGTCCTCGCCAGAGTCCGACGCGCTCCGCCTATCGGCGAGATTACCCCGGTGGGCGGTCCCGTATCCGCCCCACGACCTGCCCGTTAGGGTGAGCCTCGCGACTTCGACGTGGAGGTGGGCTGTGGGCGACTTCGTCCAGGTGGAGATCGGCGACGGTATCGGCACGATCCGGTTGGCCCGGCCGCCGATGAACGCGCTGAACACCCAGGTACAGGAGGAGTTGCGGGCCGCCGCGACCGCGGTCTCCGCCGATCCGGGCGTCCGCGCGGTCATCGTGTACGGCGGTGAGAAGGTCTTCGCGGCCGGCGCGGACATCAAGGAGATGGCCGACATGTCGTACGTCGACATGGCGGAGCGGGCCGCCGAACTGTCCAGCGCGCTCGGCGCCATCGCCCGGATCCCCAAGCCGGTGGTCGCGGCGATCACCGGGTACGCCCTCGGCGGCGGCTGCGAACTGGCGCTGGCCTGCGACTGGCGGGTGGTCGCCGAGGACGCGAAACTCGGCCAGCCGGAGATCAAGCTCGGCATCATCCCGGGGGCGGGCGGTACGCAGCGGTTGGCCCGGCTGGTCGGACCGGCCCGGGCCAAGGATCTGATCCTGTCCGGTCGGATGGTCGACGCGGCGGAGGCGCTCCGGATCGGGCTCGCCGACCGGGTGGTGCCGGCCGAGTCGGTGTACGCCGAGGCGCTGGCGCTGGTGCGGCCGTACCTGAACGGCCCGGCCCAGGCGCTGCGGGCGGCGAAGCTGGCGGTCGACGGTGGCCTGGAGATGGATCTCGCCTCCGGGCTGGCCTGGGAGAGCCAGCTCTTCGCGGCGCTGTTCGCCACCGACGACCGCCGCGAGGGGATGACCGCGTTCGTCGAGAAGCGCAAACCGGGCTTCACCGGCCGGTAGCCGGGCGGGTACGAAGGGCTGATCCAGCGTCGCAGCCGGCCGGCGGCCGGGCGGGTACGGCAGCCGGGCAACGGGTGCGGCAGCCGGGCGGGTACGGCCGCCGGGTGGCGGGTGCCCCTCGACAGTAGGCGAGTGTTCTTCACGTTTAACCTGACTGGCCGGTAACCTCGCAGCAACCACGGCGGACGACAGGAGCGGCGATGACCGGACGGATCGAAGGACACGGCGGCGCCCTGGCCCTGGCGGCCCTGCGGGCGTACGGCGTGCGGGAGATGTTCACCCTCTCCGGCGGCCACGTCTTCCCGCTGTACGACGCGGCGCACCGGACCGACTTTCCGATCTACGACGTCCGGCACGAGCAGTCCGCGGTGTTCGCCGCCGAGGCGGTCGCCAAACTGCAGCGCCGGCCGGGTCTCGCCGTACTCACCGCCGGACCCGGGGTCACCAACGGCATCTCCGGGCTGACCAGCGCCTTCTTCAACGCCTCCCCGGTGATGGTGCTCGGCGGCAGGGCCCCGGCCTTCCGCTGGGGAGCGGGCAGCCTCCAGGAGATCGACCATGTGCCGCTGGTCGCACCGGTGACCAAGCACGCGGCCACGGTGTGGTCCACCGACGACGTACCGGGGGCGGTGGCGGGGGCGTTGACCGAGGCCCTGACCCCACACCGTGGGCCCGTCTTCCTGGACCTGCCGCTGGAGGTCATCTTCTCCACCGGCGAGACGGACCCGCCGGTCGCGGCGACCATCCCACCCGTCGAGCCGGACCCGGACCAGGTCGCCGAGGCGGCCCGGCTGATCGCCGCCGCGGAGCGCCCGGTCATCATCGCCGGCTCCGACGTCTACGCCGGTGACGCGGTCGCGGCGCTGCGCGAGGCCGCCGAGGCGCTTCGGGTACCGGTCTTCACCAACGGGATGGGCCGGGGCGCGCTGCCGCCGGGATATCCGCTCAACTTCGCCAAGGCCCGGCGTACGGCGCTCGGCGGCGCCGACCTGGTCGTGGTGATCGGCACCCCGCTCGACTTCCGGCTCGGCTTCGGCGAGTTCTCGGGCGCCCGGGTGGTGCACATCGTCGACGCGCCGAGCCAGCGGGCCACGCACGTCGAGCCGACCGTCAGCCCCGCCGGTGACCTGCGGCTGATCCTCACGGCGCTGGCCGAGTACCCCGGCGACCGGACCGACCACGAGTCGTGGATCGCCGACCTGCGTACCGCCGAGGACGCCGCCCGGGAACGGGACGCGGCGGCGATGGCGGCGGAGACCGACCCGATCAAACCGGCCCGGGTCTACGGCGAACTGCGCCACGTCCTCGCGCCGGACGCGGTCACCATCGGCGACGGTGGCGACTTCGTCTCGTACGCCGGGCGTTACCTGGAGCCGGCCCAACCGGGTACCTGGCTGGACCCGGGCCCGTACGGCTGCCTCGGCACCGGCATGGGGTACGCGATGGGGGCCAGGGTCAGCTACCCGGATCGGCAGATCTGCGTACTGATGGGCGACGGCGCCGCCGGTTTCTCGCTGATGGACGTCGAGTCGCTGGTCCGGCAGAAGCTTCCCGTGGTCATCGTGGTCGGCAACAACGGCATCTGGGGCCTGGAGAAGCACCCGATGCGCGGCATGTACGGCTACGACGTCGCCGCCGACCTCCAGCCCGAACTCCGGTACGACCAGGTGGTGACCGCCCTCGGCGGTGCCGGCGAGACGGTGGCGAAGGCGGGCGACCTGCGACCGGCCCTGGAGCGGGCCTTCGACGCCGGCGTCCCGTACCTGGTCAACGTGCTCACCGACCCGGCCGACGCCTACCCCCGCTCCTCCAACCTCGCCTGATCTCCCGGTTAAGAAGGGGCCCTTCTTCTACAAAAAGCGATAAGAAGGGGCCCTTCCTTACCGGTCTGACCAGAACCAGGCGCGGTCCGCGTCGGTGGGGTGTGGCGATGGCGGGGTGGGGTGCGGGGGTTCTACGGCTACCGTCAGGTCGGTTATCTGTAAGGGTGGTTGGTCGGTGGCGAGGGCTGTCCGGGAAGGGTTTCGGGACGGTGCTGCTGCCGGTTCTGGCCATGGTTCGGCGGGGGTGGGATGGGGCGGCGTCCGGCCGGCCGCCAGGAGTGGCAGGAGTAGTACGCCGAGGACGAACGGGGCGGCCATGTACCGGGCGGCCTGCGCGTTGTTGACGACCAGCACGGAGAGTTGGTTACCGAGGCTCAGGGTGGCCAGGGCCAGCAGGGCGCGGTCCCGACGGCGCCAGGCAAGCAGGCCGACCGTCAGGTACGCCAGGTAGGCCCAGGTGGCACCCCGCCACAGCAGCCACTCCGGTTCGGTGATCAGTTGGGTCAGCCGGTCCGCCACCCGACTGGCCCGGTCACTGAGCGGTCGGGCGTACGCCACGGCCCGGACCCCTGGATCGCGGAACCTCGGATCCCGGTCGAGATAGATCGGCAACGCCCAGGCGGTCGGGTTGCCCCGCAGCCCGCCGGCCGGGGTGGGCCGCCAGGCGATCGAGCCCCGGCAGGCACGGGCGGCCAGCACCGTACCCGGTGATCGGCGGACCAACCGCCACCAGGCCGACAGGAGTTCGTCCCGGTGGGCCGCCGCGGCCCGGCGGTCGAAGTCGGGGTGGTAGACGGTGGGGTCGACGGTGTAGCAGGTCGCCGACCGGCGCCAGTGCGCCAGTGGCGCCACCTTCGCCAACAGTGCCGCGTCCGTGGCCGGCAGGTCCAGCGGATCCTCGGCGTAGCCGATCGCGAGGTCGGAGAGGAACGCCTCGTAGGCCACGATGGACTCGCTGTCCCGGACCCCGAGGGTGGGCAGCAGCACCCAGTTGGTCAGCAGCGCGGCCGTTGCGGCCAGCACTCCGGCCAGCAGGACCCGGAGCGCGGCGCCGCGCAGCAGCCAGGCGACCAGTGCGGTGACGACCGTTGCCACGACGAAGCCGTTCTGCCGGAACAGGCAGATCAGGGTGAGTTCGAGCAGGAGGGCGCCGAACAGGATCCGGGGCAGGGGGCGGGGCGTGCCGGCCCGGCGCGTACGTCCGGTCGCCGGGCTGGTCGGAAGGGGGGGTGGGCGTCGGGTGAGCAGCCGGGCCACCGTGCCGAGCAGGAAGACGTGGCAGATGACGAACGGCACGTCCTTCCAGACGCAGACCACGAACGTGCCGACCGGCGGCAGCGCGACGATCGTGACCGCCGCCGTGATCCAGCCCCAGGCCGGGCCGCCGAGCCGGCGCAGACCGGTGACCGCGTACGCCAGGCCGGCGGCCAGGGCGCAGGTCTGGGCCAGGGTGAGTACGCCGATCCCGTCGGTGAGCCGCATCGACAGCCAGACCAGCGCGGTGTAGGTGACCGGGTGATGGGTGTTCCAGTTGCCGCTGCTGGCCTGCCAGACATGGTCGAGCGAGTCCGGGCTGAACAGGCCGGGATAGCGGGCGACCCACCAGAACAGCAGCACGGCCTGGGTGAGGGCGTAGGTGGTCAGGCCGAACAGGATCGGTCGACTCCGTAGCCTGTCCAGCCACCGGACCGGCCCGACATCCGGTGCTGTCGATGCGTTCGCCGGCCATGCCGGTCCGGCCACCACCCCGTGTGCCATGCCATCCGTCCTTCGCCCCGGGCGCGGCCGCGCCGACCAGCGGTGCGAGGGGTGGTGGCACCGATCCGGGCCATGGTACGACCGCCGTGGCCCGCCGGTCCCGGGAACAGCCGACTCCCGGCGCCGGAAGGGTCGTCCGGCCGTCCACCGGGGCTCGTCAGCCGGCTGTCAGCGCCGAACGGCCGGTGTCAGCGCCGGCTCAGTCGCGTTGGTCATGGTGGTGGCACCAGTGGAAACCGACGGGAGAGAGTTCATGAGCTACGCCATCCGGGCCGAGGGGTTGGTCAGACGCTTCGGCACGACCACCGCGCTGGCCGGAGTGGATCTGGAAGTCCGGGCCGGCACCGTGTTCGGTCTGCTCGGCCCCAACGGGGCGGGTAAGACCACGGCGGTACGGGTGCTCGCCACCCTGCTCCGACCGGACGCCGGTACCGCCACGGTCGGCGGCTACGACGTACTCCGGGACGCACACCAGGTTCGTCAGGTGATCGGCCTGACCGGCCAGTACGCGTCGGTCGACGAGACACTGACCGGTGCCGAGAACCTGCTGCTGATCGGTCGCCTGCTCGGGATGTCCCGGGCCGACGCACGGGCCCGGGCTCGGGAACTGCTCGCCGGGTTCCATCTCTCGGACGCGGGGGACCGGGCGGCCAAGACGTACTCGGGAGGGATGCGGCGCCGGTTGGACCTGGCGGCGAGCCTGGTCGGTCGACCCCGGGTGCTCTTCCTCGACGAGCCGACCACCGGGCTCGACCCGCGCAGCCGTACCGAGCTGTGGGGGATCGTGCGGGACCTGGTCGGATCGGGGGTGACCGTGCTGCTCACCACCCAGTACCTGGAGGAGGCGGACCAGCTCGCCGACGAGATCGCGGTGATCGACCACGGTCGGGTGATCGCCCAGGGGACGCCGGAGGAGCTGAAGACCAAGACCGGTGGCCAGGCCCTGGTGGTACGCCCGAAGGACCCCGGCGACCTTCCGGTGGTCGTCAGCGTGCTGCGGGAGGTGACCGGGGCCGAACCGGAACTGGTCCAGCACACCGTCACCGTGCCGGTGAACACCGAGGACGTCCTGCCCACGGTGGTACGCCGGCTCGAGGCCGCCGAGGTCACCATCGCCGAGCTGGCGTTGCGCGGTGCCAGCCTGGACGAGGTCTTCCTGTCACTCACCGGGCACCGTGCCGAGGACGAGAACGCCGCCCCCGGCCAGTTGGAAGGAGCGTCGGCATGACCGCGATCAGTGCACCGGTCACGGTGCCGAGCCGTCGGGTCAGCCCGCTGCTCGGGGTACGCCACACCATGACGCTGGCCTGGCGGAGCCTGGTGCAGATCAAGCACAACCCGATGGAGCTGCTCGACCTGAGCATCCAACCGGTGATGTTCGTGCTGCTCTTCACGTACGTCTTCGGCGGCGCGATCGCGAACAGCCCGACCGACTACCTGCGGTTCATGCTGCCCGGCATCATGGTGCAGAACGCGCTCTTCGCCACGATGACCACCGGTTTCGGGTTGAACACCGACCTGACGAAGGGGGTCTTCGACCGACTCCGGTCGCTGCCGATCGCCCGGTGGGCACCGCTGGCCGGTCGGATCCTCGCCGACACGGTCAAGCAGGCCTGGTCGATCGCGCTGCTGCTGGGCATCGGGATGGTGCTCGGCTTCCGGATCGGTACCGGCCCGTTCGGGGTGCTCGGCGCGTTCGCGCTGCTGCTCGCCTTCTCACTGGCGGCGGCCTGGATCTCGGTGCTGGTCGGGGTGCTGGTCAGCGATCCGGAGAAGGTGCAGATCTTCGGCTTCATGGTGATCTTCCCGCTGACCTTCACCAGCAACATCTTCGTGCCGACCGAGAGCATGCCCGGCTGGCTCCAGGCCTGGGTGAAGGTGAACCCGGTCTCCACGCTGGCCGACGCGCTGCGCGGGCTGCTGGTCTCCGGTGCGGAGTCGGGGCCGATCATCACATCGCTGCTCTGGGGGCTGGGCATCGTGGTGGTGTTCGCGCCGCTGGCCGTCCGCGCGGTCAAGCGCCGGGTCTGAATACACCGGCGTGAACCGCGGACGCCGTGGGAGTCAGTCGAGTACGGCCCGGACCAACTCGGGTAGCCCGGTCGGACTGGCGCTCGTCCGGCCGCGCGCGAACGCCTCGGCGAAGTCCGCTTCGCCGAGCGCCTCGCGCGCGGCCGACTCGATCCGTAGTCCGTCCAGGATGGACCGGTCGGGCCCGCCCCGGATGCTGTGCGCGGCGCCGAGCAGCATGGCGGCCGGTCCGGGCCGACCGATCCGGAGCGCCAGGTCGGCGTAGCCGACCAGCACCCCGCTGATCACGGGTGCGTCGTAGAACTCCAGCGCCGTCGACAGGGCCTGGTCGTGGTGCTGCCGCGCCGCCAGCAGGTCACCGAGCGCGGCGGTCAGGGCACCCTGCGACGAGGCGAGCATCGCCCGCCACTGTGGGGCCATCTTGTGGTCGGTGACCAGCGCGACGGCCTGGCCCAACTGTTGCTGCGCGCCGCGAAGGTCACCCGCGGTCCGCAGGATCTCGGCGTACTCGTGCGCGACGGCCGCCCGGCATTCGTCCGACCCGATCCGCTCGGCCTCCCGGCCGGCCTCGACCAGCAGGGCGACCGCCCGTTCGCGCTCACCGACCTGCCACAGCTCGTGGGCCAGCCGGGTCTGCATCACCGGAAGGTCCTCGGCGGCACCCACCACCCGCATCAGGGCCACCGCCTCGGTGTGGAACTCGGCGGCCCGTTCGTGCTCGGCGCGCCGGCCGGCCAGGTCGGCCAGGGCCGCGATGGCGTACGCGGTGCCCCACCGTTCGCCGATCGACCGGAACCCGTCGAGCGCGAGGAGCATGTCGGCCTCCGGGCGTTCGTCCGGGCACCCCATGTTGAGTTCGGCGTGGGCGTGGAACATCCGGCTGACCGCGCGGATCCACGGGTCCGGATCGTCGAAGCGGGCGGCGAGCAGGTCGAGCGTCGGCTCGCCCAGGTAGCACTCGAAGATCACCGACATCGGCTCGATCAGGCGCAGCAGCGGATGCGCGTGCTCGTGCCCCTGAGCGGTCCGGCCCGCGCGGTTCAACCACTCGCCACCCCTGGCGAGTTCGCCGCTGCTGGCGAGCAGGTTCATCGCGGTCATCATCTCCGCGACGGCGACCTGGTCCCGGGGCAACCGATCGACGCCGGGCAGCGCCAACGCCGGCACCGCCAACTCGACACCCTCGACCCGCATGCCGCGCATCCACCAGTACCAGCCGAGCGCCGCGACCAGCCCGACGCCGATTGGAGCATTCCCGGTGGCGATCGCCCAGCGCAGGGCGGCGTGCAGGTTGTCGTGCTCGGTGGTCAGCCAGCCGAGCCAGCGTAGTTGGTCCGACCGGCGCAGTTCGGCGTCGGCGGTCCGGGCGAGGGCGAGGAAGTCGGCGGCGTGTGCCTCGCGCATCCATTCCGTCTCGCCGGCCTCGGCCAACCGGCGCAGTCCGTACTCCCGGGTGGTCTCCAGCATCCGGTAGCGAGGCTCGCCGTTTCCGCTCACCACCACCAGCGACTTGTCCACCAGCGCCGAGAGCCGGTCGAGCACGTCGTCCCGGCTCAGTACGTCGTCGGGCACGTCGGCGCCATCGGGTGCGCAGATCCGCTCGATGGCGTCCAGGGTCGCCCCGCCGGTGAACACCGCCAGCCGGCGCCAGAGGGCCCGTTCGGCGTCGTCCAGCGGTTCCCAGCTCCAGTCGAAGACCGCGCGCAGCGTCTGGTGCCGGGGCAGCGCGGTGCGGCTGCCGCCGGTGAGCAGCCGGAACCGGTCGTCCAGCCGGGCGGCGACCTGGGCCGAGGTCATCGTCCGCAGCCGGGCGGCGGCCAGTTCGATGGCCAGTGGCATCCCGTCCAGGGACCGGCAGATCTGGATCACCGAGGCGACGGTGTCGCCGTCCACCGCGAAGTCCGGACGGGCCGCGCCGGCCCGGTCGGCCAGCAGCCGCACCGCGGGGTACGACAGCGCCGTCACCGGGTCGGCCGACGGCGGCGGCAGCGGAAGTGACTCGACCGGGCAGAGGGTCTCGCCGGTGATGCCGAGCGGTTCCCGACTGGTCGCCAGCACCCGCAGTTCCGGGCAGGTGCCGAGCAGCCGCTCGGCGAGCGCGGCGACGGCGTCGAGGACGTGCTCGCAGTTGTCGAGCAGCAGCACCACCCGGCGAGACCCGATGGCGCCGACCAGCCGGCCGACCGCGTCCGCCGCCTCGGGCAGCGGAACCCGGTTCCGGGCGGCCGCCAGCATGCCCTGCTCGCGTAGGCCGAGCAGTTGCAGGATGGTCTGCGGGACCTCGGCGCCGTCGGTCACCGGGGCCAGTTCGACCAGCCACAGCCCGTCGAGGGGCAGGCCGAGCAGGGTACGCCCCGCCTCCGTCGCCAGGCGGGTCTTGCCGGCGCCACCCGGGCCGATGAGCGTGACGAGACGGGATCCGGACAGCAGGTCGGTGACCCGGCCGATCTCCTTCTCCCGGCCGACGAAGCTGGTCAGCGGAATCGGCAGGTTCGTCGTCCGGAGCGGGTCGGCGGCCGGGGTCCGGCCGTTCGCCAGGGCCGGGTCGGCGGTCGGGGATGAGGCAGGCTGCGGGGATGAGGGGGCCGGCGGGATCGGTGGCCCGGGGTGGGACGTCGGGCGGGCGGGATCGGCGTCCCGGAGTAGTTCCAGGTGCAGTGCGGCCAGTTCGGGCGCGGGTTCCGTACCGAGGGTCTCGGCCAGCGTGCTCCGCAGCCGGGCGTACGCGGCCAGTGCCTCGGCGGACCGGTTGGTGGCCCGCAACGCGCGGATGAGCTGTCCGGCGAAGCGTTCCCGGACCGGGTGTGCCCGGACCAGGGCGTGGAGTTCCGGCACCAGCGCGGCGGCCTCGCCCGAGGCCAGCCGGGCGTCGATCCGTTGTTCGATGGCGCTGAGCCTCAGCTCGTCGAGTCGGGCTGCCGGCCCACGGGCGAAGGTGGCGTCCGCGACGTCCGCCAGCGCCGGCCCACGCCAGAGGTCGAGCGCGTGGGCCAGTGCGGTCGCCGCGCCGGGTGGGTCGGACCGGAGCAGGGCCCGGCCGGTTCCGACCAGGTGCTCGAACCGGGACACGTCCACCGCCGCTGGTTCGACGGCCAACCGGTAGCCCGTCGGGTGTGACTCGATCGGCGCGTCCGGCACGGTGCGGCGCAGCCGGGAGACGAGCGCCTGTAGCGCGTTGGCCGCACCCGCCGGTGGCTCGCCCTCCCAGAGCCCGTCGATCAGCCGGCCGGTGTCGACCACCCGGTCGGCGTCGAGGGCGAGCAGGATCAGCAGCCGGCGTAGCCGGGCGCCGGTGACCGGCACCGGCGTTCCGGTGTCGGCCGTCACCTCCAGCGGGCCGAGCATGGCGATCTGCACGCCGTCGATTGTGCCTGCCGCCGTCATCTGGCCGGCGGCAATATTGGCCCGGGTCGGTGCCGGTGGCGCTCAGGCCTCCGGCTTGTCCTCCTCACGGGGCGGGTCGCTGCTGTCACCGCCCCGCAACTTGTCCTCCCGGCGGCGCAGGTCCTGCTCCCAGCGTTCCAGCAGCTCCCGGTCCTGCTTCGACCGCTCGCTGTCGAGCGAGCGGAGAAACTCCGGATCGTCGTCGGGCGCGAGCGGGCGTTGCCGGTCCCGGCCGGTGGTGCCGCCGCCCGGCCGGTTACCGGCCGCCGGTGTGGCCGGGACCGGACGGCCGGCGACGAACCAGGCGATCGAGCCGACCAGGGGGAAGAACAGGATGATCAGAACCCAGGCGAAGCGCGGAAGTGCCCGGATCTCGTCGTTCTCGGCCGAGAGGCAGCTGATCAGAGCGACGACGGCCAGGATGAGTTGTCCGATGGCGAGGATCGCGTAGAGGCGGACCATCTGGTCATGATGACGTACCGGGCCGGGTCAGCGCATGGACGCCAGCACCAGCAGCACTCCGAGTCCGGCGAAACCGGCCGAGGAGAGGGCGACCAGCGGCAGCGCCGGACCGGGCCGACCCGGCCGTCGGGCGAGCGGACCGCCGAGCCCGGGCAGGGTGACGACGAGTACCGCCAGCCAACCCAGACCGGCCAGGACGACGACCACCGCGCCGAGCGTTCCGCCGGCCAGGGCCAGCCGGGCGGTGAGCACGGCCACCACACCGACCGCCAACGCGGTACGCCGCCAGGCCAACCGGGTGCGCAGGGTCGCCAGCCCGACGTCGGGGTCCGGGTGCCGGGGCTCCGCCGGTACGGGTTCCGGCCTCATGCGTTCCGGGCGGCCTGGACCAGCACCGCGATGACGAGCAGGACGGCACCGAGGCCGACCAGCAGGGCGAGCACCGCCGGGAACCGGGACGCCGGAAGCTCCTGGCCGAGCCGGATGGCGCGTTCGGTCCGGGCCCAGTGGTCGACGGCGCGGACCGCGACCGTGCCGCCGAGCAGCAGCAGTGCCACGGCGAGCCCCTCACGCAGGTGGGGGATCGGCATCGGAGGCAGGAACTGCGCGACGGCCAGTCCACCGGCGATCAGCGCCAGGCCGGTCCGCAGCCAGGCCAGGAAGGTGCGTTCGTTGGCGAGCGAGAACCGGTAGTCCGGGGTCTCGCCCACCTCGCGCAGTTCCCGTGGGTCGAACCACTGTCTGATCGCCTGGTACACGATCGCGATTATCCGATGGACATCGGCCTTAGCCTGGTCGGGTGACTGATCTCGACGCCGACCTGCTGCGTACCGTCTACGACGCCCAGTTGCGGGCCCGGGTGCCCGAGCCGGTTCCGCCGGGCGTGACGGTGGAGCGGGACGGCCCGCTGCTGCGGATCCAGGGACTCGACCGGGGTGGCTTCCTCACCTACCGCGACCTGGCCGGGCTGGCCGGGGCGGAGCTGGACGAGCTGATCGTGCGGCAACGGGACCACTTCGACAGGCTGGGCCAGGAGGTGGAGTGGAAGCTGCACGGCCACGACGAGCCGGCCGACCTGGCCGACCGGTTGCGGGCCGCCGGCTTCGTACCGGAGGAGCGGGAGACCGTCGTGATCGGTCCGGTCGCGCCACTGGCGGCGACGCTGCCGGTGCCACCGGAGGGCGTACGCCTGCGTGAGGTGACCTTCCGGGCGGACCTGGACCGGATCGCGGAGCTGAAGTCGCAGATCTGGGGTGCGGACGGAGGCTGGCTGGCCGACGGACTGGAGCGGGAGTTGGCCGCCGGTGCCGAGTTGGACCAGCCGCCGCTGACGATCGTGGTCGCCGAGGCGGGGGACGAACTGGTCAGCGCGGGCTGGGTGCGCTTCGTCCCCGGCACCCGGTTCGCCACTCTCTGGGGCGGGTCGACCCTGCCGCACTGGCGTCGCCGGGGCATCTACCGGGCGCTGCTCGTCTACCGGGCCCGGCTGGCGGACGCCCGTGGCTTCAATCTGTTGCAGGTGGACGCCTCGGAGGACAGCCGGCCGATTCTGGAGCGGCTCGGTCTCGTCTCGGTCACCACCACCACGCCGTACGTCTACACTCCGACCCGTGACGCAACCGCTGAGCGCTGAGGAGCGGGCGACCCTGAAGAGTGCCGCGTTCGGCGCGGTTTACCTGGTGTCCAATGCCGAACCCGGCGCCCTTTCCATGATCAAGGAAAGTCTCGCGGCGTCGAACGCGTTCGCCCGGACCACGGGTCTGGTCCGGGAGTTGCTCACCACCGGCAACCTGCCCCAGTTGCCCAGCGGGGCGTCGGCCGACGTCCCGGCGACGGTGCTGCCCGCGCTGCGCCGTTCGGTGGAGATCCTGCGGACGAAGGCGCCCGGTGAGGTGGCCAGCTACCGGTCGGCGGTGCTGCACGCGACCGAGGTGGTGGCGCGGGCGCACGACGGGATCAGCGCCAACGAGGCGGCGGTGCTGGCGAGCGTCCGCGAGGCGCTCGACTCCGCGGACTGATCCCGCCGCGCCGCGGTGAGCTGTGTCACCCCGAGGCGCCGGAGAGGCAAAGCTACTTGCGGGTAACATTAGCCGTAAGTAACGCCACACCTTCCCGTGCGCCGGCCGGTCGTTCGTCGGTTGACCGATCGTTAAGGAACGCGGGAGGCTGCTCCCGAGCAACCGGGCGGGATCGCCTCGACAGCGGGGACCGCCATCAACAGGAGGGGTCGTCGAAGCGCGATGAACATCGTCGTACTCGTCAAGCAGGTGCCCGACTCGGGCGCGGACCGCAACCTGCGCAGTGACGACAACACCGTCGACCGGGGGTCGGCAAACAACGTCATCAACGAGATGGACGAGTACGCCATCGAAGAGGCGTTGCGGATCAAGGAAGCCCACGGCGGCGAGGTGACCGTGCTCACCATGGGGCCGGAGAAGGCCGCCGAGTCGATCCGCAAGGCGCTGTCGATGGGGCCGGACAAGGCCGTACACGTGCTCGACGACGCGCTGCACGGATCCTGCGCCGTGGCGACCTCCAAGGTGCTCGCCGCCGCGCTCGGGCAGCTCGGCGCGGACCTGGTGCTCTGCGGCGCCGAGTCGACCGACGGCCGGGTGCAGGTGCTGCCGCACATGCTCGCCGAACGGCTCGGCATCGCCGCGCTGACCGGCGCCCGCAAGCTGACCGTGGACGGCGCCAACCTGACGGTGGAGCGGCAGACCGAGGAGGGCTACGAGGTGGTCGCCGCGGCGACCCCGGCGGTGGTCTCGGTCTGGGACACCATCAACGAGCCCCGCTACCCGTCCTTCAAGGGCATCATGGCCGCCAAGAAGAAGCCGGTGCAGACGCTGTCCCTGGCCGACCTGGGCGTCTCCGCCGACGAGGTGGGTCTGGCCGGTGCCACCAGCGTCGTCGTGGGACACAGCCGACGCCCGGCCCGGGCCGGCGGCGAACGGATCGCCGACGACGGCACCGGCGGCGCGAAGCTGGTCGAGTTCCTCGCCACCGAGAAGTTCGTCTGAGCGGCATCGAGAACAGGAGGAATGACCATGGCTGAGGTTCTCGTCGTCGTCGAAGCCACCCGGGAGTTCGGCGTCAAGAAGGTCACGCTCGAACTGCTCACCCTCGCCCGCGAGCTGGGCAGCCCGGCGGCGGTGGTGCTCGGTGGTCCCGGCGCCGTGGCCACGCTGGCCGACAAGCTGGGCGAGTACGGCGCGGAGAAGATCTACGCGGCCGAGCACGAGGAGATCGACGGTCACCTGGTGGCCCCGAAGGCGACAGTGCTCGCCGAACTGGTCCGGCGGGTGGAACCGGCCGCCGTGCTGCTCGCGTCGAGCCAGGAGGGCAAGGAGATCGCCGCCCGGCTGGCCGTCAAGCTCGACAACGGGGTGCTCACCGACGTGGTCGGGCTGGCCGCCGACGGCACCGCCACCCAGGTGGCCTTCGCCGGATCGACCATCGTCACCTCGCGGGTCACCCGGGGGCTGCCGCTGGTGACCCTGCGGCCGAACTCGGTGACCCCGAGCGCCGCCCCGGCCACGCCCGCCGTCGAGCAGCTCGACGTCACACTCGGCGACGCCGACAGGCTGGCCCGGGTGGTGGAACGGGTGGCCGAGCAGAAGGGCAGCCGGCCGGAGCTGACCGAGGCCTCCGTGGTGGTCTCCGGCGGTCGTGGCGTCGGCAACGCCGACAACTTCAAGCTGGTCGAGGAGCTGGCCGACCTGCTCGGTGGCGCGGTGGGCGCGTCGCGGGCGGCGGTCGACTCCGGCTTCTACCCGCACCAGTTCCAGGTGGGTCAGACCGGCAAGACGGTGTCCCCGCAGCTCTACGTGGCGCTCGGCATCTCCGGAGCGATCCAGCACCGGGCCGGCATGCAGACCTCGAAGACGATCGTCGCGGTGAACAAGGACGCCGAGGCGCCGATCTTCGAGCTGGCCGACTTCGGCGTGGTGGGCGACCTGTTCAAGGTCGTACCGCAGGCCGCCGAGGAGATCCGCAAGCGCAGGTAGCCGTACGTGACCCTCGGTGCCCGGTCGGGTCCGGTTCGCTCCGGAGCCGACCGGGCGGCCGAGTGGGCCGTCCGGCCCCTGCCATTAGGCTGGATGGCGATGACATATCTGGATCACGCGGCGACCACTCCGATGCTCGAAGAAGCATTGGAGGCGTACGTCGCGACCGCTCGCGAGGTCGGCAACCCGTCGTCACTGCACGCCGCCGGACGGTGTGCCCGGCGCCGGGTGGAGGAGTCGCGGGAACGGGTCGCCGCCGCGCTGGGCGCCCGACCGTCCGAGGTGGTCTTCACCGGCGGCGGTACCGAGAGCGACAACCTTGCGGTCAAGGGCATCTTCTGGGCGCGTCGGGCCGCCGATCCGAGCCGGTTCCAGGTGGTGGCGAGCGCCGTCGAACACCACGCGGTGCTCGACTCCGTCGAGTGGTTGGCCCAGCGCGAGGGTGCCAGCGCGAGCTGGCTGCCGGTCGACGAGGCGGGGCGGCTCGACCCCGACCGGCTGGCCGCCGTTCTCGACGCGCACGCCCCGCAGGTGGCCCTGGTGACCGCGATGTGGGCGAACAACGAGGTGGGCACCGTCCAGCCGATCGCCGCGCTCGCCGAGGTGGCCGCCGCGTACGGGGTTCCGTTCCACACCGATGCGGTCCAGGCGGTCGGTCAGGTGCCGGTCGACTTCGCGGCCAGCGGGGTGGCGGCGTTGACGGTCACCGGGCACAAGCTCGGCGGGCCGGTCGGGGTCGGTGCGCTGCTGCTGGGCCGGGACGTGGACTGCACGCCGGTGCTGCACGGCGGCGGGCAGGAGCGGGACGTCCGGTCCGGCACGCTCGACGCCGCCGGGATCGTGGCCTTCGCCGTCGCGGTCGAGGCCGCGGTGAAGACCCAGCAGGAGTACGCCGCCCGGGTCGCCGCACTCCGCGACGACCTGGTGGCCCGGGTCCGGCAGGCGGTGCCGGAGGCGCTCTACAACGGCGATCCGGTGGGCCGGCTGCCCGGCAACGCGCACTTCTCCTTCCCCGGCTGCGAGGGCGACGCCCTGCTGTTGCTGCTCGACGCGCAGGAGATCGCCTGCTCGACCGGATCGGCCTGTTCCGCCGGGGTGGCGCAGCCCTCGCACGTACTCCTCGCGATGGGTGCCGACGACGACCGCGCCCGCTCCTCGCTGCGGTTCTCGCTCGGCCACACCTCGACCGCCGAAGACGTCGACGCGCTGGTCGCCGTGCTGCCTGCCGTGGTCGAGCGGGCCCGCCGGGCCGGCGCGGTCAAGTCCGCCCGGAGCTGAGCACCGCCCTGACGGCCGGGTCGGGCCCGCGGCCGGGCCGGTTACGCTCGGAGGGTGGAAGGGATGAACCGGTGAAGGTACTGGCAGCGATGTCCGGCGGGGTCGACTCGGCGGTCGCCGCCGCGCGGGCGGTGGACGCCGGCCACGACGTGACCGGGGTACACCTGGCGCTGGCGCGTAACCCGCAGACCTACCGCACCGGCGCCCGGGGCTGCTGCACGCTGGAGGACTCCCGGGACGCCCGGCGCGCGGCGGACGTGCTCGGGATCCCGTTCTACGTCTGGGACCTGGCCGACCGGTTCCACGAAGACGTGGTGGAGACCTTCGTCGCCGAGTACGCCGCCGGCCGTACCCCGAACCCGTGCCTGCGCTGCAACGAGAAGATCAAGTTCGCGGCGGTGCTGGACCGGGCGGTGGCGCTCGGCTTCGACGCGGTGGTCACCGGCCACCACGCCCGGCTCGGCCCGGACGGGCTGCTGCGACGCAGTGTCGACGAGGCCAAGGACCAGTCGTACGTGCTGGCGGTGCTCACCCGCGAGCAGTTGGACCGGTCGGTCTTCCCGCTCGGCGACTCGACCAAGGCGCAGGTACGCGCGGAGGCGGCCCGGCGTGGCCTGGCGGTCGCCGAGAAGCCCGACTCGCACGACATCTGCTTCATCGCCGACGGCGACACCCGGGGCTTCCTCGCCAACCGGCTGGGCGAGGCTCCGGGCGACATCGTCGACGCCGGTACCGGCGCGGTGCTCGGCGCCCACTCCGGCGCGTACGCCTACACGGTGGGCCAGCGCAAGGGACTGGCGCTGGGGGTACCCGCCCCGGACGGGCGGCCCCGCTACGTGCTCTCGATCACCCCGAAGACCAACACCGTGACGGTAGGCCCCGCCGAGGCGCTGGAAGTCTCCACGGTCAGCGCCGAGCGCCCGGTCTGGCCCACCGCCCCCCTCCCCACCACCCCCATAAGCTGCGAAGTCCAACTCCGCGCCCACGGCCAGGTCGTCCCCGCCACCGTCCACCTCACCGACGACGGCACCCTGCACGCCGACCTGCACCGCCCGGTCCGCGGCGTGGCCGCCGGCCAGGCGATCGTGGCGTACCGCCCCGACCCCGCTGGCGACGTCGTCCTCGGCTCCGCCACCATCATGTAAGGAAGGGCCCCTTCTTATCGTTTTCTGTAGAAGAAGGGCCCCTTTTTAACGCTCCTGCGCGGCGGGGGCGGAATGGGCGGTTGGTGGGATCCGGCCTGGTGGGGCGTGGTACGAATACCGGGGCGGACCACGCGGGGCGGGCGGATTGGTGGCAGGGCAGCGGCCGGCACGGCTCTTGCGTCAGCGCGAGCACTCGCGCCAGGCGTCCTTCCTCGAACTCTTCTTCGACCTGGCCTTCATCGTGACGCTGATGACGATGTCGGCGCGGCTGGTCCGCAACCTCGACTGGCTCAACGTCGGCGAAACGGCGATCCTGTTCGCCGCCGCCTGGTGGGTGTGGGTCGCGACCGCCTGGTCGACGGACTGGTACAACCCCAACGAGCCGATCATCCGGACGCTCGTCCTCGGCGTGATGTTCCTCGGCCTGCTGATGGCCGCCGCCGTTCCGAGGGCCTTCGGCGAGCACGGGCTCGTCTTCGCCGGTGCCTATGCGGCGATCCATCTCGGTCGGGCCGCGCTGCTCATGCCGGCACTACGCGGTCATCCGGTGCAGCGACGTACCCTCCTGGTCGCGATCTGGTTCGGGCTGTCCACGATCCCATGGATCGTCGGCGCACTCATGTCGGGCACGGCCCGGCTGGCCCTCTGGGCGCTGGCCGTCGTGCTGGACTACGCCAGCGCCGCGCTGGGCTGGCCGGTGCCGAGGCTGGGCCGCCTGCCCTCGGCACAGTTGCGGGTGATCGGCGAGCATCTGTCGGGGCGCTACCAGCAGGTTTTCATCGTCGCCCTGGGCGAGATCTTCCTGGTGATGGGGATGGCGTACAGCCGGGACCGCCTCGACCCGGTCGAGACGGTCATGTTCGCCGTCACCTTCGTGAATGCCGGGCTGCTGCTGTGGATGTACTTCGTGCCGGCCAGTAGCCGGCTCGGCGGAGCGATCGAGGAGAACCAGCCCCGCGGGGCCGTCCTCGCGGCCTACTGTCACGCGATCATGATCGCCGGGACGGTCCTCACCGCGGTCGGCGCCGAGGTGATGATCACCCATCCGCTCGGTGAGACCCGGGCGGCCTGGTCGGCGGCGATCATCGGCGGAACCGGGTTGTTCCTCACCGGGCGGATCCTGATGAGCCTGCTGCTGTGGGCGCGGTACACGTGGCGGTCGATCACGGGCCTGCTGGTCCTGCTCGCCAGCAGCCCCGGCCTGATCCGGCTTCCGCCGCTGGTCGTGGGGATCGTCACCAACGTCGTCCTGCTTGCCGTGGTGCTGGCCTACACGTTCCGGGCCGAGGCACGTCAGGCCCGGGCCGAGCAGCGGCGGGCGGCGGAGCGGCGGGCGACGGAGCGGCCGGTCGAGGAGCGGCAGGTGACCGAGCGGTGGGCGGAGGAACACCGCGAGGAGCGCCGGGCTGAGGAGCGGCGGCACACCACCTGACGGTCGGGATGCGCCGCCGGCCCGCCGACGGGTTATGGCACCAGTACGATTCGGCCCCGCAGGCCGCCCTTGGCGAACCGGGCGTGCGCCTCGGACGCCTGCTCGAAGGGCAGGACGTCGGCGACCCGGAGAGTGAGGTGACCCCGCTCGACCAGCCGGACCAGCTCGCGGAGCTGGGCGCCGTCGCTGTGCAGGCCGACGATCTCCATCCGGATGCCGCGCTCGGCCGGCGGTGTGGCCGGCGGTATGACGCTGACGAACACCCCGCCGTCGCGGACCGCTCCGAGCACGGCGGTGCCGAGCACGGCGGCGTCGAGCAGCCCGTCGACACCGTCGGGCGTGATCGCGCGCAGGGCGCCGGCCGGGTCGTCGCTCCGGGGTACGTAACGGGCGTCGCGCGAGGTCAGGAACCGCTCGTCCGGTGCCGAGCCGATCGCCAGCACCCGGATGCCACGCAACCGGGCCAGCTCGACGGCGTATCCGCCGACCGCGCCGCCGGCGCCGGTGATCGCGAGGGTCTGCCCTCGGGCGAGGCCGAGCAGGTCCAGGGCCTGGACGGCGGTGAGGGCGTTGGCCGGCAGGGTCGCCGCCTCCTGCGGAGTCACCCGGGCCGGGGCGGGAGCCAGCGCCGTGGCGGGCAGCACGACGAACTCGGCGTGGGTGCCGACCCGGGTGGCGAGCCAGTCGGAGAGCCCGACCACCGGCTGGCCGGGGCCGAGGTCCTCGACTCCTGGGCCGAGGTCCTCGACTCCGGGGCCGACCGCGTCGACGACGCCGGCGACGTCCCAGCCGGGAACGTACGTCGGTCCCGGCGGCACCATCGGGCCGAAGGCTCCGGATCGTACGGCCAGGTCGGCGGGTTGTACGGGAGCGGCCTGGACCCGGATCCGGACCTGACCGGCGAGCGGTTCGGGCCGGGCGACGTCGACGACGGACAGTACCTCTGGGCCACCGAAGGAGGTGAACGCCACGGCTCTCATAGTGTCTCCAGGAAGTCGGTGGGAGAATTAGTTAACCACATAAAGATTATGTGCATAACTAGTTTCTGGCGCAACCCGGAGGTCCACGGTGGAGTACGAACAGGCCGACGCGCTCAACGGAGCGATCCGGGTGATCGCCATCCGGCACCGGGCCCGTGCCGCGGCGAAACTGGCCGAACTCGGGCTGCATCCGGGGCACGAGGCGGTCCTGCTGCTGCTCGACGCGTACGGGCCGCAGACCCAGAAGCAGTTGGCCGTCGGGGCCGGCTGTGAGCCCCCCAGCATCACCCTGATGGTGCGCAAACTGGAGGCGGCGGGTCTGCTGAGCCGGCGCTCCTCGACCGAGGACGCCCGGGCGGTCGTGGTCGCGCTGACCGACGAGGGACGGGCCGTCATCGCGCCGCTGAAGGCGCTGTGGCAGGAACTCGCGGACGAGACTGTCGCCAGCCTGACCAGCACCAGCGCCGAGCAACTTCTCGCCGTACTGACCGATCTCGCCAACGGTCTGCGCAGCCCGGCGGTGGGCGACGGGTCGGTCTGAGCCGACACCGACCTTCCCGGGCCCGGCTGCCCGCAGCGGCCGGCTCCGGGGCTAACCTGCCCAGGTGACCGACCAACAGCAGGTGACCGAGCAACAGCAGGCCGCGGATCGGAAATGGCCGTGGCCGGTCGGGGCGGCGACCGGCATCGGATCGATGCCCGGCACCGACATCGCCGAGGCGCAGCGGATCGTGTTGGGCGAGCTGGCCCTGCCGCACCTGCCCGAACTGCCCGCGCGGGGACCCGGCGCCGACCTGATCGGACGGACCGCCGGGCTGCTGGTGGACCTGCCGGTCGAGCTGTACGCGGCCCGGTGGCGGATCGCCGGACGCCCGGGTCGGGACCTGCGCCGCGCCCTCGACTTCCTGGAGCGCGACCTGGACCAGATGACCGAGCAGGCCGGCGAGTTCACCGGCACCTTCAAGGTTCAGGCGGCCGGGCCGCTCACCCTGGCAGCCGGCCTGGAACGGCCGGTCGGCGGGCGGATGCTCCGGGATCCGGGCGCGGTCCGGGACCTCACCGAGTCGCTCGCCGACGGGCTGCGGGCGCACGTGACCGAGGTACGCCGCCGGCTGCCCCGGGCCACGGTACTGCTCCAGCTCGACGAGCCGACGATGCCCGCCGTACTGGCCGGACGAATTCCGACCGAGAGCGGGCTGGGGGCGTACCGGCCGATCGAGTCGAGCACCGCCACCGGACTGCTCCGGACCGTCGTCGAGGCGGTCGGCGTACCGGTCGTCGTGCACTGCTGCGCGCCGGACGTACCGCTGGAACTGATCCGGTCCACCGGAGCTGTCGCGGTCGCGCTCGACCTGCAACTGGTGGACCGGCTCGATCCGGTCGGTGAGGCGATCGACGCGGGCCTCGGGCTGTTCGCCGGGGCGGCACCGACGCTGCCTCCGCCGTCCGGCCAGGAGCCGTCGTCGGCCCAGGTCGCCGAGCGGGTACGCCAGGTCTGGGACCGGCTCGGCTTCCCCCGGGCCCAGCTGGCGGAACAGGTCGTCGTGACTCCGGCCTGCGGGCTGGCCGGTGCCTCCGACGGGTACGCCCGGACCGTGCTCACCGCCTGCCGGGACGCGGGCCGGCGACTCGCCGAGGAGTAGGTTTTCGTCGTACCGGCGCGGCAGGATGAGGGAATGATTGGTCGACTACGCACCGTGGTGATCGACTGTCCGGACCCGCGCGCCCTCGCCGGCTTCTACTCCGAACTGCTCGGCCTGCCGGTCGACGATTCCGGCGCCGACGACGAGGACGGCTGGACCGTGGTCGGAGGAGGACCCGGCCAGCATCCCCGGCTCGCCTTCCAACGGGCGAAAAACCTGCGGGAGCCGCGCTGGCCCGACCCGAGCCGGCCGCAGCAGTTTCACCTCGACGTGACCGTCGAGGACATCGACGCGGCCGAGGCGCAGGTGTTGAAGCTCGGGGCCACCCGGCTGCCCGGCCAGGGCGAGGGCTGGCGGGTGTACGCCGATCCGTCCGGCCACCCGTTCTGCCTCTGCTGGGACGAGTGAGCCGTACGTCGCCGGGGGTCGGACCTGCGGGTGGCAGCAGCCCGACGGCTGGTGGATGATGGCCGCCATGGTTGATCAGGTCACCGGTCCGCCGGGCACCCCTGTCGACGTGCGACGCGCCTCCGGATCGCTGTTCGGACTGGCCTACGGGGACGCCCTCGGGGCGCCGACCGAGTTCCTGCCGCTGGCCGAGATCGAGCGGCGGTACGGGCCGGGCGGCCCGCGTGACCTGGTCGGGGAGCCGGCCCGGGTCACCGACGACACCCAGCTGGGCCTGGCGGTCGGCTGGGCGCTGCACGAGGCCGGCACGGCGACCACCCCGGAGGTGCTGGAGCCGTTGCTCCGGCAGAACTTCGTGGCCTGGGCAAACAGCCCGGAGAACAATCGTGCGCCCGGGATGACCTGCCTGCGGGCCTGCGGCGGGCTGGCCGAGGGGCTGCGCTGGCAGGAAGCGACGATCGCCGGCTCGAAGGGTTGCGGGGCCAACATGCGGGTCACGCCCGTCGGACTGGTGCCCGGATACGACCTGGACACCCTCGCCGGGGTCGCCCAGCTACAGGCCGGACTGACCCACGGGCATCCGACCGGGCTCGCCGCGAGCGAGCTGACCGCGTACGCCGTCCGGGTGTTGCGGGACGGCGCGGCCCTGCCCGACCTCCCCGGCCTGCTGCGGCGCCGGGCCGAGGAACAGCGCACGGTCTACCGGGCGGACTGGTTGGGCGACCTGTGGCAGCGGCCCGCGGTCGACGACCCGACGAGCTTCATCTCTCGGGGCTGGGACGAGTGCCTGTCGGTGCTGGACCGGCTCGACTCGGCGCTGGCCCGGCCCGACGACGGCACCGATCCGTGCGAGGCCACCGGAGCGGGCTGGATCGCCGAGGAGGCCCTGGCCACCGCGCTGCTCTGCGCCGTCCGGCACCACGACGACCCGGTCTCGGCACTGGCCCGCGCCGCCACGACCTCCGGAGACTCGGACTCCATCGCCTGCCTGGCCGGCGCCTTCGTCGGTGCGGCGTACGGCATGGCGGCCTGGCCGATCGACTGGCCCGACCGGATCGAGTACGCCGACCAGCTCACCGCCCTCGGCACCGCCTGGGACTGAGCGAGCCCGCCTCCTGTGTGGGCGGACCCGGCGTTCGGCCGGATCGCCTAAGATCCTCTGGGCATGGCGGCCAATCGGGGAACGCGTCCGCCGGTTGGGCCGATCATGGCGGGGAAGGTCCGATGAGCGGCACCGAGGCCGGACTGTGGACACTGCTCGCCGGAACCGACCACATGGCACCCGGACCGGCGCGGACGGCGCTGCTCGAGGACATCATGTGGCGCGCGGACATCGGCGGCCACGCCAAGCTCGCCTCTGTCGCGCGCCGCCTGGTCGCCGATGCGTACTGCCAGGACGGTCAGTGGGAGCGGGCGTTCCCGCTGTTCGACCAGTGCCTGCGCGAGTTCGACCTCCGGCCCTGGGAGTTCGGCCCGGCCGAGGTGACCGACCTGGTCCGGTGGCTCACCTTCACCGCCCAGTCCATGGCGGACTTCCCGGACATCCCGCTGCGGCAGATCCACGACACCCACCAGGAGTTGGAACAACGGCTCCGGGCAGCCGGGCACAGCTCCCGCGGCCTGTACGCGGCGCGACGCCGGCTGGCCCAGATGATCGGCGACTGGGATGCGGAGGAGCGGGCGTACCGGCAGTGGATCGCGGCCGGTGGACCGGACCCGGACGACGTGTGGGACTTCGAGGCCGACCTCGAACGACTGGTGCTGCGCGGCGACGCGGCGTCGATGGCCCGGGCGTACGCCCTTGCCGAGCCGGTGCTCTCCGGTGGGCGGCGGTTCACCGAGCCGGCGGTGCCGGTCCAGTGCCTGATGCTGCTGCCGCTGGTCCGGGCCGGCGAGCACCGGAAGGCGGCGCTGGTCGAGCGGCGGATCCGGCGGGCGATGGCCCAGGGCGCGCACCGCTACGAGTACCTCGGGATGCTGGTCGAGTTCTACGCGCACACCGGCAACGAGGACGCCGGGATCGATCTGCTGGGGCTGATGGAGGGCTTCGACGCGTTCGAACGGCCGAGCGGCAAGCTGGAGTTCGCCACCGCCGTCGCGGTGCTGACCGGGCGGCTGATGGCGCTCGGCCGGGGCGGGACGCTGATCGACCTCGGTGACGGCCGGGGGCCGGTCTCCTTCGAGGCGTTGCACGACCGGACCCGGGGGATCGCCCTGGACCTGGCCGCCCGGTTCGACACCCGCAACGGCAGCACCGCGTACGGCGACCGGATCAGGGCGCGGCTCGTGGCAGAGCCGGTGGCCGACTTCGTGCCGCTCCGGCAGGGCAGCCGTCGACGGGTCGGCCTGCTGCCGCCGCCCGGCCTCTCCGACGAGCAGGTGCTGGACCGGGCGGAGTGGCACAACCACCGCTGCGAACCCGACGAGGCACGGGCCTGCCTGGCTGCCGTCGGGGACCTGCCGGAGCGGCTGGCGGCCCGTGCGGTGGAGTTGCGGGCGATGTTTTTCCAGAGCCCGGAGACCGAGTCCGGGTTGCGCTGGGCGGCCGAGGTGCACCAGCGGTACGGCGACCGTCAGCGGTCCCTGCTCACCCGCTGCTGGCTCGGCCTCTGGGTGGCGTACGACGGACGTGCCGAGGAGGGCGTGGCGTTGACGGCGGAGGCCGTGGCGGGGCTGCGCGACGACGGGTCCGAGTGGGCCCGCGCCTGGGGCGAGCACTGGCTGGCGCACGTTCTGGCCGGCCAGGGGCGCCGCGACGAGGCGTACGCCGCGCTGCGGCGGGCCGAGGCACACGCGACGCGGTCCGGCGATCCGCTGGTCGTCGGCGTGGTCGCCGGCCTGGAGGCGACGTGGCGGAACGCCGACCTCGCCGATCCCCGGCAGGTGATCGAGCTGGCCACCTCGGCCACCGAGTCCTTCGTCGCCGCGTCGGCCGGGCAGCGGGCGGTGGAGGCCGTCGAGCAGCTCCGGATCGGCGCCGTTCGGGCCGGAGCCGAGCGGGAGTTCGCCGCCTTCGTCGACCGGCAGCTGGCGGCGCCGGCCGTGGAGTCGATCGATCGGCTTCGCGGACACCTGCGTTATCTGCGTGGCCGGCGGCTCATCGACGCCGGACGGGCCGCCGAGGCGGTCGACGACCTCTACGAGGCGGTCGGGCTGGCGGCATCGACGGGGCAGGACGGCGCGGAGCTGTGGTACCACCTGGTCGTCGCCGCTCACGCCGACGGCCGGTTCGCCGAGGCGGTCGACGCGGGCCTGCGAGTCACGGACTGGTTGGACCGGCTGCGCGAGACCGGTGATCCGGCCGGGATCGAGTGGGCGGACAACTGCCGGCTGTTGCTCGCCGACAGCTATCGCGGGATCGGCGAGCGGGTGGTCGCGCTCGACGAGTACGAACGGGTCGTCCGGAACATCGAGGACCACACCGGGGGCGTCGGCGTGCCCCCGGCCAGGGCGCTCTCGGCGATCGCCGAGCTCTACGCCGAGCTGGACCGGGGCGGGTAGCCCGGCCCGCGCCGGTGCGCTTGTGCCGGAGGCGGTTCCGTCGGCCGGGTGTGCGGGTCGGGCCGGACGGTTACGGTTGCGGGGAGCGCGATCACGGAGGTCGACGGTGTCTGAGGAAGCGATCCCGCAGCAGGTCAGCGCCGCACAGGAGGCGGCGGCCGGCGCGGAGCCGACGGCGGGGGCCCGGGAGCGGCACGCCGCACTGAGTACCGAGATCACCGATCATCAGT
Organism: Plantactinospora solaniradicis; assembly: GCF_042658085.1. Classification (NCBI taxonomy): domain Bacteria; kingdom Bacillati; phylum Actinomycetota; class Actinomycetes; order Micromonosporales; family Micromonosporaceae; genus Plantactinospora; species Plantactinospora solaniradicis. The sequence continues at coordinate 673,343 of NZ_JBHSPR010000010.1, read as the reverse complement.
ACCGCTACTACGTGCTCGACGCGCCGATCGTCTCGGACGCCGAATTCGACGAGCTGCTGCGTGAGCTGGAGGCGCTGGAGAACAGGTTTCCCGCGCTGCGTACCCCGGAGTCACCGACCCAGCGGGTCGGGGGCACCTTCTCTACGCTGTTCACCCCGGTCGCCCACGTCGAACGAATGATGTCGCTGGACAACGCGTTCGCCCCGGAGCAGTTGGCCGGGTGGGTGGAGCGGATCGAGCGGGACGCCGGAGGCCCGGTCGACTACCTGTGCGAGCCGAAGGTCGACGGGCTGGCGATCAACCTGACGTACGAACGGGGTCGGCTGGTCCGGGCCGCCACCCGGGGCGACACCCGGACCGGCGAGGACGTCACCGCGAACGTCCGGACCATCCGGGAGGTGCCGGAGCGGCTGACCGACGGTACCGACCCGGTCCCCGAGCTGCTGGAGGTGCGCGGCGAGATCTACTTCCCGGTCGAGGCGTTCGCCGACCTCAACGCCGGCCTGGTCGAGCAGGGCCGGCCGCCGTTCGCCAATCCCCGCAACGCCGCGGCGGGGAGCCTGCGTCAGAAGGATCCCCGGATCACCGCGTCCCGACCGCTGCGGCTGGTCGTGCACGGTCTCGGAGCGCGCCAGGGCTTCGAGCCGGTGGCCCAGTCCGAGGCGTACGCGGCGCTGAAGGCCTGGGGGCTGCCGACCAGTTCCCGTTGGCGGGTCGTGCCGGACCTGGCCGGGATCCAGGGCTACATCGACTACTACGCGAAGCACCGGCACGACGTCGAGCACGAGATCGACGGTGTGGTGATCAAGGTCGACCCGGTCGCCATCCAGGGCCGGCTGGGCTCGACCAGCCGGGCGCCCCGGTGGGCGATCGCCTACAAGTACCCGCCGGAGGAGGTGACCACCAGGCTTCTCGACATCGCCGTCAACATCGGTCGGACCGGCCGGGTCACCCCGTTCGCCGAACTCGAACCGGTCAAGGTGGCCGGCTCCACGGTGGCTCGGGCGACCCTGCACAACGCGCACGAGGTGGAGCGCAAGGGCGTGCTGATCGGCGACACGGTGGTGGTACGCAAGGCGGGCGACGTGATCCCGGAGGTGCTCGGGCCGATCGTGGACCTGCGTCCCGCCGATGCCCGCCGGTTCGTGATGCCGACCCACTGCCCGGCCTGCGGCACCGAGCTGGCGCCGGCCAAGGAGAGCGACGTCGACATCCGGTGCCCGAACACCCGGACCTGTCCAGCCCAGCTTCGTGAGCGGATCTTCTACCTGGCCAGCCGGGAGGCGCTCGACATCGAGGTGCTCGGCTTCAAGGCGGCGGGTGCGCTGCTCGACTCGGCGGAGATCCCCGACGAGGGTGACCTGTTCGGGCTCGACTCCGAGCGGCTCGCCCGGGTGCCCTTCTTCGTCAAGAAGGACGGCAGCCTGGGCAGCAACGCGCGTAAGTTGCTGGACAGCCTCGCGGAGGCGAAGCAGCGGCCACTCTGGCGCGTGCTGGTGGCGCTGTCGATCCGGCACGTCGGCCCCACTGCGGCCCAGGCGCTGGCCCGGGAGTTCGGCTCGATGGCGGCGATCGAGGCGGCGAGCGAGGCGGAACTGTCGGCCGTGGACGGTGTCGGCCCGACGATCGCGGCCGGCCTGCGGGAGTGGCTGGCGGTCGACTGGCACCGGGAGGTGGTGCGGAAGTGGGCCGAGGCCGGCGTACGGATGGCGGAGGAGCGCGTCGCCGAGGGGCCGCGCCCGTTGGAGGGTCTGACCGTGGTGGTGACGGGGACCCTCTCGGGCTTCACCCGGGACCGGGCGGCGGAGGCGGTGCAGGCCCAGGGCGGCAAGGTGAGCGGTTCGGTTTCGAAGAAGACCGACTTCGTGGTGGTCGGCGAGAATCCGGGTTCGAAGGCGGAGAAGGCCGCGGCACTCAAGGTGCCTATGCTCGACGAGGCGGGCTTCGCCGCGCTGCTCGGGGAGGGTCCCGAAGCGGCAGGTAGGCTCGCAATAAGTAACGATTAGTGATTGAGTAATCAGCTCTCCGTCAACAAAGGCACCCAAGCAAGATGCGCAGTATTTCAAGTTAGTCACGACTCGACCCGATTCGCGTCTGTCGCCCCCCGCGCGGCATGGGTCAGGGCGTTTCATGGGAGGCATGCCGCGCGGTACCGGCCGCGCCCTGGACCGAAAGGCTCGGGAGGTCCCATGGAGGCCGCCGTGCTGCGGAACTCCGTCCCTCCGAATCGGACGGCGCCGTTCTTCGGTTTCGTCTGGGTGGTCGTCGGCCTGGCCGCCGGAGTTTCCGCCGTCCCGCTCAGCGGGCTGCCCGCGCAGATTCCCGAGCTGCCCGTGGCGTTCTGGCTGATGGCGGTGCTCGCGGTCACCTTCGACGCCCGTCCGTTCAGCCCGCACGGCGAGCGGCAGAGCCAGTCCGTCTTCCCGTCGATCTGCTTCACCTTTGCGATCGGGCTCGAATGGGGACTCGGGCCGGCGATCGCCGTACAGGCGGCGGCGGTGGTGGTCTCCGGCTGGCGGATGCGGTACGCCGCCTGGCGGACGATCTTCAACATCGGCCAGTACGCCTGCTCCCTGGCCGCGGCCGACGTGGTCATCCGGCTCACCCCCCACGGTGGGCCCGGGTCCGAGAGCCAGCTGCGGCTGGTCGACGTCGCCATCGCCATCGGCGCCGGAGCCGCCTGGCTGACCGTCAACCACGGCCTCGTCGCCACCGCCGTACGGATGCGCTTCGGCGGCCGGTGGCGGTCCCGGATCCGGCAGGGGCTCGGCTTCGAGCTACTCGCCACCGGATCCCTGCTGCTGCTCGGCCCGGTGCTGGTCGCCGCCGCCCGGTCCAGCGCCGCGCTGATTCCGATGATCGTGCTGCCGCTCTACGCGGTCTCCCGGATGGCCCGGCTCTCGGCCGAACGGGAGCAGCTCGCCCGGCTGGATCCGCTGACCGGGCTGGCCAACCGCAAGGCGCTGCTCGACGCGGTCACCGAGCAGTTGTCGATCCATGCCGAGTTGGCCGGCAAGGAGGCGCCGGGCGGCCAGCTGGCGCTGCTGCTACTCGACCTGGACCGGTTCAAGCACGTCAACGACGCCCTCGGGCACGCGGTCGGTGACCGCCTGCTGGTCGAGGTCACCCACCGGCTGACCGCCGTGGTACGCCCGCAGGACGTGATCGCCCGGCTCGGCGGCGACGAGTTCGCCATCGTGGCGACCCGGCTGTGCGGGGTGGACGACGCCCGCCAACTCGCCGACCGGATCGTCGGAGCCCTGACCGAGCCGGTTCCGCTGGACGGGCTGCCGCTCGACGTCGGCGGGTCGATCGGGATCGCGCTCTACCCCGAGCACGGCGCCGACTTCGCCACCCTGATGCGGCACGCCGACGTGGCGATGTACGACGCGAAACACCGTGGCGATCCGGTGGCGGTCTACGCCGCGGAATCCGACCACAACTCCGCCGAGCGGTTGAGCCTGCTGGCCGACCTGCGCCGGGTGTTGGAGACCGGTGGCACCGCCCCGCCGCCCGCCGGGGCGGGCCCGTCCGACGGCGACGCCACTGCGTCGACCTCCGCCGTGGCCGGCGGCGACGCGGGCGAGATCACCCTCTACTACCAGCCCCAGGTCGCGATCGACACCGGTGAGGTGATCGGGGTGGAGGCGCTGCTGCGCTGGCGGCACCCCCGGCGCGGCATGGTCGACCCGGAGGAGCTGATCCGGGTCGCGGAGCAGAGCGCGGTGATGCGGCTGCTGACCCGCCGGGTCATCGACGACGTCGTGGAGCAACTGGCGAAGTGGGCCGCCGCCGGGCTGGAACTGCGGGCCGCGGTCAACGTCAGCGTCCGCGACCTGCACACCGGGGAGATCGCCGACCAGATCGCCGAACGACTCGCCCAGTACGGCGTACCGCCGTCACGGATCCAGTTGGAGATGACCGAGGGGGCGCTGATGGCGGATCCGCGCCGGGTCCTCGCCACCATCACCCGACTGGACCGGATCGGGGTGGCGATCGCGCTGGACGACTTCGGCACCGGCTACTCCTCGATGCAGCACCTGCGCCGGCTGCCACTGGCGGAGGTGAAGGTCGACCGGTCGTTCGTACTCGGGATGGCGGCCGACGCCGACGACGCGGCGATCGTCCGGTCGGTGATCGAGCTGGCCGGAGCCCTCGGGTTGCGGGTCGTCGCCGAGGGGGTGGAGGACGAGCGCACCTGGCGGCTGCTGCACGCGGCGGGCTGCGACGCGGCCCAGGGCTGGTTCTTCGCCCGGCCGATGCCGGCGGAGGACCTGGTCACCTGGCTGGCCCGGTACCGGCCGATCAGCCCGAGTGGGGGCGGCGCGGCCCGGGCCGACCGGCGAGCCGCGCCGGAGGCAGCACCGGCGGCCCGGGTCGATCTTCCGGTGGAGTCGGTGGAGCCACCGACGGTGCTGATCGAGGCCGTGGAGGCCCCGGTCCGGCCGGGGCCGGCCGAGTCGATCGCCGGGTTGCATCCGAGCGTGGAGTGAGCCATGGCACCCACGCCCGGAGGATCTTCGGGGGAGCCGGGGACGGCGGCGGTCGGGGTCACAAATAGACTCGCTCGGGTCACGGCGCGCGTGCCACGCTGCGCCGGGAAGACGTCGGCGTGAGCCGCGTAGACGCCTAAGGCATGAAGGGGGCACCGATGTCCGCCATCTCCCGCGAGGAGGTCGCGCACCTGGCGCGGCTGTCGCGGCTCGCCGTCACGGAAGAGGAACTGGCAACCTTTGCCGGCCAGCTCGACGTGATCCTGCAGGCCGTCGCCCGGGTCGGTGAGGTGGCAGCCGCCGACGTCCCGCCCACCACACACTCCGTACCGCTGACGAACGTGCTTCGCGAGGACGTGGTGGTGCCCGGCCTGACCAGGGCCGAGGCGCTCTCCGGGGCGCCGGACAGCGAGGAGGACCGGTTCCGGGTGCCGCGCATCCTGGACGAGGACGAGCCGCCGAGTCCGCGCGGTGAGGGCCCGGCGGACTCCGAAGGGAAGGCGTGACCACCATGGCTGACGTGACCAGGATGACCGCGACCGAGATCGCGGCCGTCATCGCCTCCGGCGAGGCGTCCGCGGTCGAGGTGACCCAGGCCCACCTGGACCGGATCGCGGCGGTGGACGAGCGGGTGAACGCCTTCCTGCACGTCGACACCGAAGGGGCGCTGGAGTCGGCCCGAGCGGTCGACGCCCGGCGTGCGGCCGGGGAGGAACTCGGACCGCTGGCCGGGGTGCCGGTGGCGGTCAAGGACGTGCTCACCACCAAGGGCGTACCGACCACGGTCGGATCGAAGATCCTGGAGAACTGGCGCCCGCCCTACGACTCGACGATCGTGCAGCGGCTCCGCGCCGCCGGCACGGTGATGCTCGGCAAGACCAACATGGACGAGTTCGCGATGGGCTCCTCCACGGAGTACTCGGCGTACGGGCCGACGGGGAACCCGTGGGACCTGGGCCGGATCCCGGGCGGCTCCGGCGGGGGCAGCGCCGCCGCGCTGGCCGCGTACGAGGCGCCGCTGGCGATCGGTTCGGACACCGGGGGCTCGATCCGGCAACCGGGCGCGGTCACCGGCACCGTCGGGGCCAAGCCGACCTACGGCGGCACCTCCCGGTACGGCCTGGTGGCGTTCTCGTCCTCGCTCGACACCCCCGGCCCGTGTGCCCGTACCGTGCTGGACGCGGCGCTGCTGCACGCGGCCATCGGCGGGCACGACCCGCGCGACTCCACCTCGATCCCGCTGCCGGTGCCGGACGTGGTCGCCGCCGCGCGGGCCGGCGCCACCGGTGATCTCACCGGGGTACGGCTCGGCCTGGTCACCGAGTTCTCCGGCGAGGGTGCCGAGCCGGGCGTGCTGGCCGTGTTCCGGGAAGCGGTCGATGCGCTGACGAAGCTCGGGGCCGAGGTGGTCGAGGTCTCCTGCCCGCACTTCCAGTACGCGCTGCCGGCGTACTACCTGATCGCGCCGAGTGAGTGCTCCTCGAACCTGGCCCGGTTCGACGGGGTGCGGTTCGGGCTGCGGGTCGGTGACGACGGCGTGCACTCGCTGGAGGAGGTCATGTCGCTGACCCGGGACGCCGGCTTCGGGCCGGAGGTCAAGCGGCGGATCATGCTCGGCACGTACGCCCTGTCGTCGGGCTACTACGACGCCTACTACGGGCAGGCGCAGAAGGTGCGGACCCTGATCACCCAGGACTTCACCACCGCGTTCGAGCAGGTCGACGTGCTGATCTCGCCGACCACCCCGTTCGTGGCGTTCCCGTTCGGCTCGCGTACGTCGGACCCGTACCAGATGTACCTGGCGGACCTGTTCACCATCCCGACCAACCTGTACGGCGGGCCCGGCATCTCGGTGCCGTGCGGGCTCTCCGAGGGGCTGCCGGTCGGGTTGCAGATCATGGCGCCGACAATGGCGGACGACCGGATGTACCGGGTCGGCGCCGCGCTGGAGTCGGTGGTCGGCACCCTCACCCCGCCGGAACTCTGAGCGGAGGTCCGGCTCCCCATCGGACCGGTGGTTGCCGTCCGTCGCGGCCCGAGATCCGGGTACGTCAGGAGAGCGCCTTGTTGCGCATCGTGGCGATCAGAGCGGCGGCCTCCGACGTCTCCGGCACGATCCCGGAGTACCAGCGCATCGAGGTGTCCGGCTCACCCGGACGCTCGCCGGGGCGGCCCTGCCGGTAGATGGAGAGGGTGCCGTCGTCCGACTCGTGCACCCGGACCACCTCGGCCCAGCGCAGCGTCGACTGCTCGCCGGGGCCCAGCCCCCTGCCGTCGACGACGGAGAGCCCGCCCTGCATCACGGCCAGGTTGCCGAAGACCGCCCCGCTGCGGCGCATCGCCGCCTCGGACCGAGGGCTCGGCCCACCCGCCCGGCGGGCTCGGATGGCGTCGACGAACCGGTCCTGATGGCGGTAGCCGTGGTATTCCAGGACCAGCGGTTTGCCGTCGCGTTCGGCGACGATTCGCGCGGCGGCGCCGGTGGCGGTCACGGTGCGGGCCATCCCGGCCGGCATCATGCCGACGGATTCCCGGCTCTGGTCGACCCGCTGGATCTGCTCGAACCGCACCGGGCGAACGATCAGGTCGTGTTCGGGCATCCCGCCGGAGGGATCGGAGAAGGGCCGGGTGATGTCGATCAGGCCGTGCTCGTAGAGCGCGACCCAGCGGTCCGGCCCGTCGGGTGGCAGAAGCCGGGCCGCGATCGGCCCGGACAGCACCAGGCCGAGGATGTGCAGCGTGGCGACGAAGGCGAAGTACGCGCCGTCGGGGTAGAGGCTGTACTGGTGGTAGCGGGAGTACTGCTGGTCCCAGAGCACCCAGAGCAGGCCGACGAAGAGGCCCCCGAGGATCAGCCACAGCCAGCGGGCCCTGAAGCGGATCAGCGGCCGTTCCTGCCGGTGCAGGCTGACCAGCGATCCGAGCTGATGCTTCTCCGCCGTCGGGGCCAGCGCGGAGCCGAGATACCGCTTCACGATCCCTCCCGGCACGCAACTCCCGGCCGCCGGACGCGTGCCGGCAGTGGACGTCGACTCGACGCGTCGATCAACCGCACGATCGCAGAGTACGGCGGCTCGGCCAGATCTCGTGGTGGCCGGACAGCCATCATTTCGGCGTGGTGGTCCGCGATGCCGGTCACAGCCGGGGGCTTATTGCCATGAGTTTGCAATAGTGTGGGTGCGAATCGGTTACTCCGCGATGGGACGACTCATGCCGTACGCCGCCGACCTTGCCGCCACCCGCGAGGGCACCTACTCGGTGCCCGAGTTGGTGATGGCCTGGGGACGCGGCTGGGCCGTTTCCCGGGGCACCTCCGCGCCGGTCGGGGTGTCCGGCGGCTTCCGGGTCGACGTGGGACTGCCGGGCCACCGGGTACGCCACGTGCTGCACACCTACGACGCGGGCTCGCTCGGCCGGCTGGGGCGGGAGTTGACCGACCCGGGCACCTGGATCAAGGCGAGTGGAGATCCGGACGAATTCCGGGCCGCGCTGCCCGACGGCTGGACGGTGGACACCGCCGGATACCTGATGACCGTATGGTTCCGCGAGGGCGCGGTCGAGCCGCGGTCGGGGTACACGATCCGGGTCGACACCGAGCCCGACACCGGGGTCGTCGTCGCGACGGTGCTCGACGGTGCCCGGGAGACGGCGGCGTCCGGGCGGCTGGCGCCGGCCGGCGAGTTCGGCATCGTGGACAAGGTCGAGACCGAGCCGGCGCACCGGCGACGAGGACTGGGCACCGTCGTCATCCGTACCCTCGCCGATCGCGCGGCGGCGGGCGGGATGCGTACCGGGATCCTGGTCGCCACCGACGACGGCCGGGCGCTGTACCGCTCGCTCGGCTGGACGGTGCGCTCCGACGTCCCTGGGGCGTACCGCCCGGAGACGAGCGGTCCGGGTCTCCGGAGGTAGCGCCCGGCTCGTACGGTGGCGCGGTGGACGCGCAAGGATCGAAACAGGAGACGGTGCGGCTGTGGCGGCCGACCGGGCAGGCCGAGCTGGACCTGGTGGCGGCCTCGGGATGGCGGGCCTGGCCGCCGCGCCTGCCCGAGCAACCGATCTTCTACCCGGTCCTCAACCGCTGGTACGCCACCAGAATCGCTCGGGAGTGGAACGTGCCGGCCGGCGGCGTCGGCTACGTCACCTCGTTCGAGGTACGGCGGCAGTTCCTCGACCGCTACCCGGAGCGGCAGGTGGGCGGTGACGAGGTGCGCGAGTACTGGATTCCGGCCGAGGACCTCACCGAGTTCAACGCGAACATCGTGGGTGCGATCGTCGAAGAGGCGGACTACCGGGCGCCGGTGTCGGATGAGGAGTTCGCGGTGGCGGAGGCGGCCGGGGCACCGCTTCCCGCCGCCTGGCGCGGCTACCTGCAGAGCGCGTCGTGGTTCCGCCGTGGTTGGCTGCCCAACGAGCACTACCTCTGGCTCTACCCGCCGGTGGAGGCGATCGAGCTGCTCGACGCCTGGGGCGAGGAGGCGGCTGCCAGGCATCCCAGTGTCGCCATCATCGGGGGCAACGGTTCGCGTGAGCACCTTGCGCTGGACCTGCGCCAGGACCCGGCACCCGTCCTGCTGGTCGAGATCACCAGCGAGGGCTGGGCGGACGCCGTACACCAGGCCGACGACGTGGCGTCCTTCGTGGAACAGGTCGAGTCCGGTCGGTTCGAACTCCGCTGGGAGTAGGAGCGCCCGGTGTCGTGGGTATCGCCCCAGCGACGCCGAAATCCGATGGTCCCGCCGACTCGGCCCGTGCGAAGATCGACATCTGGGTCGCTAGCTCAATTGGTAGAGCACTCGGCTGAGTAGCGCGTCCGCTCTCCGCTTGTGCGGTTATGGGTGCGCTTCCTTCTCCTGGTTTAACCGAATGGTTCGGGGTTCGAGTCCCCGGCGACCCACTGTGCTGCGGCCGCGAACCGGCGACTGCCGGAGTCGACGCCCGGGTTGGCGTGAGGTCTGCTGCTCTGTCGAGGATCACGACCAGCGGAAGGGAGGATCGCGTGCTCGAAAGGCTGATTATCCAGAAGACACTGCGGGTGCCGGCAGGCACCGGCACGGTTGGCGACGGCACGACAGTGGCCCGGCAACTGGATGCGGTGCTGCTCGACGTCGGGTTCTCGGCGTCGCGAGCCTTGTTGGAACACGTCGGCACCCTGGCCCCCGGGCCGGCGCTGGATCTCGCCGCCACGGTCGTGTCCGCCGTGCGCGAGCTGGTCGGCGACCACGTCCAGCACAACGCCTATTTCATCGGCTTCCCCGACGGCGTGCCGGACACCGTCGAGTTCTGGATCGAGCGGCTGCGGGCGGCCGTGCTCACCGGCGGCGGCACGGCGACCGACGCGCAGCTGCGGGACGCGGTCGTCTCGGGCGGCGTGAACCTGCTCGACCTGCCGGCTTACGGCGCCTACCAGCACACCTACGCCGAGCTGTTGGCCGCGCACGACGCGCTGATCTCCGCGGCGGGTGACCGGTTGACCTTGCTGCGTCTCGGCGACACCGTCGACGTGGAGGCAGCGCGGCTCTATCTCGCCCTGGCCGGCAGCTCGACGCCACACGGCGAGGCGGACCTCGCGATCCTCGGCGAGCTCGCGGTCGCCTGCCTGGACGGCGCGCAGCCGGCCGAGATCCCGGTCCGGGAGAACCGCGCCGTACTCAACGGGATCCGGCTCGTCCTCGGGAGGCCGCTGGTCGCCGTGGACACCACGACCGACGTGCTGCGCCTTGCCTGCCAGGTCTCCGGCGGGGACGCCTCGCTCACGACACCCACCCGATTTCGTGCCTTCCGGCGCCGGGAGCGGCGGATCCTGCTGGCCGCGCTGAACGAGGTCGTCGGTGCGAGCGCGGACAAGCTCGGCGATGTCGTGCGCTACGCGGAGCGGTGGAAGCGGCTCGGGGAGCGGCTGCACCCGCACGAGTACGACGAGTGGCCGCACGCCCGGGAGGTGTTCGCGGTGGCGCGTGGCGAGCGGCGGGTACGCAACCTCGCCGGCCGCGCGGAGGCGGCGATCCGTACCGGAGCCATCGGTCCGGCCGCGTCGGTGCTGTCGGCCGCGCCGGGCCTGCTCCTGCGATCCGCGGACCGGCTGCTGCGGCTGGCATCGGCGTCGGAGCGAACCGTTGTGCTCGAAGCAGTCACGGGTGCGCTCGGCTCGGCGTCGGGCCGGGTGCTCTGTTCGCTGCGGGAGCATGTCGGCAATCGGCTGACGCCCGCGTCCGCCCGGATGTACGCGAGCCGCTCGCGCCGCGCGTGGATCGGTCCGGACGAGCGGCCACCGCTGCCGGCCGGGTTGGTGGCCGAGTTGTCGTCGCTGCTCGACGCGGAGATCAGCGCCCGGCTGCCGGAATCGGACCGACCGCTGGTGGTGGATCCGGAGGTGCTCGACGTCGCACTGCCGCTGTCCGGCAAGGCGGCCGAAGGCGGATTCGCGGTGCTGCCGAGGGGCTCGCGGGCCCCGGTATCCGGTGAGCTGCTGCGGTTCTTCACGTACTGGCGCCAGACCAGTAAGCGCACCGACCACGACCTGTCGGTGCTGCTGCTGAATGACGAGTTCCACAGCGCGGGCCAGGTGTCCTGGACGAACTACCACCACGACGGCATGGTGCACTCCGGCGACATCACCGACGCGACGGACGGTGCGACCGAGTTCGTCGACGTTCCCCTGACGGTCCGCGCGCACTACGTGGTGCCGCAGGTCTACGTCTATGCGGGCGAGTCGTTCGACGAGGTCGCCGAGTCGATGTTCGGGTACCAGACCCGCACACGGGACCAGCGCGGCGCCCCGTTCGACGCACGGACCGTGCGGGCGCGTTCGCACCTGCGCGGCCAGGGCCGAGTCGCACTGCCGATGGTGTTCGCCAGGGGCGAGCGTGGCTGGCAGGCCGTGTGGCTCCACCTGTACCTGCGGGGTATGCCGTCGTTCAACCGCGTGGAGGAGAACACGTTCACCACGGCCGACCGGGTACGGGCACTGGTGGAGCGGAACTACCTCACCGTGTCCTACCTTGTCGACCGGTGGCGCGGACGGACCGAGGTGACGACCTGGAACGGTCGGTTGCCTGACGAGCCGATCACGTTCGTCGGCATCGAGGCGCCCGAGGACCTGCCGGACGGATCGGAGGCCTACACGCTGGACCGGCTGGCCGAGCTGATTCCGGGGTGAGCGGCGACGGCCGAGGCCACGCGGCCGCTTCCGGCGCTACATCCGGGTACGGAGATCGTTGACGATCTTCTCTGCGGGAAGACGGTCGCCGGGCGTGGTCACGAGAGCCGCCACGTACAGGGTCTGGCTCGCGGAGCCGGGGCCGAACGCGCCGGCCGGTGCCCGCCAGACGTGCTCCAGCAGCAGATGGAAGGAACTCCGCTGGAGGATGTCCGGCTCGGTCGTACGCTCGGCGAGCCAGGTTACCGAGTCGACGGCCCGGGTCGGTCCGAACGCGAACGGCGGCCGCAGCCGCGACCTGGCGGCGGGATCGCAGGGCGAGGCACAGGGCGCGAGCAGCATGCGCAGTTCGAGTGCGTTCGAGTAGTTCTCGGCGCACTCCCACTCCGCGGTCGGCCGGGCAGTGTCGTCGGGCACGCTGAACACCACGCAGTGCCAGGGGAAGTGCGCCGGCAGCAGGAACGTGATCGGCAGGCCCGACTCGCTGATGGCGGTCGCCTCGGCCGGGCGGAACCGTGCCCCCGTACCGGTGTCCGGGCCGGCGGCGGGCGCCAGCGGCAGCGGCGTCGTGAGTGGATAGTGCGGAGCCGGCGGCACGGGAGGTATCGACACCCGGGTGGCCGCGCGGTCCACCCGGGCAGCCTGGGCCCGGCCCACCTGGGGCGCCACCGCCTGGCCCAGGGCGTAGCCGCCCCAGGAGAGCGCGGCGACGACGAGGAGCAGCGGAACCGGTGCCCGCTTCTTCCACCGGCGCAGCGACAGCAAGGCGTCCAGCCATTCGCTGTGGTCCTCCCGCTTGTCCGGCCGGACCGGGTCGGTCAGCATGTCGCGTGACATCGGGCCGCGACCTCCTGCGCCAGGCTCCTCGTCGCCCTGAACAGGGCGTCCCGGGTCGCGTACGGCGTGCTGAGCTGCGCTTGGACCGTCACCGTGCCGATGCGGACGCGTACCTGTGCGAACTGCCGGATCTCCTCGTACGTCCAGCCGTGTTCGAAGGACTCGTCGCCGATCCGGACCGGGGTCGGCTGCGAGTTGCAGTTGAGGCAAGAGGCGTAGCGGACCTTGCGCCGGGCCTGGAATTCCGCCGACGCCCCCTCCTTCCGCCCCTCGCGGACGTAGCCGAACCACAGGTCCACACTCTTCCGGCCGGCGCCCTCGCCCACCCAGCCCGAGAACTCGCACCAGCTGTTCGTGGGCCGGATGTCGGCCTCCGGCTCCGACGCCTCCGGCACCAGGCGGGCGATGGTTTCCGGACGGACGAAACCGCACACGTCGATCGAACGGCCATCGGGCGGCGCGTCGGCGGTCGTCACCTGCCAGCCGAAGCAGGCCACGGCGAGCGCACAGCCAACTATCAGCGCGTTACGTAGCCAGATCCAGACCTGCCGTGGCATACCACGACAGTCTAGGACGTCGGTGCACCCGTTCCCGCCGTCCGGACACCGCCTCCGCCGCGTCCGCCGTACCCGATCGAGCCGGACCGGAGGCGGCCCTGGCCGACCCCACGTCCAGCCGTGTCCAACCACGTCCAGCATGCCCGGCGACCCTCTCGTACATCGATGAATATCTCCCCAACAGTCGCGCCGGAGGGGGTTCGGTGCGGTGCCTACCGAGGAGGAGCCAGTACATGAGAGTTCTCGCGAGCAGGGGCAACTGGGCGACGTCGGCGATGGTCGCACTGGTCTTGGCGGCGGCGCCCGCGCTGGCGCTGGGCCAGCCGGCGAGTGCCGCACCGGCACCGAGCCTGGACCCGGTTGCCACCGCCGAGGCGTGGGCCGCCGGTCGGGCCGCGCACGGCGCGGACGCCACCGAGCACCAGGCGATCGTGGCGTACTGGACGCCGGAGCGGATGCGGGCCGCGCAGCCGGCCGAGGAGTCGCCCGCCTACAAGCAGGCGGTCAAGCGGTACGTCGACAGTGGCCAGGCCACCCGGCAGTCGGTCGACCGGGGCGCCCGGCTGACCGTCCCGCCGGCCGCCGGTGCGCTGGGAGTACCGAACAACGGTCCGGTCCCGGCGGCGCTGAACCCGAACTTCGCGTCCAACCACCCGACCGCGCGGACCAGCGGCAAGGTGTTCTTCACCCTGAGCGGCAGCAACTTCGTCTGCTCCGCCACGGTGATCAACTCTGAGGGTCAGGACACCGTCTGGACCGCCGGGCACTGCACCCACTCCGGCGGCGCGGGCGGCGTGTTGGCCACCAACTGGGCGTTCGTGCCCGCGTTCGACGACGACCTGGCCAACCAGCGGCCGTTCGGTACCTGGACCGCGGCGAGCCTGAGGCCCGCACCGGGCTGGCAGGCCAGCGGCAACTTCAACGAGGACATGGCCGTGGCGATCATGAACACGCTCAACGGCCAGCACATCGTCACCCAGCTCGGCGGGCAGGGCCTCGACGTCAACCGGGGCCTGAACGTTGCGATCAACGCCTTCGGCTACCCGCAGGAGGCGCCCTTCGACGGCGGCAACCTGATGCGCTGCTCCGGCACCTCGCAACCCGAGTTCCAGGGCGCGACCCAGACCATCCGGATCCCCTGCGACATGACCCGTGGCTCCAGCGGTGGCGGTTGGCTCCTGAACTGGGACGGAAACTTCGGCTTCCTGTACGGCGTCAACAGCCGGATCGACCGGATCGTCGCGCCGACCATCATGATCTCGCCGTTCTTCGACAACACCGCCCTGAACCTCTACAACCAGACCAGGAACCTCTGATCACCTGATCGACCGTCACACGCGGGGCCCTGGCGGGTGGACCGGCGCAACGGTCCACCCGTCAGTCTCGTGAGCAGGGCCTGATGCCTGATCTGGAGTGACGAGACCGCACGGTTCTAGCGGGCCATGGCCGGTTGGACCTGCATCCGGCCGAGGAACTCCCGGATGTGGCCGGCGATCTCGTCGACGTTGGTCTCCAGCGCGAAGTGCCCGGCGTCGAGAAGATGTATCTCGGCGTTGGGTAGGTCCCGTTGGAAGGCGCGGGCACCGTCCGGGCCGAAGATCTTGTCGTTGGCGCCCCAGACCGCGAGCAGTGGCACCTGGGTCTGCCGGAAGGCCTCCTGCGCCTGCGGATAGATGTCGAGATTCGTCTTGTAGTCCCGGAAGAGCTGCAACTGGTTCTCGTCGTTGCCGGGCCGGGCGAGCACCTCCAGGGCGTGCCGCCAGGCGTCCGGGCTGACCAGGCTGGTGTCGGGCACGCCGTGCTCGTACTGCCAGCGGACCATCTTCTCGGTGAAGGCCTGCCGGGCGGCGGCCTCCGTCTCCGGTCCGGGAGAACTGGCGTACGCGAACAGCGGCTTCCAGAACTCCTCCACAAATCCGTCCGGGTACGCGTTCCCGCTCTGGGTGATGATCGCCGAGATGCTCTCCGGACGGCGTAGCAGCAGCCGCAGCGCGATCGGCGCCCCGTAGTCCTGCATGTAGACGGCGTACCGGCGGATGTCGAGCTGGTCCAGCAGGCTCGCGGTGACGTCGGTCAGCGCGTCGAAGGTGTACGGGAAGTCGCCCAGCGGCGGCACCGAGGAGTAGCCGTACCCGATGTGGTCGGGGGCCACCAGGTGGTACTGGTCGGCCAGCGCCGGAATCAGCTCCCGGAACATGTGCGAGCTGGTCGGGAAGCCGTGCAGCAGGACCAGCGGGGGCGCCCCCGGCGACCCGGCCTCGCGGTAGAAGACGTCCAGTCCGTCGACCGTCGCGATCCGGTGGTGTACGCCGCCGACCATGGTGCCCCCTCAATCGCCCCGCCCAATCTGCCACGTTCTTCTCATACTGCCCGGCCTGCGGCCCTGCTCGGGTGGGTATCGACGTCGTCGTACCCCATGGGGAGGGACCGGGGCCGGCGCGCCGACGGGCGCCGGAACGCGCGCGGTTCTCCTCGCCTGCGCCTGGTACGCCGGCCCGGCGGTCACGGCTGGAGGAACCAGGGACTGGTGTACGCCACACCCCAGTCGTTGCACGGGTGGTTCGCCGGCCCGGGGCTGGCGTTCGGCTGGGACGGGTCGGAGATCCGCAGCACCACCCAGTGCCCGTCGACGATGTCCAGCGGCACGGTGAACTGGGTGACCCGACCTGCCTCTATGTCGATCATCTCCGGTACGACCGGCGCGTCACTGCCGGGCCGCAACACCTGGATCCGCAGCGGCTTGCCCACCCAGTCCGGTCCCCGGTCGAGGTCCACCGAGAAGGTGACGTCGCCCCGGCCGACCGGGAGTACCCCGCCCATCCGTACCCCGTTCGCGGTCGCGTCGAGGCGCAGCCCGGAGACCCGGGTGGCGAAGAACCGGCGGGCCCGCATCGCGGCGAGCACCTCCTGCCGGGTGTTCTGGGTGACCCAGAGGCCGGTTCGACCCTTGCCCTCGGGAAATCCCCAGTCGGTGCCGTGTTCGTCGGACACGCCGGTGAGACCGGGGCGCCAGCCGGCGTTGAGGCAGGCGACCAACGGCGACGTCTGCCCGCTGCCCCAGCCGTCGAAGAGGTAGTCGTCGCCCCGGTTGAACATCTCCAGCCCGATCATCGGCTCCCGGGCCCCGGCGACGTACCGGAAGTTGTCGAACCGGCCCACCTCCCGGCCGGGGTGGTTGAACCCGGCGATCCCGCCGGAGCCGCCGATCCAGCTGTAGAGCCGGCTCATGCTCGACGATTGCAGCAGATCGGTGTAGCTGCCGCTGAACCAGACGTTGACGTGGCCCAGCAGCGGGTGCGACCACTCGAAACCCCGGATCGCGGTGTACTGGCCGGGGTCGTCGGCGGCGTCGGCCAGCGCGCCGGTCCGGTCCCACTCCGATCGGGACAGCCCCTCGATCGAGAACAGCGTGCTGTGGTCGGTGAGCGCGGCGACGTCCAGGCCGGCCTCCCGCATCGAGGCGAAGGCGAGCGCCGGGTCGCCGTCCCCATCGGACATCAGGGTGTGGTTGTGCAGGTCGGCGTGGACCAGGGTGGTGCCCTGGGTGACCAGGGAAGTGCGCGAGGCGCCGGATCCCGGCGCCCGGTTCGGCCCTGCCGCCCGTGGGGTCGTGGCGGCGGACGCGGTCCCCGGGGCGGACGCGAGCATCAGCAGACCGCCGGCGCCCGCGATCAGCGTGCGCCGGCTGGTGCCGGTGGAGGTGTCTCCGGTCCCTGCGTGGGTGTGTGTCATGCCGGACAGTGCATAACGCGGCCGGCAACTCCGGCGGAGGAGCAGTTTGCCGGACGGTTAAGTCTGTCGATCGCTTGGCTGGCGATCCACCCGCCGACACGCCGAGCCGGTCAGGACGAGGGCAGCGCGTGCGCGGTGAGGAGTTCGGCACCGTCGAGGACCAGCGGTCTCCACTCCGCCGCCCCGGTACGCCCGTGCTTCGGATCGATCGCGGTGAAGATCCGGCCGCCGACGCGTACCCGGACGTGTCGCGCGGGCCAGTCGACGGTGGCGCGCTGGCGTACCCGGCCGGGGCAGCGCCAGGTCTGGTCCGCGAAGCGTACGGGCTGGGAGTGCCCGTGCACCTGGCCGAAGGGGACGAACCCGCCACCGGCGTAGAACTCCAGCCACGGCTCGTGCAGCTCCCAGCCGGCCTCGGCCCAGAACGGACCGGCCGCCCGGTCGACTCCGAACTCCCCACCCCGGAAGATCAGCGGCTGCGGGCGTTCGTCGAGCAGCCGGGCGGCGATCGCGGCGGTCGGCGGCTCGGCCAGCTCCCGCCAGGCGCCGACCGTCAGCCCGGCATGGGTGACCAGCAGGTCCTCCGAGTCGGCCGTCCGGATCGCGACGGCCACCCGCATCCGGCGGTCCGCCCACCAGGACCGCAGCAGGTCCGCATCGGCGTCGCCGAGGCGCTCCGGCCAGAACTCGGTGCCACCGGGCAGGTACTGCGACTCGTGGTTGCCGGCGAGCTGGACCCATCGCTCCGGCTGATTTTCGAGGTACCCGCGCACGATGGCCAGCACCGCCCGGCTGTCCGGGCCACGATCGACGAGGTCACCGACCTGGACCACCGTCATCCCCTCGGGCAGGTGGTGCCGGTCGACGTCCGCACCGAGCGAGGAGAGCGCGTCGCGAAGTTGGCCGGGGTGGCCACCGACGTCTCCGACAACCACTACCCGGGCCATGTCCACTCCTGTACCGAGCCGAACTCGCGTCTGACGAGCCTATCCCGGTGACGCCGGCGAGCCCGCCGGTTCCGCCGCCCGCGAAGGTCCCGCGCCGGCTAGGAGGGCGGGGTGATCCGGATGCGGCCATCTACTAGGGTCCTTGCCATGATCGGTGGCTCAGGTGACGGCTTCACCGTGGATCCGGCGGCGCTGGAGACCTTCGCCAAGACCAGTTTCGCGCGGGCGGACGACTTCGACGGGGTGCGCGGGCGGCTACGCGAGGGTGCGGTCGGGCGTTCCTCCTTCGGCATCATGCCCGCCTCGTTCACGCTCTACGACCAGTACGAGTCGTGCCTCGACGACTGCCTCCAGGCGCTGGCGGACGGCGTCGAGGTGATGGAGGTGATCGCCGACGCGATCACCGCCGAGCGGGACGCCTACCTGGCCAGCGACGCCGCCGCGCAGGGGCGGTTCCGGACCGGCGGCTGACCGGACGGGTCGGCGAGCCGGTCGACGACCGCCGGAGCCGGGCGGATCACCCATGACGATGCGTGCAGGGACGACGAAGGGGGATGGCTGAGTGTCGGCCGTCGCGCTGGAGCGCAGCAAGACCTATTTCGAGCAGTTCGTCGGCTCGGTGCCGGAACCGTTGCAGGGCTTCACCCGTACGGTGCTGTCGCCGTTCGAGCAGCTCCTGGAGCAGGTCGCCGGCGACCCCGACGACCTGATGCGGGGCGCCGAACGCTGCCTCGCCGCGTCGACCGACGTACTCGGGATCGCCGCACAGCAGGCCAGTGACCGGGCCCGGCTGCAACCGCCGGCTTGGGGCGGGGAGGCCGCGGACGCGTTCCAGACCGGCCTGACCAACGTCGAGGAGTCGATCCGGCAACTCGGGGACGGGCTGGCGGCGGCGAAGGAGGTGCTGGTCGAGGCGGCGAACGCCGCGGTGGACGCGTTCAACCTGCTCTGTGAGCTGATCTTCGAGTTCCTGACCGCCTTCCTGATCGAGGCGATCATCGCTGCCGCGGCGGCGTTCCTCAGTTTCGGCGCGTCGATCGCCGCGTTCGCCGTACGTTGGCTCGCCCGGCTGGCGCTGACGCTGGGCCGGGGCGCCCGGATCGTGAGCAGGCTGGTCCGGGTCCTGGTGAAGCTGGCCCGCAAGCTGGACGACGTCAAGGCCCTGCTCACCACCTACCGCAAGCGGGTCATGGAGCTGCGCAAGCTCAAGAAGCAGTACGCGATGTGGCGACAGCAGGGTCGGACCCCGCAGGGCCTCGCGGTGGCGAAGGAGTACGGCCTCAAGGTCGGCCTGCCACGCTTCGTCTTCAACCAGGTGTCGCCGGTCAACCTGAGCGGCAAGGGCGGAGCGGTGCTGGACACCGTCGTCGGTGGGCAGGACATCCGCGACGGCCAGAAGGACCGCAACTACGCGACCGACGGCACCTACCGGGACGACATCGGCCCGTACACCAAGAGCGTGCAGGATCTGATCGACTCGGTGGGCTGACCCGCCGGGCCGGCGGTCGCCCGACCCGGGCGGACGAGGGCAGGAGAGGAACGACGTGGAATACCCCGCGCTGGATCGGCTGGAGCAGCTCGCGAACAGCCTGGACGGCCTGCAGGACAGGATGAACCGCCGGGTCGAGGAACTCCGGCAGCAGCCGGTGGAGCTGGAGAGCGAGAGCGGCGCCGTACGGGTGTCGGTCGACCACGGCGGTCGGGTGGACCGGGTGGACATCACCTCCCGTGGCATGCGGTACAGCCCGGACCAGCTCGGTTCGGAGATCACCGGCACGATCCGGCGGGCGCAGCGGGAGGCGACCAGGCGGCTACAGGAGTCGATGCGGGAGGTGCTGGGCAGCGCCGCCGACGACTACCCGCTGGACTGAGCCGTGGGTACCGACTACCGCCACCTGTACGGCGACGCGGTCGCGCACCGGCTGGAACCCGGTGAGGCGATGCTCGCGTGCAGCGAGGCCAAGCGCCCGCACGGCCTGGCGCCGGACCCGCCCCCACGACCGCCGGAGCCGGCTCCGGGCGACGGGGCGAAGGTGGCCGGAATGGGCCTGGCCGGCGCCGCGCTCAGCGGTGTCGAGTTCGTCGACAACATCGGTGGCGGCGGTCCCACCGACTGGCTGATCCGGCTCCTCTTCGGTCGCGCGGCGCGCGGCCGGCTCGACTCGGTCGCCGCCGGTTACGTACGCGAGGTGCCGACCGACGCCAAGCTGCTGGTCGTGGTCACCGACCGGCGGCTGATGGTGCTGCGGATCGGCCGTTCCAACGAGATTCGACCGTTCGGCGAGCGGCGCAGGCCGGTGGTGGCGGCGAAGCTGAAGCCGCTGTGGTCGGTGGACCGGGCGGAGATCACGGGCGCCCGTCGGCGCTGGCACCGGCTGCACGGCGCCCGGCTGCGGGTGATGTTCCGGGACGCCTCCTGGTTGGAGCTGACCGGACCGCTGTGCCTGGGCCGCCGCCGGGCTGGCGAACTGCGCGACGCCCTCCGCACCTGAGTGCGACTCCCTGCGCACCTGAGTGCGACGCCCTCCGCACCTGAGCGCGACTCCCTGCGCACCTGAGCGCGACGCCCTCCGCGGCTGAGTTCGCCCCCGCGCACTACCGTGGTCGACGAACGACGGGTACGGGGGCTGCCCGGCGCGAAGGAGGTCCGACCGTGAGCCGGGGCTGGGTGCTGGACGACTGGCGAGAGGTGTTCCTCGTCGAGGCCCGGCTGCGCCGACTGCCCGGCACCGAGATCGGGGAGGCGCTCGCCGAGATCGACGCGTACTGCGCCGACTCCGGTGCCGATCCCGCCGAGGCGTTCGGAGAGCCGGTGGAATACGCCGCCGCTCTCGCCCACGGTCGCCGATCCGGGCAGGGTCTCCCGGCCGGGCGACGCCCGCTCTGGCGGGGCGTACTCGTCGCGGGCGGCACCCTGACCGGCGTGATGTCCCTGCTCGCCGGGGTCGACGCGGTTACCCGGGACGCCCCGGCCACCATCACGGTCGGCCAACTCGTCTCGGTCGCCGTCGGGGTCGCCGGGATCGTCGGCGTCGCCGCGTTCCTGCTCCGGTCGGGTCGCCGCCGCTCCGGTGGCCTCGACTGGCGGTTCGGCCTGGCCGCGGGCGTCGGGATCGCCGTGACGGCCGTTCCGCAACTGGTCTGGACGCGGGAGGTGCTCCGCGCGTCGGCCTGGCCGCTGCTCGGCGTCGGCCTGGTGCTGCTGGTGTGCGCCTGGTGGCCCCTGCTCTCCGGCCGGCTGCTGGCCGACCGCGTGGTCGATCCCGCTACCGGCGCCGAATCGGTCCCGACCCCGGGGTGGCTGCTCGGCGTCGTCCGGTGGGGCCTGCCGGTCGCGCTGCTCTGCGCCGTGCTCCTCGCCGTCCTGCTCGGGACCACCGACACCGGCTGAGGCGCCGCCGGGGTGCCGATGCCCTCGCACCCTCGGCGGGACGTCGGGATGCCGTCGCGACGGGCCCACCCACGGGCGCCGCCACCGTGTCGCCCGGGTCGGCTAGGGTGCCCGCCCGGACGCCAGCAGTGCGGCGGTGGGCAGCGCGAGGAAGCCACCGTCGGTGAGGTGAACGGCGCTCAGCCGGTCGTAGTGCTGTCGGATCTGCTCGACCACACCCGGCGGTTGGGCCGCCATCAACCTGCCGAGACGTCCGATGCCGCTGGCGGTGCCGTACCACCAGTCCTCGGGATCGGTCTGGTGGACCCAGGCGACGGTTTCGCAGTGCACATCGGTGAGCGAGGCGGCGCGGAGCAGTCCACCGAATCCCTCGACGGTATGCGCGAAGTCCCGTTCCGGCGGCACCGCCGGCTCATCGGCCGGACGTCGGGCACCGGCGGCGTCGAAGACCTGTTCCCAGAGTCGCTGTAACGGTGGTCGGGGACTCGGCCAGACCGTGGCGGCGATCCGACCGCCTGGACGGACGATCCGGCGTAGTTCGGCGACCGAGACCGCCGGGTCCCCGACGTGGTTGAGTACGAAGTTCGCCACCACCGCGTCGAAGTGGTCGTCCGGAAACGGCAGGTCGGGCAGGACGGCGTGGCACAGTTCGGCCTGCGGTACGCGGCGGCGCGCCAGCCGCAGCATGCTGAACTCGGCGTCGACCGCCACCACCCGCGCCCCCCGGGCACAGGCGAGGCCGGCGGCCGTCCCCGGACCCGTGCCGACGTCCAGTACCCGCGTTCCGGCCCGGACCCGCGCGGCGTCGAGCATCGCCGCCGCCGGATGAGCGCAGAGCGGGACGAAACAGCGTTCGTACGCCTCCGCCTGTCCCGCCCAGTGCGTCCGTTGCAGACGGTCGAACGCGGTCATCGGCAGCAGGCACCCTTCTCTGACCTAGCGTCGACGCCTGACCAGCGCACAGTAGCAGGATGGCGGGCCATCGATGCCGCGCCGGGTTTGCCGGTCCGTACGTCGACTACTGCGTCTGGCGTAGGTCGTGCTCGGTGGGCGTATCCGGTGACGACGGCCGTTGGCCGACGCCGCAGCAGGCCGGCCCGCCTAGCGTCGGTGTCGTCAGCTTCGCGGAGGAGGGACGACCGACATGACAGCAGGAACCGGATACGCCGGCCCGCAGGCCCCGGACCGGAGTCGACCGGAGATCGGGCATGCTCGACTGATGGCGGCAGGTGGTGGGCGCGAGGCCGGAGCCGGACCGGCGGTGGTACGCCGGCCGATCTGGCGGGACCTGGCACTGGCGGCCCTGACGACCTTCGGCGTGCTGGTCGGTACGGCCGTCGCCGGGGCGCCGATCACCTACGAGGGCACCGTGCCGATGGCCACCACGCTCGGCCTGCTCCTGCTGGCCCACCGACGGTGGCCGGTGGCCGTCCTGCTGACCAGCCTGGCCGTGATCATCGCGTTGCGCACGGCGGAGCTGACCGACGCCGGCTGGGTGTGGCCGGCTGCGGTGATCTTCTTTCTCGTCGCGGCCGACGACACCGCCGCCCGCCCCAGGCTGCCCTGGGCGGTCGGGGCGGGGCTGTTCCAGTTGGTCTTCGCCGTCAACTGGCAGTGGTCGGTGAGCGGGCAGGAGACGCAGCGGGCGATCGGCGAGGTCGGCGGCGAGGCGCTCTGCCTGGCGCTGCTCGTCGCCGTGGCGGTGGCGTACCGCAACTGGTTGCGTTGGCGTACCGAACTCGCCGCCGGGCTGGCCCACGCCGAGCAGGAACGGCGACTGGAGGCGGGTCGGCGGTCGGCCGAGGAGCGGTTGCAGATCGCCCGCGAACTGCACGACGTGGTGGCGCACACCCTGACCGTGGTGGGTGTGCAACTGCGGGTCGTGGACGAGGCACTGGACGACTCCACCGCCGAGGCGCGCGCGGCACTGCGTACCGCCCAGGAGGTCCGGGCCAAGGCCGTGGCTGACCTGCGGTCTCTGATCGACGTACTGCGGGCGCCGGGTGAGCGCTCCGACGCGGGTGCCGTACCCGCGCCCCAGGCCGACCTGGCCGGCCTGGCCGACCTGGTGGTACGGAGCCGGACCAGTGGGCTGGAGGTCGTCCTGGAGACCAGCGGCGATCCGGCGGTGGTCTCCGCGCCGGTGGCCCTGGCCAGCTACCGGGTGATCCAGGAGTCCCTGACCAACACCGTCAAGCACGCCGCTGCCCGCCGGGCCACGGTGCGGCTGGACATCACCGCCGACTCGGTGGACGTGGCGGTCATCGACGACGGGGTCGGCCCGGCCCCGGGTGCGGTGCCCGGCCACGGCATCAACGGGATGCGGGAACGGGTCGCGGCGCTGGGCGGTACCTTCCGGGCCGGTGCCGCCGAGGGCGGCGGCTACACGGTCCACGCCACGATCCCTGTGGCAGGCTTCCGGCCGTGACGATCACCGTGCTGCTCGCCGACGATCAGGCTCTGGTCCGGGCCGGGTTCCGCAGCCTGCTCGGCCGGGGCCGGGACATCGAGGTCGTGGGCGAGGCGGCCAGTGGTGACGAGGCGGTCCGGCAGGCCCGTACCCTCCGGCCCGACGTGGTGCTGATGGACATCCGGATGCCGGGGATGGACGGCCTCGCCGCCACCGAACGGATCGTCACCGACCCGACGCTGTCCGGATGCCGGGTCATCATCCTCACCACCTTCGAGACCGACGAGTACGTCTTCGCCGCGCTGCGCGCCGGGGCGAGCGGCTTCCTCACCAAGGAGATCGAGCCGGCGCAACTCCGCCAGGCGGTCGGGATCGTGGCCGCCGGCGAGGCGCTGCTCTCGCCCAGCGTCACCCGCCGGGTCATCGAACAGTTCGCGCACCGGCCGGTGGCGCCCACCGACAGCGAGGCGCGGTTGTCGGTGCTCACCGAGCGGGAGCGTGAGGTGCTGCAACTGATCGCCACCGGCCTGTCGAACGAGCAGATCGCGCAGCGCCTGTTCATCAGTCCGCTGACCGCCAAGACCCACATCACCCGGGCGATCGGCAAGCTCGGCGTCCGGGACCGGGTCCAGCTGGTGATCCTGGCGTACGAGACCGGCCTGGTCCGACCCGGCTCGGCGGCCGACCCACCGGTCTGAGTCCTCGTCGCCGGCCGGTCGACGAGAACTGAGGACAACTTCCGACCGGCCCGGGCGTCGTCGGCCGGGCCGGCCGGTGCGGTTCAGGCGACGGCCGCCACCTCGGCGACCTGCTCGGCGTCGGGTCGCAGTTGCGGGCTGGCCAGGGTGAGGAGCACGTTGGCGACCGCGAACGCCGCCGCGACCAGGAGACCCCGGTGGAAGCCCTCCACCAGGGCCTGCTGCTGGCCGGCTCCCTCGGCGAGCGCGTCGCCGACGCGGGTGGTGGAGAGCGTGGTCACGATGCCCAGGCCCAGCGCGCCACCGACCTGGAAGAAGGCGTTCACCACGCCCGACGCGGCGCCCGCCTCGTGGTTGGCGACGTCGGCCACGGCGACGATCTGGGCCGGCACGCTGAGACTGACGATGCCGAAACCGAAGAGCAGCAGTCCGGGCAGCAGTTCGGTGGCGTAGCTGCCGCCGGCTCCGGCCTGGCCGAGCAGCAGCAGGCCGACGAGGCCGACGGTCGCACCGGCGAGCTGCACCGTACGGGTGCCGAGCCGGTGCACCAACTGGCTGGCGAGGACGGCACCGAGGATGGCCGAGGCGCCCATCGGCAGGAAGTGCAGGCCGGCGTCCAGGGCCGAGTCGCCGCGTACCTGTTGCAGGTAGATCGCGGTCAGGAAGAACATCGACAGGAACGCGGCGCCGTTGAGGGCCAGGGCGGCGCTCGACACGCCCAGCGCCCGGGACCGGAACAGCCGTAGCGGGACCAGCGGGGCGGCGGAGCGGGCTTCGACGGCGACGAAGGCGACGAGCAGGGCGACACCGCCGACGAGGAAGGTGAGCACCTCCAGCGATCCCCAGCCGCTCGGTTCGGCCCGGACCACCCCGAAGACGACCGAGAGCAGCCCGGCCGTGCCGAGCAGCGCTCCGGCCGCGTCGAAGGTTCGCGCGCCGTCCAGGCCGTGCCGGATGTCCCGGACGTAGCCGGGGATGACGGCGACGAGCCCGATCACGATCGGCACGTTGACGAAGAACACCCACTGCCAGCTCAGCGAGTCGACGAGCAGGCCGCCGGCGACGACGCCGAGGGTGCCGCCGAGTCCGGCGAGGCCGCCCCAGACGCCCATCGCGATGTTCCGTTCGCGTCCGTGCGGGAACGTGACAGTGAGGATGGCCAGCGCGGCCGGGGACAGCATCGCGCCGCCCAGGCCCTGGACGGCCCGCGCCCCGATCAGAAAGCCGGGGGAGTCGGCCAGCCCGGCGACCAGCGAGGCGGCCCCGAACAGGACGAGCCCGGCGATGAAGACCCGGCGCGGGCCGAGCAGGTCGGCGGCCCGGCCGCCGAGGAGCAGGAAACCACCGAAGAGCAGCGTGTACGCGCTGATGACCCATTGCAGGTTCTCGGGGGTGAAGCCCAGGTCCGTCTGGATGTGCGGAAGCGCGACGTTCACGATCGTCACGTCGAGCACCACGATGAACTGCGCGAGTGCCAACACCGCGAGTGTGGCCCAGGGACTGCGTCGCATTACCTACCTCGTCTGCGGAAGCGGTCGGATGTGTACGGCGTAGGTCTACGCAGTATGTCTACACCGTAGACGAAAAGTCTACGGTGTAGACTTGGCGATGTGGCAAGTACGAGCAAGGACACCGGCCGGCAGCGGCGGCTCGATCCGGACAAGATCGCGGAGAGCGCCCTGGCCATCGCGGACGCCGAGGGGTTGTCCACGGTGACGGTCCGGCGGCTCGCCCAGCACCACGACGTCACCCCGATGGCCCTCTACCGGCACTTCCGGGACAAGGACGAACTCCTCGACGCGGTCGCCGAACGGCTCTTCGCCGCCGTCGTCCTGCCCGAGCCCAGTGACGCGCCCTGGCACGAGCAGATGCAGGACCTCCTCGCCGCGATCCTCGCCGCCCTGTCGCCGCACCCCAACGCCGCCGGGCTCACCCTCCACCGGATCTTCGCCTCGGAACCCGGCCTGACCGTGGCGGAACGGGCCCTCGCGCTCCTGGCCGAAGCCGGTTTCTCCGCAGACCAGGCCGCCGAGATCGGTAGTCAGGTGATCGGCTCCCTGATCGCCATCGTCACCCCCGAACCGGGGACCACGGAGAATCCCGATCCCGAGGCCCGCGACGAGCAGTTCCGGGCCAAGCGGGCGGCGCTGGCGGCCCTCTCGCCACGGCGTTACCCGCACGTCGTCGCCGCCGCCGAGACCCTGGTGCACTGCGCCAGCGGGCGGCGCGACCACGCCCTGGCCGTACACCTCATCGTGGCGGGTGTCCGGGCCGTGCGGCCGACCAACTCCCCGGCCACCACCGGGGCCTGACCGCCGGTTCGCCTCCGCCGGGTCGGTGCCCGGCCCCCGCGACCGGCCGGTCGGCCAGCGGGGGACGGGCCGTTCGACCGGGAATCCTCAGTAGAACGGCGGGCCGGTTCCCGACTGCCGACTCAGCTACCCTGCTCCCGGTCTTTCCGGTGCGTTGACGAGCGGGGTCAGATGGAACACGTCGTGGAGCAGCAGGATCGGCGGAGCCGTGGACCGGAACGGGTGCCGGCTACGCCGGAGCCGACCGGCGACGAACCCGATCCGACCGGAGCCGGCGCCGGAACCGGAGCCGTCGCGGGCGCCGGAGCCGTCGCGGGCGCCGACGACCCGAGCCCGACCGCCGGCCAGGACCGGCCCACGGATGTCGACCCCGCCGGTGGCTTCGTCCGGCGGAGCCTGCTGGCGGTACGTCCGCTGTTGTTCGCGGCCGCCGTCGGGCTGGTGGTGCTGGCGATCCACGCCCTGGCCGTGCGGGCCGGAGCCAGCCCCCGCTCCGGGCGCACCGAGTACGGCCTGCACACCGCGGCGCTGGTCGTGGCCGCCCTGGCCGTGTTCGCGGTCTGGTGGGCCCGGCGTCGCGGTCAGTCCTGGGACGCCGACCTGCTGCCCGCACTCTTCGGCGGCCTCGCCGCGCTGACGCTGATGACGGCCCTGCACGGAACCCCGTTCGACGCCTTCGGCCTGCGCGGCGACCAGTCCTTCCGCACCGCCATCGTCACCCGGTTCGCCGACTCGTGGCATCTCGCCGACTACACGTACGAGGGTCTGCCGGCCTACTACGCGCCCGGCTTCTTCTGGCTCCTCGGGCGGGCCGCCGACCTGGCCGGCGTCGCCCCCTGGAAGATGCTCAAGTACGGCCTGATCGCCGTCGGCTTCCTGGCGCCGATCGTCTCCTATCTACTGTGGCGCCGCCTGGTGCCGCTGCGGGTCGCGGCGCTGATCTCGGCCGTACCGCTCGTCTCGCCCGAGCTGTACGAGTCGTACGGCTGGATCGTGCTGGTCGCGATCGTCCCCTGGTGGCTGGAGGCGGTCCACGGGCTGGTCCGACCCGGGCTCCGGCCCCGCCACCCGGTGCTGCTCGGCCTCATCGGCTCGGTGCTGTTCTGTGTGTACTACTACTATTTCTTCCTCTTCATTCTCGTGTTCGCCCTGTACCTGCTGGTGGAGTGGCGGCGCGGTGAGTTCAGTCGGGCTCGGACCGGTCGCGGTCTGGGCGTACTCGCCATCGCGGCGCTCGGGGCCTCGCCCTACTGGGGCCCGCTGGCCTGGAACTTCCTGACCGCATCCCACTTCGAATCGCTGAACAACCGGTGGATCACGCTGAACTCCGGTGATCTCGCGTTGCCGATGCTCTCGCCCTCGGTCCTCGGCGTCCTCTACCTCGTCGGTCTCGGCTTCCTGCTGGTGACCGTCCGGGAGGCGTTGTCCCGGTCACTGCTGATCGTCTTCGTCTCGCTGTACGTCTGGCACGCCCTGGGTTGGCTCTTCGCCGCCGCCGACATGCCGCTGATGTCGTTCCGGATGAAGGCGCTGGTTCCGGTGGTGCTGCTGGCCGGGGCGGCGCTCGCGCTGGTCCGGGGGACGAGGTACGCGATCGGCCGGCTGTCCGCCGTGCACGAGCCCGCCGGCTACGTCTGGCGGATCGTGGCCGGCGGCGGGGTGCTGCTCGCGGTCTTCGCCGGTGACCGGTTCGTCACCACCGTGATGGACGACGAGCGGATCAGGGCGGCGCACAACGAGCCGTTCCCGAGCGGACGGCTGCCCGGCTTCCACGACGAGGAGGCGAAACCGGTCCCGCCGACGGCGGAGCCGGTGAACGCGTTCATCTCCGCCCGGTACCAGGGCTCCGGGCACCCGGTCGTCCTGTCGGACCGGACCCACCTGTTCGCCTTCTACCCGTACTACGGCTTCGTGCAGTGGAACGCGAACTACTCCCATCCGACGGCCCAGTACCACCGCCGGCTGGACTTCCTGGACAAGGTGGCCCGGTCGGCGACCCCGGACGAGTTCGCCGAGCGGACCGCCGCCAACCCGTACGACCGGATCGACGTCCTGGTGCTGCGCGTCGACAAGGACGTGCTGGTCTTCCAGACGGCCGACGACGCCTTCCCGTTCGGCACGAAGGCCCGCACCATCCGGATACCCCTCCGGCTCGTCGGGCCGGAACACTTCGAGATCACGAGGATCGACGGGTACCTGGTGGCGGTGCGCAGATAGCGCGTCACGGCGACCCGCTAAACCCGGGCGAGGCCGGGTCGGGTGAGCCATTAGGCTTGCAGGGTTCTGTCCGGATGTTTGCCGGGGGCGGTTGCCGCCCGAGAGCTGGAGTCTTGATGAGCACGACCGTCCTGCCCTCGTACGACGATGTCGTCGAGCGCTACGCCCCGGTGATCGGCCTGGAGACCCATGTCGAGCTGGGCACGAACACCAAGATGTTCTGTGGCTGCCCGACCGACTTCGGCGGCGAGCCCAACACCCGTGTCTGCCCGGTCTGTCTCGGTCTGCCCGGTTCGCTGCCGGTGGCCAACAAGGCGGCGATCGAGGCGACGATCAGGATCGGCCTGGCGCTGAACTGCTCGATCGCGTCCTGGAGCCGGTTCGCCCGGAAGAACTACTTCTACCCGGACATGCCGAAGAACTTCCAGATCAGCCAGTACGACGAGCCGCTCTGCGTGGACGGTTTCCTCGACGTCGAGGTCGACGGGGAGATCGTCCGGATCGGGATCGAGCGGGTGCACCTGGAGGAGGACACCGGGAAGAGCCTGCACGTCGGCGGGGCCACCGGTCGGATCCAGGGCGCGACGGAGTCGCTGGTCGACTACAACCGGGCCGGCATCCCGCTGGTCGAGATCGTCACCAAGCCCATCCCGGGTACCGGGGCGAAGGCACCGATCGTCGCCCGGGCGTACGTGACCGAGCTGCGGGACGTGCTCCGCACGCTCGGCGTCTCCGACGTCCGGATGGAGGAGGGCTCGCTGCGCTGCGACGTGAACACGTCGCTGTCGCCCGCCGGGTCGGCCGAGTGGGGCACCCGGACCGAGACCAAGAACGTCAACTCGCTGCGCTCGGTCGAGCGGGCGGTCCGCTCGGAGATGCTGCGCCAGGCCGCCGTACTGGACGGCGGGGGCCGGATCGTCCAGGAGACCCGGCACTTCCACGAGGACACCGGCGACACCACCTCGGGCCGGTCTAAGGAGACCGCCACCGACTACCGCTACTTCCCGGAGCCCGACCTGGTGCCGCTGGCGCCGGACGCGGCCTGGGTCGCCGAGCTCAAGGCCGCGCTGCCGGAACTGCCCCGGGTGCACCGTCGGCGGTTGCAGCAGGACTGGGGCCTGTCGGACCACGACATGCAGTCGGTGCTGAACGCCGGTGCGGTCGAGCTGATCGAGCAGACCGTGGCCGCCGGGGCGACTCCGGCCGGCGCCCGGAAGTGGTGGCTGGGCGAGCTGTCCCGGCGGGCCAACGAGGCCGGCGTCGAGTTGGCGGCGGTCGGCGCCAGCCCGGCCCAGGTCGCGGAGCTGCAACTCCTGGTCGACGAGGGCAAGCTCAACGACAAGCTGGCCCGTACCGTGCTCGAGGGTGTGGTGGCCGGTGAGGGCTCGCCGCGCGAGATCATGGCTGCCCGGGGCCTGGAGGTCGTCTCCGACACCGGCGCGCTGACCACCGCCGTCGACGCGGCGATCGAGGCCAACCCGGACATCGCCGCCAAGGTCCGGGACGGCAAGGTGGCCGCGGCCGGGGCCCTGGTCGGCGCGGTCATGAAGAGCACCCGGGGGGCGGACGCCAAGACCGTCCGCTCGCTGATCCTGTCCCGGCTCGGCGTCGAGAGCTGAAGGTGTAAGGAAGGGCCCCCGCTTATCGTTTTCTGCATAAGCAGGGGCCCTTCCTAACACCTCAGCCCGTGGGCGTGGGGGTGGGCGTCGACGGCGGGGTGGGAGTCGCCGGGGTGGGGGTCGCCGGGGTCGGCGGCTCCGGTTTCTCCACCACGTGCCGTTCCAGGTTGACCTGCGCCTCGCCGGTCCCGCCGAGCTGGATGTCGTCGTACGCCTGTAGGGCCCGTTGCTGGTCGAAGTAGAGCACCGACATCGCCAGCGGCGTCGGCTTGTCACCCTCCAGCCCGCGCAGCCCGGCCCCGCCGGTCGAGCCCTGCACCTGTAGCTGGGTGGCCATGGCGCCCGGCACCTGCGGCAGCTCGCGTACCTCACGGTTGTGGGTGTGCCCGGCCAGCACCAGCGGTACGAGGCCGGAGAGTGCCCCGGCCGAGGCCGGGTCGTGCACCAGCGCGATGTCGACCGGCCGCCCCGCCGCCCGGATCGTGCTGGCCAGCTTCTCGCCGGCCCCGGTGACCTGGCTCACGGTCTGCGGCGAGCTGCCGGACCCGCTCGGTGAGGTCTCCTTGTCCGGGGTGAAGCGGGGGTCCCCGATGCCCGCGATGGTCAGCCCGGCCACCGTGATGACCTGGTTGTCGAGCACGACCGCGTTGGGCTGCCGGTCGACGGCGGCGGCGGTGGCCGCCGAGTCGTGGTTGCCGCGGATGAAGACGTACGGCACCTTCAGCAGTCCGATGGAGCCGACGAAGGACGCCTCCGGCTCGCTGCCCCAGTCGGTGATGTCGCCGGTGTCGATCACCATGTCGATCTTGAACTGCTCGACCAGCGTCCGGACCACCGGCCAGACCGTCGGGTTCAGGTGCAGGTCGGAGACGTGCAGTATCCGTACCGTGCCCTGTTCCTGGTCGAATACCGGGAGGGTGGAGACGGTGGTGTAAAGCTGGCTGACGTTGCCGACCATCCGCTGGAGCTGTTCGGCGTACCGGCCGTAGTCGTCGGCGATCCGCCGGGCGTCGCCGACGATGGCCGGGGCGTTGACGAGGAGTCCCTCGTACCGGGGCTCCTCGATCGAGTCCGGCCGGAAGCTGAGCGCCGCGATCCCCAGGCTGCCGCCGGTGATCGCCAGAGCGAGCGTGCCGGCCCAGGCGACCCGGCGGGCCCGCCGGAACACCAGCGCCGACAGGATCAGCGTGGCCAGTACGGAGACCGCGACGGTCCGTACGCCGACCCGGATCACCCCGTTGGTCACGTCGGTGACGGCGGACTGGCTGGCCCGACTGATGCTGGCCGGGTCGTCGATCAACGCCTCGGTACGCCGCTGGTCCAGCGACCCGAGCCGGACCGACAGGTGCGCGGGCCCGGCGTGGCTGTCCAGTTGCAGCGCTCCGAGCGGCGGAATGGTGACCGTGGTGCCCCCGCTCACGGACGGAGTGATCGCCATCTCGGCGCGGAACGGCCCGATGTCGGTCTGCATCCGACCGCCGAGCAGTACGCCGATCACGATTCCGGTGACGGTGACGGCCATGATCGCCAGCGCCACGCCGGTCCGCCGAACCCCGACCGAGGTGAGGACGGCGCGGGCGACCCGTACGCCGGCATCGAGTGCCGCCAGCACACGCCGAACCGCCGGGGGCGACTCGCCCCCGGCGGTCCGGATGTCGTTCCTCCGCCTGTCCATGCTCAATCATGACCTGCCCAGCGGGACATCATCAAAACCTGCCGCAGGTCACACCCCATTTCGGCCATCCGGGCGGTCGGGTCAGCTCTTTCCGGCGACCCCGCCGGAGAAGACCAGCCGGATGATCCGGTCATCCTCGGGGGCCGGCTCGCGCTTGCCGTCGTGGTTGGAGGTGGAGATCCACAGCGAGCCGTCCGGCGCCGCCACCACGGCCCGGAGCCGGCCGAACTCGCCGGTCAGCAACGGCCGGGGCTGACCGAGGACGGTGCCGGCGGCGGTGAGTTCCACCAGCCAGAGCCGTTCGGCGCGCAGGCAGGCCGCCACGAACACCCGGTCGATGAAGGCCGCACCGGAACAGGACGCCTCGGCGGTGGTCCAGACGACGAGGGGTTCGGTGAACTTGTCGTTCCCCGCGCCGTCCTCGCTCTCACCCTCGACGTCGGGCCAGCCGTAGTTCTTGCCCGGCTGGATCAGGTTGACCTCGTCCCAGCTGTTCTGTCCGAACTCCGTCGCGTAGAGCCGCTTGTTGGCGTCCCAGGCGATGCCCTGGACGTTGCGGTGCCCCAGCGACCAGACCAGGGAGTTCGGGAACGGGTTGCCCGGCGCGGGCTTGCCGGCGGGGGTCATCCGGAGGATCTTGCCGCCGAGGCTTCCGAGCTGCTGGGCCAGCCCGCGCTCGGAGGCGTCTCCGGTGGTGGCGTAGAGGTAGCCGTCCGGGCCGAAGCCGAGCCGGCCGCCGTTGTGGATGCCGGAGAGCGGGATTCCGGTGACGATCGGCGTCGGCCTGGCCCCGAGGGTGAGCTTGGCGATCCGGTTGTCCTCGCTCGTGGAGTAGTAGATGAAGATCGTCTTGTCGCGCTGGTAGGCCGGCGACACGGCGATGCCCAGCAGACCGCCCTCGCCAGCGGCGTCGACCTCGTCGATGGTCTGCACCGTGCTGACCTTGAGCCCGTCCGGGTCGGACTCCGGCCCGACCTTCAGGATCTTGGCGGTGTCCCGCTCGGTCACCAGCGCCCCGCCGTCGGGCAGGAACGCGATCCCCCATGGCACCCGGAGCTGCTTGGCCAGCACGGTCGCCGCGACCTGCTGTTCGGCACCGCTTCCGGTCGGCGACACCGACGGGGTGGGGAAGGTCGGCGGCTCGCCGGCCGGGTCCGGCTCCGGTTCGCCGAACGAACAACCACTGATCACCATCACGGCTGCCGCACAGAGCGCGACGGCCGCGCGCCGACGGCTGATTCTGGGGTACGGGCGGACGCTCACCCGGCCCAGGGTAGTCGGGTCCGCGCATCTGTCGTTGGTCCGCTCGATCATTGCACCGGTCTTCCCGATCCGTCTCCACCCGGTCCGCCGGGTCAGCGCGGTCGTACCGCCTGGCCGGTGCCGGTCGGGTCGCCAGCACCGGACGACCCGTCAGCGGTGTGAGCCGTGGCCCGTTGGACAGGTTCCCGGGTTGGCCGGTCCGGTCGTGCGAGACTGCGCGGCATGGTGCTCGCGACCTCGGCGGAGCTGGCCGCGCCATTGATCGGACCCGCCCGGCGGCGACTCACCGCCGGGCGGGTGGCCGTCGGGCTCGCCGCGCTCGGTATCGGCTACCGGCTGGTTCTGCTGCTCGCCGAGGTGCCGCCCACCAACAGCGACGAGGCGGTCAGCGGCCTGGTGGCCCGGCACGTGGTGCAGGGACGCGAATTTCCGCTGTTCTTCTACGGCCAGTACTACATGGGCGCGCTGGAGTCCTACCTCGCCGCGCCGCTGTTCGCGGCCCTCGACTCGTCGATCCTGGCACTGCGGCTGCCCAACCTGCTGCTCTACGCCGCCTTCCTGGCACTGATGTGGCAGCTCACCCGCCGGCTCTACACCCCGTGGCTGGCGGCGGCCACCGTCGGCCTGCTCGCGCTCGGTTCCGACCGGATCCTGAAGAACCAGCTCATTGCGGGTGGCGGTTATCCGGAGATGAACCCGGCCGGTGCGCTGCTGGTCCTGCTGGCGGTGAACCTCGGGCTCGGCGTCGTACGCCGACGCGCGCTGGCGTACGCCGGCTTCGGGCTGGTCGCCGGACTCACCCTCTGGGACGACTGGCTGATCCTGCCGTACGTGGTCGCGGCGGGTGTGCTGCTGCTCGGCGTCGGATGGCGGGACCTGCCCGGCCGCCAGGGCCTCGCGCTCGGGACCGGGCTGCTGGTCGGACTGATCCCGATCGGGTGGCACAACCTGACCACCGCACCCGAGAACCGGTCGCTGGCCATCTACGACGTCCTGAACGGCGAGGTGGTGACCTCCTGGTACGACCGGTTCTCCGGCGGCGTCCTCTTCGGAGTGCCGATGGGCACCGGGCTCTGCCCGCCGGAGCGGTGCGCGTCCTGGCAACTGTGGTGGGGCCTCGCCTATCCGGTGCTGCTGGTCGCCGCCGTGCTGCTCGCCTCGTGCGCGCTGTTCCGGGCCACCGGCCGCCCGGAGCGGGTCCGGCAGGCGGGCCGGCTGACGCTGCTGGCCGGCGCCGGGGTGACCCTGTTCGCGTACGTCAGCAGCAGCGCCGCCGCGCTGACCCCGGTGGAGAGTGCCCGCTACCTCTCCTGCCTGCTGATCTCGACTCCGGCGCTGCTCTGGCCGCTGTGGTCGATGGCGACCCGGCGCCCGGTGCCGAATTGGCCGCCGGCGTCGGGCTGCCCCGGGACACCCGCGCGGGGCCCGGTGGCGGTTCGGCCTGGCAATGGCCGCGGGTTCCGACTGGTCGGGGCGGTGCCGTTGACGGTGCTCGCGGCCACCATGACCCTGGCCAGCATGTCGCTGATCGGCGCGAGCCCGGCCCTGGCCCGGGAGTCCGCCCAGCGCCGGGACCTGGTCGACGGGTTGGACCGGCTCGGCGTACGGCGGTTCTACGCCGAGTACTGGACCTGCAACAACATCATCTTCCTGACCCGGGAACGGATCGTCTGCGGGGTGATCCGGGACGACCTGCACGCGGGTTGGGACCGCTATCCGGCGTACCCGGCACTCGTCGCCGAGGCGTCCCGGCCGGCCTTCGTCCTTCCGGCCGGCACCGCGCTGAACGCGGCGGTCCGGTCCCACCTTGCCGGCACCGGGGTGGGGGTCACCGAGTCCAGCGTCGCCGGGTACGAGGTCTACCAGACTTCCGCCCCGGTCGACCTGCCGCTGCGCTGACAGGGCCGCGTCCAGGGCCCAACGCGGCGGCCGGCGGAGCTGACGGCTATCGTCGGCGACCGTGAAGGCATGGATTCCGCACCCCGAGGGTCGCGAGTTGCTCGGCGACATTCCCGAAGGCGTCACCGTGGAGGTCGCGCAGGCGCCGGACCAACTGCCCTCGGACCCGGCCGGAGTGCGCTTCTGGGTGCCGCCGTTCCTCGCTCAGGCGGCGGCGGTGCCGGTCGCGGCGAAACTGCCGGACCTGCGGGTGGTGCAACTGCTCTCCGCCGGCGCCGACACCTGGGCCGGACGGCTGCCCGACCGAGTCACCCTCTGCGACGCGCGTGGCGTGCACGACTCGTCGACCGCCGAATGGGTGGTCACGGCGACCCTGGCCCACCTGCGCTCGTTTCCGACCTTCGCCCGGGCCCAGGCCCGCCAGGAGTGGGCGTACGCCAGGGTTGCCCCCACCGACGAGTTGGCCGGCAAGCGGGTGCTGATCGTCGGCGCGGGTTCGATCGGGGCGGCCACCCGGGCCCGGCTGGCGCCGTTCGAGGTCGAGCTGACCATGGTCGCCCGGACGGCCCGCCCCGCCGAGCAGGTGTACGGCGTCGCCGACCTGCCGGAGCTGCTGCCGGCGGCCGACGTGGTGGTGCTGCTGGTGCCGCTCACCGAGCAGACCCGGGGTCTGGTCGACGCCCGGTTCCTCGCCGCGATGTCGGACGGGGCCCTGCTGGTCAACGCCGCCCGGGGACCGGTGGCCGACACCGAGGCCCTGGTCGCGGAGCTGTCCACCGGACGGATCTCCGCGGCGCTGGACGTCACCGAGCCGGAGCCGCTGCCGGCCGGCCACCCCCTCTGGGAGCTGCCCAACGTCCTGCTCACCCCGCACGTCGCCGGCTCGGTACGGGGGCTGCTGCCCCGCGCCTACCGCCTCGCCGGCCAGCAACTGCGCCGGTTTGCCGCCGGTGAGCCGCTGATCAACGAGGTACGCGACGGCTACTGACCGGCCGGGTCGGTGCGGTCCGGACTCCCGCCGTGCGCCTCGGCGGTCCGGCTCGGGTGGGAGTCGTCGAGCGACTGACCGCTCGCGGTGATCAGCGCCGGCAGGTCGACGGAACGGACCGCGGGCAGTGGTGTGGTCCGGCCGTCGCGGAGCCGGACCATCGCCTGGCCACGCGGGTTGGCGGCCAGCTCCAGGATGTCGGACCAGGGGATGCGGCGCTCTCCCAGGAGCGCCCGGATCCGCACGCCGCCGGTGTCGGCGTCGGTGCCGGCCCGCAGGCCCCACACCCCGATCGCCACCGGGACGAGCAGCAGCGGGGCGAGGTACCAGCGGGCGGTCGCGAGGGGGAGGGCGCCCAGGAACGCGATGACGGCGGCCACCGAGATCGCCTGGTTGTGCCGGAAGCGGAGCGTGCTGGTCTTGCTCACCCTGCGATTTTCGCACTTCGGCCCGGCAGGCCCGCAGGGGCCTCCGGCGGACCCGCGGTCCGGCCCGGCCGGCTCGGGGTGCGGGAGACTTGCCTGGGTGAGGGAAGATTCTCCTGAACGCACGAGTGGGAGATCCCCTACCAGTACGTAACCGCGCCCCCTTCCGATCGTTGGGGGTTGATAGGAATGGTTTGGCCCTTCATCCGGACCAGTCCCGCATTACGCCCCGTGCCCCCTCTGCGAAGGCATCCGCCATGTTCGTGGCGCACTCTGCGGATGGTCGAGCCCATCGCCGGCTCGCCACCCGGGTCAGTGAGAGCGGCGTTCCGCTGCTCGCCGTGGGTGTCCTGGCCCTCGGCCACTTCGGAGCGCTGTCTCCGTACGCCGCTGTCGCCCTTGCCGTGGGCGCGACCGCCGCGGTGGCCGCCACCCGGTTGGGACGCCTCGCCCTGCGGCTGCACCGCACCAACACCGGCTTCGGGCCGTGCCGGGGTGCCGGTTTCCTCGGGTTCGGGCTGATCGCGAGCTGCCTCGGTTCGCTCGCCATCTGGCTCGCCCCCTCCGACGCCCGCCCGATGGTGGCTCTCGGCGGCCTGTGCCTGGCCCTCGCCCTCTACCTGCTGGGCATGATGCTGCTGCCGGGCGCCGCGAGCACGGTGGGAGTGCGGCTGCGGCGCGGCTTCGACGGCCTGAGCCTGGGGATCAGCCTTGCCTTCTCGGCCTGGGTGATCCCGCCGGAAGGCGGGCTGCCGCCGCTCGGCCTGGCCGCCGCCCTGCTCGCCACCGGCGGCCTGCCGATCATCACGATCACCACCCTGCGCGCGTACGAGCACCGGCGGTCCGCCGCGCTCTGCGGAACCGGTGCCGGGCTGGCGGTCTTCGGGCACTCGCTGCTGGCCGTGCTCGTCGACTACGGCGCACCGGCCACCGCGTTGCCGGTGGTCGCCGTCGCGCTGGTCGCGGGCCCGGCGTTGATCGCCGCCGGCGCCCGCCG
The DNA here is from genome assembly GCF_042658085.1 of Plantactinospora solaniradicis. Classification (NCBI taxonomy): domain Bacteria; kingdom Bacillati; phylum Actinomycetota; class Actinomycetes; order Micromonosporales; family Micromonosporaceae; genus Plantactinospora; species Plantactinospora solaniradicis. The sequence goes on along the minus strand of NZ_JBHSPR010000010.1, from coordinate 635,724 downwards.
AGCCAACCCGGTGGCCCAGCCGACGACGATGAGCGAGCCGCAGGCGAACCTCAGCGCCTACCCGCTGCTCACGATTCCCGCGATCCTCGCGACGCTCTCCGCGCTGTACCACCTGGTCACCGTCGGCTCCTTCGACCACACCTCGATCCTGCTGGGGTTGGCGATCATTCCGACCCTGGTGGTCCGCGAGGTGCTCGTCATGCTCGACATCCGGCGGTTCGCCAGGCGGCTGGCCAACCAGGAGGCGCACTTCCGCTCCCTGGTGTCCGGGGCCAACGACCTGACCCTGGTCGTCGGCGAGGACCTGTTGATCAGTTGGCAGTCGCCGACGGCGGCGCGGCTGTTCGGGCTCTCCAACGCCGACGTCCTGGGCCGGGCCTTTCCCGAGCTGATGCATCCCGAAGACGCGGCGGACGTCACCCAGGTCCTCACCGACGTGCTCGCCGGGCGTGAGCCGACCGGCCGTCCGCAACTGGTCACCGCCCGGCTGCGGGACGGGCACGGTGCCTGGCGGGACACCGAGTCGACGATCAGCGACCAGCGGAACGTGCCCGAGGTGGCCGCGCTGGTGGTGCACGTCCGGGACGTCAGCGAACGGCAGCGGCTGGAACGGACCCTGCACGAACTCGCCTTCCGCGACCAGTTGACCGGGTTGGCCAACCGGCGGGAGCTGATGCGCACCATCGTCACCCATCGGGCGGTACCGGGCCACACGGGTGCGCTGCTCGTGATCGACCTGCACGGGATGTCGGACGTCAACGACGTGCACGGACGACAGATGGGTGACGCCGTACTGGCCGAGGCCGGGCGGCGGCTCCGGACCGGGGCCGGCACCGACGACGTGGTGGCCCGGCTGGGCGGCGACGAGTTCGCGGTGGTCACGGTGGACCGCCCGGTGCTCGCGTACGCGATGGGGACCCGGCTGCTGACGGCGTTGACCGAGCCGTACGAGGTGGTCGACGTGCTGGTGCAGTTGGGCGGCGCCAGCATCGGGCTGGCCGACCTGTCCGGCGGGGACAACGTCGACGACGTGCTGCGGCGCGCGGACCTGGCCCGGCTCCGGGCCCGGCAGCTCGGCCGCAACCGGGTCGAATGGTACGACGACGAGTTGGAGGAGCAGTTCACCCGCCGGCTCGATCTGGAGCGAGAACTGCCCGGCGCGGCACAGCGGGGTGAGCTGGACCTCGTCTACCAACCGGTCCTCGACCTCGCCACCGCGCAGCCGGTGGGCACCGAGGCGCTGCTGCGCTGGCGGAGTCCGGCGTTGGGCACGGTGCTGCCGAACGAACTGCTGCCGGTGGCCGAGGACCTGTCGCTGCTCGAGGAGCTGGGCCGCTGGGTGCTGGACGCCGCCTGTCGGCAGGTCTCGGCATGGTCGCAACGCCCCCGGCAACTGTGGATGTCGGTCAACATCTCGCCGAAGGAGCTGGCCGCGCCCGACTTCATCACTCTGGTGGGGATGGCGCTGGCCGAGCACAAGGTGGCCCCGGAACGGCTGGTGTTGGAGATCGGCGAGCCACGGGGCGGGGTCGACGTACCGGCGGTGATCACCCAGCTCGCCGCGCTGCGGGCGATGGGTGTGCGTACCGCGCTGGACGACTTCGGCAGCGGGCAGGCGTCCCTGGCCCAGCTCCGCCGGCTGCCGGTCGACTTCCTCAAGGTGGATCGGACGTTGGTGACCGAGGGCGGCAGCCGCAACGGCGAGAGCAAGCCGTTCATCGACGTGGTGGTCGGGCTGGGCAAACGGTTCGGCCTGGAGATCATCGCCGAGGGGCTGGAGTCCCCGGTTCACGTCGAGCAGGCCCGGTCGGCCGGCTGCCGGCTCGGCCAGGGGTACGCGCTGTCCCGGCCCGGCCCGGCGGAGCGGGTGGAGGCGTACCTGGAGGAGTTCCCAAGCCCGTCACGGTGAGCGACGGGCGGGGGAACAACGGAACCCGGTGACTCAGCCGGCGGAGAAGCCCGGCATCGGGTACGCGGCGAGCAGGTCCCGGACCTCGGCCGCGATCCGGTCGAGGGTCGGCTCGTCGTCCTTGATCGCTGCCGTGATCGCCTCGTCCATCCAGGCCGCGACCTGGGGCATCTGCTCCTCGGTCAGGCCACGGGTGGCCAGCGCGGCGGTGCCGAGCCGGATTCCCGACGGGTCGAACGGCTTGCGCGGGTCGTACGGCACGGTGTTGTAGTTCAGTTCGATGCCGGCCCGGTCCAGCGCCTGCGCCGCCGGCTTGCCGGCGATGCCCTTGCCGGTCAGGTCGGCGAGGATCAGGTGGTTGTCGGTGCCGCCCGAGGAGAGGGTGAAGCCCCGCTCGATCAGGGCCGAGGCCAGGGCCTTGGCGTTGGTCACGATCTGCTGGGCGTACCGCCGGAAGTCGGCCGTGCCCGCCTCGCGCAGTGCCACCGCGATGCCGGCGGTGGTGTGGTTGTGCGGGCCGCCCTGTAGGCCGGGGAAGACCGCCTTGTCGATGGCGCTGGCGTGCTCCGCGGTGGTCATGATCATGGCGCCGCGCGGGCCGCGCAGGGTCTTGTGCGTCGTGGTGGTGATCACGTCGGCGTGCCCCACCGGCGAGGGGTGGGCGCCGCCCGCGACCAGACCGGCGATGTGCGCGATGTCGGCCACCAGCACCGCACCGACCTCGCGGGCGATCTCGGCGAAGCCGGCGAAGTCGATGGTCCGGGGTACGGCCGTGCCTCCGCAGAAGATCACCTTGGGGCGTTCCCGGCGGGCCAGGTCGCGTACCTCGTCGAGGTCGATCCGGCCCGTCTCCGGCGAGACGCCGTAGCGGACCGGGTTGAACCACTTGCCGGTCGCCGACACCGACCAGCCGTGGGTGAGGTGCCCGCCCATCGGCAGCGCCATTCCCAGCACGGTGTCGCCGGGGGAGAGGAACGCCAGGTAGACGGCCAGGTTGGCCGGCGACCCCGAGTACGGCTGCACGTTGGCGTGCGCGACGCCGAAGAGTTCCCGGGCCCGGGTAACCGCGAGCGTCTCGATCGGGTCGATGTACTGCTGACCCTCGTAGTAGCGGCGGCCGGGGTAGCCCTCCGAGTACTTGTTGGTCAACACCGTGCCACTGGCCTCGAGCACCGCGGTCGAGACGTAGTTCTCGGAGGCGATCATCCGCAGCTTGTCGTGCTGCCGGCCCGCCTCGGCCTCGATCAACGCCCCCAACTCCGGGTCGGCGGCGGTCAGGCTGGGAATCGGTGGTACATGCACGATCGTCGTCCTCCTGGCTGGTCCACGCCTGCGGCCGATGCTATCGGTTGCCGCCGGACCGGCCGGCGCCGCCCGGTGGATCGGTCAGGGGTGCCGGGGCGGGGCGGTGCTGCCACGCGGGATGAGGTGGGCGGTGTCGTCCTGGTAGTCGCCCAGCGGCTTGCCGGCGATGGCGGCGAGCAGCCGACCGGCGGCGTGTGCCCCGTACGCCGGGATGTCCCGGCTGAGCGCGGTCAGCGACGGATGTACGAGTTGGCACAGCGGCGAGTCGTCCCAGGCGACGATGGAGACGTCGTTCGGCACACCGAGGCCCATCTCCTGGGCCACGGAGAGCCCGGCGATCGCCATCACGTCGTTGTCGTAGACGATCGCGGTCGGCCGGTCGGCGGAGCTGAGCAACCGACGGGTTGCCCGGGCGCCCTCCTCGCCGCTGTAGTCGGACGACACCGTGACCGTACGTTCCAGTCCGAGTTGCCGGCAGACGGTGCCGAACGCCTCGGTGCGGATCTCGGTGTGCAACAGGCCCGGCAGGCCGCCGACCCGGGCGATCCGTCGGTGTCCCAGCGCGACCAGGTATTCGACCGCCTCGGTCAGCGCCGCCGCGTCGTCGGACCAGACGTGGGCCAGCCCGCCGCTGTGCCCCGGTCCGCCGATCACCACGGCCGGCAGGTGCAGTTCCTCCAGCACCGGCACCCGGCGGTCGTCGAGCCGGAGGTCGCAGACGAAGACGCCGTCCACCCGCCGCTCGCCCCACCAGCGTCGGTAGACCGCGATCTCGGCCTCCGGATTCGCCACTACCTGGAGGGTCAGCGCGTACGACCGGGCGGAGAGTTCCGCCTCGACACCGCTGATCAGTTCCATGTAGAACGGCTCGATGCCGAGGATCCGGGCGGGTCGGCAGAGGGCTAGCCCGACCGCGTTCGCGCTGGCGCCGGAGAGCGCGCGGGCGGCGCTGTTGGGGTTGAAGCCGATCTCCTGAGCGATGGCGAGAATGCGTTGCCGGGTGGCGTCGGAGACGCCGGGCTGTCCGTTCAGGGCATACGACACGGCGCCCTTGGAAACGCCGGCCCGGCGGGCCACATCCGCGATTGTCGGCCGCTTCACCCGGTGCTCCTATCTGGGTCGACCCGATCACCGGTGGGCCGGTATCGGTGGCCCTTCGCCCGCTTCCTCCGGGTGCCCGGGCGAGCGGGGAGGCACGCGCCAGCCACCGGAGCAAACTTTTCCGGTTAAGCATACCGATTGGGAAATCTTGCCGGAACACCCGGGTAGGTCGATACGGCGCCGATGTAAAGCCGGATATCCGAGCTTGGGAGCGCTGTCGGCCGGATTGCTTGGATAGCGCTTTCTCGTCACCCTATCGGTCGCCGCAACCGAATTTGCGGCCATTGACAGGGCGGAGAGGCGCCCGTACCGTGACTTTACTTATCCGGTTCAGTCGACATCCCTCGATGTCTTGAGCCCGTCGTCCGGCCTCGCGAACTCGGCGGCGGCGCCCTCCACCTGGAGCAGGTGCGGTGAGGCCATGGCAGGTCGCGACTCGAGTGAGCTGAGGTGCCCGTGACGTCCTGGCAGAGCCTGCACGACGGTTGGTTCCTGACGGCGGTGGCCGGTCCGGAGATCCCGGACGCGCTCACGGCGGCCCGGGTTCCGGCCACGGTGCCGGGCTGCGTGCACACCGACCTGCTCGCCGCCGACCTGATCCCGGACCCGTACCTGGACGACAACGAACTCCGGTCGAGCTGGATCGGCCACACCGACTGGTGCTACGAGACCACCTTCGGATGGGCCGGTGACGACGGGGCGGACCGGGTCGAGCTGGTCTGTGCCGGCCTGGACACGGTCGCGACGATCACACTCAACGACGTCGAGATCGGTCGTACCGCCAACATGCACCGGGGATACCACTTCGACGTGGGCGACCTGCTGCGGGTCGGCGACAACGTGCTGCGGATCAGGTTCGACTCGGCCCACCGCTATGCCCAGGAGCAGCGGGACCGGCTCGGTGACCGGCCGAGCGCGTACTCCGATCCGTTCAACTTCATTCGCAAGATGGCCTGCAACTTCGGCTGGGACTGGGGCCCGTCGCTGGTCACCGCCGGAATCTGGCAGGAGATCGGACTGCGGACCTGGCGGACCGCGCGGCTCGCCGACATCCGTCCGCTGGTCACCGTGACCGACCGGGAGGGCCGGGTGGAGGTCCGGGTCGAGGTCGACCGGGCCGACGACGACGCCGGCGCCGAGCCGCTCACGGTCCGGGCCACGGTCGCCGGGGTGGCCGTCGAGACGGTCCTGCCGGCCGACCGGCGCGTCGCCGAACTGACCCTGACCGTCGCCGACCCCGAGCTGTGGTGGCCCCGGGGGTACGGCGAGCAGCCGCGCTACCCGCTGGACGTGACCCTGCACGCCGGAGAGCGGGAGCTGGACCGCTGGCAGCGACAGATCGGCTTCCGCTCCGTACGCCTGGACACCGCCCCCGACGAGTACGGCTCGGCCTTCACCATCGTCGTCAACGACCTGCCGGTCTTCGCCCGGGGCGTCAACTGGATCCCCGACGACTGCTTCCCGCACCGGGTCACCCGGGAGCGCTACGCGCAGCGGCTCACCCAGGCATGCGAGGCGAACGTCAACTTCCTGCGGGTCTGGGGTGGCGGGCGGTACGAGTCGGAGGACTTCTACGACCTCGCCGACGAACTCGGCCTGCTGGTCGGGCAGGACTTTCTCTTCTCCTGCGCCTCTTATCCGGAGGAGGAACCCTTCCGCGGCGAGGTCCGGGCGGAGGCGACCGAACAGGTCACCCGGCTGGCCAGCCATCCGAGCCTGGTGCTCTGGTTCGGCAACAACGAGAACATCTGGGGCTGGCACGACTGGGGCTGGCAGGAGCAGCTCGCCGGCCGCACCTGGGGCGCCGGCTACTACTTCGAGCTGCTGCCCGGGATCGTGGCCGACCTCGACCCGACCCGGCCGTACTGGCCGGGCAGCCCGTGGTCGGGGCGGCACGACGTGCACCCAAACGAACCCGGGTACGGCAGCATGCACATCTGGACGGTGTGGAACCAGCTCGACTACGTCCACTACCGCGACTACCTGCCCCGGTTCGTCGCCGAGTTCGGCTACCAGGGGCCGGCCGCGTACGCGACCATCCGGCGGGCGATCTCCGACGAGCGGCTGGTCGTGGACTCGCCCGCGATGGCACACCGGCAGAAGGCCGAGGGCGGTGACCTGAAACTGGCCCGAGGGCTGGCGGCGCACCTGCCGGCCCCGCGCGACTTCGACGACTGGCACTACCTGACCCAGGTCAACCAGGCCCGGGCCACCAGCCTGGGAATCGAGCACATGCGCTCGTACCGGCCGATCTGCATGGGCAGCGTGGTCTGGCAGCTCAACGACTGCTGGCCGGTCACCTCCTGGGCGGCGGTCGACGGCGACGGGCGGCGCAAACCCCTCTGGTACGCGCTGCGCCGGGCGTACGCCGACCGGCTGCTGACCATCCAGCCGAGAGACGACGGGCTGGCCCTGGTCGCGGTGAACGACGGCGGCGCCCCGTGGACCGGTCGGGTGGACCTGACCCGGCTGACCCTGACCGGTGAGCCCAGGGCCAAGACGTCGATCGAGTTGGCGGTGCCGCCGTACTCGTCGATGACCTGGCCGTTGCCGGCGGACGTCGGCGCCTCGGAGGAGCCGCGCCACGAGCTGCTGCTCGCCGATCCCGGTGGTGCCGGCGACCGGACCTTCTGGTTCTTCGCCGAGGACCACGAGCTGGCCTACCCGCCGGCCGGGTACGACGCCACGGTCGAGCCGCTGCCGGGCGGCGTGCGGGTCCGGGTGACCGCCCGGACGGTCCTGCGCGACCTGGTCCTCGCCCCGGATCGGCTCGATCCGGCGGCGGAGGTCGACGAGGCGCTGGTCACGTTGCTGCCGGGGGAGTCGACCACCTTCACCGTACGGTCCGCGCAGCGTCTCGATCCGGCGGCGCTCACCGCCCGTCCGGTGCTGCGTTGCGTCAACGACATGGTTCCGCAAGCTGATCCGCACCCCTGATCCCGGACATCCGCTCCCGGAAGGATCACCACCACCATGAAGCGCCGTGCCACCTTCGCGCTGGCTCTGGCCGGGCTGTTGCTCGCGGCCCAGCCGGCCCCGTCCTTCGCCGCCCCGCCCGAACAGAGCGGGCAGGCAAACCCGTCCGCCGGTTTCGTGGTCCGCAAGGGCGACCAGTTGCTGCTCGACGGCAAGAAGTTCCGGTTCGCCGGAACCAACAACTACTACCTGATGAACTAGTCGGAGGAGCGCGGGCAGGGTATCTGAGCTGCATCACCGTAGATCACCGTTCCTCTGTTGGGCGCATGGTGGGCACATCGCGCCGGAAAACGTCATCGATCGCTTGCCGGGAACGATCTTCGTCGTCCGCCCAAAGGTGCGCGTACACCCGAAGCGTCATCGCCGCATCCTTGTGGCCGAGCCGGGCCGCCACGACCTTGGGGTTGAGCCCGGCCCGGATCAGCAGACTGGCGTAGAAGTGGCGTAGGTCGTGCATCCCGACGTCCGGTAACCCAGCGGCGGCACGCGACGGGTTCCACACCTGATCGTTGAAGCTGTTCCGGTCGAGCGGGTTCCCGTCGGCGTCAGTGAAGACGAACCGAGCCATCCGGCGCACTGGCCGCATCCCGGTCGTGTCGAGCACTTCGACTTCCCGTGCCGGGAACTCGGCCAGGTGGGCACGCCACTTCTCCACCACGACCTCGGCCAACGGCACCGTGCGGTAGCTGTGCCGGTTCTTCGGTGCGCAGACGACCACGCCGCCACCGGTAGCCGGTTGCAGCTGCTGCCGGATCTGCACCACCCGCTCCGTGAAGTCGATGTGCTCCACCTCGATCCCGAACGACTCGCCCTGCCGCGGCCCTGCTCCGGCGACACCTTCCACCAGTGCCCGGTATCGCGGCGGTACGGCATCGGCCAGCGACTCGACCTGATCCAGGGTGAGCGGCGTGATCTGCTCGATCGGCAACTCCGGCAGCTTGATCGCACGCCGGCCGCACGGGTCGAACGGGATCACCCGGTTGCGGTACGCGTCGGCGAACACCGCCCGGACGATCGCGAACACCGGCCGGACCGTGCTCGCGGCCAGCGGCAGACCGGTTACGAATCCCTGTAGGTCCGTCTGTCCGATCGTCACCATCGGCCGGTCGCCGATCGCCGGGTAGATGTGCTGCTTGAGTTGCGACTTCACCCGCGCTTGCGTGTTCGGCCGGTGCGGTTGCGCGGTACGCCACAACTCGGCGCGCTCCCGGAACGTGACCTTCCCCGCCCGGGGGTCGATGTACGTGCCGATGCTGAGTTTGTGCTCGACCTCGGCACGGAACCGGTCGGCGTCGACCTTGCGGGCAAAGCCCTTCTTCCGCTGCACTCCGGCGGTGTCGCGCCACCGGCACACGTACGGCGTCTTCGTCCTGGTCGGATCCTTCTTAACCGTTGCCATCGTCGCCCCCGGCGGCCCGTGCTCGCGCTTCCTGCGCCTTCTTCAGTGCCCCGTAGATCGACACGAAGTCGCTTCCGGCGATCTTGCTGAAGTACGTATCCATGTTCTGATCGCCGATCGGCTGCCGACCCCGGATCCACTCCCGAGCGGTCATCGGGTCAACGACCTGTCCCTGTACCGGCTCGAACTCGGTCACGTCCGACTCGGTCGGTACGAGCACGTTGACCGGAGCGACGTCGAGCACGTACGCCAGCGCCAGGAACTCTTCAACGCTGACCGACGCCCGTCGACCGGTCTCCAGGTTGGCCACGATCGAGCGATCCCACGGGATACCCACCTTCACCATCTCGTCAGCAAGCTCCCGGGCGGACCAACCCCGACCCTGCCGGAGTGTCTTCACCCGCTCGGCGATCGCCCGGTGTGGGCGCCGTGTCTGTGACATGAAAGCACAGTACCGCGCCATGGTTGCACAGCACAAGACTTCACACTATGGTCATCTCGTCTCACACGGTTGCGCGTTAGGAGCACATTCGTGAGCGTCAGACGACCATCCCTTGCCACCACCACCGAAGTCGCCGAGTACATCCAGAAGCCGCCCCGGACGCTGGAGCAGTGGCGCTACCGTGGCGCCGGCCCGCGTTGGATCAAGCTCGCCAACCGTGAGGTTCGGTACCGCTGGACCGACGTAGAGAAGTGGCTCGACGACCAGTACGCGGCGGCTGCCTGAGATGGCCGGACAGAGCAACGCCGGGTCCGCAGCGAACGAACCCGGCGCCGAGACGGCCGACGAAGCCACGACCAGCGTACCGCCGGACACCGACTGGCGGGACCGGCTGGAACGCCAGCACACCGACTGGCAGCGGCGTACGACCGACCGGCAGCGGACCCGGACCGAGTTCGCCGTACGGCGTAACCACGGGCTCGCCGCCCGGCACGCCGCGAGGAGCCGAAGGTGACCGTGAAGACCTTCACCGCAGACGAGATGACGGAGTTGCTGGCGCTCGTGTTCTGGTCCGGTCGGCACGGGTTCGACGAAGACGTTGCCGAGATGCGGCACAGCTGGACCGTCCACGCCGACCCGCGCCAGACGTACGAACAGCGGGTTCAGCGTCGACTGCTTCAGATGGAGCAGTGCGCCGAGCGAAACCCTGCGGCGACGTGGCGTGGCCGGTATCCCGGTGGCCCGGTCGACTTCGAGACTGGCCGGCTCGCCCGACGACTGGAGCGTGCCGCGTGAGCGGGGTTGTTACGCAACCCCTGCGGAAATCCCGTAGGGGTGGGCGCCCGACCGTCTGGTCACTCGACTGCGACGTCTGCAAGCTCTCGATCCCGGACGGCGCGCCCGCGCTCTACGGCCAGCAGGAAGGTGGCACCGGTCCGCACCACGGGATGTCCGGCTGGTACACGGCCATCGTCCACCCCGACCCGTGCGGCACCGACTTCCTTCGCTCCTACCGCGACGCGTACAACTCGAGGCCTTGCCGGGGCTGCGCCCGACCGATGTGGGTCCGGCTTCGGTCTCGGCGGACCCATTGCTCGGCCGGGTGCCGGCAAGCTGACTACCGCCGCCGCCGAGACGCCGATGCGGCTGCTCTGGCTGATGGTCAGGTACTCAACCGGGCCGAGTTGTACTGGCGCACGCGGCCGGCCGGGGGTGTCGCGTGACCTTCAACCCCTACCCGCCCGGCGACCCGCTCCACGACGCGTACGGCCGGGGCGGACAGCTTCCGCCTCCGAAGGCGGAAGCTGTCGCGGACCGTTCCACCTCCGAAGGCGGAACGGTTGGTGCCGCTCTGCTCGACGAGTTGCGGGCCGCGCTGGTCCGTTACGTGATCCTGCCGACCGACCAGACGACCGACGCCGTCACGTGCTACATCGCCGCGACGTACGGCGTATCGGCGTGGGAGCACGCGACCCGGCTGATGATCCTGTCGCCGGAGAAACGGTGCGGGAAGAGCCGGCTGCTCGACATCATCGAAGCGACTTGCCACCGGCCGTTGATCACCGTCAACATCTCGCCGGCCGCGCTGGTCCGGTCGCTCGGCGACAAGCCGCCGACCCTGCTGCTCGACGAAGCAGACACGGTGTTCGGGAAGAAAGCCGCCGACAACAACGAAGACCTGCGCGGGATCCTGAACGCAGGGCACCAGCGCTCCCGTCCGTACATCCGGTGGGATGCAGCGGCACGCGCGTTGGAGAGCTGCCCGACGTTCTCCATGGCTGTGCTCGCGGGGATCGGCGACATGCCGGACACGATCATGGACCGGTCGGTGATCGCCCGGATGCGGCGCCGCGCCGCCCACGAGAAGGTCGCCCCGTACCGTCGCCGCCGGGACGAACCTGGGCTACGGGACATCGGGAACCGGGTCGGAGCGTGGGTCCGGGAGCACCTGGCCGAGCTCGCCGAAGCCGTGCCGGAGATGCCGGTAGAAGACCGGGCCGCGGACACCTGGGAACCGCTCGTGGCGATCGCGGATCTGGCCGGCGGGGACTGGCCGCGACGGATCCGGGCCGCGTGCGAATCGATGGTCGGCGAAGCTGACGCCGACGGGGCGGAAGCGACCCTTGCCCGCCGGCTGCTGGCCGATCTCCGGGACGTCTTCGGCGATGCGCAGAACCTCTACACCACGACGGTGCTGGACCGGTTGCACAAGATCGAAGACGGGCCCTGGGCGAACTACTTCGGCCGGCTGATCACGTCGAATGATCTTGCAAAGTTGCTCCGGGACTACCGGGTGAAGCCGGCGGACGTCCGGGAACCGGGTGGGGCGAATCGGAAGGGCTACCGCCGAGATGATCTCCACGATGCATGGAACAGGTACCTACCCCGCGACAGCCGCGACACGAGCGACTTGGCTGCTCAGTCCCGTCGCGGGGATGAATCGGACAGCGCGACAAGCCGCGACACCGCGACAGCCGCGACGCCCCTGACCTGCGAAGTCACGTCTGTCGCCCCTGTCGCGGGTGTGTGCCCTGTGTGTGGCTTCCCGGTCGATCCGGCGGCTGGCGACACCCACCCCGGGTGCGGCCCGTGAGCCGCACCGGGCCGCCGGACAGCAGACCGCCGCCACGGCCACCGACAACGCGACCCCGCCCGCAGTTCCCACGACCGAAGCCAGGAGGTACCCAGTGACCAGACCACGCGGATCCCGGGGACACGGACGCGGAAGGGGTGTCGGCAGTACCGATGCCCTCCACAGTGTGGACACCCCTCCGATGCCCGATCTGACGCGCGCCATCGACCTCGTGATCGGCTCGCTCGACGGCCACCCGCTGCTGCCCCGGATCGCCGCCGTCCGCCCCGTCGACGTCATCGGCGGACTCGTCGGCTTGGCGCTGATCCTCGGCGAACGGATCGCCGGACCCGACGGCCAAGACGCGTACCGGGCGTCGCTGCTCGACCTGCAAGCGCACGAACGACTCCGCGTGCTGTTCGCGGACCAACCCGAGGAGACAACCTCATGACCACCGAACCCGAGACGACCACCGAACCCGAGACCGACCCGGTACGCGACTTCACCCGGGCCCTGTTCGCCGGCGCCGACCGGGACGACGCCGAAACCCGGGCCCTGCTCGGTCTGGCCGATCCCCGCGAACCCGCCCAGGAACCCGACCGGAAACGCGCCCTCGTCGTACCCCGCGAGGGCAGCGTCGTCGAAAGCGGCGGTGGCAACCGGGAGTACCGCGAATGGGTCAACGACCTCTTCACCTTCTCCGGACAGATGCCGTGACCGCCGCCGTGATCGACGACGCCCGCCGGGCCGACGCCGTCAACCTGATCCGCGCCCTGTGCGGCCGCGCCGGAGACGAAGACGCCGTACTCGACGTCATCGAGCGCTACGCCCGACTGTTCGGCCCCGTCGAGACGGTACGAATCGTCGCCGCCGCCCTCGTCGTCACGTACGGCTCCTGCATGACCGCCCCGGTACCGCTCGACCCGCGGACCCCGATCCAGATCCCGATCCCCACCGAAGGAGCACCAACCCGATGAGCGCCACGCTGACCGCCCGCTCCGCCCTGTCTCTGCTCCGCCAACACTTCCGTAACCTCGGACTCGACCTACCCGCCGAGATGACCGCCGCCCTCGACGAACTCAGCGCCGCCAGCGACCACGTCACGCTGCACGCCAACCCGCGTGCTCTCGGTGCCGCGATCCTCGACGCCCTGACCGACGGCACCGACCCGGCCACCGACCCCGCCGTGCTCGCCGAACTCGCCCGACGGCAACTCACCGGACTCAGCGTCCTCATCGCCGACGCGATCGAAGAACGCCGCGCCGCGATCCTCCACACCTACGCGGCCGACATCCTCAACGCGCTCACTCCCGTCGTCGCCGCCGCAGACACGGCGCTCACCGACGCCCGCGAGAAGATCGGCGACCGGTTCGACCTGGCCGACACGACCATCGAACAGCTACGGCCCACCGAGATGACGCTCTGGGGCACCGCCCGGGAACACGCACACAGGGCACAACTCGCCGCCCAGTGCTGGCAGACCGTCGTACTCGCAACCGGACTCGTCGACCTACCCACGTACAAGCATCCGCTGATCCTCGCCGACCTCGACGCCGACCAGCTCGACGCGCTCGGCAACCGGCCCGCGGCCAACACACCGATCGCCGCCGGCCACCGGCTCGACCTGGCCACCCCGGACACGTTCCGGCAGCGATGCCAGCGCATCGACAAGGAACGGACGGAGCGAGCGGCCAAGCGCGAACGCGAGCAACGCGGCGGGCTACGCGCAGTGGCGTAGCAACACCAGGTGGGGGAGGAGATGCCAGACCCCCAGGGCCACTCCTCCCCCACCCCACCCCCGGCCGCACTCCCCCGGCATAGGCGAATCTCCCTCCGCACTTCTTTTTCCAAAGCGGCTAGCTGTCCCGTATCAACCTCTGCGCCCGCAGAATCGAGCAGATCCGGTGGCGAACACCGAAGTAGGGGCCGCGTACGTCAGCATTCTCCCTTCGCTGAAGGGGTTCACGAAGTCGCTGCAACGTGAGCTGAAGAAGGAACTGAACGCGGGCGCGATCGACAAGATGCTGTCGGACGCGTTCACGAACGCCCGGGTGCGGTTGCCGGTCGAGCCGGTTGTCGACGACGTCGGCCGGCTCGATCCGGTGGACGTGCCGGTGCGGGCGGACCGGTCGGCGCTGGACGATCTCCGTGACGACGTCGAGCGGATCGCGGAGCAGACGCGCGCGGTCGTCGCTGTGGGCCCGGACGGTACGACGTTCGGTCGGCTGCTCCGGGAGGAGGTCGACCGGGCTGACGACGGCGTACGCGCACGGGTCGGGACGGACGTCGACACGGGTGGGTTGCTGGCCCGGCTGAGCGAGTCCGTACGGGCCGCATCCCGGTCGGTGGTGGCTCGGGTACGGGTCGAGTTCGACCGGGAGCGGCTGGACGTCGACGTCCGGGATGCGATCGGCCGGATCCATGTCGACGCGGAGGGGCGGCAGCTCGGTAGCCGGCTCGCCGCCGGCGCTGGCGAATCGCTCCAGGGCGGCATCAGCTCGGCGCTGTCGAGCGTCGTCAACAACCCGGTCGTGTCGACGCTCGGGATCGGGCTCGGGGTCGGGATCGCTGGTGCGTTCGCTCCGGTCGCCGCCGCGACCATCGGGTCGGCGATCGGAGCCGCGATCATCGGCGGGACCGGGCTCGGGTTGATCGGCGCCGCAGCGTTGATCCTGAAGAACGAACCGGAGTTCGTCTCCGCCGCCGAGTCGCTGAAGGAGAAGTTCAGCAGCACCCTGCGGGATGCGGCCGAGCCGTTGCTGAAGCCGTTCGTCGCCGCCATGGGTGCGATCGAGCAACTGTTGACGGACATCGCCCCGGATCTGAAGTCGCTGTTCGCGGTGTTCGCTACCCCGGACGAGAACGGTACGACGGCGATCTCGGCGCTCACGGAAGCGCTGGCGGGCTTCGTGAAGGGTGCCCTGCCCGGGTTGACGGAGATGGCGAAAGCGGCCGTGCCGTTGTTGAAGGATCTGGCGTCGACGCTGCCCCGGCTCGGTCAGGACGTCGGCGACTTCTTCTCGCTCGTCTCCGAGGGCGGACCGGGTGCGTCGACGTTCCTGCGGGACCTGATCAACATCTCCGGACTGGCGTTGATCACGTTCGGCCAGTTCATCAGCTACGCCGGACAGGTGTACTCGGTGCTCCGGGCGACCGTCGACGACGCGCTCGAAGTCCTGCGGCAAGCGGTCGTCGGATGGGGGTACATCGTTGAGGACGTCGGCGACTTCTTCCAACACCTGGGCGCGATCATCGCCGCTGTCTGGCGGACGGTCCGGTACGACACCGGGGCGGTCGTCGACTTCTTCGCCGGCATCCCGCGTCGGATCCTGCGTGCGCTCGGCAACCTCGGTGACCTACTCCGCAACGCCGGTCGGTCGATCATCCAAGGGTTGATCAACGGCATCCGGGGCATGGTCCCGTCGCTGTCCGGGACGCTCGGCTGGATCACGAACATGATTCCGGATTGGAAGGGTCCGATGGACACCGACCGCCGGCTGTTGGAACCGTCCGGTACCGCGATCATGGGCGGACTGATCCGGGGCATCCACGGCGAACGCCGGGCCCTGGAGACCGAACTCGGGTCGGTCACGACGCTGATCAGCGGTACGCCGTTGACGTCGCCGGCCGCGGGCTTCGGCGCTTCGGCACCGGTCGCTCCGGCGCCGCGACTGACCGCCGAGTGGATCGGGAACGGTACCGATCCGCTCACCGTGGCGTTGAAGGAGAACATCCGCATCAGCTACGGCGGGGATCCGGTGTTCGCGCTCGGCTCGTGACCTCAGCCGAACGTACGAGGTGAACGCTCGGCACGCACAAACCGGCATAGCGGGACAGATGGCAGGGGTACGCAGAACGTGTGTACCCCTGCCGTTCGGCGAGATCATCCGCGACGGGGAGCGAGTTCAGAAGAGATCATCCGCGAGCGGCAACGAGATCACGTCTCGTCGGTGCGCTGCGTCGGTCGGTACTCCGCGATCCAACGTTCGACGTCCGCGCGATCCCAGACGCGCACCTTGCCGGACGCCACCGTGTCGATCGGCGCCGGGAACGTTTTCCGGTTCGTGATCTCGGTCGTCCTGGTCCGCGACACCCCGCCGAGCATCTCGGCGATGTCGGAGAGCGCGACCAGTCTCACGACCTTGACGGTATGAACGTGCAATGGGTGAACGTTGCCACTTCCAACCTTGACGGTGTGCACGTTGCAACTGAGTCTGGTGGGACGGGTCGTGCCGCTCTTGGCACGGAGTGCGGGGGCGGCACATCGGCCCCGGTCTGCCCCCGGCCGGATCACCCCGGAAGCTCTCCCATGGGAGAGGAGATCCGCCGGCCGGCGGGCGGACCCGGACGCGACGAAGGGTGTTCGCCGCCATGTTCAGTGAAGGTGACTTTCTCCAACCCGTACCCCGGGATCCCGGACCGGACCCGGTACCCGCCGACGTCGAGCGCGCCGAGATGCGCTCGATCCTTCGACGCCACACGGTGGTGAACGACCGGTGCCAGTCGTGCGGGAACCCGCCAGACCACACCGGCTACTGCTGGGCCGGCAGGGTGGCGTACGAGCGGCTACAGACCCCCTGGCCGAACTGACCACACGTTCCATCCGGAACACGTGCTGAGGGGACCTGAACCGCTCCCAAGGCGGTTCAGGTCCCCTCGATCACTTTCGGGACGTCCCGGATCTGATCAGGTCGACTCGACCCGTTCGGCTTCGGCCAGCACCCGGGCCGCGAACTGGCGGGCTTCGCTCGGGGTGAAGGACACCCACGCTTCCCGGGGCTCACCGAGCCCGGTCGGCCCTGCGACGACCAGGTGTACGCCCGGTCGCCCGTCGTCGCGGGTCTCGGCGTACACGCTCGCCACCCCGACCGTCACCCCACCAGCATCCTGGTGGATCTGCTCCCCGGCGGTTGCGAGCGTGTCGACGGGCTCGCTCATGCAGTCCATGCCGTCACAGGTCCGGTTCATCTCGCCGACACACCACGAGTGGACGCCGGCAACCGTCTCCGTCTCGGAGTCGGTTGGACCGGCACCGGTCCGGGCGACCGCCGACGCGATGGTGAGCTGTCCAGCGAGCCGAGCCGCGTGATCCGGGCTCAGTTCCCCGTCACCGGTCCCGACCGACACCGTGACCGCCGTTCGTTCGCCGGTTTCGAGGTCGTCGCACGTCGCCACCGCCACCGACGCGATGTAGTCACTGCCGTGGAAGATCTCCGGCAACCGCACCTCGTGCAGCCGGATCGCAGTCTCCTGCTCGATTTCCGCTTTCTGCCCGTGGTCGACACGGCAGAACTCGGGGCACGGCTTCGTCCGCGGGTCCGGGCGCCACCGCTTCGCCGACGCGGGCGGGCGAGACGGGTTCCGCCGACCCTTTCCGGCGCTCACCGCAGGTCCATTCCGGCCAGCGAGACGGCAACCCGGAGTTGACGGCTGAGCGACTGGGCCACGTCGAGCGGGTACCGGACGGACCGGGGGGCGATCCCGTCGAGCAGAGTGATCGCCGGCTCGCCGCCGACGTGCGGCTGCTCGATCTGTAGGGCGATCCGGTCAGTGACCCGGAAGAGCGTCGAGCGGTGGGTCCGGTCCGTGTCGTTGCGGTGGCACCAGCGCGGGTGTCCGCTGGGCAGCGGCACCTTGTTCGCGGCGATGAACGCGGCCACGTCGGCGTCCGACGGCGCAGTTACCGCTCCCGAAGCGGCAACCACTGGCGTAACGCCAGTGGTTGTCGTGTCGCCAATTGGCGACACGACGCCGGCCGGCTCGACCGGGGCGGAGAACGTGAAGACGCGTCCGCACGGCCACGTCGACACGTCGACCGGGGACGGATCCCGGTGCGGGGTGAAGCCGGCAACCTGAAGCGCCGAAACGATCTCCATGGCGTGCCGGTCGCATCCGTACGCCGCGCCGTCGAAGCTGCCGTGAGCGGCTGTCGCGGTCGGCGTGTAGATCTCGATCCTGGTCGTGCTGGGCTGCCCGCATCCGGGCAGGGTGGGTAGGTTACGCATTGGGTCAGGGCTCCGTCCTGATCAAGGGCCCGGCCGGTGCTTCGATCACCGCGTCCGGGTCCGTCCTATTGGGGAAACCGTGGGCACATGTTGGGCACGTGCCACTGTGAAGACGTGTGAGTTAGTGAGTAGTTCTCAGGGCTGTTTTCCCTGGTCAAGCGGGGTGCTGGAGGGTCATTTGCAGGTCACGGGCTTGCCGTGACTTCTTCCTGATGTACAAGTCCCGGACGATGGTCGACGACGTCTTCGCCGACGCCAAGGCCGCCGGGTTCACCGTGCTGCGGCACTGGGGCTTCCTCGACATCGGCAACGAAGACGGCACCGACTCGGTCGCCGGCAAGTCCGACGGCGTCTACTTCCAGTACTGGGACGGCGCGAGGCCGGCCTACAACGACGGGCCGGACGGCCTGGAACGGCTCGACTACGTCCTGTACGCCGCCCGGCAGGCCGGAATCAAGCTCGTCATCCCGCTGACGAACAACTGGCGGGACTTCGGCGGAATGGACCAGTACGTCCGCTGGCGGGGCGGGCAGTACCACGACGACTTCTACACCGACCCGGTGATCCGGGGCTGGTACAAGGACTGGATCTCGCACGTACTCAACCGGACCAACTCACTGACCGGGGTGCGGTACGCCGACGACCCGACGGTGATGACCTGGGAACTGGGCAACGAGCCGAGGTGCAAGGGCTCCGGCGTCTACCCGATGTCGCCGACCTGTACGCCCGAGGTGCTGACCGGCTGGGCCGACGAGATGACCCGGCACATCAAGTCGGTCGACCCCAGGCACCTGGCCAGCGTCGGTGACGAGGGTTTCTACTGCGACGACCCGGCAAGCTCGGACTGGACCGTCAACTGCGGCGAGGGGGTCGACAGCCTCGCGCTGACCCGGCTGCCGGCGGTGGACGTGGTGTCGTACCACCTCTATCCGGACCACTGGGGCAAGGACGCGGCCTGGGGCGTCGAATGGATCAAGCGGCACAACCGGGACGCCCGGCGGCTCGGCAAGCCCGTGATGCTCGGTGAGTTCGGCTACGTCGACAAGGCCACCCGGAACCCGGTCTACCAACAGTGGACGGACGCGTTCATCGGAACCGGCGGCACCGGGTTCCTCTACTGGATCCTCTCCGGGATCCAGGACGACGGCACGCTCTATCCGGACTACGACGGGTACACCGTCTACTGCCCGAGCCCGGTCTGCACGACGTTGAGCAATGCCGGCGACGAACTGACCCGGGGGCAGCGGTCCCGATCGCCGGTCGCCGACCACGACAACGCGGTGACCGAGTCGGGTACCCCGGTGACGCTGACCCCGGCCGGGAACGACATCGCGTACCGGACGACGGTGCGGGCGGCCAGCATCGATCTCGATCCGGCCACCGCCGGCCAGCAGCGCGGGGTCACCGTCCCGGGCGGCGGGTTCGCGCTCGACCCGGGTACGGGGGCGGTCGCCTTCACTCCGGCCGACGGCTTCCAGGGCCGGGCCGTCGCCCGGTACACCGTCCGCGACCAGGCAGGGCGTACGTCGAACGCGGCCGACCTGGCGGTGACGGTCAAGCCGGCGCCCGGTGATCCGATCCTGATCG
This sequence comes from Plantactinospora solaniradicis, assembly GCF_042658085.1. Taxonomy (NCBI): domain Bacteria; kingdom Bacillati; phylum Actinomycetota; class Actinomycetes; order Micromonosporales; family Micromonosporaceae; genus Plantactinospora; species Plantactinospora solaniradicis. The sequence goes on along the minus strand of NZ_JBHSPR010000010.1, from coordinate 616,428 downwards.
CCTCCTGGGAGACCGGGCTCGAGGGCTGGGCACCGGGCAACTGGCAGCCCGACGCCGGCACGCTGGCACCGACCGCCGACTTCCACACCCACGGCTCGGCCGGGCTGCGGGTCGCCGCGACCGGTGGCGGCTGGTTCGGGGTGACCCTGCCGACCCCGGTGGACCTGTCGGCCAAGGCGACGCTCCGGTACGACCTGCGGACCGGGGCGGCGGCCGGCACCTCCAGCGCGATCGCGTTGCAGACCGGGCCGGAGTACGCGTGGTGCCAGTCCACCTTCGGCTGGGTGCCACAGGGCACCGAGACGACCGTGGTGGCCGACCTGCTCACCGAGATGTCCTGCGACGCGGCGGCGCTGGCAGACGTACGCGGGATCCTGATCTGGGTCAGCCCCGGTGACTTCGACCTGGACCACCTGCGCGCCGAGTGACGGTTGCCGGTTGACGTACGACGGGCCCCTGCCTATCCGGCGGGGGCCCGTACCTGTTCCGCTGCCACAATGATGATCATGTCCTGGATGCAACGGATCGTCGAGGTGACCGGCGCACGACCGGAGCCGCGTGACATCGACTGGACGTCAGTCGAGGCAGAGCTGGGCACGACACTGCCGACCGACTACCGCGAGCTGTGCTCGCTGCTCGGTGGCGGCTACTACTCCGGATTCCTACGGCTCGTGCGGCCCCTCGGTGACGCGGCGACGGACAGCCTGCTCTCCTCCTGGCGGTGGCACCAGGCCCGTCCGGAATATGCGGGTCTCTACGCGCCGTACGACCTGTACGGCGGTCCAGGGCGGCCGGGCCTGCTCTGCTGGGGCGACGATCAGACCGAGGGTGAGTACTACTGGCTCGCGAACGCGGAGACCGACCCGGCGGCGTGGCCGGTGGTCGCTCGCAAGGACGGTGTCGAGCCGTGGCACCGATACGACAGGAGCCTGTCGGAATTCATCTACCACATGCTCACAAATCGCGACTTCAAGCCGTTCACGGTGGCCGCCACGACAGCGCGACCGTTCCTGCTACCCGAGGGCGTGCAGATCACCACGGTAGAGGAGTGGAACGCGTGGGCGAACCGAACCGATCGCGATCCCAAGCCCTGACCTCGCTGCGAGTCCAGCGGGTGCCGAATGGATGGCTGGAGACCCTGGGATCATGACGTGATGTCGAACCAACATGATGCCGGTGACGCTCGGGCGACCGACCGGGCCGGAGGAGTTCCAGATCGTGATGGTTCACGGGGAAGCCTGCGGAAGTTCGGCTCGGCCGTCGGGGCTTTCGGCCGCCGACGATCCGGACTGGTGTTCCTGACCTGCCTGGCGCTGGTAAGCGCACTCGCCGTGGTGGCGGCCACCGTCCGGATCAGCTCGGCACTGATCGAGAGGGTGGGTCAGGGCGTGGCCGAGGAGAGGGCGGTCGAGGTCACCTACTGCGCGGGATGGGAGCCGGGAAGCCGGAAGCCCGTCGGCGTGATGGGTGTGGAAGAGGCGCGCAGGCGCGATTCGGCCGGTGAGCCTTACGCGGTACTGCTCACCGCCGGCGCACGGCCGAGGGCGCTGCTGCAGATCGACTGGGGGCACCGTTACCTGGGCCTGTTCCTCTTCGACGAGCACGGCCGCCGCGACCGTGCCTATGACTACCGCGAGCTCGAACCGGGCCTGCTCGATCTCCGCCAGTACGAGCAGTGGCGCTACGGGTCTGCGGACGAGCCGGAATTCCCCGAGCGCGGCTGGCACTTCACCCTCACCGCCCGGCCGGACAGTGACACCGCCGACGTGGAGCTGGACCATGGCAGCCTCTTCCAGACCAGCCGCGACGTCCCGGAGCGGCACCGCACCCTGCGCAGGGCCCCGTTCGCCGACTGGACGGCGTACGCGGACGGCCGGATGCTCGGTTTCAAGCGAAATGCCGGTCACGTAGCGCTCGTACCTGCCAGGCACCAGGAAGACCAGGGTCACCGGGAGGCCGCAACGCCGCCGTGGACGGCTCCGTCGGGCCTGCGGCCCCGCCATCTGGAGGCGCTGTTCACCCGGGGCAGTCGGTTCTCCGACACCGAGTCCGGCGTCGCGTTCGTTACCGAACCCCAACCCGCCGGGGTGCTGCGAGTGCCGACCGGCGCAGTGATCGCCGCCGACCCCGGCACCCTCGGCAGCAGCGATGAGCCGTACACGGTAAGGGTCCCGGCCGGCGACCACCCCGTGTTGGTCGCCGGCCTGCGGCGGGAGAGCGAAGGCTGGAACGAGACGACCGCCGCCATGGTGCGGATCCTGGACAAGCCCACCGCGAGCTGGGAACTCGCGGTCCGTCCCGGGCAGGACATCCGGCTGCTCGGCGACGACGAGTTCTACGGCTTCGGAGTGGACACCGGCACGGGCGCATTCCTGGACGCGTCAGGGCGGGACGCCCTCGGCGCAGCGTACGAGCACCGGCAACAGAGCGACGCCCGGGAGGATGACAAGGAGACGGAGGTCGCCGATCCGGCCACCGGTACCAATCTGATCGCCTTCCCGAGCGGGGCAGGCGACGGCTCCTACCCGGTCTGGATCGGCCGCACCGCCGACGGCGAGGTCACCTGTCTGGTGGCCGACATGCTGGTGCTGCACGACATGAGGCCCCTGCCGCCCACCGCACCCGACACCGCAGTCTTCCTCACCCCGGCCCCGACGGGCAGCGGCGTGCGGCCGGAGCCGAACCCGGCGGACCCCGAGGCAACCGCCGAATTCCTGGCCAAGGCCGCTGCCAGGATCGGGGCCGAGAAGGAGTAGGGCCAGGAGATCGTCAGGAGGCGGTGGGGACGTGGTCGCTCGGGCGGTACTTCATCAGGACGACGCCGGAGGCGAAGGGTTCGGCGGAAACCAGATCCAGTCGGACAGGCGGCTGGCTGCCGTCGAACAGGGCCTTGCCCTGGCGGAGGAACAGGGGGTGGACCAGGAGATGGAACTCGTCGACGAGTCGGAGATCGACGAGGGATCGGATCACTCCGAGACTGCCGTAGACCACGATGTTCCCGCCGGAGCGGCGCTTGAGCTCGGCGATCTCGCCGGGATCGATGCGGGCGAGCCTCTCGGTGTTCTTCCATGTGGCGGTGTTGCCTGAAGCGGAGACGACGATCTTCTCCATGGCGTCGAGCCGCTGGGCGTACCCCCTCACCTCGTCCGGCCCGTCGGGATCCTGGGCGGCCTGCGGCCAGTAGCCGGCGAAGTCGCCGTGGGTGATCCGGCCCAGCATCAGACTGCCGGAGTCTTCCACCAGGTCCCGCTCGTATCTCTGAAGCTGGTCGTCGACCAGGAGCCAGTCCATCTCGTCCTGTGGGCCGGCGACGAACCCGTCGAGGGTGATCCACACCGATACAATGATCTTGCGCATCCAACATCCTCTGTTCTGCGGCGTTGATTCTCTGCACCCTGCCCGGTCCATCACCCGGGCTCAGGCTGGTCTCCTCCGGTCAGCCCTCTCGACCGGGCCGGCTACCGGTCGGCGCCGAGGGCGGCCCGGACGGGCTGGGGTGTTCTCTCCGGGACCCGGTCCTGGAAATCGAGGACTCCGACCCACGTGGGGCGCAGTCCGATCCGGACCATCCGCAGGCCGGGCTGGTCGATCGCCTCCAGGTACGCGCTACCGGCCTCGTCGCCCATCCCTGCGCGCTGGATCGTGGCGTACTCGGGGAGGACGCCCTCGACCTCGGCCAGGGTGACCTTTCCGCGCAGCATGAGCACCTGCGGAAGCCCTTCGGTGGTGTCGATGCAGATCGCCACGTCCGGCCGGGCCCGCAGGTCACGGATCTTGTAGGTGCCGGCGAACGCGCCGACCACCAGCTCTTCGCCGGTCCACAGGAAGTTCACCGGGATCAACCGGGGCGTCCCGTCCTTGCGGGTGTAGGCCAGGTGCGCCACCCGGGGCTCGGTGAGCAGGCGCTGCGCGGCGGGCGTGTCCAGCAGCTTCACGTCGCCTTGCGGCAGGCTCGCCGCGCGGCTGTCGAGGAGGCTCATGGAAGTCAAGCTAGAGAGCTAACTCCTAAAAGACAAGTGACAATCCTAAACTAGGAGCTACGGTAGGCTGAGGGTCATGAGCGGCGTGCGCAGCTATGGGGATCCTTGCGGTGTGGCGCGTGGCCTGGACGCCATCGGCGAGCGGTGGGCGATGCTGGTGGTACGGGACCTCCTGCTCGGCCCCAAGCGCTTCAACGACCTGCTCGGTGGCCTGCCAGGGGTGAGCCCGAACGTGCTGAGCCAGCGGCTTCGCGAGTTGACCGAGCACGGCGTCGTGCGACGGCGGGACCTGGGGCCGCCGACCCGGGTCCACCTCTACGAGCTCACCGACTGGGGCCGCGCCCTGGAGCCCATCCTGCTGGAGCTCGGGCGCTGGGGGAGTCAGGCCCCACCGGTACGCGAAGGTGCCCTCGGCGTCGACTCCCTGCTGCTCAGCATCAAGACGGCCTTCGATCCGGCGCCCACCGCGGAGCTGCGCGGCGTCTACGAGTTCCGCGTCGACGCCGACACCTACCTCGTCGAGGTCGCCGACGACTCGGTTGCGATCCGTCGGGACACGGCGCAGGGGCAGCCCGATGCGACGCTCACCACCGACATCGACACGCTCCGGGCCGTCTGCGGGCACCAGGTCACCCTGGCGGCGGCGCTGGACTCGGGCACGCTACGGCTGGGCGGTGACGAGGACGCCAAGCGGCGCCTCACCGATCTTCTCCTGGCCCCGTTCGGACCGGCACCACAGTCCGCCCCATGACACTCACGCACCAGGTGGCGCAGGTACGGCCACCCGGTCGGCGACGAGCGGGCACGCTCCCGAGGACGCGATCAGTGCTGGCGACCCCACTGTCCATGGTGGATGACCGTGTCGGCGCCCCGGCGGCGCCCGGCGATGGCTGGGTTCTGCGGCGGCAGGTCGTCGGCGCGGTAGCCGATACAAATACCGCCGATCGGCGAGTACTCGTCGGGGATCGCGAACTCCGCTTTGAAGGCGGCGGTGTGCGCGGGCACGTCTGTCGCAGGATCGAAATCATCGTCCGCCATCGGCATGATGCCGAAGAAGCAGGCGCCCAAGCCTTCGTCGACAGCGGTGAGCAGCATCATCAGCGAGGCCATTCCCGTGTCGATGTACCAGTACGGTGCCGGCCAGCGGGCTTCGGACCGATCGGTCCAGCCTTTGTCGGCTTCGGCATACCGGGCAAGATATGCAGCCTTGTGCGCGAGCGGTACCACGACGAGGGGCGCGTCCTGCATGGTCGGAGTCTGCGCGACGCGGGTGGGGACAAATGGCCAGAACCTGGCCCGGTCGGCCGGGTCGGTGAGCGCGAGGAAGGCCCAGCCCTGCGAGAAACCGGCCGAAGGCGCGCGTAGCGCGCTGGCCAGGATCCTCTCGATGACGTCGGGACTCAGCGGCCGGTCGGCAAAGTGCCGCACCATCCGACGACGACGGATCACCTCAGCAAACTCCATGCCGAACATCCTGCCACCGCGGGACGACCATCACCGGGCGGTCATGATCGGTGCCGGCCTGTTGGCCGCGATGACCCTCTCCGTACGGGGGCGCGGCGCGCTGAGCGCCGAGCGAGGCGTCCGGCACGCCGCTACGGCGACGTGCGGACGCCTCGAGCGTTGCCACGGGGGCGAACCGGGTTACTCGCCGTACTTGGCCTGGATCCCGGCGATGTCGTCAGCGGACAGGAAGCGATGCGAACCGTTGTAGAAGTCGAACATCAGGGCGTTCCGATCGGCTGAGTGCCGCAGCCCCAGCGCGTGGCCGATCTCGTGCGCGGCCACGGTGCGCAGGTCGATGGGCTGCGCGCTGCTTGACTGGGACAGCGCGCTCCAGGTCTCGTCGTCGTCGAAGTGGACGTCGCCGGCGATCGAGGTGGTGTTGGTCGGTGGCGGGAAGAACCCGTGTGCCAGGACCCCGTTCCGGTTGTCGAACGGGAAGCCGTCACTGTGGTCGTCGGTGACGAAGGAGAACACCAACTGGCCCCCGGTGGTGACCTCGCTGAAGCTCAGGTTCGTCTCGGTCGCCCACAGGTCGAGCGCCAGGCGGATCGCGCTGCGCTGGTCGAAACCGCCCACGTCCGGCGTGCTGTTCGCGAACCGGTAGGTGAGGGTCCGGTCCGGCAGCCAGGTGCCCGCGTCGAGTACGAACCTCGGCGCCCCAGCGCTGGCCGGTGGCAGGTGGTCGTAGCGCAGCGGGGTCGGCTTCGAGGTGGCCGCCGGGGCGGCCGGGCCGGGCTCCTCGGCAGTGGCGTTGGCCGTGGACGGGCTGGCGATCAGGAGGGTCAGGGCCCCTGCCGCAGCCACCCAACCTAAGCGCCTCTTGGTCGATCGCAACATCTTTCCTCCCCTGGATCGGTGCGTGCGGTACGACAGTGCCGCAGCGGCCCCGACCCGACGGGAGGAGTTGGACACCGTCGGACAGCGGTGGACGAGTTACGCGGCAGGGCTCACAGCCCGAGGCACGAACGCGGCGCCGACCGCCGGAGCGGAAGCGGGCTCCGTGCACTCCACACCGGGCGTAAAGCCTCTGCCACTCGGGGAGCCGCACCGTTTCGCGATTGATCGCGTCGGGTTACCCTCTAGATACTTAGAGTTATCGATAGGGGGCGACGTGACGCCCGATCAGACTCAGTTGCTCCGTTCCCCGCTCCGGACCGTCGAGGGACTCGACCGCACGCTGCTGGCGCAGTGCGGCATCGCCGACGTCGACGCCGTCAGAAGAATCGTCAACCGCCCTGGCACCGGCCTCGTCGTCACCGCCCGCCAGGGCAACCTGCCCGGGGTCTACCGCTGGGCGTGCTACCTGGTGGAAAAGGGTTACGACCGTCCGCTCCTGCTGGACGCCAACCGGTACGGCGGGAACCGCCGGCTGCCCGCCAACACACCGTTCAGCTCCGACTGGTTGGGACGGCAGCGGGAACTGGGACTGCCGGTGCTCACCGACTCGGGCTACGTGGGGTGGGGCGACCTCGACGGGCTCGTCGCGATCCTGCGCAGGACGGCGATGATCGGCGACGCGATCGCACTGCTGCCGCTGCACCTGTCCTGGCTCAGAGTGCCAAGCGCCCGGGACACCCTGCTGCGACAGGTGCGCGCCTTCGCCGTTCCGGTCGCGATCATCGTCGAGTACCAGGCCGACCCGTTCGGCGTACGGGGCGTCGTGGACGGCCTGATCGAGCTGTTGAACTGCGACGTGCCGCTGCTCCTGCTGCGCAGCGACATCTCCGCGCTGGGCGCGCTCTGCTGTGGAGCGGTCGCGGCGGCGGTCGGCACCCGTGCCGCCCTGCGTCACCTCTATCCCATGGCCCCGCAGCCGGCACGTCGCCGATGGTCCCGGCCGGCGCCGTCCGTCGTAGTGTCAGGCTGTCTCTCGTACAAGCGGCTCGGCACGGTGGCGCGAACGAAGCGACGGCACCCGGACAGCAACCTCTGGTGGTGTGGCTGCTCGACCTGCGAGGGCAGGGACCTGGACTGGATACTGCACCGTCCGGAGCGGATGCGGGAGCGGCTGTCCTTCCAGCATTCGCTCGATGCCCTTGTCGAGTTGCGGGATGAGCTCATCGGGCCGGATCCCCAGCGGGACCAGTTGACCTGGCGGGCCCGATGCGCGAGTGCCGCGTACTGGCGTCGTGAGGTGGGCTGGGAGCCGTTGCCCGCACTCGACCGCTGGCAGCAGGCGATCGGGCTACCCCCATCGGATGATCCGGCGTTTCCGCTACACCGTCCAGGTCGGAGCATTCCACCGCAACGGGGGAGTGAACGGTCGACATCGCCAGAGTGATCGCCGGTAATGTGCGGAGAGCCATCGTTAGGGGAGGCGATCCGGCGAGTGAGTGTGCCACCCGCGTTGCAGCAGCTCGGCGACTACCGGCTCGTCCGTCCACTTGGGTCGGGAGGGATGGGGGACGTCTACTTCGGTGTGTCACCGACGGCAGACCGGGTCGCGGTGAAAGTCATCCGACGGCACCTGCTCAGTGACCCGACGGTGCGGCAGCGGTTCGCGGCCGAGGTGGAGAGCCTGCAGGTCGTCTGGGGCTCCCGGGTCGCCCGCCTTGAGGCCGCCGACCCGCTCGGTGATCCGGCCTGGCTGGCCGTCGAGTACGTACCCGGCTCGACCCTGATGCAGCACGTCGAGCAGCGCGGCCCGTTATCGCTGCCGCTGGTCGCGATGGTCGGAGCGATGCTCGCCGACGGCCTGGACCGGGTGCACCAGGCCGGTCTGGTGCACCGGGACCTGAAGCCACACAACATCATTCTCGGCCGGGACGGGCCGGTGCTGATCGACTTCGGGCTGGCGGTGCTGACCGAGCGGGGAGACTTTCTGACCGATCCCGGCGGGCTGGTCGGCACACCCGACTACATGTCCCCGGAACGGATCCAGGGCGAGCGGAACATGGCCGCCGGCCCGGACATCTACGGTCTCGCCGCGACACTGGTGTTCGCGCTCACCGGGCACAAGCTCTACTCCGCCGGCAACGGGCTGCACGGACTGCTGCTCCAGATCACCGATCCTGACGTGCTGCCAGACCTCTCCGGCGTGCCGGTCGAGGCGGTACCGGTGCTCGGGGCGATGCTGGCACACGATCCGACCGCCCGGCCCAGCCTGGCCGCCGTACGGACCCGGCTGCTCGTGATCGCGACGTCGGGCGGAGTACCGGTGACCGAGATGCGTCGCCAGGTCGGGGAGCTGACCTTCGACGGCAGCACCGAGATCGTGGTGCCGCCGGAGTTCACCGACCCGTCCCAGGATCCCGAGCAGACGACTCCGGAGGATGACGGCGGCTCGGACGACGGGCCGGTCACCGAGGTCGATCCGAATCCGCCCGCCCGGCTGCCGACCACGCTGGTGGACCCCGATCCGCCGGACAAGCCGCGGGCCGAGGTCGGCTGGCTGATCGACAAGCTGCGTCAGCAGTACGCCCGCCGCGCCACGCTCTGACCCCGCTGGCCGCCCCACACAACTCCGCTCGACACAACAGAACATCCCCTCCCGCGAAGGACGCCCACCCCATGACGCCTCCGTCCCCGCCCGCGGCCATTCAGTTCGCGCCCGGATCGCGCATCCTCGTCCGGGACGAGGAATGGCTGGTCCGTACCGCCAAGCCTGCCCGGGACGGCACGATGGTCAAGGCCGTCGGGGTTTCCGAATTCGTCCAGGACGTCGAGGCGACGTTCTTCACCGAGTTGGACGACGTCCGGGCGATGCGGCCGGAGGAGACCACCCTCGTCCAGGACACCTCGTCGCGGTTCCGGAAGAGTCGGCTGTTCCTGGAGGCGGTGCTTCGGCGTACCCCGTTACCGCAGTCGGAGCGGGGTCTGGCGCTGGCCGACCGGTTCCTGCTGGATCCGCTGACCTACCAGCAGCGGCCGGCGGAGCTGGCGTTGTCCGGGCTGCGGCCCCGGATCCTGCTCGCCGACGTCGTCGGACTCGGCAAGACCCTGGAGATCGGGTTGATCCTGGCCGAGCTGATCCGGCGTGGCCGCGGCGACCGGATCCTGGTGGTGTCGCCGCAGCAGGTGCTGGAGCAGTTCCAGCGCGAGTTGTGGACCCGGTTCGCCATCCCGCTGGTCAGGCTGGACTCCACCGGCATCCAACGGATCCAGCAGGAGATCCCGGCCGGGCGGAACCCGTTCACCTACTTCAAGCGGGCGATCATCTCGGTCGACACCCTCAAGGACGCCGGCCAGTTCGGTCACCACCTCGACGCGATCGAGTGGGACGCGGTGGTGATCGACGAGTCACACAACCTGATCAACGAGCGCACCCAGCGCAACGAGCTGGCCCGGCGGCTGGCCGCCAAGACCGACGCGTTGCTGCTGGCCAGCGCCACCCCGCACAACGGGGACAAGAAGTCGTTCGCCGCGCTGATCTCGTTGCTGGACCCGGCCGCGATCGCCAATCCGGAGGACTACTCGGCCGAGGAGATCGCCCACCTCTACCTGCGCCGGACGAAGATCAGCCCGGAGGTACGGGACCAGATCGGCAACCGCTGGGCCGACCGGGGACCGTCCCGGGCCCTGCACTGCCCGGCCACCGATGCCGAGGAGCGGATCTTCGCTGAGCTGACCGAGGTGTGGCTGGCCGGCGAGTGGACCGACGCGCCGCTGAGCAGGCAGGACCGGCTGTTCCCGTACACCTTGTTGAAGTCTTTTCTCTCCTCGCACGTCGCGCTCGCCGCGACGGTGGCGAACCGGTCGAAGAAGGCGACCGGCCGGGAGCGGGCGGCGCTGGACCGGCTCGCGGACCTGACGGCGGAGATGTCCGACGACGATTCCAGCAAGCTGGACCGGCTGGTCGCCGAGCTGCGGGACAAGATCGGGGTCGGGCCGACCCGCCCGGTCCGGGCGGTGGTCTTCTCGGAGCGGGTGCCGACGCTGAAGTGGCTGGCCGAGGTGGTGCCGCGCCGGCTCGGCCTCAAACCCTCGGCGGTACGCACCCTGCACGGCGGGCTGACCGACGCCGAGGAGCAGCAGGTGTTGCAGGAGTTCGAGCTGGCCGGGAGCGACGTCCGGCTGCTCTTCACCGGCGACGTCGCCTCGGAGGGGGTGAACCTGCACCAGCAGTGCCACCACCTGGTGCACTACGACATCCCGTGGAGCCTGATCCGGATCGAGCAACGCAACGGCCGGATCGACCGGTACGGGCAGCGGCACGAGCCGCAGTTCCGGGCGCTGATCCTCACCTCGAATGTGGCGGACGCGAAGGACGACCGGACGGTGGCGGAGAAGCTGCTCGACCGGGAGGAGGCGGCGCACCGCAGCCTCGGCAGCGTGGAGGCGATGACCGGCCTCTACGACGCCAGGCTGGAGGAGGACCGACTGGTCCGAGACCTGCTGGAGGGCAAGACGGTCGACGAGTCGTACGCCGCCGGTGCGGCCGAGGTCGACGTGCTCGCCGACCTGATGGCCTCGGTGGGTGAGGCGCCGGTGGGTGCGGAGCCGAAGCGGGTGCAGGTGCCGAAGCTGTTCGACGCGACCAGCGACTTCGTCGACACGGCGCTGGCCGAGTTGTACGACGACCGGCCCGACGACCGGATCGGGTTGCGCCGGGAGGACGAGCTGATGTCGTTCCTCGCCCCGCCGGATCTGGTACACCGGTTGTCCGACCTGCCCCGGTCCTACCTGCGGGCGCACGCCGAGGGCGACGAGCTGCGGTTGAAGGTGACGTTCGACCGGCGGCTCGCGCAGCGGAAACTGGACGAGGCCCGGCAGTCGAAGAAGCCGACCTGGCCGGAGATCGCGTTTCTCAGCGACGTACATCCGATGGTGGAGTGGCTGGTCGACAAAGTGCTGGCCCGGCTCGGCCGGCAGCAGGCGCTGGTGCTGACCGCGGCCGTACCCGAGCCGGTCTTCCTGGTCCAGGGCGTCTACTGCAACCGGCTCGGCCAGCCGACGGTGGTGGAGTGGATGGCGGTCTCCGGGCTGCCGGACGCGCCCCGGGTCGGCCCGATGGTCGACGCGTTGACCGACGCGAAGGTCGGGCCGAACCTGGCGAACCCGGGCCGGCGGATTCCGCTGGACGAGCTTCAGGCGCTGGTGCCGGCGGCGGTCGAGGCGGCCCGGGTCGACCTGGCAGCCCGGCGGGCCGAATGGGACGCCGAGATCGCCGCCCCGCTGCGCGAGCACCGCCGCAAACTGGAGCGCTTTGAGCAGGACAGCCTGTTCGGCGAGCTGGCATCCGGGCAGCGGGAGCGACGCCGGGAGCGAGTGCACCGCACCGTTCGGGAGCAGACCGACCTGGTCACCCGGTTGGAAACCGCCGGTGAGCCGCTGCTGCGGGTGCTCGCCGTCCTCGTCGACGACGCCTCGGAGGGTGTGGCATGAGTTTCGAGTCGCTGACCAACCGGGGCGAGTATCTGTCGGCGCACTACCTGGCCGAGGTGCTGCCGACCACCCTGAAGGGTGGGCTGGTCAAGCGCTGGTCGGAGGAGGAGCGGGGCGGTCGGCTGACGCCGAGGGCCGGGCTGCGGGGATTCCGGCGGGACTACTTCGATCGGAAGATCGAGCTGGCCGACCCGGAGTTGTTCGACCCGGAACGGCTGCGGAAGCTGCATTTCGAGCTGCTCAAGGTGCTCGGCTTCGGCGATCCGCAGGCGGGCACCGTTACCGTGGAGCGGGCCGGGCAGGAGCACGAGATCCCGGTCGCGCACGCCGAGCTGGGCACCGGGCACGGGATCGTGGCGGTCGACTGCGGCTGGGCGGTGGACACCGACGCGGCCCAGGACCCGACCGAGGCGGGCCGGCTGCTCAGCCCGATCGAGCTGGCCGGCGGCGAGCTACTGGCGACCGGGGCGAAGCTCGCGTCGTGGCTCTTCGCGACCGAGGAGCCGCCGAGATATGTGCTGATCATGAGCGGTGGGGTGATCACCCTCGCCGACCGGAGTGTCTGGGGTGAGGGCCGCTATCTGGCGGTCAGCCTCGACGTGGCGTACGGCCGGAACGACGAGCGGGAGCTGGACGTCGTCGCGGCGCTGTTCGGTGCGGACTCGCTGCGCCCGCCGGCCGAGGGTGGCAGCGAGCCGCTGGCCGACCTGGTCGCCGGCTCCCGGCAGCACGCGGTCGGGGTGAGCGGCGAGCTGCGGGAAGGGTTGCGTACCTCGGTCGAGCTGATCGCCAACGAGGTGCTGGACCGGATTCGCCAGGCCGGCTACCGGCCGGAGGAGGTCGCCGACCTGGACGAGCTGGCCCGGGACCTGAGCCGGGAGGCGCTGCGCTACCTCTACCGGATCCTGTTCCTGCTCTATGCCGAGGCCCGGCCCGAGCTGGGGGTGCTGCCGGTCAACGATCCCGAGTACGTCTCCGGCTACAGCATGGCCCGGCTCGGTGACCTGATCTCCCGGCGGCTGCCCCCGTCGGCCGAGGGCGGCTTCCACCTCTACGAGTCGCTGGACCTGCTCTGCACGAGGGTCAACGAGGGCTACCGGGTGCGTGGGGCCGACGAGGAGGTGGGGGAGCAGACCAGCGAGGACGTGGGGCTGCGGTTCGAGCCGATGCGGTCCGACCTGTTCCTGCCGGAGGCGATCCGGCTGATCGGCCGGCAGGTGCCGCAGCCGGGCAGTGACGAGGACGATCCGGACGGGCCGAAGCTGGACACCCGGCTGCGCAACGGGACTCTCTACGAGGTGCTGCGCCGGCTGATGATCACCAAGGGTGGCAAGCGGAAGCGCGGCGGCTTCATCTCGTACGCCCAGTTGGGGATCAACCAGCTCGGCGCGGTCTACGAGGGGCTGATGTCGTACACCGGGTTCGTCGCCACCGAGCGGCTCTACGAGGTGGCGAAGCACGGCGACCCGAAGGACGGCTCGTGGATGATCCCCGAGTCGAAGGTGGAAGATTACGACGACGACGTCTTCGTGTTGAAGGAAAACCCGGTCACCGGGGCGAAGAGCCGGATCCCGTACGAGCCGGGCTCGTTCGTCTACCGGCTCGCCGGGCGGGACCGGCAGACCAGCGCCTCCTACTACACCCCGCAGTCGTTGACTGAGGTCACCGTCCAGCTCGCGCTGAAATACCGGATCGAGGAAGCTGGCGACGGGCTGCGCGCCCGGGACCTGCTGGACTGGACGATCTGCGAGCCGGCGCTCGGCTCCGGCGCCTTCCTCAACGAGGCGATCAACCAGGTCGCCGCCGAATACCTGCGCCGCCGCCAGGAGGAACTGGAGGCCGCCCTCGAACCCGAGGCGTACCACCTGGAGTTGCAGCGGGTGAAGGCGTACATCGCGTTGCACAACTGCTACGGCGTCGACCTGAACCGGACCGCGGTCGAACTGGCCGAGGTGTCGCTCTGGCTCAACGTGATGCACGTTGGATTGCAGGCGCCCTGGTTCGGCCTGCACCTCAAGCGGGGTAACTCGCTGATCGGCGGCGGACGGCGGCTCTACCGGCCGGAACAGCTCGCCGACAAGTCGTGGCTGAACACCGCACCCGAGGACCGGCCGTTCCGGGACGGTGACATCGACGAGGGCACCATCCACCACTTCCTGCTTCCGGCCGACGGCTGGGGCGCGGTCGCGGGGGAGAAGGAAGCCCGCGAGCTGGCGCCGGCCGAAACCGAAAAACTCAAAAGATGGCGTACGGCGATCAAGCGCGCGCCGTCGGCCAAGGGGACGAGGAAGCAGCCGTCGCAGGTGGCCCGGTTGCAGGCGCTCGCCGGTCGGGTGGAGTTCCTGTGGAAGCTGGTCGGGCGGCGGCTGGAGATCTCGGAGCGGGAGATCCGACGGGACATCGCGGTCTGGGAGGTGGCCCCGGATCGGCCGTTGCCGAGTGCTGACGGGGCGGTGGCCAGGGAGAAGATCCTGGCGGACCTGACGGCGGCCGGTACGCCGTACTGGCGATTGAAGACCCTGATGGACGTCTGGTGCGCGCTGTGGTTCTGGCCGCTGGATGCCGCTGAGCTGCTGGACGGGTCGGCTGAGGTGTATCCGGCCGAGCCGGTCGAGGTCACCCACGTCCGGGAGGTGCCGACGTATGACGATCCGGCCGTCTACGAGAAGGTTTCGCTCTGGGACGAGGTGGAGCCGCAGCAGTTGAAGATGCCGGTCAAGCCGACCGGGACCCGGAAGGTGAGTTTCGCCGAGCAGCTACGTCGACCAGTGCCGCTGACGAACCTGGACAGTTGGCTCACCTTCGCCGAAGCCCTGCTAGGCCGGGCCGACATCCCGGGCGACTCGCTGGTCTCTCAGCTCACCTCGCTCACCGAGCTGAGCGAGTACGAGGGGCGGCTTGAAGGGCTGATGGGGATGGAGAACCCGTTCCGGCTCGAAGAACGCTTCCCCTGGCTGCACACCGCGACCCGGATCGCCGAGGAGCAGGGCTTCTTCCACTGGGAACTGACCTTCGCCCAGGCGTTCGGCCGGGGCGGCTTCGACCTACAGGTCGGCAATCCGCCCTGGGTACGGCCGAGGTGGCTGGAGGATGTCGTGCTCGCCGAGCACGAACCGTGGTTCCGGCTGGCCGAGAAGCCGTCGGTTGAGCTTTGGCAACGGAGGCGAGCGAACCTTTTGCTCATGGACCCGATTTGTATTAGCTACCTTACGGAGTTAGGACTGAATTCAGCTGCAGTAAACTTCCTCAGCCATAAGACCGTGTATCCGCTATTGGCCGGGACTCAACCGGACTTGCATCGCGCGTTTGTGTGCCGGACGTGGATCAACCTATCTCGAAGCGGAACGGTCGGATTGATTCACCCCGACACTCACTTTAGTGGCCTCAAGGAGGGGCGCCTTCGTGGCGCTGCCTACAGGCATCTCCGGGTCCATGGTGGCTTCGTTAACGGGGCGAATTGGGCCTTCGCAGATGCTAGTCGGGATTTAGAGTTTGGGCTCCATATATATGGAATTCCTAGGGAGCCTAGCTTCCTACATTTGAGCAAGCTCTACGGGCCACGTGTCCTAATCGACTCTATTTCACACGATGGCCAAGGAGACCTCCCTGGCCAGAAATACAACGGAACCTGGGATCTTCGTCCTCACGGCGCGCGTGTAGTCCTGGTCGACGAAAGCGTATTGATGCAGTGGGGACGGTTGCGCGGCGATGCTGGGCCGAGAGAGCAAACTCCTTTACTGCACCCGATTAGTTCGGGTGAGAATGGCGCGATAGCCGCCCTTTCAAGCTACGAAGCGCGACTCGGAGGCCTCCCGCATCGAATTAGCCGCGGTTACGATGAGGCTAACGCAAAGAAGTCAGGACTAATTGTTTGGAAGCAGGTCCTGCCGGGTACGTCGTCGGAGCTTATAATCCAGGGGCCCCACCTTGGTATTGCTACTCCGGCCTATAAGCAGCCTCGTAACCCCTGTCGCAGTCAGGGGGACTGGGATCCTATTGACGTGGGGTCAATTTCTTCAGACTTCAGGCCGATATCGAACTACATCCTCGCCGGAGACGAGGCGCTCAGCCGGCGAACTCAGGATGCCTGGGATGGGAAGCCGTATACCGAGTACTATCGTCTAGCTTGGCGGGCGATGATTAACCCTAAGAGCTCTGAGAGGTCGCTTTATGCTGCTTTGATTCCACCTGGGCCGGCGCACGTGCTAACCGTATTTTCTCTGGCGCTAGCGACCAATGAGGTGACGGCCCTCTCAAGTGGGTTCTGGGCGTCATTACCGCTAGACTACTTGTTGCGGATAACGGGCAGAACTCACCTGGTTACTGGCGAAGCCAGATCGATGCCGGTCCCAGTTCCGACCAACCCACTTAGCTCAGCTCTGCTCCTAAGGGCACTTAGGCTGAATTGCCTCACCGTCGACTACGCGGCGCTCTGGAAGGAAGTGTCCAGGTCAGCGTGGTCTACAGAAAGCTGGGCCATTGAATGGCCCGGCCTAAGTCACCTGGGTGGGGTCACCGATGTTTGGACCCGGGATACGCCTCTGCGGAGTGAGTTGGCTCGGAGGGCTGCCCTTGTCGAGATTGATGCGTTAGTTGCTGTCTGGCTTGGTATCGAAATGCAGGAGCTTGTTGCTATTCTTCGATCTCGCTACCCAATCTTGACCGATCGTGAAGAGCAGATGTGGTTCGATGCGGCTGGCCGGAAGATCGCCGCTGACCCGTACGCGTTCGGTTTCGGTCAGACGAAGGAGCACTATCGGCAGTTGATGGAGTACCTAGATGATCCGGGTCGGCCGGTGCCGGAGGGATATAAGGCGCCGTTCTACAAGGTGGATCGGGAGACCGAATACCGGCGGGCACATGCGGAGTTCAGCCGACGACTCGCCGAACATGCGCCTGGCGTATGAGAACTGTCTTGGAGGCAAGGTGCGTCCGGAGGTGGGGCTATGCCGGACGAACCATGCTGCAGAGAACGGCTATAGCTGGCCCACTTTCGAGCGAGGCAGCCGGGTAAAGAATCACTGAGCCTAGGGCTTTGTTGAGCTATAAGGCTCTCCGACTCGTTTCAAGTGGGGAGGCCGCATGAATGTCAAAGGGTCGTGGCGTCGCTTACTCGCGAACGCGATGTCGGCGATGCTGGGCGCAATCGAGATCTACAATAAGCCCCGTTTCGTCTATCGAGACGAAGTTTTTGTCGTCTTGCTGATCAATGCCTGGGAACTCCTCTTGAAGGCAGTGGTCTCTAAGGGTAGCGGTCGCATCTATTACCCCAAGAAGCGCGGTGAGGCGTACCGAACCCTGACGTGCCGCGACGCATTCTGGAGGGCCGCGAATTCCCAACTGTGGCCGAAGAAGATTTCTTCCGCCGCCATTGACGCCAACATCGAGCTGATCTCCATTTATCGAGATCAAGCAATTCATTTCTACAACAACAAATCGTTTGGCGCAGTTATCTACTCACTTTCCCAGACTTCAATCATCAACTTCCGAGACGTAGCCATGGCCGTATTTGGCCGTGACATTGGTGATGAGATGAGCTGGCGCATCATGCCGCTGAGCATGTCAAGTGTCGTTGATCCGGTGAAGTTCATGGGCGGGAAGGGAGCGGCATCAGATCAAACTCGGGCGGTGCAAGATTTCCTCATGCTCATGCAGGAAAAGACCGATGAGTTAGACGCCTCCGGTATCGATACCGGACGCCTCTGTACCGTTTTTGACATATCTCTCAATTCAGTGAAGAAAATTTCCAAAGCGGATATCGTGGCAGGCATTACGACCGAGGATCGTGCCGACGCATTCATCGTCCAACGGCGAGTTGATCCGAACGTAACGCATCCATTCCGCAAGAAGGATCTCATGCCGAAGCTGGCCGGGAAATTGACGCCCTACGAGTTCGATGCCGTCGTGTATGTGCGCCAACTTAAAGAGGATCCAAAATACTGCTGGAAGGATAGTGGCACTTCTCTGGTCAAGTGGTCTCCTGAGGCCGCCAGGTACCTGAAGGGTCTGACGTCCGAGCAGATCGCCAGTGCGCGAGCCGAATATACTGGTCGGTTGAAGAAATCAAAGAAGTGAACCATTGCTCACTGCTTCATTATCGGTGCGCTGCTAAGAGCACCGGTCGGCGCGCCCATGACTCGTTGAGTAGTCCCTTCGGCTGTTTGGTCAGGACGTGGCGCTGTTCTGCCATCGCGCGGCAAGAGCCTCCGCCTGCGCCAAGAAGTCGTCTAATTGCTGCTCGGACAGACCTTCGTCTGCGATGATCTTGAACAGGAGTTGTCCCTCGATCTCGGTGATAGTGCCGATGTCGAGTCGATCGATGGTCTCTTCGACACCCGGCGCATCCAGGTCAAGTGTGGCGCAGATCAGTGCCTCAGCTTCCTCTGCCGGTAGGTCGCGACCTTCGGACAGGAAGCTGCGAGCGTCTGCGACGAACTGGATGATCTCGTCCATGTCTCTCCGCTGCCTAAATCGCCGCTGAACGGCGATGTTGAAGGCGAAGCCGATTATCGCAGTCGGAGTTCCCTTGCCCTGGCTCTCGAATTCAGCCAAGAGTGCATCGTATGCTTCCCAATCCTGCTGAAGGATTGACTTAAGGAACCTCGTGTTGTCGTCCACCATCGTCGCCCTTCTGTTCTTTACGCTGTTCGCTCTTCGTTCTGGCTTTATTGCGAAGCCTGGCAGCTACCTCGGCGCCCTTGATCCCCAAGAGCGCGACAGTGAACGCGGCGAGGAGGGCATCTCCGGCCGACGCATCCGGGGTCCTCGCGGCCGTGATCGCAGGCTGGGGTGACTTGGCGACCGCAACCCCGCCGGAGCCCGTCGCGTCCTTGATGGCGGTGGCGATCTTCTTGGCGTGCTGTAACCCGTCATCCGCGTTCCGGACAGCCGCCGTACGCCCGAGCACCTTCGAAGACAGGGAACCCTGTCCGGCTGCGGCGGCGAGAACCTGTTCGCCAGAGGCGTCGGCCTCTGGGGCTGAGGAGCGAGGTGGGACAGTGCCGGGCGCGATGACGTTGATGTAGGTGGTGAAGTGCTCGGCAGCTTCGGCGAGCAGGCGGGCGGTTTTCCCTGCCTTCTCCCCGGCGGTCCTGGAGTCGACTACCGCCGTACGCATCAACCTGTCGGCGGTCCCTCGGGAGGCCTCGGTGTAGGCCGCGGATGCCTGTTGGGCCTGCCTCTGAGCACGTTCAGCGGCCACAGCGGCCTCGTCGATTAGGCCCAGCACCGTGCGGATCTGAGCCACGACGTCGCCCACGGAGGTATCCGCCATCAGAGCCTCGAAGCGTACTCGTCCGCTGCGGCGGCACCAGAGCGAAGCAGCTCGGCGACCCGCGACGCTTCTTTCATCGCTTCCTTCAGCTTCTTCATGCCTGCTTCGACCTCGTCGTGCGTGCTGTCATGGGCCGTTGCGGCGGCTGATGTCTGAGCCTGCTCGGCTCGGTCCCGGACCCCCTGCATCAGGACGCTCCCGTCCTTGGCTGCTTGGCTGCCTTGGCTGATGGTCGCCTTCACCTGGGTGATGTCCACCGGACGCGTCCTCGAAGCCGCTCAGCCGAGGATGCCGGCGTACTCGCGGGCGGCGGTGGCGCTGCCCTGGATGAGGGTGGCCGCTTCGTGGAGACGCTGCCTGCTCTGTTCGGCGAGTTGGATGGCTTCAAGGACCTTGGCGTGGTTGGTGCCGGCGGCGACACCTCGGAGACGGGCGAGAACCTGCTCGGTCTGCTCGGCGGCTGAGCGGATCTGGTGGAGTGTGGCGTTGCCCTGCTCGGCGGCCTGCACGAGTGCGGCTTTGACTTCCTCGATGCTGGCCATGCGTCCTCCCGATTGCAGGCTGCCGTACGACGTTGGACGAGAGCCAGCCCGGACGGACACCGCTGAGTGTCACTCCTGCGTGGCCGACCGAACACTATCCGAGATGGTCGAAGGACGTAGCCCCGACATCGGGGCGCGTCGGCGGCGACTGGCTGGACTAGAAAGGCGCCGACGGGCCGCGGCTCGGCACAGTGGCTCCGCGCCTCGATATCCCATCGGATAGAAGCCCATCGACATCGTTCCTGCGGTCACGTAACGTGTGTGCTTGCATACCGAAAGGTATGTGCGGATCACTCGGTTCACTCGCGATCGTCAGGAACGAATCCGTGAGGTGGTCGCCGCATGCAAGGCAGGAAGCACAGCGTTCCTTGTGAGAGGGCGCTCAAGGACGGTTGCCGCTGTACCGGCTGCGGGGGATCCCAGCACGGCTGGGGCGGCTCAATGGATCTAGTGAACGGTACCCCCGACGACCGCCTGCGGCGCCGCGAGGTGTACGAGGAGAAGTTGCGGGTGAAGCCGGGCTCACGGTGGCCGAACAACCAGATCCGTTCGATCGTCGCCCATCTGGCGCGACTGGACGCGGTGGACTGGCTGGCCAGTTCGGCACAAGATGGCACGCCGGATCGGGCACGGCCGGGACCTGGGCAACCGTCCGGCGGAGAGGGCGAGGTCGAGGACCGGATCCGACCGGCAGAGCAGGTATCTCTCATCGCCGAGGCGATGACCACCGGAACCTGGCCAAAGATCACCGGGGAGCTCGACCAGGTCACGTCACATCCGACAGTCGTACGGGGAGAGCTGGCCAAACACGGCTGGTGTGACCTGCTGGTCGGGATGGTTTGGACAATCGAACAGGTCAAAGGGCCACTCAACAAGCTCGCCGAGATGCCTGCCTCTCTGATCAAGAGGGCCATCCTGACGTCATCCATGCAGGGTGGACGTCCGCACGTTTCCGGACCTGTCGTGGACCTCGTGGTGGGCGAGGTGTGGCGGGCCTTCAAGGCAACCGCGTCTGGCGGGATACCGTTGCTTGACCTAGTCACGAACGAAGAGGCCCTGCGCGCCCTACGGATCCTGGCCGTGTTCATCTGTCCCGCGCCCAGCAAGCATCCCGAGGTACGCAAGTACGCCCTAAAGCCGCTCGGCGAAGACGTACATCACGTTCTCAACGAGCAGACGGAAGCGCGGTTGGCCGAGCTGTTCGTTGAGTGGCTGCCGTAGGACGACGGACGCACCTACCCCGGGGGTTGGGTGCTCGGTCGGAGCTGGGTCAGCTCGGGTCAGCCTGGAGGGTCGCGACGAAGCCGGACCAGGCCGGGCCGGAGAAGGCGAGGATCGGCCCGCCGAGGTCCTTTGAGTCGCGTACGGCCACAACCCCGCCCGTCAATCGCACCTCGACGCAGGCGGCGTTGTTCGCGCTGCGGGACGACTTGAACCAGTCCTGCTCAGGGGTGTGCTCGATGGGGGTCACGTCATCTCCTTGGCGATCCGCCGGATCAGCGCCAGCGACTCGTCCGAGCTTAACGCGCGCTCCAGGGTCTCCTCGAAGGTGATCACGTAGTCAGCTACCCGGCCCGACTGGTCGATGATGTCGCTGGAGGTCAGGATCTCCTGCCAGACCAGCTCGGGCAGCCGAGGCGACGGGAACGAGAGGATCTGGAACGGTCCACCCAGCGCGGGATAGGCGCCCGCGGTGAACGGCACGATCCTGATCTGGATCTGCTCCGGTCGCTTGGTGACCAGCGTGGCGAGGTGTTGGAGCTGGTCCCGCATCACGGTTGGTCCGCCGACTTGCTGCCGAAGCACGCCCTCGCCGAACACGGCGGTGAGAGTGAGCGGGTTATCCCCAGTCAGTCGCGTCTGCCGAGCCATCCGAACCGCGATCCGCCGGTTGACCTCGGTGAGCCGAACGTAGGTGTTGCCACCACGCATGATCGCGCGGGCGTACGCCTCGGTCTGCAACAGGCCGTCGATCACGTCGCTCTGGTAGCTGCGGACATGGTCAGCGCCGGCTTCGTAGCCGAGGAACCGGAGGAACTCGGCGGGGAAGAGCTGGGAGTACTGGTGCCACCAGGCACGCTTGGTCGACGACTCCCGTAGCTGCTCAAGCTCTGCCGCGTCGTCGGGCTCGATCTCGTAGACCTGCACGAGCTGAGCCAGACGGTCAGCCGGCAGCTTGACCTTGCCCGCCTCCACACCCGACACGTACGCCTGGGCGATGCCCGTGGCCCGACCGGCCGCGACGGCGGTCATGCCCAGTTCCTCGCGTCGCTCGCGCAACCGGAGGCCAAGTTCCCACGCTTGCACGGTCGGGGACTCCGCCGGGCTCGGCTTCGACCGACGCGACCTTGACGCTCCAGACGACCCGGCGCTCATCACGACTCCTCCTGTCGACAACGATGATGGCAGATAGTACGCGGAGAATATCTTGGCGTCATCCTCTTGATATCAACGCGATCATCGTCAATCCTGGTCACTATAGGTAGTGACGACGTCGTCACACAAGATGCCCCTAGAGGTACTGGGTCGACTTTGGAGTCACTCCACCGTCCGGAGCGGTCGGGGGACGGCCAGCTTGTACGGGTTGTCCGTCCCGGCTTCTGAGTCACGCCCTGCTCCCGTACGTGCTGCTTGTCGGCTGCGGCGGTAGGGCGGGGTGGCCCCGGTCCGGGGTGAGCGACCCGAAGATTCGGGCCGGGGCCACCCACCCACGTCCTGTGATCGAGAGGCTGGTGAGAGGTTGTGCGTGCTCTGCTTCGGTGGTTGTTTCGGTGGGAGGGCCACCCGCTGCGACGGCTTGAGTCGGCGTACCGGTCCGCGCCCCACCGCCCGTTGATGCCGTCGCAGGTGCGGCTGCGTCGGTTCACCCCGGTCGGCTTCGGTCGGCGGGGGGTCGATCCGGACGAGGTGACTGAGTTCCTGGATCAGGTCGCCGGTGACCTGGCCAGGGCGTACACCGAATTGGCTGGCGTCCGGGAGCAGAACGCCCGGATCAAGACCGCGTTACGGCGGTGGCAGTCCCAGCAGGTGCCGACGGCGTACGAGTTGGCGCGGCGCTGATGGCCGGGCTGCCGATGGTGCAGTGCCGGTCGTGTGACGGGCTCTCCTTCACCCTCGACCCGTGCCGCTGCACCTACGGCGGCAACCAACTCCTGGTCAGCGCCGACGATGAGAGCCGGCGGGCCGGGGAGGCGTACCAGGACTGCCTGGAGTGTCAGGGGGTCGGCACCGTCGGCCAGCCCTGCCACGACTGCCGGCAGACCGGGCGGCGCCGCGCACAACTCGTACTGACCATGGCGAACCTGGACACCGGGGCGGTGGCCTCGGGGAACGTCGTACCCGGGGTGGTGGAACCCGAGCCGTGGCCGGACGACGGCGGTGGAAGCTGGTATCTACCGCTCGCCCCGCTGCTCCGCGACCTGGCCGCCGTCGTCGGCGTCGGCTCGTGGACGGATGTTCGTCAGCCCGGTGAGCCGGACGGGCCGCTCGTCTTCCTGCCGCGCGCCTGGCGGCCGGAGCATCCCGCGTCGGCCCGGGAGGCGCGGGAAGCCGAGGCGATCGCCGGGGAGAGCAACGACGGGTGGCGGCTCTATCTCGGCCGGGCAGCGGTCGCGCCGCCCCGGGAGGCGGCGGCCGAACTGGGCCGGCTGTGCCGGATGGCGAATCTGCTCTGCCTCGACCTGGTGGTCGAGGCCCGCAGCTTGGTCGCCACGGCCGGGCTGACCTGGGCGATCCGGTTCGAGGTGCCGGGTGGGCCGGTGCCGGCCGAGGCCCGCGGCTACGCCGACGACTTGACCACCGCGATCACCAGCACGACCGATCTCGACGCCTGCTCCGGGCTGGAGGAACGCGGCCTCACCGCCCCCGCCCACCACCTGACCATCGGGGAGCCGCCGCCCGACCCACCGCCGGTCGACCTGGACCAGCTCGAACGGCGGATCCTCGCCGACTGTCTCGACCTTGCCACCGGTAGCCCGACCGCCGGGGCGCAGGCGATCTGGCGGGACGGCCGCTGGTGGCACACCAGCCTGCGCACCGCCGGGACGACGGAAGTCCTCAGCGAGTGGTCGACCGGGTAGCTCTTCAGCCGGCCCGCGACGATCCTGCGGCGAGGATGGCAGCCGCCGGCACCGTCGTGGCAGGACTCGCCCATCGCGTACGTCGACTGCCCCGACTGTGACCCGCACAGTCAGCTCCAACGCTGTGACTGCCGACTGACCACCGGACGGGTCGACTCCGACTGCCCGAGATGTGCCGGCTCCGGTCGTAGCCCGTCACTGCTGCGTTGTCACACCTGCCGGGGCACCCGCCGGTCCCATTCCGAGGCGGCTGTCACGATCACCGATCTGGCCGGCCGGGTCGTGCACCTCAGTTGGCGGGCCGGCGCGTCCGGCTGGCGTACCGGCGAATTCGCCTGGCACGCCGACCTCGCCGGCCGGCAGGCCGATCGTGCCGGACCGGGCGACGGGCTGGCCGGGCAGGCGGGTGAGGAGACCTGGCGGACCGGCCAACACGTGCCCGCACCGCAGGTGGCAACCCACCCCGGCGGCAAACCCCTGCACCAGCTTCCCGAGCAGTTCCGGCTCGCCGGCTGGGCCGACCACTTCGGCGTACGCCCGGAGGACCTGGTCGAACTCGACGGCGGCGGCAGCCTCGACCACAACCTCCGGGACGGCACCGTCACCCTGCACCGGCTCGGCGCCGACCCGCTGACCGAGTACCTGTCCTGTGCTTCCCGGGGCCGACCCGGCGGCCGGCTGTTCGTGCTGGCCCGCCGACCCGACGTACCGCCCCTGGCCGACCTGGTCCGGCTCGTCCTCGGGCTGCGCCTGACGGTCACGATCACCCTCACCGACCACCTCAACAATGCCGGCGACCTCAGGCTCGTGCAGGGCGAGGGCTGGGACGTCACCATCAACCACCCCGGTCAACCACCCGCCCCGGCCGACCCGCCCAGCCGATCGACCCCGGAAGCCGCGGTCGCGTACTGCCTCGAATTTCTCGAACTCGCCATCGCCGGCAACCTTCCCGCCGATCCGAGCGAGCCGATCCCGCTGCCGCAGACTCCGACCCCGATCGTGGTCGACGACCCCGTGCCGCTGCTGCGCCGACTCGCCCGCCACCACCCCGGGCAACCCGTGGCCGTCCACTACGACGGCGTCACCTGCCAGGTGTGGCTACGCGAGCGCGACGACGTACGCCAGCTCGCCACCGCGCCCACCCTCCCCGCCGCCATCGGCGCCCTCGGTCTCTGACCGATCGCCCGCTGCGTGGCGCCGTCACACTGCCCGGACGCCTCGGTCCGATGCCAGGTTGAAAGAGCCTCATAGGAGTCTCGCGGCTCGCGACTCCAGATAGCGCTGCTCGGGCAGGCTGAGGGTGAGCCGCGCCGCCTGCCGGTAATGCACCCGCGCCCCGTCCAGGTCACCGGCCATCTCCAGCAGGTGGGCGCGGACCGTGCTGGTCCGGTGATGGCTGGCCAGCACCGGATCCCCGGCCAGTTCGTCCAGGGCGGCGAGCCCGGCGGGCGGGCCGTCGACCATGGCACGGGCCACGACCCGGTTCAGGGTGACCATCGGGCTGGGCGCGAGCGCGTGCAGCATTCCGTACAGGATCAGGATCTGCGGCCAGTCGGTGTCCTCGGCCCGCGCTGCCTCGTCGTGCACCGCCGCGATCGCGGCCTGTAGTTGAAAGGGCCCGATCGGGGCCTGCGAAAGGGTACGCGTCAGGATCACCACGCCCTCGGTGATCGCCGCCGCGTCCCACTGCCCGCGGTCCTGCTCGGCGAGCGGGATCAGCGCCCCGCCCGGCCCGGTACGCGCGGGCCGGCGTGCGTCGGTGAGCAGCATCAACGCCAGCAGCCCGGCCACCTCGCCGTCCTCCGGCAACCGCCGGTGCAGCTGACGGGTCAGTCGGATCGCCTCCCGGGTCAGCTCCACCCGGTGTAGCTGCTCGCCGGAACTCGCGGTGTAGCCCTCGTTGAAGATCAGATACAGCACGTGGCGCACCGCGCCGAGACGTTCGCCGAGCTCGTCCGGCGGGGGCATCTCGAACCGCGTGCCGGTGTCGCGGATCCGCTGCTTGGCCCGGCTGACCCGCTGGCCCACCGTGGCCTCCGGCAGCAGCAGGGCCCGGGCGATCTCCGCGGTGGTGAGCCCGCCGACCGCCCGGAGGGTGAGGGTGACCTGCGCCGGCACGGTCAGCGCGGGATGACAGCAGAGCAGTAACAGGGCGAGCTCGTCGTCGCCGCGGACCTCAGGTGTTGGTTCGTGCCACACCGCCTCCTCGCGCCGCCGCCGGGCGGTCTCGTTGCGCAGCAGTTCCACCCGGCGGCGACCGGCGACGGTGATCAGCCAGTTTCGCGGCTGCGCGGGGACGCCGGCCTCGGGCCACTGCCGGGCGGCCGCCAGCAGTGCCTCCTGGACAGCGTCCTCGCACGCCTCGAAGTCGCCGTAGCGGCGCACCACCGCAGCCAGGACCTGCGGGGCCAGCTCGCGCAGCAGGTCCGGCAGCCCGGTCAGAACTCCCATGTGCTCATGTCCAGGACCGGCCGCACCTCAACTCTGGTGTAGGCCGCGTCCGGCGCCTTCGCGGCCCAGGCGACCGCCTCGTCGAGATCCGCGACGTCGATCAGGTAGAAGCCGGCCAGATGTTCCTTGACCTCGGCGTACGGGCCGTCCGAGGTGATCGTCTTGCCGTCGCGGACGGAGACCTGGGTGGCCAGCGCCGGATCACCCAGCCCCTCGCTGGCCACCAGCACGCCGGCCTCGCGCATTTGCTCGGTGAGCCGCAGGTGGCCGAGCCCGAGATCGGTGCGCTGCTGGTCGGTCAGCGTCTCCCAGACCGCGAGGGATTGCGGGTTGGACTGGATCAGGATGACGTACTTCATGAGTTCTCCCCTTTCTCTCACCAAGGATGTCGAAACCGGCCGGCCCGGCTTCGACGTCCCGGCAAAGAGAAAGGTGGAACCCGTCATGAACGAGATCCGGGAAGTCATCGAACGCAAGGCCGCGCTGCTGGAGACCGGCGACGTCAAGGCCGTCCTGTCGCACTATGCCGACACGTTCGTCGAATACAGCCTCGCCCCGCCGCTGCGGCAGCCGGGCGACGGACGCGACCCGGCGGTGCTGGCGGCCTGGGTGGCGACCTTCCAGGCGCCGCCGCGCCGGGAGGTAACTCAGCTGGAGATCACCGCGGATGGCGACGTGGCGTTCGCGACCAGCATCGACTGCCTGTCCGCCACGCCGCGCGGCTCGAACGAGAGCTTCAGTCTCTGGTTCCGAGTGACGCTGGGGCTGCGCCGCATCGACGGGCGCTGGCTGGTGACCCACGAGCACGAATCTGTGCCGTTCGAGATGGACGGTTCGTTCCGCGCCTCGGTCACACTGCTTCCGTGAACGGGCGCTGGGCCCGCCGCCGATGCCCGTCGGCAGCGGGCCCCAGCCCGGGGAATGCGTCGGTCAGGGCGCCGCTACCGCTGCGCGTACGGCCTGGGCGCTCGCCGGGTAGCGGGAAGTACTCCGAACCCGAGCCGCCCGGGGGAGTGCACGTAGATCGGGGTCTCCCGCTGGGTGCGCGACTTCCCCGGCCCCAGCCGCGCGGTCGTTCACTCCCAGGTGATGTCCGGCTTCCCACCATCGGACTGGAAGCCGACGGACGTCACCGGGTTGGCGGGCGAGGAGAACACGATCTGGCAGTGATCGTGCCGTCCACCCTTAATGGAGAACTCGGGCGGGGGTGGTGCCCCCATCGGGCAGTTGAGCAGTCCGATCTCCATGAAGGCGATGCGGAGCGCAGCGGCGTCTCCGCCGCTCTCGGTCGTACCTCTCAGCAACGGACCTGAGTACGACGAGTCGAAGTGCCGACCGTCCTTGTTCTCCAGGACCGCCTTGATGAAATAGATCGACCCGGCCGGCCGGTCCCCCACGGCCGGCACGCTGGCCCGGACCACGTCCAGGTCCTCCGCGGTGCCGCGCTCGACGCCGGTGACCGTGAGACCGACGAGTGACCTGCCTGTCCCGACACCAACGGTGATGACCGCCTCCTGGCCGAACTTCAGTTTGGTGCCGGGCGGCGTCGAGCCCGGTAGCGACTCCGAGTCGGCAGCCAACTGCTCCTCGGATGGGAGCCCAGGCCGCGTCTTCGTTGGCGTGGGGTCTGCTCCTGTGCACCCGGACGTCAGAAATGCCAGCGCGATGGCTGGACCCACGAGGACACGAGGCCAGTTCGTCATCGTCGGTGCCTTCCGTCGGCGGCGATGAGGCTTGCTTGGGAAACCTCGGGAACCACGCAGCCTGTCTCTTCCGGGGTCGGGCCGATCAGGCGTTTCTCGGGATGGCCCGGCTTGACTCTGCCGCGGGTCATTCTCGGGCCGGATACCGGCGTGGATCAAGCGGACGCGCTCACCTGGCTAAACAGGTGGCGGAATCGGCGCCTGTAGCGCCTCGCGGGGTGGCCTGGGTGCCGCCTCGGTCTTTCCCGTGATGAAGAATGCGGTGATGGGCACGGAGCCGACCAGCAGGATGACCATGCCCTGCACCGGCGCCTGCTGATTGAGGAACTCCACGGCTACCCGAGCGATGAGGACGAGCGCGCCGAATCCCAACAGGACTCGGACGAGTCTCAACCACCAGTTCGCCCACTGCCGTCGTCGCGCGGACCGTTCCTGGCTGTGTCGATGATCCATGTCGCAGCGGACAAGTTCCATCAGGGCATCCATCGCCTTTGCCGGATCAGGGTGCTGTTTGGAGATCCGCTCCCAGGCCTGTTCGGTCTGGAACCAAGACGCGCTGTCAGACGCGCGCACCTGCTCTGTCACCCGGCTGGGTCCTTCAGATGCCAAGGAGGGGAGGCGCATCGATCGGGTCAGCTTGCCGGCCGCTGCCGAGGCGGCGCGGGGCGTGGCGCTGTCTGTGTCGTGCAAGCCTGCGCATTCCGGTCGATCGAGGTGAGTGTCTCGCCGAGGAGCTGACCTACCCGCTCGACGCTCTGGTTCACGCGCTCCACGGACTGATCCGCCGAGATGTTCACCGGCGCCGCGTGTGGGAACTCAAGGTCAAGTGCTCGCACGAGGAACCGGCACGCTCGCCCGATGAACTGGGCCACGGCCTTGAGCGCGCTGAGAAACAACAGAATGGGATATGTCAGCAGGATCAGACCCGTGCCGAAGATCTGGCTGGGGCGCGCACGTTCCAGGCGTACGTCAACAGATCCGCTGATCACTGGAAGCTGCAACTCGACCACCGTCGACCGTGCGGTGGACTGAGGGCGTTGATCGATTTGCGGATGTTCGTCGGTGAAATCGATATACCAAGACGGTAGTGCGGCGGTGATCGCCACGTGCCTGCCCATCCGGTATTCCACGTCGTCCCCAATGGCTCGGAGGCGCCAGAATACTGTACAGAAGAGATCGACTTCGACATCCGACGGTGTCTGGTGTCCGCCATTTGTACGACCGGACCGGCATGGCCCCGCTGTCCGAGGGACAGGTCGAGGAGCAGGCCAAACTTGATCAATAGATTGACTGCTATCGTCGGGCGCGGGACAGCGGGGAGGGATTTGAGATGTTAGATAACCCTGGTGGATTCGGCACAGACACGGACGTCCTACGGCAGTACGCGACTCATCTGGATCAGGTAGCAGAGGATCTCAAGCCGATACAGGAGAGGTTTGCTGGGGGAGGACCGGCAACGATCCCGATCGACGCGTTCAGTAGCCGTACCGGTTGGCTTCATCTGATGGCCGAGGAGCTTCGGGCCTTCCGGGATACCTATGCGGACGCGCAGTCTGGGACGGAGTGGCGCCTGCGCCGGATCCGGGACGCCATCAGGGAAGCTGGACGTCTGCTCGGCGAGGCGGCTGACGAGTACGACCGCAGCGACCGGGGCGCCGCGGGCCGGACCGGGGCGGCCGGCCGATGACTCTCGCACTGCCGGAGGCGGCCCACGTCCTCAGCGGGGTTGCCCGACTGGTCGGCGTCGATGACCCGATCAAGATGCTCAAGGAGTTCCAGCAGTTCGTCGACACGGACGAGTTCCGGCGTGCGGCTACCGAGGTGTGGGGCACGAGTCCTACCTCCTCGCCGACCTCGCCCGCGCTGAACGTTCACGCAGAGCGGTTGGTGGACGAGTTCCTGCGGACGGTCGAAGACCGTTGGCAGGGCAGCGCCAGCGAGGCGTACGAACGCTATCTCGGCGAGGTCCGAGCGGCGCTGCACCAGGAGGCCGACAGCATTCCGATCGTCGGTGGCGCCCTTGTGGCGGTGGCGGACGGCATCGAACTCACCTGGCTGGAGATGGTAGGCGCGGTACTGACCGCCGTCGGCCTGATCCTGAGCGTGGTGAGCCTGGTCGGAGCCGGCAACATCATCCTGTCGCTGCTCGGACTGATCGGTGCGCTCGCGTCCGGGGTCATCACGTACCTGTCGATGGCGACGCCGCGTGTCGCGTTGCTGGCCAAGCACGAGAGCACGCTCGACAGCGTCGGCCGCCACTCCAACTCGCCGGTCGACGCGCTGCCCAGCATCGACGGTCGCGCGCAGGGCTGGACCCCGAAGACCGCGGACCCATACACCTAGGAGTAGCTGTGCGAGAGGACCTTGCCGCCCGGCTCGACGAGATGGTGAACGCCTTCGAGGCGACCCGGGCTCGCATCCTGGAGGCCGGGAACGCCATGGCGCAGCTACGGGTGACGCGACATAGCGACGATCGGTTGATCGAGGTCACGATTGGTCCTGATCGCGAGGTGCTGGACCTCCACATCGCCGACTCGGCGCTGCGCCGGGGTGACGGCCGCGCCATCGCCCAGGCGGTCCTGTCGCTCATCGCCGAGGCGCAGGCCGAGTTCAGCCGTACCGCCCAAGCGGAATATCGAAGGATCACGGGTCTTACTGTCGATCCCGCTGCGCTGGACGGCCGCGACGGCCCGGCAGTGCTCGGTCGACTGTCCCGCGAGATGTTCGGTGGCTGACGACCAGGTCATCCGGAGTGCGCCGAGCATTCCGGACGAGGGTCAACCGTTCGTCCTGCGCCGCAGGGCGCTCGTATGGATATTGGCCCTGCAACCGGTCCTGTGGCTGGGCATCCTGTCGCCGCTGTGCGTTCCGGCAATGAGTCCGGCCGGAGTGCCGTGGACCCTGCTGGTGCTCGTCCTGCCCTTCCTGATCGTGATGCTCTTCGCCATCCTCCGCGTGATGCCGAAGGTAACCGGGGTCTGGCTCGCCGCCGATCTGGGCGGGGTCTGGGTACGCGCACGGAGTCGCACCGGCACGGATGCTTTCGCCATCCGGGCGCCCTGGAGCCACATCGAATCCATCTTCGCGATCCAAACGAGTCGTACGGGCATCTCGGGCGGCCCCTGGACGCTGGTGGTCCGGATCAAGGACCTGCCCGCCACGCTCCGTCCACCGGATCAGCAGGGAGCGGATCGCGCAACGTTCACCGTGAGTACCTGGCTCTCGAACTACTCGGCCCGAGACGCGATCGACGTGCTCACCCGGCTCGCCGCTCAGCGCGCTCCGGTCGGTTGAGCACCCCACCGGGCGGCGCCGCATCACGTGTTGAGCGTGCGGATCAGGTCCAGGAGATGTCGAAGCCTGTGCAGGTTGGCCGCCTTCACCGGGTCCGGGTTGAAGTGCACGAACCCACTCGCCAAGCGGAACCGCCGCTTACGTTCGCATGTCACACGGCGGTGTGGAGCCGTGCGTAGTGGTCGCGGAGCAGGTCGGTGCCCCAGTCGTCGCGCAGGTGCCGCCATACGGAGTGGGCATGGTTGGCGTTGTCCTGGGTGTTGTCGTACTCGATGAGGAAGTCGGCCGCCTGGATGCAGTAGTAGTGGCCCTGGCCGGGGCTGGTCGGGCCCGCCCACGCGAACCGGATCCGGTGCAGGCCCGCCGCCTCGGCGTCACGCCAGCAGGCTTGGGCGTACGGCGCCGGTGCGCGGTGGAGATAGCGCTGCACCAGCTGGTCGAGGATTTCCCGCTGGGCCGGGCGCAGCAGGTCGCGGCCGATACCTTCGGGCAGCAGGGTGGGGTCGGCCACCGGGTCGGCCCGGGTGAGGATGTCGTCGGGAGCGACCTCGGCGCTGATGCCCAGCGTGCGCTGGTCGGGGTCGAGCCCGGTTGCCAACTGGCGGGCCAGGTCCTCCTCGGGACCGAGGATCCGGCTACCGGCGTGCGGCCCGGTGGGTACGACGGCCGGTTCGGAACCGACGAAGTGCGGCGTGAACGTGATGCCGCGCGGCGTCACGACGACGTGTACGGCCAGGTGATGCCCGTTGATCCGCCAGCCCCACGGCTCGTCGCCGTCCGGGTCGCCGAGCACCCGCAGCCAGTAACGGTCGCCCTCGGGTGGTGAGCCGGTCGCCAGTTCCCGCCTGACCCGTTCGATCTCGACGGCGCCGACGGCGAGATCGCCGCCTTCGGGAGAGTGGGCCGACCGGAGCAATTCGATCGCGAGTGTGTGCTGAGCGCCGGTGAGGTGCTCCATCGGCAGCCCAGGCCGTTGCCCCGGCAGATAGGTCCACTGTCGCAGGTCGACATCGGCGAGGTCGCCGCCGACGAGGTGGCGCTGCTGGTCGTCCAGGCTTGCGACGAGGGCGTGCGCGCAGCGGCGGGCGTCATCGGCGGCGGTCGTCATCAGGTCCTCCCAAGATTCGTGAGGCGCCGCATCACTTGTTGAAGGTGCGGATCAGGTCCAGGAAATGCCGAAGCCGGTGCACGTCGGCAGGCTTCACCGGGTCTGGGTTGAAGTGCATCACGCCGTTGCGCACCTTCCGGAGATGGTCGAGGCGGCTGATGAACACCTTGCGGTGCAGCGGCCAGCCGAGTCGCTCCCAGCAGGCCGGGTTGTCCAGCACGGCCTGGTAGTTGCCCATCGTCATGGCTTCGAACGACTTGAAGGTCTGGCCGGCGGCGGTGCACGCCTGCCGCACCGTCTCGGCGTCGAAGGTGCCCTGGATCAGCCGGCGCAGCTCCTGGTCGACCTCGCCGATCAGCAGGAATGGGGTCGCCGTCTCGTCGTACTTGTTCACCACGTCGGCCGCGGTGATGATGCCAGAGATCTTCCGGTCGAAGTCGCGGACGAAGATGAACTCCTCCCGCTGGAGCGTGTCGAGCGCGCGCAGCAGCCGTACGTCGTAGTCGAAGACCTGGGCGGGCACGATCATGCTGCTGAACGAGGCGTTCGGGTCGGCGTGCTGGGCTCGGGCGATCGACTTCCAGCTCACCGCGCCGTGCAGCGTTCGTGGATTCGTCAGCACCGCGAGCTGTGAGAAGTCATTGAGCAGCATGGCGGTGATGGCCTCTTCCACCGAGGCGGACGGCGAGACAGCGACCAGGGTGTCCTCGGCGGAGAGCAGGTTGCCGAGGGTCAGTCCGATCTCGGCTTCGCTCTCCTCGACCAGGTCCGCTTGAAGCGACCCGGAGTCGTCGGGGATCGGCGCGCCGGCCGGGACCTCGTCGACGGGCTCCGGCGGCGTGATCAGCCGAACAGTCCGGTCGAGGCTGACGGCCCGGAAGTCCGGGGCGGTGGTCAGGCTGTGGTTCGCCAGATCGCCGTCGATCTGCCGGATGACGTCCCGATCCCGGTCCTCGTGCCCCCACCAGCGGAGTAGCTGGCGCACAGTCAACGTTTCCGGCTCACCGGCCTTGGCCTTCCGGCGTGCGAGATCGAGCCGGCCGAACCGCTCCCGCGCCGCGCCCTGATCGGATTTCTCCCTGGTGACCTCGTCCGGCGGTACGGGCTCGTTCGCTACCGACTCCAGTAGCCGCTGGCGTAGCTCGTGCAGCGTTGGACCGCCCCTGCCGACCCGCCAGGCCTCCCAACCAGGTACGGCGATCAGCCCGCTGGCGGCGCTGCCGGCGGCGGATGGCGTGCCGAACTCCCGTCCGTCGGGCAGCCTCAGCCGACCCGGCTCGATCACGGTCGCCCGGTGGGGTATCTCGCCCAGCCGCTGTTGGAAGAAGAGCTCCTGGCCCGGCCTGAGCAGTTCGGCCTCCAGCAGGTCGGAGATGCGTACCCGGCGACCGTTGATCAGGATCTCTCGGCGGGTACGGGACGAGGCGTCGGTCAGGGACATGCCGGATGCCACTCCAGGGTGAATACGGTGGGGGGCTGGAATACTACTGACGGTGGCGCTGGCGCGACAAGGAGTCTCGGTCACCGCATCGAGAGTCTGCTCGGCGGGGCGACCCCGGTTGGGCCGGTCGGTAGCTGAACCGCCACCGTTCGTCCGTCTATCGTAGACACAATCACGACAGATCTATCTAGATATAGACGAGTAGCATGCCTGCGGTGAGTTGCTCATGAAGCCGACGATCGCCGCCGACACCCTCCAGAAGACGCTCACGCAATACCTCACCACCACCTTCGGGCTGACCGACGAGCCGGTCCGAAGCGGGCTGGAGGCGTTCCTCACCCACCCCGAACAGGGCATCTTCCGGGGGCCGTACCTCCGGATCCGTACCCCGTTCCGGCCGGCGTCGGGCGAGTGGCGCACCGCCCTGGACTGGGCACCGGCCGATTTCACGCCCTACCTGCACCAGGCGAAGGCGTTCCGCCGACTGTCCACACTGGGCAAGGACGCCGAGCCGACCTTGATCACCACCGGCACCGGCTCCGGTAAGACCGAGGCGTTCCTGATCCCGCTGCTGGACCACTGCCGGCGGGCCAGGCAACAGCGCGGGCCGGGAATCAAGGCGATCCTGCTCTACCCGATGAACGCGCTCGCCACCGACCAGACCAAGCGGCTCAACGAGCTGCTCGTCGAGAATGCCGCACTGCACCAGGTCACCGCCGGTCTCTACATCGGCGACGTGGCCGCCGTCGACTATCCGAGGGTGCTCACCAAACGGTCGGAGATGCGGCGTACCCCGCCGGACATCCTGATCACCAACTACAAGATGCTCGACCTGCTGCTGCAACGCGCCGACGACCTGCCGCTCTGGGAGGGCGCCGAGCCGGCGTACGTCGTACTGGACGAGTTCCACACCTACGACGGTGCCCAGGGCACCGACGTGGCGATTCTGCTCCGTCGCCTCGCCGCCGCGCTCGGCCGGTCGACCGACGACCGGCCACTCGGGCCGATCTGCCCGGTGGCCACTTCGGCGACCCTCGGCGAAGGACGGGGCCGGGACGGCCGGACCGCGATCCGCGAGGTCGCCGAGCAGGTCTTCGGGGTGCCGTTCGAGCCGGACTCGCTGATCGGCGAGGACCGCTACGAACCGGCCGAGTTCATCGCCCACCAGGATTTCAGCCTGCCGCTGCCCGCCCCGGAGACCCTCGCCGCACTCGACGGGCGCGACACCGAACGGCTCACCGATCAGGTCGCCGAGCTTGTCCTGGGCGAGGTGCCCACCGACCCGGCCCGGCTCGGCGCGCTACTGCGCCAGCACCCGCTGACGAAGGCGGTACTCGACTCGCTCGGCCCCGACCCGCGCACCTTCGAAGAGGTCATCGAGGTGCTGCCGCGTAAGAACGCGACCGGCTGGGGCAGCGCGATGAAGACCCGGCCCGAGGTCACCGCGCAGGCCATCGCCAGGTTCGTCGGTCTGCTGGCCCGCGCCGAGAATCCGGACGCGCCGGGCCGCCCGCTGCTCAACATCGAAACCCACCTCTGGGTACGCGCGGTTTCCCGACTGCTGCGCGGCGTCGGCCCGGAAGCCACCTTCGGCTGGTACGGCGAGCCGGAGCGCGACGCCGACCCGTTCGCCCCGGAGATCGACCAGGTGGTGGCGGACAGCCGGTACGAGCGGCTGCCCGCCATCTACTGCCGGCACTGCGGGCGCTCCGGCTGGGCGGCGCTCTCCCCGGAGAAGGACCCGCAGGAGCTGGAGACCGACCCGGACAAGATCTACCGGGGCTCGGTCGGCCGGGACAAGCGCCGAATCCGGGCGTTCATCGCGGCCACCGCCGACGAGATCCAGCACCGCGACCGGGGTCTGCTGGTCCTGGAGTACGGCCGCCGCGTCCGCCCGTTCGATCCCGCCCGGGACCGGGCCGGACGGCTCGGGGACGAGTCGACGGTCGTCCTCGGCGACCTGCTCGCGCTCGACGCGGCCGAGAAGGACCGCTGCCCCTCCTGCGAACTCGACCACGGCATCCGCTACCTCGGTGCCGGCCTGGCCACCCTCGCCTCCGTCGCGATCACCCAGCTCTTTACCGGCGGCGAACTGGCTGGCGCCGAACGGAAGACGTTGCTGTTCAACGACTCCGTACAGGATGCCGCGCACCGGGCCGGCTTCGTCGCCAACCGCTCGTACGCCTTCTCGCTGCGGGCGCTGCTGGCCCGCCAGCTCGAACCCGGTAAGCCGGTCGGACTGGACGAACTGATCGTCGACATGATCGGCGCCGCCGTCGAGCCGGAGATCCTCTCCACCGTCGTCCCGCCCGACCTGCACGACCAGCCCGGTGTGGACAGCCTGCTGGCCGGGGACAACCTGCGGGACCGGAAGGCGTGGACACTCGTCGGCGAACGGCTCGCCTTCGCCGCCATCCTGGAGACTGGGCTGCGTGCCCGGCAGGGCCGGACCCTGGAGTTGACCCGTACGGTCGCGGTCGAGGTCGGGCTCGACGATCCGGCCGAGGCGGCGGCGCTGTGCCGGGACGTACACCTGACCGGGCCCGGCGCCGACGGCGGCCCGCTGCCCGACGACGCCCGCTACCTCGCCTTCCTGCGCGGCCTGCTGGAACGGCTGCGCACCCGGGGCGCGATCTACCACGAGTGGCTGGTGCCCTATCTGCGGCGTGGCGGCGCCCGCTGGCAGATCTGGGGCGGTCGGCCCGAGGGGATGCCGGCCTTTCCACGCGGGCTCTCCGGGCCAGCCTTCCTGCTCGCCAGCCCCAAATCGCGCTCCGAATTTGACGCGGTCACCGCCAAGGGGAACTGGTACCAGGACTGGACCAGCCGGTGCCTGGGGCTCGACGCGTCCGGCGCCGCCAGGTATCTGGACCGGCTGATGCCGGCGCTGGCCGCCGCCGGAATCGTCGCGGCCGGAAACACCGAGGACGGCAACCGGGCGTACGGTCTGCTGCCCGGCCACCTCCGGGTGACCCTGCTCGGCGACGCCGCCGCGATCACGGCCGGGGTCGGCTGCGACATCTGCCACTGGCAGCAGACCGAACACCCGGACCGGGTCGCCGGGTGGACCGGACAGCCGTGCCGGCAGTACCGCTGCGGCGGGCGGCTGCGCCCCGCTCCCGACGACACCGCACCGGACGACTACTACCGGCGGCTCTACCTGGAGAGCCCGGCGTTCCGGGTCGTCACCGGCGAACACACCGGCATGCTCACCCGGGCCCAGCGGGAAACCGTCGAGGAACGATTCCGTACCGGCGACCGGTACACCGACCCGAACGTGCTCTCCTGCACCCCGACCCTGGAGATGGGCATCGACATCGGCGCCCTCTCCGCAGTGGTGCTGGCGTCACTGCCGACCGGGCCGGCGAACTACGTCCAGCGGGCCGGCCGGGCCGGTCGGAAGAGCGGCAACGCCCTCGTGCTGACCCTGGTCGGCCGCTCGGAACGGGACCGCTACTACCTCACCGAGCCGCGCGACATGATCGCCGGCCAGATCGTGCCGCCCGGCTGTTTCCTCTCCGCCGTCGAGATTCTCCGCCGGCAATATCTCGCGCACCTGATCGACCTCGCCGCCCGGGGCCGGCTGCCCGGCGTACTGCCGCTGCCCCGGCGCGCCCATCTGCTGTTCGGCACCACCGGCTGGCTCGGGACACTCGCCGACGCCGGCCAACGGGACGGTGCCCGGCTGGTCGAGGGATTCCTCGGGCTGTTCGGCGACAAGGTCTCGGCCGTCGCCGCCGAGCAGCTGCGACACTTCGCCGACGCCGGCCTCACCGACCGGGTGAAGCGGGCCGACGCCGCCTGGGAGGACCGCCGGGGTGACCTGCAACGGCGGCTGGCCGGCATCGACGCCGTCGCCGGCACGTTGGTGGCCAGCGACCCCGACCACGCCCGCGAGCTGAAGATGCTCAAGTCGGAGGCGCGAGAGGTACGCAAGCTCCTGCACCGGATCGCCGGTGCCGCCGCACACGGCACCCTGGTCGAGTTCGGGCTGCTGCCCAACTATGCCCTGATCGACAACCGCACGCTGCTGGACGCCACCCTCACCTGGGAAGAGAAGATGCCGGACGGCAGCCGGCGGTTCCACACCGAGTTGCGCGAGTACGACCGCCCGGCCCGGCAGGCCCTGGTCGAGATCGCACCCGGCAACGCCTACTACGTACGCGGCTACAAGCACGAGATCTCCGGACTCGACCTCGGCCCGGCGAACCGGCCGGCGTACGAGCGGTGGCGGATCTGCGCACAGTGCGGCTACGCCCGTACCCACCTGGCGCAGGAGGACACCAGCGCCTGCCCGCGCTGCGGTGACGACGGGTTGGCCGACCAGAGCCGGGTCTTCAACGTGCTGCAACCGACCCGGGTACTCACCCGGGACCGCCGCGACGACGCGCGGATCCGCGACGACAGCGACGACCGGGAGCGCCGCTTCTACGTCACCCCGATCACCGTCGACGTCGACCCGGGCCGGATCGACTCCTCCTGGCGACACACCGGGGACACCTTCGGGGTCGACTACACCCGGCATGCCACCATCCGGCACTTCAACCTCGGCGCCCAGCGGTACGACCGGGCCAGCGAACTCTTCGCCGGAGACGAGGTGCGGGTCAACCCGTTCCACACCTGCGACTCCTGCGGCGGTACGACGATCGACGGTCAGCCCACGGTGAGCCAGGAGGTCGCCGCGCACCTCGCCGGTTCGGCGGTGGCGAAGGAGGCCGAACACCACCGGCCCTGGTGCCCACACCGCCGGTCGCCGGGCACCGCCAGCCACATTCCGTTGATCCTCGCCCACGAACTGCGGACCGAGGCACTACGCATCCTGATCCCGGCCGTCACCGCGCTGGTGGAGGAGCGCGTCGTCTCGTTCGCCGCCGCCGTACGGCTCGGCATCGCCGCCGAGTACGGCGGTGACCCGGCCCACCTGCGGGTGCTCTCCGCGACCATGCCGGATGCGCCCAGTGGCGGCACCCGCAACTACGTGGTCGTCTACGACACCCAGCCGCAGGGCACCGGCTACCTGCACCGACTCGCCGATCCGGACCAGTTCCGGCAGATCCTCAAGCGGGCCCGTCAGATCATCGGCAGTTGCGTCTGCCAGCACGAGGGCCGGACGGCCTGCCACCGGTGCCTGCTGCGCTACGCCCGCAACAGCGAGTTCAACCTGATGAACCGGGACGAGGCGTTGGGCATGCTGAGCCGGCTGCTCGACACCTGGGCGGTGCTGCCGGGCACCCGTACCAACGACATCTCGCTGATCCACCAGGTGGAGAGCGAGCTGGAAATGCGGTTCCTGAACAAGCTGCTGGCCTGGGCCGCCGAGCCCGGCTCCGGCGTACGCCTCGACAGGCGCACCGACCACGACGGCGCCCGGATCGCGGACCTGCGGTTCACCGCCCCGAACGGGGTCGACGTCACGCACTGGCAGATGAAACTGCAGAACACCATCCGGGGCACCCGACCCGACGTGCACTTCCGGCGGCTCGACGCACCGGCCCCGGAGATCGCGGTCTACCTCGACGGGTTCAAGTACCACGCGTCGCCGGAGTACAACCGGCTCGCCGACGACGCCGAGAAACGCAACCGGCTCCGGGCCCACGACTTCTACGTCTTCGGCATCACCTGGGACGACGTCGACGGTTGGCGGAACAACGCGGACGGCACGAGTGCCGTCGCCTGGGAACCGTACGGCGGGCTGGCGAAGAAACGGGCCCGGGACCTTTACCGGCAGTCCGTACCCCACGCCGACCCCGCCGACCTGGAACGGTACGTCTGGACGAACCCGGTCGACCTGCTACTGCGGTTCCTGGCCGAGCCCGATCCGGACCGGTGGCGGCGTCGCGCCGAGGCGGCCCTGGCCGGCCTGCTCGTGCAGGCTACCGAGAAGCCGAGCACGGCCGATTCCAGCGGCATCGGCGAACGGATCCTCGCCGGTGTGCGCGGCGAGCCCCTGCCCCCGGCCCGGCCGGGCCGGATCACCCTGGTCCGATCGGTGGATGCCGCCGATTGCCCGGTCACCATCGTCGTCGACGGACGGGCCGCTGACCGTGTCTGGTCGGCGTTGGCCGTCATCGACGACCGGCCGGAGACCGTGAACGCCGGCACCGACGAGCGGCGCGAGCGGCACCGCCGCCGCTGGGCCGGCTGGCTGGCCTGGGCGAACGTCGTCCAGTTCCTCGCGGCTGGCGGCGGCGACGGTGCCCAGCTCGCCCGGACCACCCTCGACGACTTCGATCCGGCCTCGATGGCGGTCTCCGAAGGCACCGGCCTGCGGCTCACCCAGCGGCCGATGCCGATCGACGCGGAGACGAGCACCTGGCTCGGTCTCTCCCCGGAGGCGACCCCGCCGGACGACGACCCCGCCGACGTGGATTCGCCGTGGCAGGACGTGCTGCACTACTTCAACCGGGACGAGTCGGCGCTGGAGGCGCTGGTGCAGACGCTCATCCGGCGTGGTATGCCCGTACCGGTCGTCGGCTACGAACTCGGTGACCAGGGTTGGCCGGCCGAACTCGCCTGGCCGGAACAGCGGGTCGCGGTCGTACTGTCCGGCTCCCCGGACGATCCCGAGATCACCGATCGGAACGGCGCATACGCCGCGGCCGGTTGGCGCGTCCGTACCGCGCGGGAATGGTCGGCGGAGGAGCTGACCGATCGGCTCGCGCACAACAGTGGGGGAGAGCGTCAGTGATCGCCAAGGCCGCGACGTTGCGGATGCTGGACCGCGCCGACAAGGAGGTCATGAAGCTCTCCCGGGCCGAGATCGGCGCCGTCTACGAGTTCATGCACAAGTTCCGGCACAACCCGAACAACCCGGGCCTGCGACTCAAACAGCTCGGCGGAAGCTCGCGACTGTGGTCCGCACGGATCAACCAGGACCATCGGGCACTGCTGCTGCACATCGCTGACCAGGACTACCTGCTCGTCGCGGTCCGGCACCGCAGGGACGTCTACGAGAACCTCGACCGCTACTCGTACCGAATCAACCGGGTGACCGGCGGAATCGAGGTGATCGACCTGGAGCCGGTGGGGGACAGCATCGTCGGTCGGGTGGTGTCGGCCGACTCGTCCGTGGCTGTGCCGGAGAGCCGGCCCGACGTGACCGAGATGGGCGTACCAGCTCTCTCGACCGAGTCTGGCGGCTCGGCGGCCGATGGCCTGCCGGTCGAGCCCGGCCCGACAGTGGTGCCGCTGTTCGAGCGGTTCACCGACGCACAACTCGTCGAACTGGGAGTCGCCGAGCCGCTGTTGCCGCAGATCCGCGACCTGACCAGTGAGACCGACCTGCTGGAGCTGAGTGAACGGGCTCCACAGCTCACCGCCGACGTGTTGCTGTCGTTGCACGACGGCAGACCGTACGACGACGTGCTCACCCACATCACCGAGCCGGTCCGGGCCGGCGAGGCGGTCGACCCCGACGACTACCGGACGGCGGTGGAGCGGCCGGCGACCCAGGTCTCGTCGGACGACGAGGCTCTGCAGGCAATGCTTGCCGAGTCCTTCGACCGGTGGCAGATCTTCCTGCATCCCACGCAACGTAGGCTGGTCGAGAAGTCGTACCGGGGGCCGACCCGGGTCGGGGGTGGTCCGGGCACCGGTAAGACCATCGTCGCGCTGCA
This sequence comes from Plantactinospora solaniradicis, assembly GCF_042658085.1. Classification (NCBI taxonomy): domain Bacteria; kingdom Bacillati; phylum Actinomycetota; class Actinomycetes; order Micromonosporales; family Micromonosporaceae; genus Plantactinospora; species Plantactinospora solaniradicis. The sequence continues at coordinate 575,111 of NZ_JBHSPR010000010.1, read as the reverse complement.
CCGGGTAGCCCACCTGGTCCGGAGACTGCCTCCGGGCGTGGACAAGCCGATCCTGCTGACCACCTTCAATCGCAATCTCGCGGCGGACCTCCGTACCCGGTTGATCGCGTTGGGCGGGCAGGAACTGGTGTCCCGGGTGGACATTGTCAACATCGACCGGTTGGCCAGCCGGGTCGTCGCCGAGGCGAAGGCCGGAGTGGGCAAGCGGATCGTCGACGACAACAAGGTGCCGGAACTCTGGCAGAACTTCCTACTGGAGACCGAGGACTCCGGCTGGGACCCGGAGTTCCTGGCCGCCGAATGGACCCAGGTCATCCTGGGTCAGGTGCTCGGTTCCCGGGCCGAATATTTCGGCGCGCGTCGACCCGGCCGGGGTCGTACGCTCAGCCGGGCTGAGCGGGACCAGGTCTGGCAGCTCACCGAGCGGTTCACCAAGTGGCTGGACGACCAGGGCAGGTGGACCTGGCGGCAGGTGGCCGAACGGGCGGCCCGGCTGGAGATGGACCGGGCCGCGCGCAGCGCGGGCCTGCCCCCGGAGGACTCCGGCGGATTTCTGCGGCACCGCTACCGGCACATCGTGGTGGACGAGGCGCAGGACCTCAGCGCCGCGCACTGGAAGATGCTGCGTGCCATGGTCGCGTCCGGACCGGACGACCTGTTCCTGGCCGGCGACACCCACCAGCGCATCTACGACAACCACGTCACGCTGGGCAGCCTCGGTGTCAACATCCGGGGCCGGTCCGCCCGGCTGACCCTGAGCTACCGGACCACCCGGCAGATCCTCGCCGCCGCCCTGGAAATAATGAGTGGCGAGACGTACGACGACCTTGACGGTGGCGCGGAGAGCCTCGCCGGCTACCGGTCGCTGCTCCGGGGCGGGTCGCCGACGTTCCGGGGCGCCGGATCGTGGCATCAGGAACGCGAGTTGGTCGTCGGGCAGTTGGCGGCGTGGGGAACTCCGGCCGATGGTTCGGTCGCGATCGCCGTGCCCACCCGGGAGCTGGCCAGCGAGGTCGCCGCGCGGCTGGAGGCCGACGGTATACCTGCGGTAGAGATCGGTCCCGACGGGCCGAAGCGACCCGACGGCGTGCACGTCGGCACGATGCACCGGTTCAAGGGACTCGAATATCAGCGGATCATCATCGCCGGAGTCAGCGACGGACTGGTTCCCCGACAGATGATCAGCCGGCACCGGAACACCGATCCGAAGCGCTACCAGCGGGAGCGTCAACGTGATCGGTCGCTGCTCTTCGTCGCCGCCACTCGGGCCCGTGACGAGTTGGCCGTCTTCTGGCACGGTACGCCGAGCCCGTTTCTCTCCAGCCGTCTGGTGCGGCTACCGACGGCCTGACCCCATGTCCCCATGAGATCGGGTAACGGGTACGCAGGGTCGGCCCGTACCGACCAGAACTGATCACCGGCTCAGCCGTCGGCCCGGGTCATTTTGCCGAATGGCCCCTACAGTCGAAGGATGCGAAGTCTGGCGGTCTCGCGGTGACGACGGCGGTCGGCGGCGGAGCCGATGTCCGGACACCAGCTTCGGCGACCGAGGAGCCGAAGAGCCGGTGGCGGCCCACGCGGCTGCGCCGGAAGGCGCTGATCGGGGCGGCGCTGGTCTGGGCCGTGGCGATCACGGCGGTGGTGTTCCTCCGCGGCGCTGATGGGCGGGAGGCGCCAGGCGCGGTCGCACCGTCGGCCGCGCCCTCCGCATCGGAGGGACCGCTCAGCGTGACTCAGGTCTATCGGACGCTGCTGCCCTCGGTGGTACTGATCCGGACGACGGTCAGCGGGAAGTCCGCCGGGAGCGCGGCGACGATGGCCGAGTCGGCGATCGGTACCGGCGTGATCGTCAACGCGGACGGCACCATCCTCACTGCGGCGCACGTGGTCGACGGCGCCGACAAGGTCACGGTGACGTACGCCGACGGCACCGAGTCCACGGCCGTGGTCGCGAGTGCCGACGCCAGGCAGGACGTCGCGACACTGGCCCCGGCGACGTTGCCGGAGACGCTCGTGCCGGCGGTGCTCGGCGGCGGCACCGCCGTCGGAGACGACGTGGTGGCGATCGGCAACCCGCTGGGGCTGACCGCGAGCACCACCAGCGGTGTCGTCTCCGGCCTGAACCGGGAGGCTCGGTCCGGGGCGGCGGAGATCTCCGGACTCATCCAGTTCGACGCGGCGGTCAACCCGGGCAGCTCGGGCGGACCGCTCGCCAACGACCGGGGGCAGGTGGTCGGCGTCGTCGTGGCACTCGCCAACCCCACCGAGGCCGGCACCTTCATCGGCATCGGCTTCGCCGTCCCGATCGGGGCGGCGCTCGGTGCCGGTGAGGGCGAAGGTCGGGTGCCCCCGCTGTGACGACGATCCCGGTAGCCCCGGACCTCCCCGTAGCCCCGGACCTCCCCGTAGACCAAGAACAGAGGACGGATCGATGAGCATGCCGGCAAGTCGCACCGGGAAGTGGGCCGAGGCGGTGTCCGCACCGGCCTCCGCCGGCCCGATCGAGAAGGTGCGCTACGAGGTCAAGAAGACCATCGTGGGCCAGGACCCACTCCTCGAACGGCTGATCGTGGCGCTGCTCGCCCGGGGGCACATCCTGGTCGAGGGCGTACCCGGCCTCGCCAAGACGCTCGCCGTGAAGTCGCTGGCGGAGGCGATCGGCGGGGACTTCCACCGGGTGCAGTTCACCCCGGACCTGGTACCTGCCGACATCATCGGCACCCGCGTCTACCACCAGCCGACCGGCGAGTTCCAGGTCTCGCTCGGGCCGGTCTTCACCAACCTGCTGCTCGCCGACGAGATCAACCGGGCGCCGGCCAAGGTGCAGAGTGCGCTGCTGGAGGTCATGCAGGAACGGCAGGTCACCATCGGCCGGGAGACCCACCCGGTGCCGAACCCGTTCCTGGTGATGGCCACCCAGAACCCGATCGAGTCCGAAGGCACGTATCCGCTGCCAGAGGCGCAGGTCGACCGCTTCATGATGAAGGTCGTCGTCGACTACCCGAGCGTGACCGAGGAGTTCGTCGTCGTCGAGCGGGCGCTCGCCCCGGCCACCCCGATCCAGCGCATCATCGACCCGGCGACCCTGGTCGGGCTCCAGCAGGAGGCCGACCGGGTCTACGTCGACCCGTCGCTGATCGAGTACGCCGTCGCGCTGGCCCACGCCAGTCGCGATCCCGGCCGGGTCGGCCTGACCGACCTGGCCCGCTACGTCACGTTCGGCGCGAGCCCCCGTTCGTCGATCAGCCTGGTGCTCGCGGCCCGTGCCCTCGCCTACGTCCGGGGCCGGGAGTACGCCGTCCCCGAGGATCTCACCGACCTCGCCCTGGACGTGCTGCGCCACCGACTCGTCCTCTCCTACGAGGCGCTCTCCGACGAGGTGACCGCGGATCTGATCCTGTCGAAGATCCTGGCGAACGTGGCGATGCCGGAGCCCGCCGGCCGCGGTCGCTGACCGATGGCCACGGTTCCCGACCGGCTGCTGCGGCGGCTGGAATGGCGGCTCGGCCGCCGCCTCGACGGACGGATCCAGGGCGCCTACCGCACGGTGTGGCAGGGCGCCGGCATCGACTTCACCGACCTGCGTGCCTACACGCCGGAGGACGACGCCCGGCACATCGACTGGAACGTCACGGCCCGGCTGGACGAGCCGTACGTTCGGCAGTACACCGAGGACCGGGAGCTGACCGCCTGGCTGGTCGTCGACCGCTCCGCGTCGATGCGTTTCGGCGGGGGACAGGGCAAGGAATCCATCGCGACCGAGCTGGCAGTCAGCCTGAGCCGGCTGGTCGCGCAGGGCGGTAACCGGGTCGGCGCGATCCTCTACGACAACCACGCCCACCGGATCGTCCCGCCCCGGACCGGCCGCGACCAGGTCCTGCGCATCGCGCACGAGCTGCTGCGCCCAGCACCGGACGCTGGCTCGGGCGCGACCACCGACCTGGCCGCCATGCTGCGCCTGGCCGCCACCACCACCGCGCGCCGCCGCAGCCTGGTCTTCGTATTCTCCGACTTCATCGGAGACCCGGGGTGGGAGCGCCCGCTGAGCATGCTCAACCACCGCCACGAGGTGGCGGTGATCCGAGTGGTCGATCCGGCCGAACTGGAGCTGCCCGACCTCGGCCTGATCCTGGTCCAGGACGCGGAGACCGGCGAACAGCTCCTCGTCGACACCAGTGACCCGCTGCTCCGTGGCCGCCTCGCCGCCCAGGTCGACGCCCGCGAGGAGGCACTGGCGGAGGGGATGCGGCGGGCCGGGGTGGATCCCTGGCACGTCACCACCGACCAGGACCTGCTCACCGTGCTCGTCAGCATGGCTCGCCACTCCGGACGGAGGCGCCGGTGACCTTCCGTTATCCGGTGGTGCTCGTCGCCGCCGTACTGATCACCGCCGTCGCGATCGCCGGTTACGTGGCGCTGCAACGCCGCCGTACCGCCGCGTTGGCCGCGGCCGGCTTCGGGGCCGCCACCAACGGGGGTACCCGGCGGGCCGCACTGCGTCGCCACCTGCCGTACGCGCTGCTGCTCGCCGCCCTGCCGATCCTGCTGGCGGGCATCGCCCGACCACAGGCCGACCTGGTCGTGCCCCGGGTCGCCGGCACGGTGCTACTCGCGTTCGACGTCTCCAACAGCATGTCCGCCACCGATGTGGCACCGACCCGGCTCGCCGCCGCGCAGGCCGCCGCGATCGGCTTCGTCGAGGAGCAGCCGGACTCCGTCGACGTGGGTGTCCTGGCCTTTGGTGAGCAGGCGCTGCTGACCCAGGCCCCGACCGACGACCACGCCGCCGCGGTGGCCGCTATCGGACGGCTCTCCGCGAGCGGCGGCACCGCGCTCGGGCAGGCGATCCTCGTCGCGCTCGGCACCATCACCGGCAAGCCGGTCAGCCTGCCGGCCGACGGGGCCGGCGCGACCACGGAGGATCTCGGCTACTGGCCCTCGGCGACGATCGTGGTCTTCTCCGACGGTCAGCAGACCGGTGGCCCGGACGCCGAGGAGGCAGCCGGTCTCGCCGCCGCCGCCGGGATACGCATCCAGACCGTCGGGGTCGGCACCGCCGCTGGCGCCACCGTCGAGGTCGACGGCTACCAACTCGGCACCGCGCTGGACGAGGCGCTGCTGATCACGGTCGCGCAGACCACCGGCGGCACTCACCACCAGGCGGGCGACGCGGCGGCGCTGGCCGACACGACCCGCTCCATCGACCTGCGCCTGACCACCAGGAAGGAGTCCGTCGAGCTGACGGCGCCGTTCGCCGGCGCCGCCCTGCTGCTGTTGACCCTCGGTGGACTGCTCGGCATCCGCTCGCACGGAAGGATCGTCTGATGTCGTTCAGCTGGCCGTGGGCGCTGCTCGCGCTGCTGACCGTGCCCCTGCTGCTGACGGCCCGCTGGTGGCTGAACCGGCGCCGCAGGCGGGCCGCCGTCACCGTCTCCAGCATCACACTGATCCGGGCGGCGCTGCCCGGACGCACGTCGTGGCGCCGCCGCATCCCGGTCCACCTCTTCCTCGCCGGCCTCGTCGCGCTGGCGGTGGGACTGGCCCGGCCGCAGGCGTCGGTCGCCGTACCGTCGAACGACACCTCGATCCTGTTGGCGATCGACGTCTCCCTCTCCATGTGCAGCACCGACATCGCGCCCAACCGGATGGCCGTGGCGAGCGACGCGGCCCGCGACTTCATCGAGGCGCAGAACGGCGACACCCGGATCGGCCTGGTCGCGTTCTCGGGAATCGCCGCCCTGCTGGTACCCCCCACCACCGACAAGGACGCATTGCTCGACGCCGTCGACACCCTCAAGACCGCCAGGGGTACGGCGATCGGCCAGGCGATCCTGACCGCCGTCGACGCGATCGCCGAGACCAACCCGAACGTCGCCGCCACCGGCGTCGACCTCGACGACGCCGCCCCCGACGCCCTCGGCGACTACCAGCCCGACACCATCGTCGTCCTCACCGACGGCTCGAACACCACCGGCGTCGACCCGGTCACCGCGGCCGAGCAGGCCGCCGCCCGCCGGCTACGCGTCTACACGATCGGGTTCGGCACGACCGAGCCCGCCCAGATGATGTGCACCGCCGACCAGCTCAGCGTCGACTCCACGTTCAGGCAGGGTCTACGGGACATCCCGCCCGGCGGTGGGGGTGGCCGCTTCCGCAACCGGGAGATCGACGAGGACGCGCTGACCCGGGTCGCGGACGTCTCAGGCGGGCGGTACTTCCGGGCGGAGGACGCCGACGAGCTGACCGACGTACTCGTCGACCTGCCCCGGGAGTTCGGCCTGCGCAAGCAGAACGTCGAGATCAGCGTCTGGCTCGTCCTCATCGGAGCGTTGCTGGCCTTCACCGGTGCGGGGCTCGCCCTCTGGTGGAACCGGATCCCGGGCAGCCCGACATCTGCCAGGACCACGGACGCCGCCTTCCGGCGGCCCGGTGGATCGGGGCCGGCTGGCCCGGCCGGCGCGACTGACCGGCGACACCCCTCTGCGCGGGGCCGGCGAGATTGATCGCCACGAGAATCATCGAGGATTGGCGGTCAGTTCCGACGCTCTCCACTCACCCCGATGATGGGGGGTGGAAGCGCGGCCACCCGCCTGGCGAAGATCGCAGCGATCTCCTCACCACCGTCGAACAGGCCGGCGATGAACCTCCGCCACGTCAGCACGACGTCCGCGGACTCCGTACGACGGGCACCGATCAGGCGTCCGCGCGGGTCGTACAGCACCTCGTAGGCCACGGTCGAGTCGAAGCTCGGATAGTCGGGTTCCTCGAACGTCTGGCGCCGCTCCAGTTTCCAGAAGCCCTGGGCCGCCCGCCCGAACTGCTCGGCGAACTCAACCTGATAGGACGGCAGGTCCAGGAGATCGCCCGCGATGTCCGGCGGTCGGTCCGGCATCCGTACCTCCTGGCGACGAGTCGAGCGCGACCCTGTCGGGAATTCGCAAGCTAGTCGCCATCGGAGATGGGTGGCAAGGCTACGCCACTGGCGTACGTTGACTGGTTGTGCAGAACACTCCACAACAGCAGACCATCTCCCGCCGCTCGCTTCTGGCCGTCGGTGGGCTGACCGCCGTCGGGACCGTCGGACTCGCCGGCCCGGCCGCCGCGCAACCGCCCGGCGACGCACCCGTGGACACCCCGGAGGCGGCACTCGCCCGCCTGACGGAGGGGAATCGGCGATTCGTCCGAGGACACGGCCGGCATCCACACCAGTCGCCGCGCGACATCCGTGAACTCGCGAACGGGCAGGACCCGTTCGCGATCGTCGTCGGCTGCGCCGACTCCCGGGTACCGCCGGAGGTGCTCTTCGACCAGGGCCTCGGGGACCTGTTCGACAATCGGGTCGCGGGCAACATCGTGGATACGATCATGCTGGGCAGCATCGAGTACGCGGTCGAGCACTTCGCTCCGCCCGTACTGGTGGTGCTCGGTCACGAGCGCTGCGGCGCCGTCTCCGCCGCCGTCGAGGTGATCGAGAGCGGCGGCCACGCCCCGGGTGCGATCGGCGCGATCGTCGAGGCGCTGCGTCCGGTCGTCGAGCCGCTGATCGGCGGGCCCGGCGACGTGGTCGAGGCGGCCGTCCGGGCCAACGTGCTGGCTCAGGCCCGGCACCTCACCGAGGCCAGCGAGATCGTGCGGGAGAAGGTCCACGCCGGTGACCTGGCGATCGTCGGTGCCCGGTACGACCTCGACACCGGCAGGGTCGTGCTGCTCGACTGACGTCCGGCGTCGACACCGGCTCGACCGACGTCCGGCGTCGATACCAGGGGGCCACGGGGGCTGATGTCGCACCCGTGGCCCCCTGAGGTGTCCGGAGCAGGGAACGCCGTCGGTTAGGCGCAGATCCCGTCCGGCGGCCCTAGACCGGGCAGGTCCACCGCACCGGTTGGTTCTTGCTGGTGCCACCGATCCGGGTACCGTCGCCGCTCAACGCGTAGGCGTACCTGCTCGTGCTGTCGGGCAGTGGCAGCTCGCGTTGCGAGCCGTCCGGCTCACGCAGCACGACGGTGTTGTCGGGCCCGTTCACCACCAGTTGGCCCCGCGCGTTGACCGCGCCCACCTGGCCGTCGCCCACCGCGCTGGCCGCACCGGTACGCAGGTCCCACAGCACGGCCGCCCGGGGTGCGGCCGACACGTAGACGCCGTCGTCCCGGCGCGTCATCTGCGGATCAGGCGTCGTACCGTCTCCGCTGGACACGTCGGCCGCACCGTACGCCCACTCGCCCTGGGCGCCGGCGACATGGCCGTGGGTGGTCCCGCCGGGGGGAGCCAGTCTGCTGCCCCGGCCCTCGGCGTCCCACCGGTACAGGCCGCCCTCGTTCAGCCGGCCGACCACGATGCCGGAGTCCGAGATTCCGAACGCCATCGCGCCGCCCTTCGGCGCCTTCAGCACCTCCACCCGGGCGTCCGCGCCGGTGCCGTGCCAGACGGCCGCGGCTACCCGTCCGCCGCCGAACAGCACGCCGGCCACCTGCCCCCGATCGTTTATCGCGTTCGCCTCGGCGGCGGTGTAGCCCTGCGGAAGCGGCAGCTTTGTCAGCTTGCCGTTGGCGTAGGTCCACGCTCTCGACCCGGATCCACCCACGACCGTGCCGCTGTCGTTGACGCCCTTCGCCTCGCCGGTACCGGAAACCGGAATTCGCTGCACCCGGCTACCGTTCCACCAGGCCGGTGCACCCGGTTCGGTCTTGGTCCGGATGAAACCGGCCAGGTACCGGCCGTTCGGGGAGCCCGCGTTGACCGCTCCGTCGACGGCCCCGTGCGGCAGTGCCAGCGGTTCGACGGTGCAGGGCCGGCGTGCGGCGGGCGTGGTCGGGCTCGGGGTCAGCGGTCCGGCGCCGACGGCCGGGGTGGTGCCTCCGCCGCCACCCTCGGGGAGGTACGCGCCGATTCCCACCACGACGCCGGCCGTCAGCACGAGTGCTCCGACGGACGCCGCCACCGAGCGCCCACGCCGGCGCCGCCGGGCACGCTGGCCCTCGGCGAGCAGGTCGTCGGCGGTGAGACGGCTCGGCGGAAGAGTCACCGCGGCGACCTGCCGCTGGAATCGCATCGCGTCGTCGTCGCCTTCGAACGAGGTCATCTGGTCGCCACCTCTCGGGCGGGCTCGGAGCTGGCGGCGGGCCACTGCGCGCGCAACGCCGTACGCATGGCGGCGAGGCCGCGGGAGGTCTGACTCTTGACGTTTCCGGTCGAGCAGTTGAGGGCGGCGGCCGTCTCCTGCACGGACATGTCGCAGATGAACCGGAGCACCAGCACGCTGCGCTGCCCCCGGCTCAGTCCCGCGAGCGCGGCCTGTACGGCGGCGGCGTCCTCGGTGCTGGCGGTCGGTTTCGCCGCCAGTTCCGGTATCCGCCAGGCCAGCAGCACCCGGGCCCATGATCGTCGGCTCTCGTCGATGTAGCGCCGCACCAGGACGCGGTGCACGTACCCGTCGAGGTTCTCGACCCGACGAATCTTCGACCACCGCAGGTACACCGAGACGAGCGCCGACTGCACGATGTCGTCGGCGCGGTGGGCGTCACCGCACAACAGAAAGGCGGTACGCCGTAATCGGTCCAGCGACGCCGAAACGTACTCGACGTAGTCCTGATCTTCCTCCGCCGTCACCCGGGCTCCTCTCTACGGCGTCAACCCTCTATCGGCGCGACACCGCGGATCGGTTGCAGGTCCAGTGAGATGTTCTGCGAAATATTTCCGGGTGGGTCGGAGCCGCCCACGATGGCTGCGGTGCGGTGTGGACGGGGTTCGATCGGCGAGGCCGAGGAGGCGGAGTCGAGCTACCGGGCCGCCCCGGCGATGGTCAGCGTCCCGGTGTTCTTCAGGTCCCGGCGCTGGAAACCCGTGGGCTTGCCGGTCTTGCCGAGGGCCTTTCCGGTCGTCCGGTACGTGACACCGAACCGACGCGACCGGTCCGGGACCTCGAAGCGCGCCGACCACTGCGCCGTGGCCAGTCCGGAAACCAACTGCTCGTTGACCACCGGCCTGATCGTCGCGCCCGCCGGGATCGGCACCTTCCGGCCGTCGGGGCCGCGTACGGTCAGGCTCTTGGCCAGGTTGACGGTGAACTTCACGTCGTACGCCACCGTCAGCGAGACGGTGAGGTCCAGCCACAGGTGGCCGGATTTCGCCCAGCCCTTGTCATCGGCGTACGGCAGCAGCACCGCACTGACGGCGACCTCGAACCGGGTGCCCTGGCCGGCGGGGTGTACGCCGTTGATCCGGACCACGTCCTCCAGTTCGATCCCGCCGGTCAGCGCGGGATGGAAGTTCGGCAGTGCGTCCGGACCGCGCTTTCCGGTCCTCAGGTCGATCGACTGTGGCCGATCGGCGTCGGTCACCACGAGCTGTGCCGCCGCGCCGGTCGGCACCGACACGACGAGCACACCGTCGCCGAAATTCGTACCCCGTTCGAGCGGGCGCGACTTTCCGTCGACCAGCACCGCCGCCGTGGCCGGGACGCCGTCCGAGCGGAGGACCTTGGTGCGGGACACCTTCTCACTCAGGTGGACGAGCAGGAACTCCCGTCCGTCGCCCGCCACCATCGGCCCGTCGCTCGGGCCGCCGGAGACGATGAGCCGACGGACCTGGCTGGCCGAGAGTTCGTTGGTGACCGCGAAGCTGTACAGCTGCACCGCGAAGTGCGGCCCCACCAGGACCGAGGACTCGGGCAGTGTGGTCGAGCCGATGCCGAGGGGCTGGAACGGTCGTCCGCTCCTCGCCACACCGACGCTGACGAAGTCGTCGGCGACGGCCGAGGCACCCGGACTCGCCGTGCCGGTCGCCTCCGGGTTGCCCGATCCGCCGCCACAGCCCGCCACGCCACCGATCAGGGCCAGCACCAGCCCCATCGCGACCGTCCGGCTCATCGATATCCCCCGGGATGTTCCGCCGTGTACGTCTTTCGACTGCCGGAATCATTCCACTCCGCCGGCCCGCTGTCCGGCCCGAACGAATCCCGGATGTCCGGCCGGCCGGCTCCCGATCCGGATCCGGCCCGGCCGACTCCTGAATTGGACGCGTCGAGGGGGCGTCACCTGCCGCCGGACTCCCGTCCCGGCCGGGCCGTAGCATGCGATGGTGCTTCTGCCCATGTCACGCTCGGCGCCCGGCTTTGCTGGTCCGGGTATGGGTCGCCGGCCCGGCGGTGCCGGATCGTGAGCCTCGGTGGTGAGGTCGTCACGCCGTACGCCGGAGGTGCCCTCGATCGCGCGGGTCAACTCCGGCGCGATCCCGGTGCGTTGCGGACGTTGGTGGGCCGTGACGGTGCCGAGATCATCCCGATGTGGCGGGACCGTTGCCTGGTGACGAATGAGGCGGTGGTCCGATTGGGCGGCACCGACCGGCACCGGTTGCCGCTCGGGGGCGGCGACCCGGTGTTCCTCGGTCTGCGCGCCGACCGGCCCGTGTTCGTGGTCGACCTGAGTGACGTCCCGGAGGCCGAGGCGCTCGGCGCGGTCGGTGCCGACCGGACGGTGGACGTACGCAAGCTCGTGCACCGGCTGGATCCGACCGAGGCGGCAGTGCTGGGGTACGCCCGTGGCCTCTGCCACTGGCACCGCAACCAGCGCTTCTGCGGCACGTGCGGTGCGCGGACCCGACCGGTCGAGGGCGGCGCGGCCCGGGAGTGCGCCGGTTGCCACCTGCCGATCTTTCCTCGGATCAGTCCTGCGGTGATCATGCTGGTGGAGCTTCCCGGGCCGCCGAGCCGGTGCCTGCTGGCCCGGCACGCCGGGGCGGAAGAGGATTCCTTCGCCCTGCTGGCCGGTTTCGTGGAGATCGGCGAGAGCCTGGAGGACGCGGTCCGGCGTGAGGTGGCGGAGGAGGCCGGCGTCGTCGTCGACTCGGTCCGCTACTTCGCCTCCCAGCCGTGGCCCTTTCCGGCGGGGCTGATGGTCGGTTTCGTCGCCCGGGCCGGCAGCGAGGTTACCCGGGTGGACGGCGAGGAACTGCTGGAGACCCGGTGGTTCAGCCGGGCGGACCTGCGCGCCCGACGGGCGGCACGGGGTCGTCTGGGTGCGCCGGATTCGATCGACCGGCTGTTGCTGGAGTCCTGGCTCGACGCGGGCGACGGGCCCGGCCACCGCGACTGAGCGTGGGCCCCGGCCGGGACGTCGTCCCCGCCCGGTAGCGCGGGTGCCGGCCGGGACGTCGTCCCCGCCCCGGGACGGCGGGCGGGGACGACGTCGGTGACGTCACTTCAGGCGTGCCGCCGCGGAGTCGAGGCCGCCGCGTACGCTGACCGCCCGCACCGTGACCGATTCGCTGTCGGCCTTGGTCACCCGGAGCGTGACCCGCTGCTTCCGGCCGCCGTCCAGGTAGAACTGGGGAGCGTCGCCGACCAGTCTCGCGCCCTCCACCGCCACCGTGTCGGGGGCCACGATCTTGACCTCCTTCGCCTGCTCCAGCGCGGTGGGAATCCGGCCGGTGTTGGTGACGGTGGCCGTGATCTCGTGCGTCGCCCCGTCGGACTGCCCGGCCCGGAGCGGCTTGACACCGACCTGCGAGATCTCCACCTGTGGCAGCGACTCGGTCAGGTAGAGGTTGAATCTGGCCTGGTTCGCGGCCCACTCGCCGATCAGGTCGGGTGCCGGGTTCTGGGCCCAGAACTTGGGGTTGATCCCGCCGATCTCGACCTCGCCCAGCTCGGGGTGCTGGACCTTCGTCCAGGGCAGGAAGCAGTTGTTCCGGCGGTTTTCGACGCACCACCGCGACCGCTCCCAGTCGGCGAACCGCTCGTCTTTGTCGTAGTCGACGAAGTCGCCGCCGTTCCAGATCTCGTCGCCGTACCAGACCGCGCCGTACTGGAAGTAGCCGAAGTCGGGGCCGTGTCCGAACAGCGCCTCCGGGTCGCCGCCGTTGCGGGTGGCGTAGTCGATGTAGACGCTGCCGGAGTACCGGTAGCCGGTGAAGCCGACGCCGGCCCGGTCGAAGTGCTCGTAGAGCTTGCGGTCGTCGGTGTACATGCACTCGACCGGGTCGCACGTCGACGGACCGCGCAGGTGCATCGGAACCCGGGTGTCCATGCTGTTCACCGCGCCGATGTTGGTGTGCGACATCAGCCAGGTGTAGACGTGCCGGGTCTCCGGCTCCGACAGTGGGTACTCGCCGGCACCGGTCTGGGTCAGGTTCCGGCCGGTCTCGTCGTACCCGGGCATGACGTGCCAGTTGTACGGGTAGTTGCGGTGCAGGTCGAGGCCGCCGACGCCGTCCTCGTTGTCGCGGCCGTCACCATCGTTGTCCACGCCCTCGGAGGACATCAGGTAGTCGCCGTTGCCGGCGCCGACGCTGCGCATCACGATCTTGGCGGGATCGCGGTCGTCGATCACGTGGGTGCCCTTGCCGGCCCCGACGTACCTGCGTACCTGGCCCAGGTAGCCGTCGCCGTCGAGGTCCTCACCGGGGTCCTCGTCGAGCTTGCCGTCCCCGTCGTTGTCGGTCGGCCGGACCGAGGACCGGTTCGTCTGTGCGGTGTAGAGATACAGGTCGTGCCCGTCGGGATTGTTCACCGGCCGGATGTAGACGGCCTTGTCGTCGAGCAGCTTGTCCACCTGCCGGTCCTTGCCGGCGCGGCTGATCAGGTGGTTCGCCAGCCACAGTGAGCTCTCGGCCGAGGAGATCTCCCCGGAGTGCCGGTTGCCCTCGAAGAAGGCGGCCGGCTTGTCGGTGTCGGTACCGGTCGACTTGTCGGTGATGGTCACCTGGTAGATCGGTTGACCGCTGAAGCTCTCACCGACGATGTACAGGTCGACGATGTCCGGCCGCTGGTACGCCCACTTCTTGAGCCACCACTGGATCTCGATCCCGGTGTGGAAGTGGTCGAAGTCCAACTGTCCCGGTGACTTCGGCCGCACCTGGTCGTACCGGACGACGTCGAAGGTGCTCTCCCCGTCCCGTTCACCGGCGATGGTGATGGTCGGGGTGGTCGGGGTGACGCTGCCGGGGAAGGGCCCGGGGTCCTGCGGCGGTTGCAGGCCGATGGTGTACGTCGGAGCCGCGGACAGCTCGGCGTCGTCGAGCGCGCCGCCCTCGTCGTCGCTCCAGATGGGTGTACTCGCGATGACGAGGGCGGCGCCCGCCACCAGCGTCATCAGTTTCGAGGCGGGCCGGCGGAATCGGCCGGGCCGGACCGGCGGGGGTACGGGCGGAGGCGTCGCGTCGGAAGCGGAGTTCTCAGGGTGATCGGGTACGGATCGGGCGATCTCGGAGCCCACGGTAGATCTCCTGTCGTCACTTCGGTGCTGCGCTGCCCGGCTCGGGCAGGCGGGCACACTCCGTGTCGGGGGCGCCACCCAACGTTTACTCGCTTGCGATCACGTTAATGGAGGATCTTGTGAGTGTAAATATCGAGCCGCGCTGACCTGCGAGAAGTCCGACGTTCCCGAGGAACTGTCGCCGCAGCGCCGGCCGGTGGATCGCCCTGCTCCGGTAGGCCCGCTCCGGTAGGGCGGAGCCTGGATAGCCTGCCGCTTCCGCAACGACTGCCCGGATCCGAGGGAGCCCCATGCTTGCCGAGTACGTCCGTACCTCCGGGCCCGCTGCCGGTGCCGGTCCGGTGCGCGCGTACCTCCGGTCTGATGTCCTTCCCGCCTGAAGGTGTCGGTCCCGGGTAAGGGTGTCGGTCCGGAGTGGAAGGTGTCGGTCCGAAGTGGAGGCTGGGTCAGTTCCGTCCGGAGGGCGTCGGCCCCGGGCGGGGACGTCCTTCCGGGGCAGGGGATGCGACCGGCGGATGGCCGTTCGGCTATGTCGATGGGCACACCCGGCAGAGATGTCGCCGGGACCGGCAGAGAGTCGATCCAAAGCTGTCGGAGAGATCTGGGAGTGTGCTTCAGTGAGCGCTGGAAGCGCTCCCACCGGAAGGACCGACCGCGATGCCGACACCGTCTGCTGTGGACTGTGTGATGTCCGGTCGTCCAGAGCGGCACGGCCCGGTGGGCCGGCACGCGTCGCGTCGACCCCGTCGGGAGATCCGGGTTGCCGTGGTCGTACTGGCCATCGTCGGTGCGACGCTGTCCGGCTGCGGCGGGGACGATCCCGAGCCGGCCAGCACGGTGCCGCCGCAGCGGACGCTCACGGTGACCAGCCCGGCCTTCCAGGAGGGTGAACGGATCCCGGAGCAGTACACCTGCCGGGGCGCCGGCGAACGGCCCGTGATCGAGTGGTCGGGCGAGGTCGCCGAGGCGGTCTCGTTCGCGGTCGTCGTGGACGATCCGGACGCGCCCGGCTTCACCTATCTGCACTGGGTCGTCTTCGACATCCCGGCCGACACCCGCGCGCTGCCGGCCGGCGAGCTGCCGTCCGGGGTGCTGGAGGGACAGAACTCGGCCGGCCTCGCGACCTGGGCCCCGCCGTGCCCACCGAGCGGCCAGCACCGTTACCGGTTCACCGTCTACGCCCTGAAGGCGGACTCCGGCCTGGCCGCCGATGCCGAGGGGAACGAGGCCCGCAAGGTGATCGAGTCCCTCGCGGTCGGCACCGGCACGCTGACCGGGCTATTCGGCAACTGATCGCGCTGCCGCCGATGGCGTCGGGGTGGGCGCCGGTCGAAGCGGCGGCGCGTTGTCGGCGGCACCGGGCATGATTACTCTGTCCCGTCGGCCGATTCGGGGTCGGCG
The DNA here is from genome assembly GCF_042658085.1 of Plantactinospora solaniradicis. NCBI lineage: Bacteria > Bacillati > Actinomycetota > Actinomycetes > Micromonosporales > Micromonosporaceae > Plantactinospora > Plantactinospora solaniradicis. Next base: position 559,500 of record NZ_JBHSPR010000010.1, on the reverse strand, counting down.
GCGTAGCACTCGGGAGACAGGAAGACCATGGCCACCTTTGCCGACCAGCCCATCGCCGCCCTGCGGTCGGGCCACGACGAACTCGCCGCGCTGGTCCGGGATCTCGGTCCGACCGACCTGGTCCGACCGTCCGGGGCCAGCCAGTGGCAGGTGTCCCAGGTACTGAGCCACCTCGGCAGCGGCGCCGAGATCAACCAGGCGAGCCTGACGGTGGCGCTCACCGGCGGGGAGGCCCTGGACAGCGAGTTCAACAAGCGGGTCTGGGCCCGCTGGGACGCCATGGCCCCGCTCGAACACGCCGAGGGCTTCCTCGAGGCCAACCGGCAGCTCGTCGAGCTGTACGAGTCGCTGGACGCGACCGTCCGGGAGAAGCTGCGGATCGACCTGGGCTTCCTGCCAGAGCCGGTCGACGTCGGCACCGCCGCCCGGTTCCGGCTCACCGAGTTCGCCCTGCACCAGTGGGACGTCGAGGTCGGCTTCAACTCGTACGCGACGGTGGCGCCGGAGGCGGTGCCGCTGCTCATGGACCCGATCGGGGCCCTGCTCGGTTGGGTCGCGAAGCCGGAGGCGCTCGCCGGCCGGCAGGTCAACCTGGCGTTGCGGCTGGACGACCCCGAGCGTTCGCTCGGGCTGCGGCTGGGTGAGCGGGTCGAGTTGACCGACGTGCCGGAGCAGCCGGACGGCGAGTTGGTGGCGCCCGCCGAGGCGTTCCTGCGGCTGGCCACCGGCCGCCTCTCGCCCGAGCACACCCCCGACGGGGTGACCGTGACCGGTCCGCTCAGCCTGGACGACCTGCGCAAGGTCTTCCCCGGCTTCTGAACCACCGCACCAGCGTCGGCCCCGGCCGCCCGTCCGGGTACGCCCCGCGCGCGGCCGGGGAGCCGTCGACGGGGCGATGGAGCGCCGGGCCGGTACGGTGCCACGGGTGACCCAGGAGATCAGCACCGACACCTGTAGCTGCCTCGGTCGGCAGCGGGCCCGGACGACGAGGCCGGTGCGCTTCCACGCCGAGCGTCAGGACACCTCGGCCCCTGGCTGGCGGCACCTGCTGGCGCTGGTGGAGGAAGCGGCCGCCGACGGGCGGGAGGAGTTCCGGCCGCTGGCCGCGCTGACGCCCGGACAGCGACGGCAGATAGTGACCCTGCCGCCGAGCATCGCGAAGCTCACCGAGGTCAGGCACCTCAACCTGTACGGCTCCAACCTGGTCCGGATCCCACCGGAGATCGGCGAGATGACGAGCTTGCGGCAGTTCACGCCGTACACCTCGTACCGGCTGCACTGGTTTCCGTACGAGCTGACCCGATGCGCCAACCTGCGTGGCAGCACGGTGAGCACCCGGGCGCTGTACGGCAACGTCAAGTACCGTCCGCCGTTCCCACTGCTACCGCCGCCCTCGGCGGGGGACGGTGAGCTCGACCCTGGACAGCTTGACCCCGGCATCCGGGGCGGCGAGGCGGTCCGGGGATGCAGCGTGTGCCGCCAACCGATCGGCCAGGCCGGTCTGCACCAGGTGTGGATCTCGCTGAGGGTCGGCGCCGACGTGCTGCCGCTGCTCGTGAACGCCTGCTCGGCCGAGTGTGTCGCGGCACTGCCGACGCCGGCCCGCGATCACGTGGGCGTTCCGCACACCGGCGGGCCCGACCTCCGGCAGCCGCCCGCCGATGGTTGAGCCTGGGATCAGTCCAGCCCTCGTCTGCCGGGTGCCCAGAAGGGTTTGACGACGATCTGGCGGCGGCTCCAACCGCGTTCCCGGACCAGGTGATCCCGGACCGCCTGGCAGGTACGCGCCTCACCGGCGAGGTAGGCGGTGCCCGGCCCGACGGGCAGGTCGAGGGTGCGCACGGCTCCGAGCAGTGTTCCGGGGTCGGCGGGATCGGCGTCGCCACGGTGGACCCAGGACAGGCGATGGCCGGGTGGCAGCGGTACCTCCCCGTCGGGGTCGTCCGTCGCGAGGACCCCGTAGGCCGGGGTCTGCGGCGGAAGGGCCCGCAGCATGGCGGCGAAGGCGACGGCGGCGGTTTCGTCGCCGATGAACAGGTGGTACGGCGACTCGCGTAGGGTCAGCCGCCCCTCCGGCCGGGACAGGGTGGCCAGTTGGCCCGGTCGCGCGGTCCGGGACCACTGCGCCCCGGGACCGTCGCCGTGGTCGAGGACGCAGAGGTCGAGGGCGCCCCGGGTGCGGTCGAGTTGCCAGACGGAGTAGGTCCGGCGGGCGTCGCCGGGGTGGCGGAGCCACTGCCGGGGCGGCGAGACGTTGACCCGTACGTGCTGTCCGGGCTGCCACGGGACGGTCTTGAGGCGCTCACCGGCGATGCGTACCCGACGCATCCGGCTGGTGATCTGTTCGACCTCCTCGATGGTGCCGGACAGGAAGAGCAGTTCTACCGGTCGTCTCATGCGTCAGGTCCTTCCTCGGTCGGTCGGGTCGTGAAGGCGGTGACCGCCATCCCTCTCGATGACGAGCGGAGACAAATACCGACCGACCGTCGGTCGGTAGTAGGGCACAACCTACCGACCGCTGGTCGGTTGTCAAGGCCGGCGCTAGGCTGCGGCGATATGAGCGGCACCAGACCGACGACCAGACGCCCGCGCGCGCCCCGGGCACCGGCCGAGCGACCAGCGCAGATCCTGGACGCGGCGGCCCGGGTACTGCTGCGGGACGGCGTCGACGCGACGATCGACGGCATCGCCGCCGAGGCCGGTCTGGGCAAGGGCACCGTCTACGAGTACTTCGGCTCGAAGGCCCAGGTGTTCACCGCGCTGCGCAACCGGTGCAACGAGCAGATCCTGGCCGCCGGCGCGGACGCGGTGTCGGCCTCGCCCACCACGTCCGCGTTGGATCGGGTACGTCGGTTCGTCGCCGGCATGTTCGAGTTCGGGATGGCGAACGCGTCGCTGGTGGCCCTGCTGTTCCACGAGGCCGGCATCGAGGAACGCGACGAACTCGGGCCGATCAGGGCGAGCCTGCTGGAACTGGTCCAGGAGGGCGTGGACGCGGGCGAACTGGCCGTCGACGATCCCGCCTTCACGGTCGAGTTCCTCCTGCACGGTCTGCACGGGGTGATGGAGACCGCGTTCGCCGGTGACGCCGCCGCCCGATCGGTGCTCGATCGCGTGGACGGGGTCCTCGCGGCCCTGCTCAATCCAGTCGAGCCTGGCGCCTGACCGGCTTCGGCTGATCTGGACCGGCATCCGCGGCCGCCTCCCTTGCGACCGGAAGCTGTGGCCGGGGCACCGTGCGCAGTTGACAGCCACCGGCGGCTACTTGACGATAGCTGTCAAGTAGCCGCCGGCAGTCGTCGAGTAACGAGGAGAGGCCGTGCCGCCCACTGGTGACGAGCTGGTAGAGCAGCTCATCCGAGCGATCGACATCCGGCTGCTCGATCCGCTGGAGATCCTGCTGGACGGGCACGACGCGATCGACGCGCTGCGGACGATCGTCCGGGTCCGGGCCGAGAACTGGGCGTACCGGCTGGTGAACGGCGACGACCGGGAAGCGCTCGGCACGGCGATGCGGATCGCCTCGACGCTCTATCCCGCAGACGGCCCGTTCGAGCCCCCGGTCGACTGGTGGCGGAGCCCGCTGGGCCAGACCGTCGTCCGGCGGGTCGGTCATCCCACCGCCGGATCGGTGTCGTACGCGGTGGCCGGTGCGATGCTCGGGATCACCCGACAGGGCGTCCACGACCTGGTCACCCGGGGAAAGCTGGTCCGTCATCCCGAAGGCGGCGTGCTGCCCTCGTCGGTCCGTGACCGACTTTTGGAGACCAATCCATAGGCGTTAAGAAGGGCCCCTCTTTCTACAGAAAACGATAAGAAGGGGCCCTTCCTTACACCTCAGTCGGGGACGCGGCGGTAGGCGCCGTCGCTGGCCGAGGTGGCCATCGAGGCGTACGCCCGGAGAGCGGCGGAGACGGGGCGCTGGCGGTCGAGTGGGGTGTAGGGGCGGTCGCGCTTCTCCTGGGCGATGCGGCGGGCTTCCAGGACTTCCGGGGCCACCGCCAGTTCCATGCTGCGGTTGGGGATGTCGATGACGATCTCGTCGCCGGTCTCGACCAGCGCGATGAGTCCGCCGCCGGCCGCCTCGGGGGAGACGTGTCCGATGGAGAGTCCGGAGGTGCCGCCGGAGAACCGGCCGTCGGTGATGAGGGCGCACTCCCGGCCGAGGCCGCGTCCCTTGAGGAACGAGGTGGGGTAGAGCATCTCCTGCATTCCCGGCCCGCCCTTCGGGCCCTCGTACCGGATCACCACGACGTCTCCGGCGACGATCTGCTTGCCGAGGATCGCGTCGACGGCCGCCTCCTGCGACTCGTAGACCTTGGCCGGGCCGCGGAAGGTGAGGCGGTCGGCCGGCACCCCGGCCGTCTTGACCACGGCACCGTCCGGAGCGAGGTTGCCGTGCAGGATGGCCAACCCGCCATCGACGGTGTACGCGTTCGCCTTGTCCCGGATGCAGCCGTCGACCGGATCGGTGTCCAGTTTGGACCAGCGGTTGCTGGTGGAGAAGGGCTCGGTGGTGCGGACGCCACCGGGAGCGGCATGGAACAGCTCGACCGCCTCCGGCGTCGGCGTGCCGCTGCGGATGTCCCAGTCGGCCAGCCATCCGTCCAGGTCGGGCGAGTGCACCGAGTGCACGTCCCGGCGCAGCAGGCCGGCCCGGTCCAGTTCACCGAGGATGGCCGGGATGCCGCCGGCCCGGTGCACGTCCTCCATGTGGTACTTGGGGGAGTTCGGGGCGACCTTGGCCAGGCAGGGCACCCGGCGGGAGATCTCGTCGATCTCGGCGACCCCGAAGTCCAGGTCGGCCTCCCGGGCGGCGGCCAGCAGGTGCAGCACGGTGTTGGTGGACCCGCCCATCGCCACGTCCAGGGCGACCGCGTTCTCGAACGCGGCCCGGGAGGCGATCGCGCGGGGCAGCACCGAGGCGTCGTCACCGTCGTACCACCGCTTGGCGATGTCGACGACCACCTTGCCGGCCCGCTCGAAGAGCGCCTTACGGGCGGCGTGGGTGGCCAGCACCGAGCCGTTGCCGGGCAGTGCGAGGCCGATCGCCTCGGTCAGGCAGTTCATCGAGTTGGCGGTGAACATGCCGGAGCAGGAGCCGCAGGTCGGGCAGGCGGAGCGCTCGATCTCACCGAGCTGCTCGTCGGTGACCGCGTCGTTCGACGAGGCGATCATCGCGTCGATCAGGTCGATCTTGTCGTGCACGATGCCCTCGATCGCCACCGTCTTGCCGGCCTCCATCGGGCCACCGGAGACGAAGACCGTGGGGATGTTCAGTCGCAGCGCGGCGAGCAGCATGCCCGGCGTGATCTTGTCGCAGTTGGAGATGCAGACGAGGGCGTCGGCGCAGTGCGCGTTGACCATGTACTCCACGGCGTCGGCGATGAGTTCCCGGCTCGGCAGGGAGTAGAGCATCCCGCCGTGGCCCATCGCGATGCCGTCGTCCACCGCGATCGTGTTGAACTCCCGGCCGACGCCGCCGGCCTCGGCGATCGAGTCGGCGACCAGGCCGCCGAGATCCTTGAGGTGTACGTGACCGGGCACGAACTGCGTGAAGCTGTTCGCGATGGCGACGATCGGCTTGCCGAAGTCGTCGTCGGTCATCCCGGTGGCCCGCCACAGCGCGCGGGCGCCGGCCATCGTCCGGCCATGTGTGGAGGTCTTTGACCGCAGGTCAGGCATTCGACAAGTGTGGCACTACGCCGGCCGTTCCGCCGCTGTGCCGGTCCGGGCGGTCCAGCAAGCGGGACGCCGGTGGCGCCGGGGGTCGCCGACCGAACGCCCCGATCGTCACCGTGATGCCCGAATGGGGGGTCTGTGCCCCAGATCGCGGATCAGGTCCGCGCGCCCCCATGGAATGCGATCGATCCGGCAGAGTGAATGTGTGCAACTCGCCTCCGGCGTACCGGCCCTCGCGGTGGCGACCGGCCTCGCGTCCTTCTGCGGGCCGGTCCTGCTGGCGTTCTCCGCCCGGCGCCACACCGGTGCCCGCCGGGTCGGACTCTGGCTGCTGGCCGCTGGTGGCGCGCTGGCGGCCGTCAGCGCCGGCGTCGGCCTGGTCACCATCCTCACGATGGCCGAGCACTGGAGTCATCAGCAGGCCCAGCGGACCGGACTGGCGACCCTCGTCGCGGTCGGCACGGCGGTGAGCGGAGTGCTGCTCTGCGCCGGTCTGCTCCGGTTGCCCGGTGCCGCCGAGACCGGCGCCGCGGCGCTCCGGCTCGTGCTGGACGGGCTGGTGATCGGGGCGGCGCTGTGGTTCGTCGGCTGGGTGCTGCTCGCCGAACCGACCCGGCTGCTCGGCGAACTCGCCCCCGCCGGTTGCCTGGCGATCCTGGTGGCCACCGTCACGACGGCGTTGGCGACCGGGCTCACCTTCATCGTCGGGGCGCGTTCGCGGTCGCCGCGACACGGCCTGCTGCTGGTCGGTGGCGGGGTGACGCTGGTGACCGGGTGCGGGCTGGCCATCGCCGCCGGAGTGTGCCAGGCGGGCCCGACCGTGGCGCTGGTCGGCGCGGTGCTGCTGCCCTGCGGTCTGCTGATGGTCGCCCGGGCCAGCCAGGTGACGGAGGCGACGGACGGGCCGGACGCGGACGTCATCCGACGCGGCACGGCGCACGCCTTCCTGCCGATGATGGCGATGGCCGTCTCCGCCGTCTACCACCTCGTGATCGGCGGCACCTTCACGATCTTCGCCGTGGTGGCCGGCATCGTCGAGGGATTCGGCCTGGTGGCCCGGCAGTACCTGGCGTTGAACGACGTGCGCGGCTACGCCAGCCGGCTCGCCGAGCGGGAGGCGCACTTCCGGGAACTGGCCCACACCGATCCGCTGACCGGGCTGGCCAACCGCCGGGGGCTGCTACGGGCCGTGCACCAGGAGACGGCCTCGGAGACGCCCTGGGTGCTGCTCGGGCTGGACCTCGACGGCTTCAAGAACGTCAACGACATGCGGGGGCACGACGTCGGCGACGCGGTGCTGATCGAGGTGGGCCGGCGGCTGCGGACCAACCTCCGCCCCGGTGACCTGGCCGCCCGGCTCGGCGGCGACGAGTTCGCGGTGCTGATGCGGGCCCGTCCGGCGGAGGCGCAGCGGGTCGCCGAACGGCTGCTCGGCGTCGTCGGATCGGCGTACCAGCACGAGGCCGGTGCGGTCTTCCTGTCGGTGAGCATCGGGGTCGCCGAGTCGGTCGGCATCGGCGAAGCCGAGCACACCGACGCGGCGGACGTGGAGACGTTGCTCCGCAACGCCGACCTGGCCCTGCGCTACGCCAAGCAGCGGGGCAAGAACCGCGTCGAACGGTACGACGTGGCCTACGACCGCCTGCTGCGTCGGCGTACCACGCTGGAGCACGAACTGCGCGGGGCGATCGAGCGCGACGAGCTGCACCTGGCGTTCCAGCCGGTGGTGGCGGTCCCCTCGGTCCGGCCGGTCGGCGCGGAGGCGCTGCTCCGCTGGCACCATCCGGAGCTGGGCAACGTCGGCCCGGACGAGTTCATCCCGCTCGCCGAGGAGTGCGGGATGATCGCCAAGCTCGGTGCCTGGGTGCTGCACCGGGCCTGTCACCAGCTCTCCATCTGGCTCGCCGACGGCCACGACGTCTGGGTCTCGGTCAACGTGTCCCCCCGGGAACTGCACGCCCCCGAGTACGTCGTCCAGGTCGCCGAGGCGCTGCGGGCGCACCGGGTGCCACCGCAGCGGCTGGTGCTGGAGGTCACCGAACACGCGGTGGCGACCGACCTGGACGAGCTGATCCGGCGGCTCCGGGCGCTGCGGCTGACCGGGGTGCGGATCGCCCTGGACGACTTCGGTGCCGGGTATTCCTCCCTGGGGCAGCTCCGCCGGTTGCCGATCGACATCCTCAAGATCGACCACAGCCTGGTCGCCGAGCCGGAGCCGATCCGGCAGCCGGGGCCGGGCGGCCGGGCCTTCGCGCCGATGGTCGACGTGGTGATGCGGCTCGGCCATCAACTCGGGCTGGAGGTGATCGCCGAGGGCGTGACCAACCCCACCGAACTCGCGGCCGTGGTCGAGGCCGGGTGCCGGTTCGGGCAGGGGCAGCTCTTCGGCTGGGGGGTGCCGGCCGAGCATCTGGAGGCGATGCTGGAGGCCGCCAGCCCACCCGAGGCCCGGTCCGCGCCGCCGGGCCGCCCGACCACGCCGCGGCCCCGCCCGCCGGCACCGCGGACCCCGGGCGATGCGCGCCCGTCCGGTACCCAGGTGGCGGACAGTCGCCCCAACGAGGCCGGGGCGACGTCCGACAACCGCCCGTCCGGGAACCGGAAGAAGCCCCGGCCCGGCGCGGACCCTGTCCAGAATGCGGGATCAGTTGACTCATCGCATGAGATGCGTCAGGCTTAGCCGCATGTCGCCGACCAGGTCCTTCCGAGTACTTATCTGAGCGCACTCTCGACCTCGAGAGTGCGCAGGCCCCGTGCATCAGCACGTGGGCCGTTTTTATTGGCCACGTACTTCGTTGGCAGGGCGGGCCACCTCCGTTGGCGTACCGGACCTGCCGGCTCGTGCGGATCCGGTCACGCCGGAGGTGAGTTGCCCGCCGAGGCGAGGCCCCACCCGCACCGCCCCCATACCTGGAAAAGAACACTGCTCCGAGCCGAAGGCCTGAATAGCCATGACGAGACCCACACCAGAGACCCTGGCCAACAGCGCACGCCGGCACCGGCCCGCTGCTGCCGAGGGTGTCAACGACCCCTCCCCCGACCAGTACCCCCGTCGACTCCGGCCGGGCGCCTCGGCGTCGGGCGAGGCGTCCGGCCCGCTCGGTGAGGCATCGGCCCGTGCCGCCGCCGCGAGCGGTCAGGTGGTAGCGCCGGTTCAGGTCTCCGGCGCCGGCTCACTGGTCAAGTCGTTGGAGGCGCTCGGGGTCGAGGTCGCGTTCGGCATCCCGGGCGGGGCGATCCTGCCGGCGTACGACCCGCTCTACGACTCGTCGGTGCGGCACATCCTGGTCCGCCACGAGCAGGGCGCCGGGCACGCCGCGACGGGGTACGCCCAGGCGACCGGCCGGGTCGGGGTCTGCATCGCCACCTCCGGGCCGGGAGCCACCAACCTGGTCACGCCGATCGCCGACGCGTACATGGACTCGGTGCCGATGGTGGCGATCACCGGTCAGGTGGCCCGGCCGGCGATCGGCACGGACGCCTTCCAGGAGGCGGACATCCAGGGCATCACGCTGCCGATCACCAAGCACAACTTCCTGGTCCAGACGCCGGAGGAGATCCCGCAGATCCTGGCCGAGGCGTTCCACCTGGCGTCGACCGGTCGGCCCGGCCCGGTGCTGGTCGACATCCCCAAGGACGTCCTCCAGGCGTCGACCACCTTCAGTTGGCCACCCACCCTCGACCTGCCCGGCTACCGGCCGACCCTGCATCCGCACGGTAAGCAGATCCGGGAGGCGGCCCGGCTGATGACCACGGCCCGACGGCCGGTGCTCTATGTCGGCGGCGGAGTGCTCAAGGCCGGTGCCACCGAGGGTCTGCGCAAGCTGGCGGAGCTGACCGGCATCCCGGTGGTCACCACCCTGATGGCCCGGGGCGCCTTCCCGGACTCGCACCCCCAGCACCTGGGCATGCCCGGCATGCACGGCAGCGTGGCCGCCGTCTACGGCCTGCAGAAGGCGGATCTGATCGTCGCCCTCGGAGCCCGGTTCGACGACCGGGTGACCGGCAAGCTGGACTCGTTCGCCCCGGGCGCGGCGATCGTGCACGCCGACATCGACCCGGCGGAGATCGGTAAGAACCGCGCCGCCGACGTGCCGATCGTCGGCGACGCCCGGTACGTGATCGACGAGCTGATCGAGGCGGTCCGGGCCACCGCGGCGGGCCAGTCCGGTGACGCGATCGACCGGACCGAGTGGTGGTCGCAGCTCGACGACCTGCGGGACCGCTATCCGCTCGGCTACGACGAGCCGACCGACGGCACCCTCGCCCCGCAGTACGTGATCAAGCGGCTGGGCGAGATCGTCGGGCCGGACGCCGTGTACGTCGCCGGGGTCGGCCAGCACCAGATGTGGGCCTCCCAGTTCATCTCGTACGAGAAGCCGTACACCTGGCTGAACTCCGGTGGGCTCGGCACGATGGGCTATGCCGTGCCGGCGGCGATGGGTGCGAAGGTCGGCAGGCCCGACACCACGGTCTGGGCGGTCGACGGTGACGGCTGCTTCCAGATGACCAACCAGGAGTTGGCCACCTGCGCGTTGGAGGGCATCCCGGTCAAGATCGCGGTGATCAACAACGGGAACCTGGGCATGGTCCGGCAGTGGCAGACGCTGTTCTACGGCGAGCGCTACTCGAACACGGATCTGGGCACCCACAAGCACCGGATCCCCGACTTCGTGAAGCTCGCCGAGGCGCTGGGCTGTATCGGGCTGCGCTGCGAGACCGCGGCCGACGTGGACAAGACCATCGAGGCCGCGATGGCGATCAACGACGCGCCGGTGGTGGTCGACTTCGTGGTCGGCAAGGACGCCATGGTGTGGCCGATGGTGGCCGCCGGCACCAGCAACGACGAGATCATGTTCGCCCGGGGAGTCCGCCCGGCCTTCGACGACGACGACCTGTGAGGCCGTAGACATGAGCAAGCACACGCTTTCGGTGCTGGTGGAGAACAAGCCCGGTGTCCTGGCCCGGGTCGGCGGGCTGTTCTCCCGCCGTGGTTTCAATATCAACTCGTTGGCGGTCGGCGAGACCGAGAACCCCGAGGTCTCCCGGATCACCATCGTGGTCAACGCCGACTCCTCACCGCTGGAGCAGGTCACCAAGCAGCTCAACAAGCTGGTCAACGTACTGAAGATCGTCGAGCTGGACCCGGGCGTCTCGGTGGCCCGCGAACTGGTGCTGGTCAAGGTCCGGGCCGACCGGGCGCAGCGGGCCCAGGTGCTGGAGACGGTGAACCTGTTCCGGGCCAGGGTCGTCGACGTCGCGCCGGACACCCTCACGATCGAGGCGACCGGTACCGCTGACAAGCTGGAAGCGCTACTGCGCGATCTCGAATCGTTCGGAATCAAGGAAATGGTGCAGTCGGGCCTGGTGGCCATCGGGCGGGGCTCCCGCTCGATCACCACCGGCTCGACGCTGCGGGCCGCCTGAACAGGGCGGGTCCCGCGTAACGAATGACAACGGCGGGCCCGCCTCGGGCCGCCGCAGGAGAGGAAAGTCATGACCGCTGAGGTGTTCTACGACGACGACGCCGACCTGGGGCTCATCCAGAGCAAGAAGGTCGCGGTGCTCGGGTACGGCAGCCAGGGCCACGCCCACGCGCTGTCGCTGCGCGACTCGGGCGTCGACGTGGTGATCGGTCTTCCGGAGGGGTCGAAGAGCCGGGCCAAGGCCCAGGAGCAGGGCCTGCGGGTGCTCAGCCCGGCCGAGGCGTCGGCCGAGGCCGACGTGATCATGGTGTTGGCGCCGGACACCGCGCAGCGGTCGCTCTACGCCGAGGCCATCGCGCCGAATCTGACCGCCGGCAAGGCGCTGCTGTTCGGCCACGGCCTCAACATCCGGTACGGCTTCATCACGCCGCCGGCCGACGTAGACGTGGCGATGGTCGCGCCGAAGGGACCGGGTCACCTGGTCCGCCGGCAGTACGTCGACGGCAAGGGCGTGCCCTGCCTGGTCGCGGTGGAGCAGGACGCCACCGGCACGGCCTTCCCGCTCGCCCTGGCGTACACCAAGGCGATCGGTGGGACCCGGGCCGGAGCGATCCGGACCACCTTCAAGGAGGAGACCGAGACCGACCTGTTCGGCGAGCAGGCGGTGCTCTGCGGCGGCGCGTCGGCACTGGTGCAGACCGGGTTCGAGGTGCTGACCGAGGCCGGTTACGCCCCGGAGATCGCGTACTTCGAGTGCCTGCACGAGCTGAAGCTCATCGTCGACCTGATGTACGAGGGCGGCATCGCCCGGATGCGCTACAGCGTCTCCGACACCGCCGAGTACGGTGACTACTCGCGGGGCCCGAGGGTGGTCGACGCCCGGGTCAAGGACGAGATGCGCAAGATCCTCTCTGAGATCCAGTCCGGCGAGTTCGCCCGGGAGTGGATCGGCGAGGACGACGCCGGCCGTCCCAACTTCACCAAGTGGCGGGCCGAGGGTGCGGCGCACCCGATCGAGGAGACCGGCAAGAAGCTGCGCGGAATGATGAGCTGGGTCGACCGGCCGATCACCGAGACGGCCTGATCTTCCTGGTCGCGACGGCGGCCCCGGGGTCGGTGACCGAGCCGACACCGGGGCGCCGCGGACGGTAGCGGGTAACCCGCCCGGTTACCGGATCTTGACCTGGGCCGTTACCGGATCATTGCCATTCGGCGTCCAATCGGTACCTGAACTGTTGGCATCAGGAAATGGTTGGCAGTTACGGGCGGTTAATGCGTCCGCTCGGGTACTGTCGCCGCATGCGTCTGGAGCAAACGCACCGCACCGAGCGTTTCGGCGCCGTTCGCATCCACGAACTTCAGCGGGTCATACAGCTGGACTCGGGAGATGCCACGGGGACAACCGGCGAAGGCATCGTCTCCCACGAGGCGATGCGCGCGATCGAGCGGCAAATGGTCATCGTCATTCCCTGCATGAACGAGACACGCAGAGTAATCGAAGGCGTGCTCTCGGGGATTCCTCATGATTGTTTGATCGTGCTCGTCTCGAACAGCGCCCGACATCCCGTGGATCGCTACGAGATCGAGGTGCAGACGCTGGAGCAGTACTGCCGGGCGGCCGAACGGCCGGCGATCGTGCTGCACCAGCGGGATCCGGGGGTGGCCGCGGCGTTCAAGGCGGCCGGCATGCCGGAGTTGATCGACGACGAGGGACTCGTCCGGGCCGGTAAGGGCGAGGCGATGCTGATCGGCATGGCGGTCGCCGCGCTGACCGGCCGGCGGTACGTCGGATACATCGACGCGGACAATTACGTACCGGGCGCCGTGCACGAGTACGTCAAGGTCTACGCCGCCGGCCTGCACCTCGCGGCCAACCCGTACGCGATGGTCCGGATCTCCTGGCACTCGAAACCGAAGCTGCGGGACGGCCGACTCTTCTTCAGCCGCCGTGGCCGGAGTTCCGAGATCACCAACGAGTTCCTGAACCGACTGGTCGCCGAGTATTCCGGCTTCGGTACCGAGGTGATCGCCACCGGCAATGCCGGCGAACACGCGCTCAGCCTGGACCTGGGGCTGCGGATGCGGCTGGCCGGCGGGTTCGCCGTGGAGCCGTTCGAGTTCGTGGAACTGTTCGAGCAGTTCGGCGGGGTGCTCGAGAGTGCGCATCCCGAGGTGATGGCGAGTTCGGTGCCGGTATTGCAGATCGAGACCCGGAACCCGCACTTCCACGACAACAAGGGCGAGGACCACGTCCAGGGCATGCGGATGCAGGCCCTCAACGTGCTCTACCACTCGCCGGTCTCGCTTCCGCCGGTCCGGCAGGCGATCCTCGATTTCATGGTCGCCCAGGGGGCGCTCGCGCCGGGGGAGGAGCCGCCCCGGGAGCGGATCTATCCGCCGGTCGGCTCGCTCGACCTGGACCTGCTGCAGGACGTGCTGGAGACCGAGGCGGGGACCTTCCGGCAGATCGGCGCCGCGGCGCGGGTGACCCAGTTGCGGCCACGCCAGGTCCTGCCCGGGCTGTCCGCACCGGAAGTGGTCACCTCGGCCTGAGCCGTACCGGGGGTGAGTCCGGCCACGTCGGTGCGCGAACGGAGCGCGCGTTTCCACCGGCCAGGTCGGGGCGCGCGGGCCCGTCCGGCAGCTGTCGGACGGGCTTGTGAGGGCACTCACGCGGGGCTGTGGGCCACCGTGCGCAGCACGACGCCTACGATCGCAGATAGGTGCGTCCGCACCGTAGGGACTCACCCGTTTGGCGGAGCGCGGGACGCAGAGCGGCGCCCACGTGGCCGCAGACCTCGCCCGGCCGACATATACGAGGACCAATGACTCCCGTCGTACTGATCGCTGAAGAGCTCGCTCCCGCCGCCATCGACGTGCTCGCGCACGATTTCGACGTACGCCACGTCGACGGCACCGACCGCCCGGCCCTGCTCAGCGCGCTCTCCGAGGCCGACGCGGTCATCGTGCGCAGCGCCACCCAGGTCGACGCCGAGGCCATCGCCGCGGCGCCGCGGCTCAAGGTGATCGCCCGAGCGGGGGTCGGGCTGGACAACGTCGAGGTGCCGGCCGCCACCGCCCGGGGCGTGATGGTGGTCAACGCACCGACCTCCAACATCGTCTCGGCCGCCGAGCAGGCCCTCGCGCTGCTGCTCGCGGTGGCCCGGAACACCGCCAGCGCCAGCGCGGCGCTGAAGGCGGGGGAGTGGAAGCGGTCCAGGTACACCGGAGTCGAGATCCAGGGCAAGACGGTCGGCGTGGTCGGCCTCGGCCGGATCGGCGTGCTCTTCGCCCAGCGGATCGCGGCCTTCGGCACCCGGCTGATCGCGTACGACCCCTACGTCCAGCCGGCCCGGGCGGCGCAGCTCGGGGTACGGCTGGTCGGCCTGGAGGAGCTGCTCCGGGAGAGTGACTTCATCTCCATCCACCTGCCGAAGACCCCGGAGACGGTCGGGCTGATCGGCGAGAAGGAACTGACGCTGGTCAAGCCGGGCGTACGGATCGTCAACGCGGCGCGCGGCGGGCTGATCGACGAGCAGGCCCTGGCCGACGCGATCGCCGAGGGACGGGTCGGCGGTGCGGGCATCGACGTGTACTCCAAGGAGCCCTGCACGGCGTCCCCGCTGTTCGCCTTCGACAACGTGGTGGCGACGCCGCACCTGGGCGCCTCGACCGCCGAGGCCCAGGACAAGGCCGGCTTGGCCGTCGCCCGGAGCGTCAAGCTCGCGTTGCAGGGCGAGTTCGTGCCGGACGCGGTCAACGTGCAGGCCGGCGGCGTGGTCGCCGAGGACGTCCGGCCGCTGCTTCCGCTGGCCGAGAAGCTGGGCAAGGTCTTCACCGCGGTCGCCGGCGGGGTCGCCGCCAGCGTGACCATCGAGGTACGCGGCGAGATCGTCGCCAACGACGTCTCGGTGCTGAAGCTGGCCGCCACGAAGGGTCTGTTCACCTCCGTGGTCGAGGAGCAGGTGAGCTACGTCAACGCCCCGCTGCTGGCCGCCGACCGGGGCGTGACGGTGGCGCTGACCACCCACGCGGAGACCGTCGACCACCCGAACCTGGTCACCGTGCGGGGCGCCCTGCCGGACGGCCGGACCGTCTCGGTCTCCGGTACCACCGTGCACACCAGCACCCGGGACGTGATCAAGCTGACCGAAGTGGACGGGTTCGACCTGGAGCTCGGCGCGGACGGGATCCTGCTGTTCTTCCGCTACGCCGACCGGCCGGGCGTGGTCGGCACCGTCGGCTCGATCCTCGGCGAGCAGGGTGTCAACATCGCGGCGATGCAGGTGGCCCGGCGGTCCGCCGGTGGCGAGGCGCTGATGACCCTGACCGTCGACTCGGCGATCGCGGCGGACCTGCTCAACTCGGCGGCCGAGTCGATCGGTGCGGTGGCGGCGAGCGCCGCCGACCTGCGCGACGAAGAGGCGTGACGGGAGAGTCTCTCTGATATCCCGGACGGGGCGAGCCGCAGGCAGGCCGCCCCGTCCGTCGTCAGCCGGTCACAGTGGTCGGTGGCGGGTAGACGGAACCGTCCTGTGGATCCAGCAGCAGCAGGCCGTGCACGCCGGCCAGCCGTTCGATGTCGAGCAGCACCTCGTCCGCACAGGACTCGTCGAGGTTCATCTCGACGTGGTCCGCCGCGACGTGCAGCGGGATCACCGCCCACGGCGTACCCCGACCCGGTTGGTCGGGGTATCGGGCGGTGACTGCCCGGTAGAAGGACGAGATCCGTGGCTCCAGGGCGCCGTTGACGTGGTGTCCCTGGCGGCACCGGTCGTGGGCCGCCCGTACGTCGATCGGCGAGGCGCCGTGCCCGAGGGCCCATACGATCAGATCGAAACTCACGGAGGTACAGGGTGCCATCCCGAAGCGTGGGCGTTCGCCGTATACCGGCCGACACGCGGAAGGGCAACTCTTGCGGGGACTCACGTCGGGTCGATAGCGTATTGACGCGGATACCCGGCGAGTTCCTAGGCGTGGACTCGTCTTCGGGTGATGAGGCGTCGCGCCGGCCGGGTAGCCAGCACCCCCGTGTGCGCGAGCCACGCGCACTCGTCGCTGATCGGCCCCCGCGACCGTTGCCGAGATCGCGGGGGCCGATCGCGTCCGGGCGGGTGGGCGAGGGCCGGCCTCGACGTCATCGTCACGGCACTCGGCTGATCAAAAGGACAGGACGCGACTGGTCAAGCCACGACGTGGCTGGGGTCGAGGGAGGACCCGGCTGATCAGGCAGGTCGGCGTGCGGTGGCGAAGAGTGCCCGGTAGCCGTCCTTCGTGGGGAACCAGTCCAGGCCTGCCCGACCGGCGGCGAACAGGGCGGTCGCGTAGCCGTCGGCGACCGCCAGGTCGGGTCCGGTGACCGTCGCCGCGACCAGCCGGTTGGCCGGCTCGCCGGTGTGCGGGTCCACCACGTGGTCGCGCCGTCCGGCGACCCCGGAGGTGCCGATCGCGCCCGACGTCATCTCCAGCATCATGGGCGGGCGGTCGTTCTCGGTCGGATGGTGTACCGCGATCCGCCACGGCCCGCCGTGCGGGGCGTGGCCGCGTACCGTCAGGTCGGCACCGCTGACCACGGCGTAGTCCTCGATCCCGGCGGCCCGCAGCCGTGCGGCGGCCCGCTCCACCGCCCAGCCGACCAGCAGTCCGCCCGGGTCGAAGCCGCCGGGCACCGCCCAGGCGTCGAACCAGCCGTCCGTGGCCGCCCGCATCGCGGCGCAGCGCGCGACGATGTCGGCCAGCGGCGGGTACGCCTCGGCCGAGATCTCGGCACGGCGCAGCCGGGAGACGAGGCTGGCCGGTCGGGCCGGGCTGTAGGTGAGGTCGATGGCCCGCAGTTCGGCGACCGCGTCCCGCAGCGCGTCGCCGACCCCCCGCCAGCCGACCTCGCCGACCCCGTTCAGTACCAGGGTGTATTCGGCGATGGACGTCTGCACCGTGTGTCGCGCGACCACCCTGTCGGCGAGCGCCGCACCCGGTCGAACGTTCCGCCTACCGGCACCCAGCCGCAGGTCGGGCCGTCCCCGGCCCACGGCGGGCGCCGGAGACAGACCTCGGCGATGCTGGCCCCGGCCCCGGCCACCCCCCGGGATCCGCATGTTCGCCCCCTGGATCCGCATGTCCGCCCCCTGGATCCGCATCTTGCTCCTCGCCCTCCTCGGGCCATTGCCGCTCACGATAAGCAGCGAACATGGCTACACCATGAATGCTCCCTGAGAAGGTCCTGTGCAGTTGGGTTCCCAGATTTTGGGAGGAGCGTACCGGGAGCCGGGACGGTCCCTTAACGTTCCTTAGACACGACGAAGGCAAGGGAGCTGGACGTGGCGGTGGCGCGGATCGCGGTGGTGGCTGGTGACGGCATCGGGCCGGAGGTGGTCGCGCAGGCCCGAAAGGTGCTCGACACCGTCCTGCCGGGCATCGAGGCCACCGAGTACGACCTCGGCGCGGCACGATACCACCGCACCGGTGAGGTGCTCCCGGACTCCGTGCTCGCGGAGCTGGCCGGTTACGACGCCATCCTGCTCGGCGCGGTCGGCGACCCCACCGTTCCGCCGGGCGTGCTGGAACGCGGCCTGCTGCTCAAGCTGCGGTTCGAGTTCGACCAGTACGTGAACCTCCGGCCGTCTCGCCTCTGGCCCGGCACGACGGGCCCGCTGGCCAGCGTGAAGCCGAACGAGATCGACCTGGTCGTCGTCCGGGAGGGCACCGAGGGCCTGTACGCCGGCGCCGGAGGCGTCCTGCACCGGGACACCCCCGCCGAGGTGGCCACCGAGGAGAGCCTGAACACCCGGCACGGCGTCGAGCGGGTGATCCGCGACGCGTTCGCCCGCGCCGGTCGCCGGGAACGCCGCAAGGTGACCCTGGTCCACAAGACCAACGTGCTGACCCACGCCGGCTCGCTCTGGGCCCGTGCCTTCGCCACGGTCGCCGCCGAGCACCCCGACATCGAGACCGAGTACCAGCACGTCGACGCCGCCGCGATGTTCCTGGTCACCCAGCCGCAGCGCTACGACGTGGTGGTCACCGACAACCTCTTCGGCGACATCCTGACCGACATCGCCGCCGCCGTCACCGGTGGAATCGGCCTGGCGGCGAGTGGCAGCATCAACCCGGAACGGGCGTACCCGTCGATGTTCGAGCCGGTGCACGGCTCGGCGCCGGACATCGCCGGCCAGGGGGTGGCGGACCCCGCCGCCGCCGTCCTCTCCACCGCGCTGCTCCTGGACCACCTGGGCCACCCCGACGCCGCCCGCCGAGTAACCGAGGCGGTCGCCGCCGAACTGGCCGCCCGTACCTCGGGCACGCCGCGGCGTACCGCCGAGATCGGCGACCGGCTCGCCGCCCACGTGGCGTCCTGACCCGGTAGCTCCACCAGACGCTCCCCGCCCGCCCACCAGAGGTCCGTGCCGTTGCCGGATCTGCACGAAGGTGCGGGTGGTGAGTTCTCCGGTCGACCGGAGGGTCGAGGTTGAACGACCGTTCGGGTAAGTTTCAGTCACGAGTCTTACTTTCCCGGCCCACCCATGCCTGGGTGCCGGTTCCCCGCATGGAGGTCAGCGCGATGAGCGGTGGTGACAAGCTCGACTTCGAGATCCGTCCGAATCCTCAGCCGGTAGCCCCCGCCGAGCGCGATGCGCTGATGGCGAACCCGGGATTCGGTCGGGTCTTCACCGACCACATGGTCATCGTCCGGTACGCCGAGGGCAAGGGCTGGTACGACGCCCGGGTGGAGGCCCGGGCGCCGATCCCGATGGACCCGGCCAGTGCCGTGCTCC
Organism: Plantactinospora solaniradicis; assembly: GCF_042658085.1. Lineage (NCBI taxonomy): Bacteria > Bacillati > Actinomycetota > Actinomycetes > Micromonosporales > Micromonosporaceae > Plantactinospora > Plantactinospora solaniradicis. The sequence goes on along the minus strand of NZ_JBHSPR010000010.1, from coordinate 540,620 downwards.
ACTACGCCCAGGAGATCTTCGAGGGGTTGAAGGCGTACCGCGCCGTCGACGGCTCGGTGACGATGTTCCGGCCGGACGCGAACGCCGCCCGGTTCGCGGACTCGGCCCGCCGGATGGCGATGCCGCCCCTGCCGCAACAGGTCTTCCTCGACTCGCTGCGCCACCTGATCGAGATCGATCGGGCCTGGCTGCCGACCTCCGAGGAGGGCAGCCTCTACCTCCGGCCGTTCATGTTCGCCAACGAGGTCTTCCTCGGGGTGCGCCCGTCCAACGAGTACCTCTACGTGCTGATCGGCTCGCCGGTCGGCTCGTACTTCCCCCGGGGCGTGCAGCCGGTGAACGTCTGGGTCTCTCCGACGTACACCCGGGCGGCACCGGGCGGCACCGGCGAGGCCAAGTGCGGCGGCAATTACGCCGCCTCGCTGGCCGCCCAGGCCGAGGCGATGGAGCACGGCTGTGAGCAGGTGGTCTTCCTGGACGCCGTGGAGCGTAGGTACGTCGACGAACTGGGCGGGATGAACATCTTCTACGTCTACGACGACGGCTCGCTGGTCACCCCGCCGCTGGGCGGCACCATCCTGCCGGGCATCACCCGGGAGTCCGTGATGACCCTGGCCCGGGCGGCGGGGCGGACCGTGGTCGAGCGGCCGGTGGCGTTCGAGGAGTGGCAGGCCGACGTGGCCAGTGGACGGCTCCGCGAGGTGTTCGCCTGCGGCACGGCCGCGGTGATCACGCCGATCGGCGTCGTGCGCCATCCCGACGGGGAGTTCAGCATCGCCGACGGCCGTCCGGGAGAGGTCACGATGGGCCTGCGGCAGACTCTGGTCGACCTCCAGCGGGGGCGGGCCGAGGACGTCAACGGCTGGATCCACCACATCCGCTGACCCCGCCACACCGGATCGCGCCCCCGCCCGTGGGGTCGGAGGGCGCGCACCCACGGCGTCGACCCGGACCGGTCCGCTCAGCTCAGCAGGTGGGCGCGGAGGGCGTCGATCCGGGCGGGGTCGAGGCCGGCGTCGAGCAGGTACCGCTCCACCGATCCGTGCCGGCCCCGCAGCTCGCCGAGGAAGAGGCTCATCGCCTCGGCCGGGCAGCCCAGGAAGGGCGCGAAGACCGGGGTCGCGGCCGGCAGTGTGCTGGCGATCCACTCGCTGAACCGGGCCGAGCCCTCGATGGTCCGGGCGTAGTCCTCGGCGATGTCCTCGTCGGCGACCCCGAGCACCGACAGGGTCAGCGCGCAGACCACTCCGGTCCGGTCCTTACCGGCCACGCAGTGCACCAGTACCGGGGCGGCCTGCACGTCGGCGATCACCTCGATCGCCGCGACCAGCCCGGCCGACCCCGTGCTGGCGAGGTCGTGGTACCGGTCGGCGAGATAGCGGGCCATGCCCAGTTCCTCGGAGTACGCCGACTCCTCCCAGAACGCGTGTTCCGGATGGATGTGGTGGTAGGCCAGGCCGTCGTAGGCCGGCACCCGGCCGTCGCGGCGTACCTCGGAGGGGCGGCGCAGGTCGATCACGGTGCGGATGCCGAGCGCGGCGAACGCCTCGCGGTCGTCGCCGTGGATCCGGTGTGGCGAGTCCGAGCGGTACAGCCGTTGCCGCTGGACCAACCTGCCGTCAAGCCCGGGGCGTCCGCCGACGTCCCGGAAGTTGAAGAGAGTGGCGAAGGCCGGCGTACTGGTCGTCATCGGAGTCACGTCCACGCGACCACAGTAACGACTCCGTGCCGCAGGCCGGCGGCGTGCGTTCGCAAGATCGGTCCGGCGGCCCGGCGAGGTCGGTCAGGCATGGGGAAGGGAAGTCGGTCAGGCCTGCGGAAGGCCGGCGGGGCATCGGCCCCACCGGCCTTCTGACACGCGGGTCGCGCTTACAGGGCGCGCCCCGGCGGAACCGTCCAGCCCGGCGAGCCGTACGTCCCGCCGTAGTAGCCACCGATCTTGTCTCGGTAGCTCGGATCCCCGTGACCGGTCTCGTCGAATTCCGGAGCGTCCTTGATCTGTTCCTTGCTCCGGTCGACGTACACCTTCCGGTCGTCGTGGTCGACGTGGTTCACCACCCCGGCCGGCAACATGACCTTCTTGCCGAAGATCCACGGGCCGGTGTCCACCACCAGATAGCTGGCGTTGACCTCGTGGCTGGCACTGTCGATCTTGCCAATGCCGCCGTCGGTCGCCTCCACCTTGTAGCCGACCAGGTCGGCTCCGGTGACTCCGGCGTCGTCGCGGTACCGCCACGGGTCGAACTCGCCCGAGGGCGTGCCACCCGCGAAGGCGCCACCGCCACCATGGATCAGGGGATCCGGGCTCTGCTGCTGCGGGGTCGTCTGAGGATCGAGCCTGTCCACTGGCTATCACTCCTCTTCTCGACTGTCTCGACGTTTCTCCGCTGTCCCGGACCCTCCTACCCAGGGATCTCGATCCATACACCAACCGGTCTCGCGGGTCCCGGACGGCCTCGTCCACCGCCTCCTGGCGCTGCCGTCGGCCGGGGCGCGGCGGACGACCGCCGTCCGGGCGGTTCCCGCGATGTGGATTTCCTTCCCAGATCCGGGATCCGCGTGGCAGAGTACGTTCCGTGACCTGCTCCGCACTCATTATTGGCAACTAGCGCGCCGGCGACCTCGGGCCGAGCGCGCAGACCTCCCGCATTCGCGGGGGGTCATTTTGTTTGTCGGGCCGGGAGACATCGGAGCAGGGGCTGCGCAGCTCTCGAAGGAGATCAAATGACGTACCAGGTGTTCGACACGACGCTGCGCGACGGGGCACAGCGCGAGGGGATCAGCTACTCGGTCGTCGACAAACTGGCGGTGGCCCGGCTGCTCGACGAGTTCGGCGTCGGATTCATCGAGGGTGGCTGGCCGGGGGCGATGCCGAAGGACACCGAGTTCTTCCGCCGGGCCCGGACCGAGCTCGACCTCAAGCACGCCGTCCTGGTCGCCTTCGGCTCGACCCGCAAGGCCGGCCTCGACGTGGCCGCCGACCCGCAGGTCCGGGCGCTGCTCGACGCGGAGACCCCGGTGGTGTGCCTGGTCGCGAAGTCCGACATCCGGCACGTCGAGCGGGCGCTGCGGACCACCGCGGCCGAGAACCTGGCGATGGTCCGGGACAGCGTGACCCATCTCGTCGCCGAGGGCCGCCGGGTCTTCCTGGACTGCGAGCACTTCTTCGACGGCTTCCGGTACGAACCGGCGTACACCTCGGCCGTGGTCGAGACCGCGCTCGAGGCCGGTGCCGAGGTCGTCGTGATGTGCGACACCAACGGCGGCATGCTGCCGTCCCAGGTGACCGGCGCGATCGGCGAGCTGACCGAGCGGCTGGGCGTCTCGCCGGCCCGGCTCGGCATCCACACCCAGAACGACACCGGCTGCGCGGTGGCGAACACGATCGCCGCCGTCGAGGCCGGGGTACGGCACTTCCAGGGCACCGCCAACGGCTACGGCGAACGGCCCGGCAACGCCGACCTGTTCGCGGTCGTCGCGAACCTGCAACTCAAGCTCGGGCTACCGGTCCTACCGGACGGGTGCCTGGCGCAGATGGTGCGCGTCTCGCACGCCATCGCGGAGATCGCCAATATCGCCCCCGACACCCACCAGGCCTACGTCGGGGCCGCTGCCTTCGCTCACAAGGCGGGGCTGCACGCGAGTGCGATCAAGGTGGATCCGCTGCTCTACAACCACGTCGACCCGGCGGTTGTGGGCAACGACATGCGGATCCTGGTGACGGAGATGGCCGGCCGGGCCAGCATCGAGCTGAAGAGCCGTGAGCTCGGGCTGGATCTGGCCGGCCATCCCGACGCCGCCGGCCGGGTAACCAAGCGGGTGAAGGAGCTGGAGGCGGGCGGCTGGTCGTTCGAGGCGGCCGACGCGTCCTTCGAATTGCTGGTCCGCAGCGAGCTGCCGGGGATGGGCGCTGCCCGGCCGTTCGCGCTGGAGTCGTACCGGGTGCTGGTCGAGCACCGGGAGGACGGCGCGGTGGTCTCGGAGGCGACGGTCAAGCTCCGGGTACGGGGTGAGCGGGTGATCGCCACCGCCGAGGGGAATGGTCCGATCAACGCCCTCGACGAGGCGCTGCGGGTCGGGCTGCTCCGGCACTACCCCGAACTGCGCGGCTTCGAGCTGGCCGACTACAAGGTGCGGATCCTGGAGGGCAGCCACGGTACCGGCGCGATCACCCGGGTGTTGGTGGAGACGACCGACAGCGGTGGCCGGGACTGGACCACGGTGGGTGTACACCCGAACGTGGTCGAGGCGAGCTGGCACGCCCTGGTCGACGCCCTGACCTACGGCGTCGCGCGTACTCCCGCCGAGGTCTGAGTACCTCCGGCGTACCGGAACGGTTTCTGCTCCGACGGCCCCGCTCACGGATGAACCGTGAGCGGGGCCGTCCGTGTCCGGCGGCTCGAATTCCCGCTTTCGGAAAGGCGTTCGGAATTGGCCGCCCCCCGTACCGGCGCGCCGGTGCGGTCGGCAGTGGAAACGTGAGATCCGAACGGCGTATGTATTTATTTCACGAACCGGCCGGCGTCGGGGTGACTGGTTGTCGGTAAATGGGTCGGAGACCGATCGGTCGATACCGCTATTGACCTGCGCGTTTGCTGAATGCTATGTTCGCTCATGGTTGTTGAGTGGCCACTCTAGGTAGTATCCGCCGATGAAGGCGGGGTTCGGCCGGCGCCGGTCGGGCGTTCTCCACGCCGCAGAATCTGCGGCAATGATGCACACAGCCGTCGCTCCCCGATTTATCGGTCCCGGATGCGCCCTACTCGGAAATTGCCGGGCAATCCATTGTCGATCGCGGGTCGGGTCGTGCGCGGGCGTATCCGGAGCAGTAAGGCGTAGGTAAGGACCATCTCCATCGTCGGTAAGACCATCACCATCCTGGGTAGAAAGAAAGAGATGACGTCATGGCCAGAATCTTTGGGCGCAAATCGATCCTGCTCGTCGTCGGGGCGCTTGCGCTGACCCTCGTCGGTGGCGGCATCGCCGTCGCCGCGCCGGAACAGCGCGACGACCCCGGCGCCGTCCGGATCAACGGCCGGGTGGTCCAGCAACCACCGGTCACCCAGGCCGACATCGACCTGGCGAAGGCCGCGCTGGTCAAGGGCGGCTCGGGTGTGCAGGCGGCGAGCGCGACACTGCTCGCCGTCGTCAGCGCCAACGGCGGCCTGGTCCGTGGCGACCAGGCGGTCTCGGTGACCCTGCTGGGCGTCGGCCTGTACCAGGTGGTGTTCAACGTGCCGGTGAACACCGGCGTGTTCGTGGGGACGATCGGGTTGACCGGCAGCGTCGGAACCTCCCCGACCGGCTTCATCTCGGTGGTCGGCCGGACCAACCTGGCGCAGGGGGTCTTCGTGCAGACCTGGAACCAGTCCGGTAACCCGGCCAACCGGAGCTTCCACCTGGCCGTACACCTTCAGTGATCCACGGATAGCCGCTGGCCTCCGCGTCCCTCCCGAACGGGCGCGGAGGCCAGCGCTGTACCGCCGGCACCGGTACCGGACCGACGGAGAGGTGCCGATTCAGGGCGAGGGCAGGGCGACCTCCGCCAGCACCGGGCGGTGGTCCGAGCCCGGCAACGGGAAGACCGCCACCCGCCGAACCGCGATCCGGCGGTCCACCAGGACGTGGTCGATGGTCACCGGGGGGATCCGGTCACCGTCGTACGGCCCCCAGGTGCCGGTCAGCCCGGCCCCGACCGAGGCGGCGGCGTCGGAGTAGCCGGTGTCCAGCAGCCGGCGCAGTGCGGCATGGTCGAGCGTGGCGTTGAAGTCCCCGGCCAGGATCCGCAGCGGTCCCCGTGGGGTGGCGGACGGCTGCGCCCGCAGGTCGTCGTGCCAGGCCGGCAGTCTGGACAGCGTGGCCGGCGCCATCGGGTGCACGGACTCGACCAGCACCGCCGGCCCCGCGTCCGGCTGCACCGTCCCGTACGCCTGGGAGAAGCCGCCCGTGTTGCGCCGGGTGCCGACGTCCCGCAGCGGAAGCCGGGAGTACAGCGCCGAGCCGGTCGTCCCCGGCTCCGGATTGACCTGCCGGTACGGCAGCAGGCCGGCCAACCCGGACTGATCAAGCGCCGCTTCCGCGTCGGGGGTGAACTCCTGCATCGCCAGCAGATCGACCCGCTGAGCCCGGACCAGCTCGACCAGGGCGGTTGGCTCGGCGGCCCCGGCGAGCAGGTTGGCGGTCAGCACCCGCAGGATCGGGCCCCCGGCGACCGGCGGCTCGTCGGACAGGGCCCGGGGCGCGACCAGGCCGACCAGGATGACGGCGGCAAGCGCGGCGGCGCCGGCTGCCCACCACCGCCGGACGGCGAGGGCGAGCCCGAGCGGTACCACCGTCCAGGCCGCCAGGTACGGGGTGAAGGCGAGCAACTGCACCAGCGGACCCCGTTCCAGCCCGCCGAGTCGGATCGCCGCCCAGCCGAGTCCCGGCGCGACGAACAGCCAGCACACCACGGTGAGCGGAACCCGACGTCGACGGCCGGCGCCGACCGGTGGTTCGGACGCCGGATCCGGGGCGAGATCAATGCTCATACCGGCACGCTAACCATCCGGTGTGGAGAGCCCGTGGCGAACGTGTGCGGGCTCGGCGGCGGTGTCCGGTAACCACCCGATCGGGGTCAGCCGGCCGACGGCCAGGTGTCGGTGAGCACTCCGGTCAGCGCGTCGTAGCGGTAGACGGTCGTACGGTGCGGCTGGGTCGTCTGGTGGTCCTTCACCTGGGTGACCAGGACGCCGATCTTGACGTAGTCCTGGCTGACGACCGAGCGCCACGGCGTGCCGTCCCGGGAGACGTCGACCCCGTGCGAGAAGTCGCCGTCCGGCGCGGTGATCGAGTAGCGGGGCCCGGCCGGCGGGTCGACGTCCAGTCCGCCGTCGGCCCGGATGGTGAGGGTGACGACCAGAGCGCCGGACGGGTCGTGGATCTTCGCCGGATCCCCGGCGTAGAAGCGGCTCCGGCCCTGGCCCTGGATGTCCATCCCGTTGTAGAAGGTCTTGCCCTGCGCGTCGACCCAGAAGTGCGGCACGTGCGCCCCGGCCGCGCCGTAGGTGAGGCCGGGATAGTAGGCCAGGTGCCAGTGTGGCGGGTTGTCCGGATGCAGGACGTTGTTCGTCTCGAAGCCCATCAGCGAGAAGAAGTGGCCCTTGCGGCGTGCCTCGGCGGCCAGCCCCGAGTCCTGTAGCACCGCCTCGGTCGCGATCATGTAGTTGATCACCGATGCGGCCTGTACCGCCGGCCACGGCACGCTGGTCCACGGCCCCGCCACCCGGTCCGGATCGTTGTGCTCGATCCGCCAGTGCACCCCGCTCGCCGTGGAGTCGTTGAGCATGCTCCAGACCTGGACGGTCGGCTGGTTCGCGTTCACCGTCGACCAGGTGACCGGGACGACGAAGCTCACCCGGTACGGCGCACCGGCGTGCCGTCGTACCGCCAGCCGGGTGTCGGTGGCGATCACGGATCCGATCCAGGTGCGGGGCCAGTCGACGGTGACCGTCACCGCCTCGCTGCGCGGGCCCCGGATGAAGGAGTAGTACTCGGCGCGGCTGGCCACCTGGTGCTGGGCCCCGGGAACGAGTTCGTAGCCGGCGGGCAGGGTGATCTCCGGGGTGCTGGGGTCGCCGGGGATCGCCTTGACGAGCCGGAAACCCGCGTAGTTGGGCGCGGGCACCGGATCGGGGGCCGCGACCGCCGGAGCCGCGAACGCGACGACCGAGGCTGTTGCCAGCAGTACCGTCAACCACCGTCGCAGCACCACATGCGCCTCCGGAGTTTCATGCCGCCCCGGCGCCCCGTGACGGTTTTGTGTGCTGTCGATTTTATTGGTACGGCAGGGATTCCAGGGACCCCGAGGTGCGGGAGTTGCCGAACTTGTGATGATGCACGGGTGACCGTCGGGTTTGCCGCTGGTCAGGGCGGGAAGCCCGCACCGTGACGGACATGTCAGACACCGTGACCACCCGCCCCAGCCCGGTCGAGACCGTTTCGGCCGGACCGGAGCTGGAGCAGGCACTCTTCGAGGTCAAACGCGTCATCGTCGGGCAGGACCGGCTCGTCGAACGCCTCTTCACCGCGCTGCTGGCCGACGGGCACTGCCTACTCGAAGGCGTACCCGGAGTGGCCAAGACGCTCGCCGCGCAGACCATGGCGACCGCCGTCGGCGGCAGCTTCTCCCGGATCCAGTTCACCCCGGACCTGGTGCCGTCGGACATCGTCGGCACCCGGATCTACCGCGCCTCCACTGAGAACTTCGACGTGGAGCTGGGACCGGTGATGGCGAACCTGGTACTGGCCGACGAGATAAACCGGGCGCCGGCCAAGGTGCAGTCCGCGCTGCTGGAGGCGATGGCCGAGCGGCAGGTCTCGATCGGCGGGCGCAGCTATCCGGTGCCGGAGCCGTTCCTCGTCCTCGCCACCCAGAACCCGATCGAGTCCGAGGGCGTCTACCAGCTCCCGGAGGCGCAACGGGACCGGTTCCTGATGAAGGTGCTGGTCGACTATCCGACCGATGTGGACGAACTCGCCATCCTCTACCGGATGAGCGCGGACCGTCCCACCGCCCGCGCGGTCCTCGACGCGCAGCGCCTGCGGGACCTCCAGGACCGGGCGTCGCGGGTGTTCGTCCACCACGCGCTCGCCGAGTACGTCGTCCGGCTGATCCTGGCGACCCGGGATCCCGCCCGGTTCGGGGTGTCGGAGGTGGCGCCACTGCTCGCGTACGGGGCGAGTCCCCGGGCCACCCTCGGCCTGGTCGCCGCCGCCCGGGCGCAGGCGCTGATACGCGGTCGGGACTACGTGCTGCCCGACGACGTACGGGAACTGGCGTCCGAGGTGATCGCGCACCGGCTGGTGCTCTCCTTCGACGCCATCGCCGACGGGGTGCCGGCAGAGTCGGTGGTGCAACGGCTGGTCGAGGCCGTACCGCCGCCCCGGATCGCACCCAGCCGCGAGCACCACCGGCCGGGCCTGGCGGTCGCGTGAGTCGCGTCGAACCGCAGCCGGGCGTCGACGGTCAGCCGGGCCGAGGTGACCCGACGCTGCGGCAGCTCGCGCCCGAGCACCGGCTGCGCCGGCTGGAACTGCTGGTCACCCGGCGGCTCGACGGGTTGCTGCACGGCCAGCACCTCGGTCTGCTGCCGGGTCCCGGCAGCGAGTACACCGGCGCCCGCGAGTACCGGGCCGGCGAGGACGAGGTACGCCGGATGGACTGGGCGGTCACCGCACGTACGACGCTGCCGCACGTCCGGGAGCTGGACGCCGACCGGGAACTCTCCACCTGGCTGCTGGTGGACTCGACCCCGAGCATGGACTTCGGCACCGCCGAGCTGGAGAAGCGCGAACTGGCGGTGGCGGCGGTCGCCGCGGTCGGCTTCCTCACCGCCGGAGTGGGCAACCGGCTCGGCGCGCACCTGCTGGACGCGGGCGGGGTGCGCCGCTATCCCGCCCGCAGCGGCCGAGCCCACCTGCTGGGGCTGCTCGGTGCGCTGCTCGCGGCACCGCGGGGAGACGTCGGCGGTACTCCGCCCTCGCTCGCCGAGGCGGTGACGGCACTGCACCGGGCCAACCCGAAACGGGGACTGGCGGTCATCGTCTCCGACTTCCTCGACGGCCTGCCCGACGGCGAGGACGGCACGCCGGACTGGGAACGCGCGATCCGCCGGCTCGCCGTCCGGCACCAGGTCCTCGCCGTGGAGGTGGTCGACCCGCGCGAGCTGGAGTTACCGGACATCGGCCTGGTCACCCTGGTCGACCCGGAGACCGGGCGGCGCCGGGAGGTGTCCACCGGGGACCGCGGGCTCCGGGAACGGTACGCGGTGGCCGCCGCCGAGCAGCGTGAACTGGTACGGCAGGCGTTGCGCCGGACCGGTGCCGCACACCTGTCACTGCGCACCGATCGGGACTGGACCGCTGACGTCGTACGGCACGTGCACACCCAACGGCGACTGGCCGGGGCGACCCGGGCGCCACGGACGGCGGTACGGGGAGGCGCGGCATGACCTGGCAGTCTCCGGAGCGGCTGTTGCTGCTGCTGGGCGTGGTGGGGCTCGCCATCTGGTACCTCGTGCTGCAACGGCGCCGCAGCCGGTACGCCGTACGGTTCACGAACCTGCGGCTGCTGGACCGGGTCGCGCCGGACCGGCCGTCCTGGCGCAGGCACGTTCCGGCCGGGTTGTTCCTCGGCATGCTGGGGCTCCTGGTCGTCGGCTTCGCCCGGCCGGAGGCCGAGGTCCGGGTGCCCCGGGAGCGGGCCACCGTGATGGTGGCGGTGGACGTCTCGACCTCGATGCTGGCCACCGACGTGGAGCCGGACCGGCTGGCGGCGGCGAAGTCGGCGGCGCACAAGTTCGCCGACACGCTGCCCGACGAGTTCAACGTCGGATTGGTCGCCTTCGCCGGCAGCGCGGCGGTCCTGGTGCCGCCGAGCACCGACCGCTCGGTACTGCACGCCGGGATCAAGCGGCTCGCCGAGGGCAGTACCGGGGTCCAGGGCACCGCCATCGGCGAGGCGATCGGCACCTCGCTGGAGGCGATCAAGACCTTCGACACCCAGGCCGCCAAGAACCCGCCGCCGGCCCGGATCGTGCTGCTCTCCGACGGCGCGAACACCTCCGGGCGGGATCCGCTGGCGGCGGCCGACGAGGCGGTGCAGGTGGGCGTGCCGGTGCACACCATCTCGTTCGGCACCGCGTCCGGGTACGTCGCCCGGGGCGGTCGGCCGATCCGGGTACCGGTCGACGGCCAGACCCTGCGGGCGGTCGCGGAACAGACCAAGGGCGGATACCACGAGGCGGGGACCAGCGCCGAGCTGCGCGCCGTGTACGAGGACATCGGGACCTCGGTGGGCTACCGCACGGAGAAGCAGGACATCTCCGCCCGGTTCATCGGGATCGGGCTGCTGCTGGCCCTCGCGGCGGCCGGCGGCTCGATGGCGTGGTTCTCCCGGCTGCCCTGATCCGACGCGGGGCGTCCCGATCGGACTTCTGCCGTGATCCGACGAGGAGTGGACTGACGAGGAGTGAGCTATGGCAACGCAGACCGGGCTCGGTGAACCCCGCGGCCCATGGTTCATCTCACCGGATCTCGAACCGGACGGGCGCGGTGGTCCGGGCGTACCCGATGGGCCGTTCGCGCCGACCAGGGCGGCGCGGCGCCGGCGGGCGCTGCTCGCCGCGCTCGCGGTGGTCGCCCTCTCCATCGGCTCCGGCGGACTGGCCGGCGGCTACGTGGCCAGCCAGGAGTCGTCGGTGGGGTCGGGGAAGGCGGCCCAGGCCGCCGTCCCGGCCGACCTGGTGGCCGCGGCGGCGCAGGTGGTACCGGGCGTCGTCTCGGTGATGGTGGCCGGCGGCGGCAAGTCGGCCGGTGGCTCCGGATTCGCCCTCGACGACATGCACCACGTCGTCACCAACGACCACATCGTGGCCCGGGGCGGCGGCGGGGAGTCCGGCGGCGCGGTGATGGTCGAAACCTCGGACGGGCGGCAGTTCCCGGCCCGGATCGTCGGCCGGGACTCCAGCAGTGACATCGCGGTGCTCCGGGTACCACCGTCGGCCGGACTGGCGGCGCTGCCGCTGGCGAAGCCCGGCGTGACCCGGGTGGGTGAGCCGGTGCTCGCGGTCGGCTCCCCACTGGGGCTGGCCGGCACGGTCACCGCCGGAATCGTGAGCGCGCTGGACCGCGAGGTCCGGCTGGGCGACAACCGGCACAGCGCGGTGCAGACCGATGCCTCGATCAACCCGGGCAACTCCGGCGGCCCGCTGGTCAACGCCCGGGGCGAGGTGGTCGGGGTGAACACCGCGATCGCCACCATCGACGGCAGCGGTTCGATCGGAATCGGCTTCGCCATCCCGATCGAGCAGGCGCAGCAGGTTGCGGACACCATCATCGGCAAGGGCGGCTGAACCGTCCGTACCGTACGTACCCGAGACCCGGCGGCCGGCGGCGTTCGATCGTGTGGTCGGTGGCGGGCGGCGGCGTTCGATCGTCGTGTTCGGTGTGGCCGGTGGCTTCGCACGGATGGGAACTAACCTCAACAGATGGCCGACGACCTGCGCGTGACCGACCGACTGGTGATCCCCGGCGGTGAGTTGCGGGAGCGGTTCTCCCGTTCGTCCGGACCGGGTGGGCAGGGCGTGAACACCACCGACTCGCGGGTGGAACTCTCCTACGACGTCGGCTCGTCGCCGACGCTGCCGGAGCGACTCCGGGAACGCGCCCGCGAGCGGCTCGCCGGCCGGCTGGTCGACGGCGTGCTCACGGTCACCGCCAGCGAGCACCGGGCGCAACTCGCCAACCGCGAGGCGGCCCGCGCCCGGCTGGCAGCGCTGCTGCGGGACGCGGTGGCGGCCCCGCCCCCGCCCCGGCGCGCGACGAAGCCGAGCCGGGGGGCGAAGGAACGGCGGCTGGCCGAGAAGAAACGACGCGGCCAGATCAAACAGTTGCGCCGGGGCGACGGCGAGTGACGTCGGCGGCCAGGACTTGAACCCGACGTAACGGGAGGTCCTACCGTTGCGGACGTGATCGGGAACGGCGGACGTCGGTGGAGCATCGGCGAGTTGGCACGGGCGAGCGGGATGACCGTGCGCGCCCTGCGGCACTACGACGAGATCGGCCTGCTGAGCGCGGGCGAGCGCACCGCGTCGGGACACCGCCGCTACACCGAGGGCGATCTGCGGCGGCTGTACCGGGTGCGGTCGCTGCGGTCGCTCGGGCTGTCCCTGGAGGAGATCGCGGGCGTACTCGCGGAGCCCACGGGCGACCTGGTGGCGATGCGTGACCTGTTGACCGCCCAGTTGGGCGGCCTGGAGGCGCACGCCGTCCAGGTCCAGCGGCTCACCCAGCAGCTTCGTGGGTTGCTGGCGCGGATCGACAGCGCGTCGATGCCCGATCCGGACCAGTTCATGACGACCTTGGAGATGATCTCCGTGTTCGAGACGTACTTCACGCCGGAACAGCGGGAGCAGTTGGCCCAGCGCAGGGCCGCCCTCGGCGGTACGGCGATCGAGGCGGCCAAGACCGAATGGGCCGGACTTGTCGAGGAACTCCTGCGACACGTACGGGACGAGACGCCGGTCGACGATCCACGGGTACGGGACCTGGTCGGGCGCTGGGACGCGCTGGGGAACCGGTTCCACGTCGACGGCCAGGACGGCGAGCGGACGAAGGCGGCGGCGCGGCGGATGTGGGACGACAACAGCGAGGAGATCGGCCGCGGCCTGCCCTGGCCGGTCGACCGGATGCGGCACCTGCTCGCCTACCTGGAACGGGTTCGAGGACAGCTCGGATGACGGCCCAGGCAATGGGCGGTCGGACGCGTTCCAGGGTGGCCCGAGCACGGTAGCCGATATGTGCATTGCTCCCACCCGGCGTGACTGGGACAGTGTGGCGTAGCTGTCACGACGGGCTCCGACTGCTCGGGACCGGCAGGCCGCCGGGGGAGGGACCGAGTCGATGATCATCCGGCAGTGCCGGGAACCGGATGTCGCACTCCTGGAACGGCACATCCCGTCACCCGGACGGAACCGCTATCACGAGGAGCGCTTCCTACGCCACCAGGCCGGTATCAGCACGTTCCTGGTGGTGTACCTCGACGACGTACCGGTCGGGTCGGGCGAGGTCCGCTGGCAGGGATGCGACGATCCCGAGGTGCGCAGACGCTATCCCGGCTGCCCCGAGTTGAACGGGCTGACCGTCTGGCCACCCGAGCGCCAGTCCCGGGGCATCGGCACCGCCCTCGTCCGCGAGGCCGAGAACATCGCCCGGCAGCGTGGGCGCCGCCAACTCGGCCTCGGCGTCGCCGACGACAATCCCCGGGCGGCCGCGCTCTACCTCCGGCTCGGCTACCAGGAGACCGGATGCCGGTACGTCGGGACCTATCCCTTCGTGGACGACCACGGGATCCGGCACGAGATCGCCGAGTCCTGCCGGTTCCTGGTCAGATCCATCCAGGGCGGTCATGCCGACGTCGAGGGTCCGACGGGCCCGCCTGGTCCTGCTGGGCGCCGCCCGGTAGCCGGCTCAGCCCAGTAGGGCGGCCAGGGCCAGGTCCACGTCGTACTCCGTGGAGTAGAGGTGGAACGAGGCGCGGACCCGACCGGCCCGGACCGCCGCCCGGACCCCGGCGGACGCCAGCTTCTCCGCCGCCCCGGGTACGTCGACCGTGACGATCGCGCTGTTCGAGGGCGGCTGGCCGAGGCCGGTCAGGAACCGGTTGGCCAGCCCGACGTTGTGGTCCCGGATCGCCGGCAGTCCGATCTCGGCGAGCAGTTCCAGGGCGGGCGCCGCCCCGACGAAGCAGAACCAGGCGGGGGAGATGTCGAACCGGCGAGCGTCGCCGGCCAGCCGCAGCGGGGGACCGTAGTACGACGCGTGCGGGTCCTCGCCCGCGTACCAGTTCGCGGCCAGCGGGGTGATCCGGTCCCGGATCCGGGGGCTGAGGCAGCCGAACGCCGCGCCGCGCGGAGCCATCAGCCACTTGTACGCCCCCACGGCCACCACGTCCGCCCGGCTCGCGTCGAACGGGAGCCAGCCGCAGGCCTGGGTGGCGTCGACCACCACCAGCGCGTCGTGCGCCTCGGCGGCGGCGAGTACGTCGTCGTACCGGGCGACGGTGCCGTCGGCGGACTGGACCAGGCTGAACGCCACCAGGTCGGTGTCGGCGTCGACCGAGTCGGCGAGCCGGTCGAGTGGCACGGTGCGGACCCGTACCCCGCGTTCGGCGTGCACCTGCCAGGGGAAGAGGTTGGAGGTGAACTCGACCTCGGGTACGACCACGGTGCTGCCGGCCGGCAACGCCGCACCGACCGGGGCGAGCAGTTGGGACACGGTCGCGCCGACGGTGACGTCCGAGACCGGTACGCCGACCAGGCCGGCGAAGGCGGCCCGGGACCGTACGGTCGACTCGTCCCACCCCTCCCAGGACCTACGGCCGACCTGCCAGTCGGTCAGCGCCGCTTGCAGTGCCGTCCACGCGGGCTCGGGCGGCAACCCGTAGCTGGCCGTGTTCAGCCAGCCCGGCTCGGGTTGCCACAGCTTCTGCGCCGTTAGGAGATCCACTCGACCAGGGTAGTCAACGGCCCGGGCGGGTCATGATCGTGACGTCCGGGCGCTGCCGAGGGCACCGTGCAGGAACAGGTCGACCAGTTCCTCGATGACGACCTGCGACTGCCCCTGGGCTGGCCTGCCCCGTCCGAAGAGGAAGCTCAGGAAGATGTCCGCCAGCCTGTCGGGCGGCAGCCGTAGCGTGGCCGCTCCGTCAATCCCTTATTCCCGGTCATCTCGTCGGCCGCGTAACGACGATTACATCGAGCCTGTAGCGCTGATTCAGAAGAGCTGTTATCCTCGTTAACGTGGATACGAGAACACGGATACTTCACGCGGCGGCGGACCTGCTCGCCAGCTCGCCCGAGGCCGACGTCTCGACCCGGGCGGTCTGCGAGGCCGCCGGCGTCGGCGCCCCGGTCCTCTACCGGCAGTTCGGCGACAAGGAGGGCCTGCTGTCGGCCGTGGTGGACTTCGGATTCGCGCAGTACCTGGCGGGCAAGCGCGCCGCGAAGCCCTCGAACGACCCGGTACGGGACCTACGGGACGGCTGGGACAACCACGTCGCCTTCGCACTGGAGAACCCGAACTTCTACCGGCTGATGTACTCGCCCGGGCTCTCGACCCCGCCCGCCGCCGCGGCGGAGGCACACGGGCTGCTGCTGGCGGTCCTCGAACGCTGCGCGGCGGCCGGTCGACTGCGGGTCAGCCCGGAACTGGCCGCCCAGATGGTGATGCCCGCCAACGCCGGTGTCGCGTTGCTGCTCATCACCCGTCCCGCCATCTACTCCGACGCCGCCGAGGTCTCCGCCCGGGTCCGGGAGGCGATCGTCACCGCCGTCACCACCCCGGACGAGCCGCCCCGTACCGCCCAACCGGATGGTGAGGTGGCCGTCCAACCGGATGGCGAGGTGGCCGTCCTCGCGGCCAGCCTCGGTGCCCTCCTGCGAGCCGCACCGACAAGCCCCCTCTCCGCCCCGGAAACCGCCCTGCTCCTGGACTGGCTGACCCGCTTGTCCGACGCCTGAAGCGAAGGAAGGGCCCCTTCTTATCGCTTTCTGTAGAAGAAGGGCCCCTTCTTAACCAACCACCCCAACGGCCGTCGCAGACCGGCGACGTCCGGCGATGACAGCTGCCCTCATCCCCTCGAAGGAGAAACACCATGTCCATCGACGCCACCCCGACCACCCCGACCCCCCGGACCGCCGTCGTTACCGGAGGCTCGCGCGGCATCGGCCGCCGGGTCGCCACCCGACTGGCCGCCGACGGCTACGCCGTCGTCGTCAACTACGCCAGCAACTCCACCGAGGCCGAGGCGGCCGTGCGGGAGGTCGAGGCCGCCGGGGGCCAGGCGATCGCGGTACGCGCCGACGTCGCCGACGAGAATGCGATCAGCGCTCTCTTCGACACCGCCGAGCAGACGTACGGCGGGGTCGACGTGGTCGTGAACGCGGCCGGTCGGATGCCTCTCGCGCCGCTGGCCGACCTCGACCTCGACGTCCTGGACGCTCTTTACCGGACCAACATCCGGGGCACCTTCGTCGTCAACCAGCAGGCGGTACGGCGGCTGCGTCCCGGCGGCGCCATCATCAACCTCTCCTCCTCGGTCGTCGGGCTCGCCTTCCCCGGCTACAGCGCCTACGCGGCCACGAAGGGCGCGGTGGAGGCGATGACGCTGGTGCTGGCCCGGGAGTTGCGGGGCCGCGACGTCACGGTGAACGTGGTCGCACCGGGGCCGACCGTCACCGACCTGTTCCTTCAGGCCAACGACGAGAAGCGGGTCGCGCAGCTGGCGGCGCAGCCGCCGCTGGAGCGGCTGGGCACCCCGAGCGACATCGCGGAGGTGGTCGCCTTCCTCGCCGGTCCGGCCGGGCACTGGGTCAACGGCCAGGTGCTGCGGGCCAACGGCGGAATCATCTGACCGCCCACGGCGGAATCTGACCGCCCACGGCGGAACCAGCTAACCAGGAACGTTCTAGGGAGAACGACAATGGGCAGGATCATCGTCATCACCGGCGCTTCGAGCGGGTTCGGGGCGCTCAGCGCGCGGGCGCTCGCCGACGCGGGCCACACCGTCTACGCGGGAATGCGGCAGACCAGCGGCCGGAACGCGGCGGCCGTCACCGAACTCGACCGGTACGCCACCGGGCACGGCGTCGACCTGCGTGCCGTGGAACTGGACGTCAGCTCGCAGGAGTCGGCCGACGCGGCGATCGGCCGGGTGATCCGGGAACAGGGTCGGCTGGATGTGGTCGTACACAACGCCGGGCACATGGTTTCCGGCCCGGCCGAGGCGTTCACCCCGGAACAGCTCGCCGAGGTGTACGACACCAACGTGCTCGGCACCCAACGGGTCAACCGGGCGGCGCTGCCGCTGCTGCGGGCCCAACGCAGCGGACTCCTCCTCTGGGTGGGCAGCTCCAGCACCCGTGGCGGTACCCCGCCGTTCCTCGCCCCGTACTTCGCCGCCAAGGCCGCGATGGACGCGCTCGCCGTCAGCTACGCCGCGGAGCTGATCCGGTTCGGCATCGACACCTCGATCGTGGTCCCCGGCGCCTTCACCTCGGGCACCAACCACTTCGCCAACGCGGGCACGCCGGCCGACGAGGCCCGGGCGGCCGACTACGCGGACCGGTACGGCCAACTGATGGCCGAGGTCGGGGAGCGGCTCGCCGCCCTGGTCCCGCCGGACGCGGACCCGGGCGCGGTGGCCGAGGTCATCGTCCGGGTGGTGGACCTGCCGGCCGGCGCCCGGCCATTCCGGGTGCACGTCGATCCCGCCCGGGACGGCAGCGAGGTCGTCTCGACGGTCGCCGACCGGATCCGGGTCGAGTTCTTCCACAGGATCGGACTCGACGACCTGTTGACGGTGGACAGCAGTCGGTAGCCGGTGACCGTGGGAGGGTCAGGGGCGGATCGCCCAGGCGTTCACGGCCAGCCGGCCGGTGTTGCCGAGGTCGATTCCGCCCCGTGGCGCGACGATCTGGGGCGCCTCCCCCGCGGCCGGGGCGATCTCCAGATACTCGCCCTCGGCTGCCGGCACCGTCGACTCCGTCAGCGTGTTGCGCCACAGGACCCGCGCCCGCACCTGCTCGCCGGGCCGCAGCGTCACCGGCCGGGGCGGAGCGTCGAAGCTGTCCGGCGCGCTGACCGGGGACGAGCCGTTGCCGACCGTGATGTCGAGTGGCTGCCGGTCCGCGTCCAGCACCCGGACCACCGGAAAGCCGTTCGCGGTGTAGTCGTGGGTGCCGCAGTTGGTGAGCAGGATGCCGAGCGCCCGCAGGCCCATCGCGCCGTCCACCTCGCCGACGGTGATCGCGACTCCCGATTCCGGGCAGGCGGCAGCCGTGCTGCTCGGAGACGGAACAGGTGGGGGTGGGACCGGGGCGGGGCTGGTGCAGGCGGCGAGCAGAGCGATCCCACCGAGCAGGACACTTCCGCGAAGTAGAGCACTTCCGCGAAGTAGGGCACTTCCGCCGAGTAGGGCACCTCCGCGAAGCAGCGGGCCGAAGCGGCGGATCGTTCTCGCCGGAGCACATCGGAGCTGGTCAACGGCCGTGGACAGGGCGGATCTCGGGTTCACGCCACCGAGGATTCCACCACGGCCGAGGGGACGGCCAACCGGCCCGGCGTGGAGACGTCGAGCAGGGCTGCGCAGACGGAGATCAGCCGGGCGCGCAGCTCACCGGCGCGGTGCGAGAACTCGCGTTGCCGGGCCACGTACTCGGCCCTGCCCTCCGGGGTTTCGATGGCGACCGCCGACTGTCCGTACGAGGAGAGGTCGTACGGGGACGCCCGCATGTCGAGCAGGCGGATGTCCCGGGCCAGTTCGAAGCAGTCGAGCGCCAGGTCTCCGGGAACCGCGGGGCCGAGCTTGGTCGCCCACTTGTGGCAGTCCATCGAGGCGTGCAGGCAGCCCGGCTGGTCCAGGTCCACCTGGGTCGCCCGGGTGGGTTGAAGGCGGTTGAGACCTACCGCCTCCGGGGTGAAGAACCGGAACGCGTCGAAATGCGTACACCGGATCTGGAAAGACTCGACCACGGCGTCGGTGCCGTCCTGCCCGAGTCGCAGCGGAAGGGGGTGCCGATGCTCACGCTGGCGGTACACCATCGCCCACTCGTGCAACCCCAGGCAGCCGGTGAAGGCCGGGCGCGACGCGATCGCGGTCAACAGTCGATGGATGAAGCGCACCGACTCGGATCTGTCCGCCAGGTAGGCCGTCACGTCGAGCCGTACGACCCCGTCGGCGTCGGCGGCGTACCAGCGCCACTGCTCGTGTGGCGCGGCGCCGGCTGGACCAGGTTCCAGCCCGGTGCCCACTCCGGGGTGCCAGCGCCGCAACTGCGCCGGCCTGGTGCCGTAGTAGTCGTAGAGGAAGTCGTCGATCGCGTGGCGTTCCCCCGATGCCTTCCGGGCCCGGTGTCCCGAGGTGAGGAAATCAGCGCGTTCCTCGTGGGCCTCGGCGAGGCCACGCCAGATCGTCGCGGGCAGGATCGTCGGGGGCAGGCTGGTCACGGCCGGGCACCCCGGTCGTCCGTCGCCCGCCGGGCACGTCGGTCGGCCGTGTCGGCCGTGTCGGGCACGGCGGTCCGGGTGCGGGCGGCGGTCACCGATCCAGGGTACGACCAGCCCTGACCCGCGCCCCGGCGGCAGGGTGCCGGCCAGCCCGGGTCAGTGCGGTACGTCGACGCTGACCCCGGCCGAGAAGACCGCACTGCGCAGCTCGATCCGGGTCGGTGGGGCTGGCCCGGCCGGGGCGAAAACCAGCGGAAGGAGCATGCGTTCACCCGCCGGTACAGGGTCGGCGAACGGATCCTTGCCGGCGTTGGCCGTCTGGGTGGCCGGTACGTCCGCGCCGACCCAGTCGCCCGTGGGCAGGTACGCCCGTTGCAGCGTGCCGTGCCACTGCTGGCTCCGGTCGGTCAGGTTGCGTACGCCGACGATCGCCTGGCATCCCGCCGGTGCCGGTGGGCAGAGCAACCGGTACACGGTGAACTCGAAGGCGCTCTCCCGCAGGCTCGTACCGACCGGGCCGGCCACGGTCTTGCCGACCCATGCCCCGCTGGACGGCTGCCGGCCGGAGCTGATCGCGCTCACCTGGCTCGATCCGATCCACGCGGTGATCGTGGCGAAGGCCACGGCCAGCAGCAGGGCGACCCCGACAGCCAGCCAGGCCGGTGGCTTCGCCCGCCGCCGTGGTGGCCGGTACGCCGTGGCCGGATGCGGGCTGGGCCGGGCCCGACCGACGGCCGGGGACACCTCTTCCGGGTACTGCTCCGGTGCTTCCCCCGGCTCGTCCCCGTACTCCGGTACCTGCTCGGTCTCGGCAGGTACCGGAGTACGGGGCGGTACCGCCGCCTGGCCGACGTACCGGGCTCCGCCCGCGATGCCCACCAGCCCTTCCGGCTCGGCCGGCTCGCCGGGCGCGGGAACGCGGTCGTGCTCGCCCAGACCGTCGTCCGTCAGCAGGCCGTCGTCCGTCAGCAGGCCGCCGTCGTCGACCGGTTCGGCACCGTCGTTGTCGACCAGTTCAGCCTCGTCGTCGACCAGTTCGGCGCCGTCGCCGTCCGGCCGGAGCCGGTCGTCCGCGAGCCGGTCGCGCTCCTCCGCCAACTCCCGGTCCTCGAAGAGGCCGCCGTCGGCAGCCAGTTCGGCGTTCGCGGCCAGGCTGTCGTTACCGGCCAGGCTGTCGTTACCGGCGAAGTTGTCGTTACCGGCCAGGTCGTCCCTTGCGACCGGTTCACCATTGGTGAACAGCTCGCCGCCGCTTCCGGCCAGGACGCCGTTCTCGGGATGGCCGGTGGCGCGGCGGACGCTGGCCGGCGCGGGAATCTTGGCGTTTCCGCGTACCCGGGCGGTGGCCCTGGCGATGGGATTGCCGGACCTACGGATCACCCGGCCCTGGGCAGCGGCGGCGCGCTCCTGCGCGGCTCGCCTCTCCGCCGCGTGCTTCTTCGCACGCTTCTTCGCGGCGCGTCTCTCCGCAGCGCTACTCGGGCCCGCAGCGCTACTCGGGCCCGCAGCGCTACTCGGGCCCGCAGCGCCACTCGGGCCGGTGGTGCCAGTCGGGCCGGTGGTGCCATCCGGACGGGTGGCGTTCACCTCGCCAGCCGCCCGTCGACGTCGTAACCGGCGGGACCAGATCAGACCGGCAGCCCCGGCGAGCAGGATCACCACCACAATCGCGATGCCGAGCATCAGCGTGCTGCGCCACCACGGCGGGGAAGCGGCCGGCTCGGCCCGTACCGAATTGCCGGTACCGGATCCACCACCGCCAGCGGCGCCGGCCTTCGCCGGGTCCCAGGTCGCGCTCGCGCAGTCGTACGGCATGTTGCCGTTGGCGACGAAGGCGCAGGCCGGCGCGGTGACGTTCGTCCCGGCGGGCGGCGGCGCGAGGGTGGTGGTCAGCCGTGCGGTGGTCCGGGCGCCCAACTGCACCTGCCAGACCACCTCCGGGCCGGTCTGACCGGGCTGCCCACCGGCGGGAACCAGCTGCCCACCCTGGCTGATCATCGCCGGGGTGGTCCCGGGTGGCAGGTCCTGCCGGACGGTCGTCCTGACCATGCCGTCGGTGGCGTTGCGCACCTGGATCTCGTAGTGGGGCGACGCGCTTCCGGAACTGGTCATCGCGACCGTGATCAGCGGATCGGCCGCTCGGGCGGGGACGCCGGGTGCGGCGGCGGCCAACAGGCAACCCCCGATCACCGCCCCTGCCGTACGTAGTCGGGTCGATGCAGGCATCACGAAGAGTCCTCCCGATCCGACGCTAGGCCGGTCCCGGCGCCGGCCGGCGGCGAAGGATCGAACCGCTGCCCGGGAGCCGGAAGCTGCGGTATCGTGCGCCGCCCGGTGCGACATCGGCCCTGGCCGCTGGTGGGGATAGATTGGCCGGGTGCGTATCGCTCGTTTCGCTCATGCAAAGGGAATGTCGTTCGGCGTGGTCGAGGGTGATCCCGAGGCTGGCCCCGAGGGCCTGACGGTGGCCGAGATCGAGGGCCATCCGTTCGGCGAGATCCGTTTCACCACGGCCCGATGGGCGCTGGCGGACGTCCGCCTGCTCTCCCCGATCCTGCCGAGCAAGGTGGTGTGCGTCGGGCGTAACTACGTCGAGCACGCCGCCGAACTCGGTAACGAGGTGCCCGCCGAGCCGCTGCTGTTTCTCAAGCCGTCCACCTCGGTTATCGGGCCACGGGACGCGATCCGGCTGCCGACCCAGTCGAAGCAGATCGAGCACGAGGCCGAACTGGCCGTGGTGATCGGGCCGCCGGGCGTACGCCGGGCCGACCGGGCCACCGCCGCGCAGGCGATCTTCGGCTACACCTGCGCGAACGACGTGACCGCCCGGGATCTCCAGCGGTCGGACGGTCAGTGGACCCGGGCCAAGGGCTTCGACTCGTTCTGCCCGCTCGGCCCGTGGATCTCGACCGGAATCGACGTCAGCGACGTCGAGGTCCGCTGCGAGGTGGGCCGCGCCGCCGAGGAGATGGAGGTACGCCAGCTCGGTCGGACCAGGGACATGGTCTTCGACGTACCGACCCTGGTGTCCTACATCTCACACGTGATGACGCTGCTCCCCGGCGACGTGGTGCTGACCGGCACTCCGGCGGGGGTTAGTCCGATCGTCGACGGGGATATCGTGACGGTGCGCGTCGGAGGGATCGGCGATCTGTCGAACCCTGTGGTGGCCCTGGATTAGGGCGTGGGGTCGGGAGGGTGCGGGGCCAGCGTCCGGTACCGACCCGATTTGGCCTCCACCACCGGGTCCGGTAAAGTTCGCTCTCGGTGCGATGAGCACCGATGGGGTATGGGGTAATTGGCAGCCCAACTGATTCTGGTTCAGTTAGTCTAGGTTCGAGTCCTGGTACCCCAGCCACCGATGCCCGAAAGGGTGCCGGTAGCTGGTCTCTGGTAGAGTTCAGCAGCGTTGATCGCAAGGTCAACAAACGGAAGTTCTGGCCCCGTCGTCTAGCGGCCTAGGACGCCGCCCTCTCAAGGCGGTAGCGCGGGTTCGAATCCCGTCGGGGCTACATCTGACGGCCTGTGTCACCACTGGTGGCGCGGGCCGTTTCCGTTGCGCCGGGAATGCGAGCGCACCGGCGGTACGGGCACGGGCCCTACGGCACGGGCCCCGTTGCGGCGTAACCCTTGCGTCGTACCGCTTCGCGGACTGCCGCAAGCGGCACGCGGTCTGTCGCGCCGCTTCGCGGTCTGTTCGCACCGCTTATGGGTCGAGCATCGCACATCAGACGCGGTGCGGCGGACGAAATGAGCTATTTGCCGCTGCGCCCCCGGCTCGGTGAGCCGTAGCCGCGCAGTGGTTAGGAAGGGGCCCTTCTTCTACAAAATCCGATAAGAAGGGGCCCTTCCTTACATCCGCTACAGGCCGCTGAGGCGTTGGCCGGCTCGGACGACGGCCATCGCGTGGCGATCGCCGGGGCGGCGGCCCAGCCGCTCGATCGGGCCGGAGATGCTGATCGCCGCGATGACGCGGCCGGTGCGGTCGCGGATCGGGGCTGAGACGCTGGCCACCCCGGCCTCGCGTTCGGCGACGCTCTGGGCCCAGCCGCGGCGGCGTACCTCGGCCAGGGTGCGGCCGGTGAACTTGCACCGGGGGAGGAGCGGCATGACCGCCTCCGGCGGTTCCCAGGCGAGCAGGATCTGGGCTGCCGAGCCGGCGGTCATCGGCAGTACCGACCCGACCGGCACGGTGTCGCGCAGTCCGCTGGCCCGCTCGGCGGCGGCCACGCAGATCCGCTCGTCGGCCCGGCGGAGGTAGAGCTGGGCGCTCTCGCCTGTCGCGTCCCGGAGCGCGGAGAGCAGCGGCTCGGCCGCGGTCAGCAGTACGTCCGGGGCGGCGTTCGCCAGCTCGCCCAGGCGCGGCCCGGGGCGCCAGCGCCCCTGGGTGTCCCGGACCAGCATCCGATGGATCTCCAGGGCCTGCGCCAGGCGATGCGCGGTGGCCCTGGGCAGCTTGGTGCGATCGACGAGTTCGGCCAGGCTGGCGCCGTCGACGCAGGCGGCGAGGATGACCACCGCCTTGTCGAGAACGCCGACACCGCTCATACTGTGTCCCACAAGCCGAAACCTACCTCCCAGAATTTAGGATGTCCAGATGGTGGGAGTCACTCCAGAGCCGTCCTCGCCCAGGACCTTGGCCGAGAAGGTCTGGGATGCTCACGTGGTGCGATCCGCTGACGGTGAGCCGGATCTGCTCTATATCGACCTGCACCTGCTACACGAGGTCACCAGTCCGCAGGCGTTCGACGGCCTGCGGATGGCCGGTCGTCGGGTCCGTAGACCGGACCTCACGCTCGCGACCGAGGACCACAACACCCCGACCGGGTACGACGATCCCGCGTTCCGGTCCCGGCGAGGTGACCTGCTCACCATCGCCGACCCGACCTCCCGGACCCAGATCGAGACGCTCCGCCGCAACTGCGCGGAGTTCGGTCTCCGGCTGCACCCGCTCGGTGACGAGAACCAGGGCATCGTGCACGTGATCGGGCCACAACTCGGGCTGACCCAGCCCGGCCTGACCATCGTGTGCGGCGACTCACACACGGCCACGCACGGCGCGTTCGGCGCCCTGGCGTTCGGCATCGGGACCAGTGAGGTCGAACACGTTCTCGCGACCCAGACCCTGCCGCAGAGCCGCCCCAGGACGATGGCGGTCACGGTGACCGGTGAGCTGGCCCCAGGGGTCACCGCCAAGGACCTGGTCCTGGCGCTGATCGCCCAGGTGGGCACCGGCGGCGGTCGCGGCCACATCGTGGAGTACCGGGGCGAGGCGATCAGCCAGCTCTCCATGGAGGGCCGGATGACCATCGCCAACATGTCCATCGAGTGGGGCGCGAAGGCCGGCATGATCGCGCCCGACGAGACCACCTTCGCCTACCTCAAGGGCCGCCCGAACGCCCCGCAGGGCGCGGACTGGGACGCGGCGCTGGAGTACTGGCGGACGCTGCCCACCGACCCGGGCGCGACGTTCGACAGCGAGGTGGTGCTGGACGCGAGCCGGATCAGCCCGTTCGTCACCTGGGGCACCAACCCGGGGCAGGGCACGGCGCTGAACGCGTCCGTGCCGGATCCCGAGGAGTTCGTCACCGACGCCGAGCAGACGGCGGCGCGGCGGGCCCTGGAGTACATGGACCTCAAGCCCGGTACCCGGATGCGGGACGTTCCGGTGGACGTGGTCTTCGTCGGCTCGTGCACCAACGGCCGGCTGGAGGACCTGCGGGCCGCCGCCGACGTCCTGCGCGGGCACAAGGTGGCCGACGGGGTGCGGATGCTGGTCGTGCCGGGTTCCGCCGCGGTCCGCGAGGCGGCCGAGCACGAGGGCCTGGACCAGGTCTTCACGGCGGCGGGTGCGGAGTGGCGGTTCGCCGGCTGCTCGATGTGCCTCGGCATGAACCCGGACACCCTCAAGCCGGGCCAGCGCTCGGCCTCGACCTCCAACCGTAACTTCGAGGGCCGGCAGGGCCGGGGTGGTCGTACCCACCTGGTCTCGCCACCGGTCGCCGCGGCCACCGCCGTGGTCGGCCGACTGGCCGCTCCCGCCGACCTGTGAAGGGCTGAGCTGACATGGACAAGTTCACCGTGCACACCGGTACGGCGGTTCCGCTGCGCCGGTCCAACGTGGATACCGATCAGATCATCCCCGCCGTGTACCTCAAGCGGGTGACCCGGACGGGCTTCGAGGACGGTCTCTTCAGTGCCTGGCGGGAAGACCCGGCATTCGTTCTCAACGATTCCTCATATTCCGGTGCGTCGATTCTGGTGGCCGGCCCGGAGTTCGGCACGGGGTCGTCCCGAGAGCACGCGGTCTGGGCTCTCCGGGACTGGGGGTTCCGGGTCGTCATCGCCCCCCGCTTCGGTGACATCTTCCGGGGGAACTCCCTCAAGGAAGGTCTCCTGCCGGTGGAGCTGGAATTGAAGGCCGTCGAGGCATTGTGGGCGTTGGTGGAGTCCGACCCGACGGCGCGGATCGACGTTGATCTGACCGCCCGGGAGGTCCGGGCCGGTGACGAGACCTGGTCCTTCCCGCTCGACGATTTCAGCCGTTGGCGGCTCATGGAGGGCTTGGACGACATTGGACTGACCCTCCGGCATGAGGCGGACATCACCACGTACGAGGGGCGGCGCTCACCCTTCCGGCCCGTGGTGGCATAGGCCGAACGCTCGACCACACAGTCGTTTTCGCCCCCGTCGGTTCGCCCGGCGGGGGCGAATCCGTTGCGACACAATGGGTTTTTTCGAGCAGATGTTTGTGTCCCGGTGGCACAGGGCATACCGTGCGCGCAGAATGGCTCGCGTTGAGTCCAGTTGCACATTGGGAGGGAAGTCGTGAACAAGGCCGAGCTCATCGAGGCTCTTGCCGCGCGTCTGGGTGACCGGAAGGCGGCGACGTCGGCGCTCGACGCGGTCCTCGCGGAGGTCCAGGCGGCGGTCACCAAGGGGGATCGGGTGGCCATCACCGGGTTCGGGGTGTTCGAAAAGCGCGTGCGCGGTGCTCGAACAGCCCGCAACCCTCGCACCGGCGAGTCGGTGAAGGTGAAGAAGACATCGGTTCCGGCCTTCCGGCCGGGAGCCGGGTTCAAGGAGATGGTCGCCAGCGGCAAGGCTCCGAAGAACACGGTCGCGGCGAAGAAGACCGCCACGGCCACGACGGCGAAGTCGACCGTCGCGAAGAAGACCGCGACCAAGAAGGCGGCGCCGGCAAAGGCGACCGCCACCAAGGCCGCGGCGGGCAAGAAGACGGCTCCGGCGAAGAAGGCCACCGGCGTCAAGAAGGCCACCACGGCCAAGAAGACGACGGCGGCGAAGAAGACGACGGCAGCCAAGAGCACTTCCACCCGCGCAACGGCGGCGAAGAAGACCACCGCCAAGAAGGCTCCGGCCAAGAAGGCCGCGAAGCGCTGACTTGGGCACCGCGAGGGCGTCTCCGGCTTGTCGGAGGCGCCCTTCGTGCTGTCCGGGACCGCCCCTGGTGCCGGTCGAGGGGTCCGTCGGCGCCGATAGTCCTACCGCGAAGGGGGTTCTAGGGGCCCTGAGCGGCCCCTGGACGGCCCGGAACCCCCTTGCCCTTGTGCGCGGTTACCTTCCGGGCAGCTGTCCCCGCAGGGACGTTGCTACGCAGGTCAGGAGTCCGGGGTGGCGAACCGGTCCGTGCCGTCCAGCCGGTCCGCGCCGTCCAGCCGGCTGGCGGCGACCAACCGGTCGGCGGCGAACGCGAGTAGCCAGCCGGTGCCCTTCCCGGTCCGGAAGTCCCGCGGCGGCTCGGCCGGATCCACCGGGTCGGCCAGCCGGGCCAACGCCTTCGGAATCACCTTGCCCTGACTGCACACCACCGTCGGGCCGCCGTTTCGGGCGAGGTCGAGCAGCGCACCGGCGGCGGCGAGCGCGTTCTCCGCCGCGTCCTGGCCCGGTGCCGGTTCGTCGAAGGCGGAATCGACCTCGACCGGCCGGTCGAGCAACTCGGCCAGGGGCTGGAGCGTCTGTACGCACCGCCGGGGCGCCGCCGAGAGCAGGCGTACCGGACG
Organism: Plantactinospora solaniradicis; assembly: GCF_042658085.1. Lineage (NCBI taxonomy): Bacteria > Bacillati > Actinomycetota > Actinomycetes > Micromonosporales > Micromonosporaceae > Plantactinospora > Plantactinospora solaniradicis. Next base: position 513,048 of record NZ_JBHSPR010000010.1, on the reverse strand, counting down.
GATGAGCGCGAGGAGTTCCGCCATGGCGCGGGCCTGTGCCCGGCCGGCGCTGTCCAGCGGGCGAGCGGTGTCCGGCCCGGACCAGGTGCCCCGTTTCCCGGCCGGCGCGTGCCGGACAAGCCCCACCATCGCGGTCACCGGTGGCAGGGCGGCGAAGTCACCGAGCACCCGTACGTCGTGCGGATAGCTGAGCAGCCGGGTGGCTTCACCCAGCGGCAGCCAGCGCACGTCGTCGACCTCGGTCTGCGGCTGGAAGCCCCCGGTGTCGGCCACCCGCATCGACCAGAACTCGACCACCTTCGGCGCACCGTCCCGCATCAGGTAGTGCACCGGCGGCAGCCGTACCTGCGGTACCCCGCGTACGTCGGCCTCCTCGGCGACCTCGCGTACGGCGGCGGTCAGCGGATGTTCCCCCGGATCCAGCTTGCCCTTGGGCAGCGACCAGTCGTCGTACCGGGGCCGGTGTACGACACACACCTCCACGGCGTCGCCGGAGGGCCGCCAGACCACGCCGCCCGCTGCCCGTACCGGGATCATCGCAGCCATGCCGTCCGGCGTTTGCGTGCCGCCCGGCCCCAGGCGTCGGGGAAGGCGGCCCGAACGGCGTGCACGCTGGCCCGCTCCCGTTCGTAGAGCCGCCCGGCGGTGACCGCCGTGGCGTGGTCGTCCCGCTCCAGTTCCGCGATCGACAGCCAGGTCTGCGCGGCGACCGCCGCGTCCTGGTGCTCACCGAGCAGGTCCTGCACCTTCGCCAGCGCGCGGGCGAGCTTCGCCGCCTCGCCGCCGAGTACTCCGGCGACGGCGTCGACGGCGTACCGGGCCCGCTTGCCGTTGATCCGTACCGCGTGCCAGCGCTCGTCCGGCGCCCCCGGGTCGAGATCGGCGGCGCCGTCGACCTCGTCGTCGCCGTCGGTCAGCCGGTGCCACGGCCGGGCCACCAGCCGGGGCAGGACCTCGGTCGCCGGTCGCCCGGCCCGGCCGGTCAACTGCGGCGTCCGGGCGGCGTCCACCAGTGCCTCGACCAGGGCGAGGTAGCGCGCCGAGCCGAGTGCCTCGTCGACGGCGGCCAGCGCCGCCTCGTGCCGGGTGGTCAGCACCTGGTCGATCCGGGCCACCGCCGCCGGGTCGAGCGGGCTGAGCGGATCGGCCGCCGCCGTACGCGACAGTCGGGCCCGCAGCACCTCGGCGTCCCGGGCCTGCCCGAGTACCCCGGCGAGCCACTTCAACTCGTCCCGCAGCGGCTTGGCCCAGGGCTTGCGGACCAGTGGCCCGAACGTCCGCAGGTCGCTGCGGAGCCGCCGACAGCCGACCCGCATCTGGTGTACGGCGGTGTCGTCGTCACCGACCGGTGCCCGCAGCCGGACCAGTGGATCGTGCCCGAGCAACCGCCCCGTGCTGCGACGGATCGCGGCGACCACCACGTCTCCGGCGCTCGGCTCGGCGGGAAGTTCGCCCGGGGCGACCAGCTCGGGCTCGCCCTCGGCCGCCGCGCCGAGGGCCCGGACGTGCTTCGGGGTGAAGCCACCGGCCCGGGCACCGGCGCCGGTCAGTACCGACTCCACCCGGTCGAGCAGCTCCCGTTCGCCGCGCTTGCGCTCCACCTCGATCTCGCGGAACGTGGCCCGGACCCGCTTGCCGTCCAGCACCGACACCGCGTCGTCGGCGAGTTCCACCAGCACCCGGTCGGCGTCGTCGCGCACCTCGTACGCCCGGCGGACCGTCTGGACCACTGCCGCCGGGGTCAGGTCCACTCCTCGGGAGTATGCGGTGACCAGCGCGACGAGGTCGGCCGGCGGGGCCTTCGGCCGGCCCTCGCGGGAGATCTCGTGCCGTACGCCGGGACTGTCCGCGGGCAGCTTGACCGTCCAGGGCAGGGCGTCGCCCCGGCGGTGGCGCAGCGAGACACCGGCCCGAGCCAGGCGCAGGTCGGCGGTGTCGAGGTAGGTCGCGGTGAGCGTTACCGGGGGCAGCTCCACCAGTCGCCCACCGGCCGGCACGGCGTCGGACAAATCGGGCAGGACGAACTCCTGGTCCACCTCGTACTTGCGTTCCTCCTCCAGCATCGGGCAAGCCTAGTCCGCCGATCCGGGGCAGCCACCGCCTCGACGGGGCACCCGGATCACTTGGCGTGTCCGGAGAAGCGGCGCAGCAGCGCCTCCTGCAGGTGGATCAGCGGCCGGTCCGGGCTGCCCGTACGGCGGGTCCAACTGCCGTCCCCGGCCAGCTCGAACGCGTCGATCCCGTCGCCCAGCGAGAGCGTCAGCAGCTCGTCGAGCTCGGCTCGGGCGACCGGATCGGCCACCTGCACCAGCGCCTCCACCCGGCGGTCGAGGTTGCGGTGCATCAGGTCGGCCGAACCGATCCAGAACTCGACGCCGTCCTCCGGGCCGCCGCTGCCGAACCGGAACACCCGGGAGTGTTCGAGGAACCGGCCCAGGATCGAGCGCACCCGGATGTTCTCCGACAGCCCCGGTACGCCGGGCCGGAGCGTGCACATTCCCCGGATCAGCAGGTCGACGTGCACCCCGGCCTGCGACGCCCGGTAGAGCGCGTCGACGATCGCCTCGTCCACCAGCGAGTTGACCTTGAACTGGACGAGGCCCGGTACGCCCCGGCCGACCTGCTCGACCTCCCGCTCGATCCGCTCGATCAGACCGCTCCGGATGCCCTGCGGCGCCACCAGCAGCCGCCGGTACGAGGTCTGCCGGCTGTAGCCGGTCAGCACGTTGAACAGGTCGGTGAGGTCGGCACCCACCTCCGGGTCGGCCGTGAGCATGCCGAAATCCTCGTAGAGCCGGGCGGTCTTCGGATGGTAGTTCCCGGTGCCGATGTGGCAGTAGCGGCGGATCTGGTTGCCCTCCTGCCGTACCACCAGGGCGGTCTTGCAGTGCGTCTTGAGCCCGACCAGGCCGTAGACCACGTGGCAGCCGGCCCGCTCCAGCACCCGGGCCCACCCGATGTTGGCCACCTCGTCGAACCGGGCCTTGATCTCCACCAGCACCACCACCTGCTTTCCGGCGGCCGCGGCGTCGATCAGCGCGTCCACGATCGGCGAGTCGCCGCTGGTGCGGTAGAGGGTCTGCTTGATGGCCAGCACGCTGGGGTCGGCGGCGGCCTGCTCGATGAACCGCTGCACGCTCGTCGAGAACGAGTGGTACGGATGGTGCACCAGGATGTCGCCGTCGCGCAGGGTGGCGAAGACGCTGCGCGGCACCTCGCCCTCGACCAGCCGGGGATGGGTGGCCGGCACGAACGGCGGATACTTCAGATCGGGCCGGTCGCACTCGTTGTAGACCTGCCACAGCGACGACAGGTCGAGCAGCCCCGGTACCCGCAGCACGTCCTGGCTGTCCATGTCGAGTTCCCGGACCAGCAGGTCGAGTACGTGGTCGGAGACCGACGCGGCCACCTCCAGGCGTACCGGTGGGCCGAACCGGCGCCGCGCCAGCTCCCGTTCCAGGGCCTGGAGCAGGTCCTCGTCCCGGTCCTCGTCGACCTCCACCTCGGCGTTGCGGGTGATCCGGAACAGATGGCACTCGACCACCTGCATGCCGGAGAAGAGCTGGTCGAGGTGGACCGCGATCAGGTCCTCCAGCGGCAGGAACCGGCTACCGGGGGCGTCCCGCTCGACCCGGACGAACCGCGGCACGTTGTTGGGCACCTTGACCCGGGCGAAGAGTTCCGAACCGGCGTCGGAGTCGCGGACCACGACCGCGAGGTTGAGCGACCGGCTGGAGATGTACGGGAACGGGTGCGCCGGGTCGACGGCGAGCGGGGTGAGCACCGGGAAGATCTGCTCCCGGAAGTACGTCCGCAGCCGCTGCCGCTCCGGGGTGGGCAGGTCGTCCCAGTGGACCAGGCCGATGTTCTCGGCGGCCAGCTTGGGCATCACCTCGTCGACGAAGCACCGGGAGTGCCGGGCGACCAGGTCGGCGGCGGTCTCCGACACCAGTTGGAGCTGGGTACGCAGCGGCATCTGGTCGCCGCCCCGGACCGGTAGCCCGGCCGAGAGCCGGCGTTGCATACCGGCGACCCGGACCATGTAGAACTCGTCCAGGTTGTTGGCGAAGATGGCCAGGAACTTGGCCCGTTCCAGCAGCGGGGTGTCCGGGTCCTCGGCCAGGGCCAGCACCCGGGCGTTGAAATCCAGCCAGGACAGCTCCCGGTTCAGGAACCGGTCCGGCGGCAGCGGCTCCGCCGGGATCGGCTCCTGGCCGGCGGGTCCCGGCGGCGGACCGGGGTCGGCCGGCGGCATCGCCGCTCCGGAGCGGGCGGGTATGCCGCTGTCCGGCGTGGCACTGCCCGGCCCGGTGGCGGGACTGCCCCGGCGCCCGCGCAGTGGGTTGTCCGGTCCGGTGGCCGGCGTCCGGTCCGTCCCACCGGCCGCCCCACGAGCCGAATCCGCCGCCTGGTCCGGTTCGGCCCCGGGGGAGTCGGGGGTCGGATCGTCCGGCTGGCCGGCCGGGGCCGCGTTCCGTCGGGTGGCCAGCTTGCCGGTGGCGTTGCCGTCCGCTGCGCGCGCCGGCCGGGACCTGGTCGCCCGGCCTGATTCGGCGGATCGGCCGAGGGCGGCGCGGCGCGGTTCGGCCGCCGCCGCCTCGGAGCCGGTGGCGTGCTCGGTGGAGCGGGATCGCGATTGACGCTCGGACTGGGGGCGACGGGACGGTGGGGTGCTCACCTCCCCATCATTCCCCGGGGGCGGTGAACGGAAAATGAACTTGCCTACCGGATCACTGGAAGGTCGGCAGCGTTATCCGAACCAGCGTTCCGGCGGCGTCGTGTTCGAGACGCACCCGTTGGCCCAGCCGGAGAAGCCGCAGGCCGGAGGCGTCGAATGCGGCGGCCGGAAAGGTGACCGTGCTGCCGTCGTCGAGCAGGAGCGTGCCGGTCCGGGTCTCCGGATCGTAGGTGGCCACCGTGCCCTGCATGCCCAGCACCGTACACCGGGTACCGGAGCCGGTGCCCCGCACCGGTCAGCGATCGGCTCCGGCGGGCGCGGACCGTCGGGTCAGCTCCGCGGTGTGCCGGCCGAGCCCGAGGGTCGTCGCGGCGAGCAGGTCCGCCGGGGTGTCGACGTCCCGGCGCAGCGTCGGCCAGGCAGGGGTGAGCGGTACGGCGCCGGACGCCGCGTGCGCCGCCGCCGAGCGCGGGCCGAACCGGGGATCCAGCGGAACCCCGGGCGGGGCGGTGAGCAGGACCGTCCCGGTACCCGGGGCGTCGGCGACGAACCGGCGTACGCCGGACGGGCCGATCTCGGCGGCCCGCAACGCCTCGGCCAGCTCGGCCGGACGCAGGGCCGGCAGGTCTGCGGTGAGCGCGGCGACCCACCCGTCGGCGACCAGTGTGGCGCCCCGGCCGAACGCGGGGTTCAGTCCGCTCTCCGGCGGTTCCCCGATGATCCGGGCACCGAGCCGCCCCAGCACCCGGGTGGCCTCGGGATCGTCGGTCACCACCAGCAGTTCGCGCACCGGGGCGCAGGCCAGTGCGGCGCCGACGGTGTCCTTGGCCAGCGCCAGGGCGAGCAGTTCGTGCGGTACCCCGCCGAGCGCACCCCGCAGCCGGCTCTTCGCCGATTCGAGGCGCTTGACCGGCACGACCACCGTCCAGTTCCGCTCACCCACGAGGCAATCCTGCCAGCCGGCCGGCGTCGGCCGGTGCGCGGCGTCGGTGGGACCGGGGCCACCCTGGCTGGCCGTACCCCGGGCGAGCAGGCATGATTTCGCTGCGGGCGGCGGCATCCCCCACGGGTCGGCGGCGTCCCGCCGGCGGTGGCAGGTCGCCGAGGGCCGTGGGCACGGGCGCGGGTGGGAACGACTCTCCACCGGTGGCGTCCGGCGCCCGCGCAGCGTCTCGGGCGGGCCGGGCCAGGGTGGGGACGACAAGGAGGCACAGTGGCACGGCGCAGGCTGGGGTTCTGGCGACGGTTTGCCGTGAGCGTGGTCAAGCCGGTGATGGCCGGGTGGACACGGCGTACCTGGAGCGGCATGGAGCACCTGCCCGCCTCCGGGGGCGTGATCATCGTGCCGAACCACCTCTCCCACGCCGATCCGCTGGTCTCGGCGCACTACATCTACGACGCCGGTCGCTGGCCCCGGTACCTCGGCAAGGCCAGCGTGTTCCGGGTGCCGCTGGTGGGGCGGATCCTGTTGAAGTGCCAGCAGATCCCGGTCGAGCGGGGCACGGTCGACGCGGCCCGGTCGCTGGAGACGCTGATCGGCGCGGTCCGGGACGGCGGCGCGGTGGTGATCTATCCGGAGGGGACCACCACCCGGGAGCCCGAGTTGTGGCCGATGCGCGGCAAGACCGGAGCGGCGCGGTTGGCCCTGGCCACCGGGGCTCCGGTGATCCCGGTGGCGATGTGGGGACCGGAGAAGATCTTCGACCCGCGTACGAAGAAGCTCAGTCTCCGCCCACAGATCCCGGTCACCGTGATGGCCGGCCCGCCGGTGGACCTGAGCCGGTGGGCCGGTGCCACTCCCAGCCGGGCGGTGCTGGACGAGATGACCGACGCGATCATGTTGCGACTGCGCGACATGTTGGCCGAGATCCGGGGTGGAACGCCGCCACCGCTCTGGTCGGCACAGTCCAACCGCCGCGCCGAGGGGTCGACCGGGCGGGCCAACCCGGCCCCGCCGGCCGGGGGCCCAGCATGACCCACGTCGTGGTGCTCGGTGCCGGTTCCTGGGGTACGGCGTTCGCGAAGGTGCTCGCCGACGCCGGGCGGGACGTGGTCATCTGGGCCCGCCGCCCCGCGGTGGCGGAGGCGATCCGGTCCACCCGGACCAATCCCGACTACCTGCCCGAGCTGCGGCTGCCGGCGGGGGTGCGGGCCACCGCCGACGCCGCCGAGGCGATCTCCGGCTCCGATCTCGTCGTGCTGGCCGTGCCGGCGCAGACCCTGCGGGGGAACCTGGCGGAGTGGGCCCGGCACCTCGAACCCGACTCGACACTGGTCTCCCTGATGAAGGGCATCGAGTTGGGCACCACGAAACGGATGAGCGAGGTGATCGTGGAGACCGCCGGGGTGGCCGCCGACCGGGTCGTGGTCGTCTCCGGTCCCAACCTGGCGGCCGAGATCGCCGCCGAGCAGCCCGCGGCGACCGTGGTCGCCTGCACCGACACGGACCGGGCGACCGAGGTGCAGAACTCCGTGAACACGCCGTACTTCCGGCCGTACACCAACGACGACGTGATCGGCACCGAACTGGGCGGCGCGGTGAAGAACGTGATCGCGTTGGCGTACGGGATCACCACCGCGATGGGACTGGGCGACAACACCCGGGCGACCCTGATCACCCGGGGGCTGGCCGAGACGGCCCGGCTCGGGGTGGCCCTGGGTGCCGACCCGCTCACCTTCGCCGGCCTGGCGGGCCTCGGTGACCTGGTCGCCACCTGCTCGTCGCCGCTGTCCCGCAACCGCACCTTCGGCGAGCACCTGGGCCGGGGGGAGACCCTGGAGCAGGCGCAGGCGGCGACCCGGCAGACCGCCGAAGGGGTGAAGAGCTGCCTGGCGATCCGGGACCTGTCCCGCGCGCACGGGGTGGAGATGCCGATCACCGAGCAGGTCGAGCGGGTCTGCCACGAGGGTGCCGACCCGCAGCACGCGATGGCGGTGCTGATGAGCCGCAAGCCGAGGCCGGAGTGACCGGGCCGGGGGCGGCCGGGCTGCCGGAACGCACCGGGTACGGCGACGGCACCCGGTGCGTACACGCCGGTCTGCCGGAGCCGGTGCCGGGCGAGCCGTTCCTGCCGGGTCCGGTCTTCGCCGCGCCCTACCATCTGGATCCGGTGGCCGGGCCCGAGGCGACCCCGAACGGGTACGGGCGGCCGGACAATCCGACCCGGCGTGGGCTGGAGGCGGCGATCGGCGAGCTGGAGGGTGGAGACTGTCTCGCCTTCGCCAGCGGACAGGCCGCGATCACCGCCGTGCTGCTCTCGGTGCTCCGCCCCGGCGACACCGTGCTGCTTCCCACCGACGGCTACTTCCCGGTCCGGGCGTTCGCCACCGAGACCCTGGCGGGCATCGGGGTACGGGTCGACTTCGTACCGACCGCCGGGCCGTATCCGGCGTTCGACGGCGTACGGCTGGTGCTGGTCGAGACGCCGGCCAATCCGGGCCTGGACGTCTGTGACGTGGCCGAACTGGCGGAGCGGGCGCATGCCGCCGGCGCGCTGCTCGCGGTCGACAACACCACCGCGACGCCGCTCGGGCAGCAACCGCTCGAGCTGGGAGCCGACCTGGTGGTCGCGTCCGGCACGAAGGCGTTGACCGGGCACTCCGACCTCCTCCTCGGCTACGTGGCCAGCCGGGACGCCGAGCTGCTGGAGAGGGTCCGGGCCTGGCGGACCACCACCGGATCGATCCCCGGCGCTTTCGACGCGTGGCTGGCGCACCGCTCGCTGGCCACCCTGGACCTGCGGTTGGCCCGGCAGAGCGCCAACGCGGCGGCCGTGGCGGCGGCACTGCGGGACCGCAGCGACGTCTCCGGCGTACGGTGGCCGGGGCTTCCCGACGATCCGGCGTACCCGGTGGCCAGCCGGCAGCTCCGGCGGGTGCCCGGGATCGTGTCGTTCGACCTCGGCGACGCCGGTCGGGTGGCCCGGTTCCTGACCGCCAGCCGGCTGGTCTTCGCGGCGACCTCCTTCGGTGGCCTGCACACCAGCGCCGACCGGCGGGCCCAGTGGGGTGACGACGTCTCGGCCGGCTTCGTCCGGTTCTCCTGCGGGGTCGAGGACACCGCCGACCTGCTGGCCGACCTCCACGCGGCGCTCGACGCGGCCGGCGGCGCGTAGCGACGCGACACGGGGCGCCCGGCCGGCGGCGCCGCAGTGGTGGTGACCGGCGGGAACCAGAGTGCCGCACGGAGACTCGGGTGGACATGACCACACCGCGCCGGGCCATGCCGATCCTCGTCGCGATCGGCCTGCTGGCCGCCGGATGCTCCGGGCCGGGTCCGGCCGGACCGACACCGACGGCGTCGCGCGGCGCCGGGCCGGCGACCTCGACGGCCGCCCCCGGGGGTACGGCGACCGGTTCCGTCCCGGCCGGGGCAGCCGTGGTCTCCTGCGGGCACATCATCGACCGGCTCGACGCACCGCCGGCCGACCGGACCGTGCTGGCGGACGCGGTCGCCATGTGGACGGAGATCCTGCGACCCCGAACGACCGGCGACACGGATCCGGCCCGGCTCTTCGCCAAGACGGGCCTGGTGGTGCGGGCCGACTCGGTCGTCGACCTGTCGGTTCCGGCGGCCTCGACCGGTCGGCCCTGGATCGGCTGGGGCAGTCCGGCCCGACCGGCGCGTCAACTGCGGCTCCCCGGCTGCCCCGGTGAGTCCGGCTGGGTGGTCTTCGCCGGTGGCTTCTGGCTCGACGAGCCGGCCTGCGTCCCGCTGACGGTACGGTCCGGTGGGCGCGTGGAGCGGGCCCGGGTACGGATCGGCGTCGACTGTCCGGGGTGACCGGCCGAGCGTACGGTCGACCCGTTGTCGGCGAATGTCCCGTTCGCGGCGCCGGCCCGGCGATCTCCGGGGGGCCGGTCGCGATGCCACGGTGCGCGCCCGGAGGGCTGCGGGATAACCGTGGGTACGGCAGGGTAAGGGAATTCGGCTCGGCACCGCCCGTCGTCCCGAGGAGGCAGACCATGGCGAGCTCGGACATCCCGGTCGTCGTCGGACTGGACAACGGCGGTAACAGCAACAACGCGACCGTGCTCGACGCCGCCGGACGTTTCCTGGTCGACGAGCTGCTCGAAACCCCGTGCCAGGTGCTGGACGGGCCGGAGGCGGCGATCGAGGCGTTGGCGACGGCGATGGAACAGGTGCTCTCCCACACCGGCACCCCGCGCGAACTGGTCCGGGCCGTCGGGTTGGACACCCCGGGGCCGTCGAGCGCCACCGGCGTCATCTCCTCGAAGGGCTCGACGAACTTCTCCCAGCCGGCCTGGCGTGGCTACGACATCCGGACCGCCCTCGAACGACGGCTCGACCTGCCGGTGATCTACAACAACGACGGCAACGCCGCCGCGCTCTACGCCCACCACGCCCACTTCGGCGACGACGCGATGAACCGGTCGTCGGTCTCCGCCATCGTCGGCACCGGACTCGGCGGCGGCGTGATCGAGCGTGGGCAGGTGGTGACCGGGGCCGCCGGGATGGCCGGCGAGCTGGGCCACGTGCACATCCCGATGTACGGCCTGCTCGCCGAGGGACAGCCGGTGCCGCTCTGCAACTGCGGGTTCGTCGCGGACGCGGAGAGCGTCGCCTCGCTCACCGGGATCCGGCGCAATCTGCTGCCGTACTGGTTGACCCGCTTCGTCGGGCATCCGCTGGGCGAGTTGGACCCGGTCCGCGCCGCCAAGCAGGTCCGGACGTACGGCGTGGACGGCGACCCGATGGCGATCAAGATCTTCGAGCAGCAGGCGATGGCGTTGGGCCGGCTGTTCACCATCGTGGCGAACTTCGCCGACCCGGACGCGTACTTCGTCGGCGGCGGGGTGGTGGAGGCCGCGCCGGAGTTCCGGACCTGGTTCCTGGACATGGTCCGCGAGCACACCTCGCTGCGGACCGAGCAGGCGGCGCAGGCGCGGTTCGCACTGGTCCCCGATCTCGACATGGCGGGCGCCAGGGGTGCCGCCATTGCCGCGCTGAAGTCACTCGACGGCCAGCTCACCCCGTCCGCCGGGTAGCCCCATCCGGCCTGGTAGGGCCAACCTCACCCTGAACCACTCAGGGTCGCGGAACCGGGGGAACGGTCCGGGATCACGCCGGATTCGTCGCCCCGGCGTCACGATCACGCTGGTCACATGATGTCCGGATCCCTTACCCAGCCGTGGACCGCCCGCCCGCTCGCCCTGGTGGCGGCCGTCGGCATGACGCTGACGGCGATCCTGGGTGTCGTCGCGCACCTCGCCCCCGACCCCGGGATGAGCCCACTGTCCCTGACCATCAGCGACTACGCGGTGTCGAACAACGGCTGGCCGATGAACGTCGCGATCCTCGTCCTCGGTATCACCTCGCTGGCCGTACCGCTGGCGTTGCGGGCCGTCCGGATCAGGGTCGGTGCCGTCGCGGAGGCACTGCTCCTGGTCTGGTGCCTGGGACTGATCGTCGCGGCGGTCGTGCCGACCGACCCGATCGGGGTGGTCGAGCTGAGTACCAGGGGATACGTGCACCGGTACGTCTCGGTGGCCGCCTTCGTCGCGCTGCCGGTCGCGACGCTGCTGGCGATCCGGCGCCTCGCCGCGGATGTACGCTGGCGCGGTGCCGTACGGCGCCTGCGGGCGCTGGCGGTGACGAGCATGCTGGCGCTGGTGGGGCTCTACTACGTCGCCTTCCCCGGCGGCCGGGTGATGATGGGCCTGGTCGAGCGGATCCTGGTGGTCGTCGAGCTGGCGCTGCTCGCCGTCCTGGTGGGACAGATACTCCGGCTCGGCACCGGGTCCCGACGACCGGGATCCGTGCTCACCGTCGGGGCCGCACCAGTGACAGCTCCATGGTCGGTACGTCGTCCGGCCGGGCGGCCGCACGCCGATGTGGCCGCAGCCACGCTGGTGCCCACCAGTTCGCCTCGCCGAGCAGCCGCATCAGCGCTGGCAGGACGACCCCGCGGATGATCGTGGCGTCGATCAGGATCGCGGCGGCCAGACCCACTCCGAGCTGCTTGTACTCGAGGATGGACAGCGTCGCGAAGACGGCGAACACGGCGACCATGATGATCGCGGCGCTGCTCACCACCCCGGCCGAGGAGACGATGCCGCGTTCGATGGCGTCCCGGGTCGGCATGCCACCCAGCACCAACTCACGGATCCGGCTCACCACGAAGACGTGGTAGTCCATGGACAGCCCGAAGAGGATGACGAACAGCATCAGCGGCAGCCACGAGACGATCCCGCCGTTGCCGTTGAAACCCAACAGTCTCTCGGCCCAGGAGTGCTGGAACACCAGTACCAGCAGCCCGTACGCGGCGCCCACCGAGAGGGCGTTGAGCAGGATCGACGTCAACGCCACCAGGACGGACCGGAAGCTGGCCACCATGACGAGGAAGGAGACGACGAGGACGAACCCGACCACCAACGGGAGGGCGTCCGACATCCGGTCGAGGAAGTCCTGGTCGGTAGCGGTACGACCGGCCACCGCGAATTCGGTCTCCGGTACCGTGCCGACGGTCTCCGGCAGCAGTTCGGCCCGGAGCCGCTGGAGCGCCTGTTTCGCCTGTTCACCGTCGACCGGACCGGCCACGTGGGCGGAGATCAGGCCCACCAGTCCGTCCGCGGATCTGCGTACGGTGGGCTGACGGTCGTGGGAGAACCCGGCGTCGTCCCGCAGCCGCGCGCCGAGTTCGGTGAGCGCCCGGTCGAGTTCGGCGACGTGTCCGGCGGTTGTCCGGACCGCGACCGTGTGGCTGGTGCCGAGATCGCTGCTGGGAAACGCCTCGGCCATCCGGTCGTAGGTACGCAGGATCGGGATCGACCGCGGTAGGTCCGCCGAGGTCGGGCGGCCCAGGCGCATCTCGAGGGTCGGCACGGCAAGGGCGATCAGTGCCAGTACCGACACCAGCAGCGTCGGTAGTGGCCACCGCAGTGCGGGGCGCAGGGCGACGGACCAGAACCGGCTCCCGCCGGCCCGCTCGATCCGCCGGCCGAGGAACGGTACCCGGGGCCGGTCCACCCACCGACCCAGCAGGACCAGTACGGCGGGCAGCACGGTCAGCGAACCCAGCACCGCGACCGCGACGACCAGAATCGATCCGATGGCCATCGAGCTGAACGTGGTGTCGCCGACCAGGAAGAGACCGGCCATCGCGGCCATCACCGCGATGCCGGAGACTCCCACCGCGTGGCCCGAGGTGGCGGCGGCGATCTCGACGGCGCTGCGGTGGTCCCGACCCCGGGCCCGTTCCTCACGCTCCCGCCGCAGGTAGAACAGCGAGTAGTCGACCCCGACCGCCATGCCGAGCAGCAGGATGATGCTGTTCACCAACTCGCCGGCCGGGACGACGTGCGAGGCGAACGCGGCCAGTCCGAACGCGGCGGCGACCGCCGACAGCGCCAGCAGCACGGGGACGCCCGCCGCGATCAGCGCACCGAAGCTGATGACCAGGATGGCCAGCGCCACCGGAACGCTGATCAGCTCCGCCTTCCGGAAGTCGGCGCCCAGCGTCGCCGTGAGGGCCCGACCGAGCGAGGCCGAACCAATCTGTTCCACCCGCAGGTCCGGATAGCCGTCCTGGACCGCCGAGGTGACCGCCAACAGCGCCGGTACCTGCGCCTCGGCGCGGTCGGCCGCACCCGTGGACTTCTCCGGCTCGTCGGCCAGCACGACCTCGACCAGCACCGCCTTGCGGTCCGGCGCCGACGCCGGCTGCCGCACCTCGGCGACCTGCGGCAGCGTACGCATCCGCGTGCTGACGTCGGCCGCGGCGGCGTCGGCGCGTTCCCGGTCGAGCGGGCCGGTGACTGCGGTGATCAGGACGTTCTCGGTGGTGGGTGGTTCGGGGAACTGGCCGGCCCGCTCGATCCGGTCCGCCCGGGCCAACTCGCCGTGCAGGCTGTTCCCGTCGGTGGACGGCACCGTGCCGACGGCGGCGCCGCCGGCGACGCAGACGACCACGAACAGCAGCCAGCCGAGGACGGCGAGCCGGGGACGTGTGGCGCTCCATCGGCCGATGCGTACGGTCAGGGGAAGACGTGTCACGGGTCGGAATCCTCATCGTGCGATGGCGGTTGCCGGGTCCGTCGGGACCCGGATTCCGACGCTACGAACCGGGGCCCGGGCTCACCATGGGGTGCGGCATCCGCCCGGCTGTGGCCGGCCCGCAGGTTGGCGGGTGCGGCAAACCACAACCGGCAGGGGATCGTCGGGGTCGAAAACCCCGTTCTCAGACCCGGTCGACGGCCACCCGCTCGACCAGTTCGCGGTATTCGGCCTTCATCGGCAGTTCCCGGTCGACCCTGACGCGTCGTCGGGTGCTGGTCACCTCGGTGCCACGCACCGGGTCGCGGCCGGCGTGCCGGTAGGTCTCCCACCAGAGTCCGACGCCCCGGCGTTGCCAGGCGGGTAGCTCGGTGAAGTTGATGCCGTACCGGAAGAGCAGTTCGTTCTTGTCCGACGTGCTCGTGCCGGTCAGTGCCCGGCTGGCCTCCTCGGCGGACCGGCCGTCCTGGCGCAGCGTCCAGTAACACCAGCCGTTGAGCGCGCAGCGGGTGGCGTCGGACTGCCGCCAGGAGAAGTAGTCGGCGACGTCGGTGACGTCCACGCCGAGCCAGATCCGGGCGTCGAAGTGGGCCGCTTCGCCGGCGGCCCGGGTGAACGCGGCGCTGCCGATGCCCGCCGAGATGGAGACGAGCTTCTCCACGCTGCGGCCGAAGAGCGTGAAGTCCGGCGGCAGCAGCAGGGAGATCTCGTCGCTCTCGGTGTACGCGTAGCGCCCGGCCAACTCGGTCAGCAGCGTCTGCGCGGTGCCGACCATCAGCTCGCCGAAGCGCGGGTCGAACGGCTTCTCGAAGTGTTCCTCTGTGAACCGGGAGAAGGAGCGTCCGTCCAGCCGGATCACCGTCCAGGCGCCGGGCAGTACCCGCAGCGAGTGGAAGTACTCCCGGGCCCGCTGGCGGGACTCGAACTCGTCGGTGTCCATCTGCCGCTCACCTTTCCGCGTTCGTCGGGTAGCGGGCCTGGAAGTCGAGTCGTGCGTCGGCTTCCCCGGCGATCCGGCCGAGAACGTCGTCGAGGCCCATGAACGCCGCCCAGGGCTGCTCGTCCCCGGCTCCGGCGAGCCGGCCGACAACCAGCGTTTCGAGGTCCTGTTCCCGCCGGCCCTTCCAGACCTTGTCGGCGAGGCTGACCAGCAGATCGTCGATCGTGACGTCGGGGTGGTCCCAGCGGGCGTGGGTAGCCGCGAACCGGGCCAGTTCGGCGGGTACGCCGTGGGTGAGCAGAAGCTGCCGACCGGCGGGTTCGTGCCGGGAGCCCGGTCCGGAGAGTTCCTCGGGATGCAGACACTTCCCGATGTCGTGGGTGGCCGCCCCGAACAGCACCGCCTCGTGGTCGACCACGAGGCGTGGGTACCGCTGCCGCAGCCAGTCGAGCAGTTGGGCGGCGACGTCGTGCACGGCCCTCAGATGCGCGGCGAGCCGGGGTGGGGCGTCCACCGTGACCAGCAGCTCGACGGCCCGCGGCGGCAGCGGCCGGAGTGCCGGGGTGGCCGGATCGGAGAGCGCACGGTGCAGCGCAGTGGCGATCACGGTGTCGAAGGTTAACCGAGCGGTGCGATCCGGGCGGCGCAGTTTTCCGCCGCTGAAGTGTTAGGAAGGGCCCCCGCTACAACGGAAAGCGATAAGAAGGGGCCCTTCCTTGCAACCCGCCACGCCCCCTGCCGCCGACCCGGACCGGCGGAACAGGGGGCGTGGGGCACCGGAGCTGGGCGGGCCGAGCGTTGCCGGGGGACGCAGCTCGGGAACCGCCAACCTCCCCCCGGTCAGGGGAGAATGGGGGAGGCGGGCAGCGCGGTGGTGAATGCGGTCCAGGCGGCCGGGGAGAAGCGGAGCACCGGGCCGGTGGTGTCCTTGGAGTCGCGGATCGCGACGGTGGTGCGGGTGTCGGTGGCGGGTTGGGTGAGCAGGGCGAACTCGACGCAGGCGCCCTGGTCGCCGCTGTGGGTGCTCTTCCGCCAGGCGGCACTGGCCAGCGGTGCGGTCGTCTCCGGTGACATCTCACAGTCCTTTCAGGAGGCGGTTGATGGTGTCGCGACTCTCCGCGGGGCTCAGCGCGACGGCCCGCAGGTGTTCCATGATCTTCGCGCAGGTCCGCAGGTCGTGCGGCCGGTCGAGGATCAGCTGCCCGGCGACCGTCTCGACCGAGGCGAGGGTCGGATCCTCCGGATCGGCGAACTCGAGGATGTGGAGGGAGCCACGGGTGCCCCGGTGGTAGCCGGCCTTGAGTGGGATGACCTGGATGGTCACGTTCGGTAGCTCGGACATCTTGAGCAGGCTCTGTAGCTGGGCGGACATCACGGCCTCGCCGCCGACCGGGCGTAGCAGCGCACCTTCGTCGACGATGGCGTCGAAGATCGGCGGGTCGGACTCCTTCAGCCGTTCCTGCCGGCCGATCCGGATCTGGACCCGCTGCTCCACCTCCTCGTCGTTGAGGGTGTGCGGGCCGCCTCGCATGATCGCCCGGATGTACTCCGTGGTCTGGAGCAGTCCCGGCACGACCGAGGGCTCGAAGTTCGCGATCGCGGTGGCCTCGGCCTCGACCGCGATGAAGTCGATGGTGCGGCGATCCAGGATGTACGAGTAGGACACCCACCAGCCCGGCTTCCGGGCCTCCTTGGCGAGCTGGACCATGTCCTCCATCTCGTTCTCCGGCCGCTTGTAGAGCGTGAGCAGCGCGCGTACCGAAGCCGGGCTGACCATCGTCTGCGCGTTCTCGTACCGGGAGAGCGTGCTGCGGGTGCTGTTGATCTCGTCAGCAGCCTGTTCGAGGGTGAGCCCGGCCGCCTCGCGGGCATGGCGTAGGGCTATGCCGAGGCGGCGGGCGCGGAACGACTTCGGAGCCATGCATCGATACTGTCACATGTTGGCGGGAAAGCGTGCATGAGAGAACGCCCGTGAGAGTTGCATTCACGCGTTCACAACTGGCAATCTGTCATCACGTCCTCACTGCCGGTGGTCGTGTCGACGGTGGCTGTGGGTGACCGAAGGGGAATGAGGCGCACGGCGATCGGACCTTCCCGTACCCGATCGCCGTGTCCCTCCCGCCAGCCCGCGGACCTGGAGGTGACAGATGACCCCGAGCCCGTGCTGGCCTCGGATTTCCCGGTGTCGTTGGTGCGCCCGACCCGTGCTGAGGGACAACGAGGGCGCCTGGATCCACGCCGACCTGGCCTACGTGTGTCGGGACCGGTGGGGTGGGCTGGCCGCCACGACGGCCGAGCCGGAGGCGGCGTCCCGTGGAATCTGACCGGCGGCACGCCCACCCCGGGCGGCACGCCCACCCCGATCCGGGCGGACGGCGTGGCACCCGCGCCGATCACCGCGCACGGTGGTCCCGGTGACCCGTTTCCTCGTCGTGCTGACCGACGTGCGGCCGCTGTCCAAGGAGGGGCGGGACGAGCGGATCGAGCCGGAGCGTCGTCGTCAGGTCGTCGGTGCCACCAGTAGGGAGGCCGCCGAGCGGATCGCCGCCGCCTTCGCGGCGCTGGGCATGGTCCGGGCGGGACGGCAGCGGGTCAAGGTGCTCGCCGTCGGCCGACGGCGCTCGGGCGTCGACTGAGCGCGCCAGGCGTCGACTGAGCGCGCCAGGCGTCGAGCGAGCGCGCCAGGCGTCGAGCGAGCGCGCCAGGCGTCGAGCGAGCGCGCCAGGCGTCGAGTGTGGGTAGCGGATCGGAGCGAGTCTCAGCTTGTCGACGGGGGCGGCCGGTGGAGCCGGAACCAGCAGCGGCGGACGAACCAGAAGAACTCCCGCAGAGCCCGGCTCCGCCAGCGGATCAGCAGCGTCAACAGCGGCACCGAGAACAGGATCGGGCCGACGATCTCGACCACCTGCGGCGGATACGGACCGAGGTTGATCAGCAGCATTCCGCCGGCCAGCGCCGCGAGCCGCAGTGGGGCCGTGACAAAGGTGAACCGGTGACGGTTGGCGCCCAGGAGAGCGCGGACCGGTCCGGAGAGCCGGGAGAGCCGCCAGCGGAGCAGCATCAGCACGCCGCCGACGGCCACGACGGTGACCGTCACACCGCCGGCCGCGGCGAGGGGGCGGGACGGGACCAGCTCCTGCATCGCCACCACGACGAAGTTCGCGAGCAGGAGCAGCACGCAGCCGAGATCGGTGAGCAACCAGAGCGCCTGCCGGGCTCCGGACGTCGCCGCCCGCAGCGCCGCCGGGTCGTTGGGCACCGCCTGGAGCATGCCGCCCATCACCGGGGACGCCCGGACCGCCCGTCCCCGCTCGGCGTCGAGCGTGGCCAGGCCGAACAGTGCCGGCGGGTCGTCGGGGGCGAGACGCAACGCCTCCAGGTACGCGGCACGGGCCCGGCCGAACTCGGCCATCCGGCGCTGCACCTTGGCCTCGGTGACGTGCGCCCAGACACTTCCCGGATCGAGCTCCCGGGCCCGCCGCGTCGAGGCCAGCGCGGAGAGCACGGCCCGGGTGCCGCTGCCCCGAAGCAGCGCCTCGGCCCGGACGAGTTCGTTGCGGGCGTCGTCCGGATCGAGCGTACGGGCCCGCTCGGCGGCGTCGAGCGCCTCGGGGATCCGGCCCAGTTGACGGAGCGCGACGGACCGGTTGCGATGCAACTGGGCACTGTCCGGGGTACGTCGGCCGCGATGTCGAGCACGGTCAACATGTCCGACCAGCGGTTCTCCCGCTGGTAGCAGTGGGCGTACACCTGGAGGGTGTAGCTGTCGCCGGGATCGGCGCGCAGTACCTCCAGCAGCAGCGGGTACGCCGCCTTGACCCGGCCGACCTGGGCGAGTTGCAGAGCCCGCTCCAGCATCGAGTCCCTGACCTGTTCGGTCATCACCGTTCCGGCGGGCGGGGCGTCACCGACCGCGGCCGTGTCGGGTACGGCCCCGTCGGTCATCAGAGCATCTTCCGCCGCTTCAGGTAGGCCACCAGGTCGTCGTACGTACCACCCTCGTTGGCGAACATCGCCACGTTGCGGGCGGTGGCGAACCACGGCTTCGTCGAGGGACGCACGTCCTTCAGCGCCCGGTCGAAATCGCGCTGCTCGATCATCCGTACCTCGCCGCGACGGATCGAGTCGGCCATCGCGTACTCGGCGGCGGACTCGCAGAGGTGGGCCAGGTCCGCACCGGAGAAGTCCTCGGTGGCGCCGACGATCCGGCGTACGTCGATGTTGGCGATCGGCCGGTCCCGCAGGTGGTACTCCAGGATCGAGGTCCGGGCCGGGGCGTCCGGCGGCAGCACCAGCACCACCCGGTCGAGTCGGCCCGGACGGCGTAGCGCGGCATCGACGTCCCACGGCGTGTTCGTGGCGGCCAGCACGAAGACGCCCTCGTTGTTGCCCTCCACCCCGTCGAGTTCGGCGAGCAGTTGGTTGCCGAGCGTCCGCATGTTGCTCGACGTCACCTTGGACCGCTTGTGCCCGAGGGCGTCCACCTCGTCGAGGAAGAGTACGCACGGCGCGCTGCGCCGAGCCGCCTGGAACAGCTCGTGCAGGTTGCGCTCGGAGTTGCCGATCCACATGTCCAGGACGTCCACGATGGACAACGAGATGAACTTCGCTCCCATCTCCCCGGCGATCGCCTTGGCCAGGAACGTCTTGCCGCAGCCGGGCGGGCCGTACAGCATCAGGCCGCCGCGCAGGCTCTTGCCGTACAGCTTGCGCAGTTCCGGGTTCCGCAGCGGGCCGAGGAAGGCGAGTTCCAGCCGTTCCTTGACCTCGGTCATCCCGCCGACGTCGCTGAGCCGGATCGTCGAGGTCTCCACGTCGAACATCCGGTCGGCGTCCCCGATCACCGGCTCCGGCTCGTCGCCGGCCGACACGAAGCGGGGCGGCACCACGTCGGCGAGTTCGGTCTCGTAGGCGGCCAGCGGGTCGTCGGTCGGCGGCGGTGCGCCGGGCCCCGCCGTCCCGGCCGGTCCAGGCGCGTCGCCCGTCGGTCCGGACGTCGGTCCGGTGGCCGGTCCGGGCGGCGATCCGGGTGCGGTCGACCCGGCCGCTTGGCCCGCTGCCGGTCCGCCGCCGAGAGCCCGCTGCATCAGTGACTGCGCGGCGGCGTCGGCGGGGTTCCGGGCGAGCGCCTGCCCGATCTGCGCGATGGCCTCGGCGGGCCGACCGGCGTCGAGCAGCAGCCCGGCCAGATGCAGGCGCAGCGGAACGTCGTCGGGATTGGCACCCACCGCGACGGTCAGGCTGTCGATAACCGAATCGGAACTCACAAGACGAGGAGCCTAGACGGCGCGCGCCACCCGCGACGACGCAGCGGCACCTCCGGGCGCTCCAGTCGCTTCGGCCACAGTTCGCAACTGGTTACGTATCGTGTTCGTCTTGCTTCCCCGGCGATGGTTTCCCGGTCCTGAAAAGGGGTGTGGACCCGGAAGTTGGCCACGCAGAGTAGGGTCACCCGGTGGGCGTACGAGGAGCACGGCGGCGCCCCGGCGGGTACCTTCCGTGGTTGTGGCGTGAACGGTCGCGATCGAGATCCAGGTGGCGATCGGCGTCCGCCGCGCCGGAACGGTTCGAGGCCCGAGCGGTGACGCGAACTAGCGGCGACGCGAACTAGCGGTGACGCGAACGAAAGGTGACCGGAGTGACCACCCCAGGCAAGACCCGTGTGGCCGTCGTCTTCGGCGGGCGCAGCACCGAACACGCGATCTCCTGCGTCAGCGCGGGCAGCATCCTCGCCGCGCTGGACCCGGACGAGTACGACGTGGTTCCGGTGGGCATCACCCGGGCCGGTCAATGGGTCCTGACCGACGGTGACCCGGCCCGGTTCGCCATCACGGAGCGCCAGTTGCCGGAGATCACCGCGGCCGCCGGCTCGACCGTCGTGCTGCCGGCCGACCCGACCGGCAGCGGGCTGATGATGCTGGATCCCGCCGAGGGGCCCCGGGCGCTGGCCGACGTCGACGTGGTGTTCCCGGCGTTGCACGGTGCCTACGGGGAGGACGGCACCATCCAGGGGCTGCTGGAGATGGCCGGCATTCCGTACGTCGGCGCCAACGTCTTCGCCTCGGCGGCGGCGATGGACAAGGAGTTCACCAAGAAGCTCGCCACGGCCGAGGGAATCCCGGTCGGCCCGTACGTGGTGCTGCGCAACGGGGTCAGCCTGACCGAGGAGGACAAGCAGCGGCTCGGGCTTCCGGTCTTCGTCAAGCCGTCCCGGGCCGGTTCGTCGGTCGGGATCAGCAAGGTCTCCGACTGGGACGACCTGGACGCGGCCGTCGCGCTGGCGCGGCAGGTCGACCCGAAGGTGCTGGTCGAGGCCGCGATCGTCGGCCGGGAAATCGAGTGCGGGGTGCTGGAGGCAGAGGCCGGTGGTGGCCCCGAGGCATCGCTGCTGGCCGAGGTGAAGGTGGCCGAGCGCGACTTCTACGACTTCGAGGCGAAGTATCTCGACGAGGGCTCCGAGTACGAGATTCCTGCCGGGCTGCCGGACCGGGTGACCCGGCAGGTGCAGGAGTACGCCTGCCGTACCTTCACCGCACTGGACTGTGCCGGCCTGGCCCGGGTCGACTTCTTCGTCACCCCGGATCTGGACGTCTATCTCAACGAGATCAACACCATGCCGGGGTTCACCCCGAGGTCGATGTTCCCGCAGATGTGGGCCGCGACCGGGTTGGAGTACCCGAAGCTGGTGAACCGGCTGATCCGGACCGCCTTGCGTCGGGGTACCGGGCTGCATTGACGAACGAATGCTCCGCCGGGCGGGCGGCGTACCCGCGTCGGCGTGTCGGTCGCGGCGGGCTCCGCGGGTGTCAGCCCCCGGCGCAGCCGGTCGGGACGTCCGGCACCGACGGCACCGAGGCGACCAACGACTCGGACACCGGGGCGGCCCACTGCACCGTCTGCTCCTGCCCCTGCGGTACGACGAGCCGTACCGGCACCTCCCGGTCCACAGTGGTCAGCACCAGGCCGGCGTCGCCGTGCTCGGTGTGCCAACAGACCTTGTTGACCATCCAGAGGTCCGCGGTCGGCGCGACCGTGGGCTTCGGCACCCCGCACGAGACGGTGAGAGCCGGATCACCGTACGCGGCGTTCTGCTCCGGCCCGGCGGTCACCGGACGCTGGCCGAGGTCGCGGATCGTGGCCGGCAGCCGGGACAGCAGCGCCCGGCAGACGGTGGCCGGTCGTTCGGCCAGTGCCGGTGCGGCCATCTCGACCGGTGCGGTCGACTGCGGACGGGCCGAACTGGGCGACGGCTCGGGCGTGGCCACCGGGTCCGGGTTGAGCTGTCCGAAGACCAGCACCGCGACGAGGGCGGTCAGTGGCAGGGCGACCACCGTCGCCCACAGCGCGGCCTGTCGGGTGGTCCGGTCCGGGCCACGCCGGTCCGTCCGTTCTGTCTGCTCTGTCCGGTCGCCGGGGTCCGTGCTGGCGTCCGGCTCGGGCTGGGACGCGTCCGGCTGCTGCCCCGGCATCGTGGTGCGTTCCATCTACAGCCGCACCACCGAGCAGGTCAGCGTGCGGGTGATGCCCGGCACCAGCTGCACCTTGCTGACGATCATCTTGCCCAACTCGTCCACGGTGTGCGCCTCGGTGAGCACGACCACGTCGTACGGCCCGGTGACCGCGTCGACCCGGACGACTCCGGCAATATCCGAGATGTGCGCGGCCACGTCACGTGCCCTTCCGACCTCGGTCTGGATGAGGATGTACGCCTGGACCACGACCCGCCTCCCGTCCGCCGCCGAGCGGCTCGACCGTGAAAATACCGTACGGAGCAGGTCGGATCCCGATCGGTGGTCAAGGGAGACACGATGAGCGATCGAATCGTCCGGCTCGGTGTGTGCGTGGCTGGGCCGGGAAGACGCCGGATCCTGTCCGGCGACCAGTGCGGTCGGGGGCTGGCGTGAGCGTCGCACGGGCCGGCGAGTTCGGTCTGATCGCCCGGGTGACAGCGCGGCTGGCCAGCGGGCACGCCACACTGCTCGGGCCCGGCGACGACGCGGCGGTGGTACACGCCCCGGACGGCCGGGTGGTCGCCTCCACGGACGTACTGGTCGAGGGGCGGCACTTCCGGCGGGACTGGGCGAGTGCGGTGGACATCGGGCATCGGGCGGCGGCGGCGAACCTCGCCGACATCGCGGCGATGGGCGCGGTGCCGACCGCTCTGCTGGTCGCCCTCTGCATGCCGCCGGACCTGGAGGTGCAGTGGACCGAGGAACTCGCCGACGGTCTCGCCGCCGAGGCTGCCCGGGTGGGTGCGAGCGTGGTCGGCGGGGACATGTCGGCCAGTCCCACCCTGACCATCGCGGTCACCGCCCTCGGCGACCTCGGCGGTCGTGCCCCGGTGGTACGCAGCGGGGCGCGCGCCGGTGACGTCGTCGCACTCGCCGGTCGGCTCGGGTACGCCGCCGCCGGATACACCGTGTTGTCCCGCGGATTCCGTACCCCGAAGGTGCTGGTCGAGGCGTACCGGAGACCGGAGGTGCCGTACGGGGCGGGTCCGCAGGCGGCTCGGCACGGCGCCACCGCGATGATCGACGTGTCGGACGGACTGCTCGCCGATCTCGGCCACGTGGCGGCGGCGAGCCGGGTCGGGATCGACCTGCTCGGCGCCGCGTTCGAGGTGCCGGACCAGATGCGGGACGCGGCACACGCCCTCGGGGTGGATCCGCTCGGCTGGGTGCTGGGTGGTGGCGACGATCACGCCATCGTCGCGGCCTTTCCGGAGGACCTGCCGCTGCCCACCGGGTTTCGCCTGATCGGTCACGTGGTGCACGGTGCGGGAGTGACGGTGGACGGGCGGACGTACAAGGGTGCCGCCGGATGGGACCACTTCCGCTGAGGCCAGACCCAGGATCGGTAAGGAGCGGTCGGGGTCGTACCCTTGCGCCCGTGAGTGAGCTGGAGATCCGTTCCGAACGCTATGACTCCCCGGTGGCGCAGGGACTTGTCGTCGCCGCGCTCGCCGACCTGGCGACCCGGTACGGCGGCGAGGGCGACGAGACCCCGGTCGCGGCGGCCGAGTTCGTCCCGCCGTCCGGGACGTTCCTGGTGGCGTACCTGGATGACGTTCCGGTCGGCTGCGCCGGCTGGCGCTCCCACGGCGACTCCGGTGAGCTCGCCGAGCTGAAGCGGCTGTACGTGGCGTCGACGGCGCGTGGACGCGGGATCGCCCGGTCGCTGCTGGCCGCGGTCGAACGCTCCGCCCGGGAGCACGGGCGGCGCCGGCTGATCCTGGAGTGTGGCGACCGGCAGCCCGAGGCGATCGCGCTCTACCAGCGCAGTGGGTACGAGCGGATCGAGGACTTCGGGTACTACCGCGACGAGCCGGACGTGCTGTCCTTCGGGCGGTCGCTCTGACTCTCCGGCCGATCCGGAGCACGAGTTCCGTGCACGCCAATAGCCGCCGGGTGGTGTTCCCGGCGGCTATTGGTACGTTATTGCGGCGTGCTCAGGCGCGGGCGACCTTGCCGGCCTTGATGCACGAGGTGCAGACCTGGAGCTTGCGGGTCGTGCCGCCGCCCGCCGGGGTCCGCACCGACTGGATGTTCGGGTTCCAGCGGCGGTTGGTCCGCCGGTGCGAGTGGGACACGTTGTGGCCGAAGCCAGGCCCCTTGCCACAGATGTCGCACACGCTAGCCACGGGATACTCCTGGAATTGATCGTTCGTCAGGTCGCGGGCAGGGTGCCGCCCGGCAACCTGGTCAGGTTACCCGATGCCCGGTCCGCCGGGCCAATCGGCTCCACCGGCGTCCCGGGCGGGCTCGGTGGGCGTCTTCGCCGGCCACGCCGACCGGAAGATCGCGCGGCTGTGCCAGCGGTGGGTCAGGGGGCGCCAGTAGGCTTCTCGCCGTGCTGCAGACCCTTGACGCCGCCGCCCTGCGCCGGTGGTGCGCGGGCGGGCTGGCCGCGCTCGAGCGGCACCAGGACGAGATCAACCAGCTCAACGTCTTCCCGGTGCCGGACGGGGACACCGGCACCAATCTGGTGCTCACGCTGACCTCGGCCGAGCAGGCGCTGCGGCTCGACCCGGACGACCCGGACGACCCGGACGACCCGGCCGATGCCGGACATCCGCCGCACGGACGGGTGCTACGGCTGCTGGCCCGGGGAGCGCTGCTGGGCGCCCGGGGCAACTCGGGTGTGATCGTCTCGCAGATCCTTCGCGGCCTGGCCGACAGCCTCTGCGACGTCCCGGCGGTACGCGGCCGGGCGCTCGCGGCGGCCCTCCGCGCGGCCAGCACCACGGCGTACGCGGCGGTGGCGAGACCGGTGGAGGGGACCGTGCTCAGCGTCGCCGCCGCGGCGGCGACCGCCGCCGAGCGGGCCGACACCGACGATCTCGCGTCCGTTGCCCGGGCCGCCGCGTCCGCCGCCGACGAGGCCCTGGCACGCACGCCGGAACAGCTACCGGCGCTGGCCCGTGCCGGAGTCGTGGACGCTGGTGGGCGCGGCCTCTGCGTCCTGCTCGACGCGCTCGTCGAGGTCGTCACCGGCGACTCGCCCACCCAGGCGCCGGCCGGCTCCACGCCACCGGCCGGCTCCACGCCACCGGCCGGCTCCACGCCACCGGCCGGCTCCACGCCACCGGCCGGCTCCACGCCACCGGCCGGCTCCACGCCACCGGCCGGGGCCACGCCACCGGTCGGGTCCACGCCACCGACTGGGTCCGGTCCGCGCCCGGGGTCGGGAGCGGGCCCGGGAGCCGAGGCCGCCGAGCCGGCACCGTCGAACCGGCCGGCGACGGCAGCCCGGGAGACCGGCTCGCCGGAGTACGCGTACGAGGTGCAGTTCCTGCTCGACGCCGAACCCACGGCGGTGCGGAGGCTGCGGGCGGAACTGGACCGGCTCGGCGACTCGCTGGTGGTGGTCGGCGACGGGGCCGGCCCGGGGGAGACGGCCACCTGGAACGTCCACGTCCACGTCAACGACGTCGGCGCGGCGATCGAGGCTGGCGTGGTCGCCGGTCGGCCGTACCAGATCTCCGTCACCCGCTTCGAGGATCAGGCGCCCCGGCCCGTTTCCGCCCCGGCGGCGGCCCCGGGAACGCCGGAGCGGGCGGCGGTGGTGGTGGCGGCCGGCCCCGGACTGGCGGCCATCTTCGCGGCCGAGGGAGCCGCCGTGGTGGACGCGAACCCGTCCGCCGGGGAGCTGCTCGACGCGATCAGGTCGACCGGCGCACCCCGGGTGGTGGTACTGCCCAACGATCCCAACACCCAGGCGGTGGCCGGGGTCGCGGCGGAGGAGGCGCAGCCCTTCGGAGTACGGGTGAGCGTGGTGCCGACCCGGTCGCCGGTGCAGGCGCTCGCCGCGCTCGCCGTACGGGATCCGGCCCGCCGGTTCGCGGACGACGTGATCGCGATGGCGGAGGCGGCCGGTGCCTGCCGGTACGCCGAGGTCTGCCACGCCAGCCGGGAGGCGCTGACGGTGGCGGGCCCGTGCCAGCCCGGTGACGTACTCGGGCTGGTGGACGGCGAGGTACACCTGATCGGCAGCGATCTGGTGGCGACCTGCGAGGCGCTGCTCGACCGGATGCTCGGGGGCGGTGGGGAACTGGTCACGCTGCTGCTCGGCGCCGACGCGCCGGATGGCCTGGCCGACGTCGTCCGGGCGCACGTGGCCCGGCGCTGGCCGTTCGTCGAGGTACACCACTACTCCGGCGGTCAGCCGTTCTACCCCTTGCTGGTGGGAGTCGAATGACGATGCTCGTGGGGGGCCGATGACAGCGCTCGTGGGGGACCGATGACGACCGAAGATCCGAACTCGGCCCAACTGGACACGCCGCTGCGCAAGCTCGTCGGGGAGAAGACCGCGAAGGCGTTGGCCAACCATCTCGACCTGCACACGGCGGGCGACCTGCTTTACCACTTTCCGCGCCGGTACGACGAGCGGGGCGAGCACACCGACATCCGCTCCCTGGAGGTCGGCGAGCAGGTCACCGTGCTCGGCCAGGTGAGGCGTACGGACGTGCGGCCGATGCGCCAGCGCCGGGGGAAGCTGCTGGAGGTGACCGTCGGGGACGGTAGCGGCGGCGTACTGACCCTCACCTTCTTCGGCAACCAGGCGTGGCGGGAACGGGACCTGCGACCGGGCCGGTGGGGGCTGTTCGCCGGAAAGGTCACCGAGTTCCGGGGCAAGCGCCAGCTCAACGGCCCGGAGTACGTCCTGCTCGGCGACGGGAGCGGCGACGGTGGCGAGGGCGGGGCGGGCGCCGACGGTGCGGACGGTGCCGAGGCGGCGGCGAGCGAGGAGATCGAGGAGTTCGCCGGTGCGCTGATCCCGGTCTATCCGGCCGCAGCGGCGGTACCCACCTGGGTGATCGCCAAGTGCGTCCGGGTGGTGCTGGACACCGTCACCCCACCGGAGGACCCGCTGCCGGCGACCCTGCGGGCCAGCCGCAACCTAACCGGCCTGGGCACCGCACTGCGGGGAATCCACCGGCCGGCCACCAAGGAGGAGCTGTACCGGGCCCGGCACCGGTTGAAGTGGGACGAGGCGTTCGCCGTACAGCTGACCCTGGTGCAGCGGAAGCACCGCGCGGCGGCCTGGCCGGCCCGCCCCCGACCACGTCGGGACGACGGCCTGCTCGCCGCGTTCGACGCCCGGCTGCCGTACGAGCTGACGGCCGGGCAACGCACGGTCGGTGAGGAGGTCGCGGCGGACCTGGCGACCGCACATCCGATGCACCGGTTGTTGCAGGGCGAGGTCGGCTCCGGCAAGACGGTCTGCGCGCTGCGCGGGATGCTCCAGGTGGTCGACGCGGGTGGCCAGGCCGCCCTGCTCGCTCCCACCGAGGTACTGGCCGCGCAGCACTACCGGGGGATGCTCGACCTGCTCGGCCCGCTCGGCCGGGCCGGTGAGCTGGACGGCGACCCGGACGGCACCCGGCTGGCCCTGGTCACCGGTTCACTGGGCGCGGCGGCCCGACGGCGTGCGCTCGAGACGGTGGCCGCCGGGGAAGCCGGCATCGTCGTGGGTACCCATGCCCTGCTGTACGAGGGGGTCGACTTCGCCGATCTCGGCCTGGTGGTGGTGGACGAGCAGCACCGGTTCGGGGTCGAGCAGCGGGACGCGTTGCGGGCCAAGGCAGAGCAGCCGCCGCACGTGCTGGTGATGACCGCGACCCCGATCCCGCGCACCGTGGCGATGACCGTCTACGGCGACCTGGAGATCTCCACCCTGTCCGAGCTGCCGCGTGGTCGTTCGCCGATCGCCTCGCACGTCGTGCCGGCGGCGGAGAAACCGGCGTACCTCGACCGGGCGTGGCGACGGCTGCGCGAGGAGGTCGCCGCCGGCCACCAGGCGTACGTGGTCTGCCCCCGGATCGGTGACCAGGCGACGACACCGGAGGAGGTCGGGGCGGCCGGCGAGGACGGCCGGCGTCCCCCGCTGGCGGTGGCGGAGGTGGCGCCACTGCTGGCCGACGGGCCGCTGCACGGGCTGCGGATCGGCGTACTGCACGGGCGGTTGCCGGCCGACGAGAAGGACTCGGTGATGCGGACGTTCGCCGCCGGGGATCTCGACGTACTGGTGGCGACGACGGTGATCGAGGTGGGCGTCGACGTACCGAACGCGACCGTGATGATCGTGCTGGACGCGGACCGGTTCGGCGTCTCCCAACTGCACCAGCTCCGTGGCCGGGTGGGCCGGGGTTCCGCCGCCGGACTCTGCCTGCTGGTGACGGAGGCGGTCGAGGGTGCGCCGGCCCGGGAGCGGCTGGACTCGGTGGCCTCCACCACGGACGGTTTCCGGCTGGCCGAACTCGACCTGGAGCAGCGCCGCGAGGGGGACGTACTGGGGGCGACCCAGTCCGGCCGACGGTCGCATCTGCGGCTGCTCTCGCTGCTGCGCGACGCCGAACTGATCCGCAACGCCCGGGCCGAGGCGATCGCCCTGGTCGAGGAGGATCCGGAGCTGGACCGGCATCCGGCGCTCGCCGCCTCGGTGGCCACGTTGGTGGACTCCGAACGCGCCGAGTACCTGGAGAAGGGGTAGGGGCGGTTGGCGGTCACAGAGGCATGACGTAGGCGTTCACGAAGAAGTGTTCGACCTTGCCCCAATGCAGATGACCGGCCTTCGCTTCGTCTTCCTGGCGGCCGAGCACGACGTGAATGTGCACGGTGCCGTCCTTGACCTCACCGGTCCCGGTGAGTTCCATCGTGGAGATCGCGCAGCCCTCGACCGCTCCGATCAGCGACACGATCGCCCCGTTTGCGACGCCGCGTGCCTGAAGCTCGTCCGTCAGTGTCGACATGACTTCCTGCCCGGGTTGAACGGAAACGAGAATCATCGAGGCCTCTCCAGAGTCGTCGTGATCGGGTCCGCACCCGCCAGGAGCCCGGCCATGGTGCGCAGGTTTTCGGGCGCGCTCTCGGCTCGCAGGGCCTCGGCGACGGCCGCCTTGACCGGCTCGCGGCCGGCTGCCCCGGCTCGATGCAGGAGCAGGGCACTACACCACCGGGCCGCTGCGTCGCGCGGATTGCGTAGCTCTTCGGCCAGCTTCAGTACCGCATCCGATCCGACGGCGCCCGAACCCTGAGCGAGTTGGGTCGCGAGCGTCCAGGGCAGCGCGAGGACCCGGCTCGCGACCGCCGTCAGGTACAGCACCCGCATTGCCTCGTCAGCCCGCAGCGCCGCTATCACCAGGTCTGCTGTCTCGGGCGTCGCGGTCTTCGCCAGGATGCCAGCCGCGTTCACCCGCAACACGTCGGTTGCGCCGCTCCTCATCCATCGGCTGAGGGTCGCTTCGCTGGCCGGATCCTGTTCGACAAACTCGCGGATCACGAGATCGGTTGCATGGCTGGTCTGGACGGCCTCGAGCCGCTCGCTCGTACCCGTCGCGATCCCGTCGAAGACCCGGCACGCCAGGTGGAAGTCGATGAGGCCCGGGTGGGGGAAGCGCACGAACCCGGTGGGCGTGCGGACCAGTTGGCGACGCTGAACGAGCTGAGTCGCGGCGGGCCGTAGGGCGGCCGGTATCAGGCTTTCGTGTAGCTCGCGCCCGTCCCCGCGCCAGATCTCCCACGCGATCCACTGGGCGCATCCGTCCCGGGGTGCCCGCGACCGTGCCAGCGAGGGTAGCTCCGGCCAACGAGAGAAAGTCCTTACGTCTCACCTCGTCAACGGTAGGCGACGGCGCCTCGGTGATCGTCCGACGTATCGCCCGTTGGTACAGCTCGATCGTGGCCGGCGTGACCGGCCGCTCGCCGGCCTCGATCCGGGACAGATGGCTGGTGGACAGGCCGCCAAGGCGGGCGATCTGAGCGAGTGTGAGGTCCGCTTCGCGCCGTGCCTGCCGTAGTTCGGGTCCGGTTTTCATCTCCACTCCGATTGCCGCACCTTTGTTGCGGCACGGGTACGGCTCCCGAGCGTAGGCGGTTCCCATACAGAGTGGTAGCAAGCGCCCCTGTTCGAACCCAGGTCGCAAGGTGCACGGACGGGTGGGGGTTGCCGGTGGGGGTGGCGCCCGAAGCTGTCGGAGCCTGAGCGCCGTCCCTGCCTCCAGTTCAGCAGAGGAGGGGACATGAATTGGCTTCTACGACCCAGGCCGCTGCATCGCCGAGACTGGCGCCGCCTCTGGCGTTACTGCCGCTGTGGGTTCCGATGGGTCTGCCCGGACTGGGGCGACCGGATTCCGGTGCCGTACGCGCCCGAGGTGCCGTCGCTGG
Organism: Plantactinospora solaniradicis; assembly: GCF_042658085.1. Lineage (NCBI taxonomy): Bacteria > Bacillati > Actinomycetota > Actinomycetes > Micromonosporales > Micromonosporaceae > Plantactinospora > Plantactinospora solaniradicis. The sequence goes on along the minus strand of NZ_JBHSPR010000010.1, from coordinate 482,749 downwards.
CCCGGACCAAGTACCGCGCGGCAGTGCGCGGGGACGCTTCCGTGCCCGTGGTCGTGACCCCGGACGCCCCACCCCGACAGGCCCGCCACCGTCCGAGGAACAACCGCCAGTCGCTGTGGAACCCCTTGACCGGCTCTCGGGCGATCGGAAGGGTGGGGGCGCTGCCGACAGGTCAGGCTCGCCGCAGCGGATGTGTCGGGCGAGCCCACGGGGTCAAGTAGGTATGACCCGGCCGCACATCCCGCGCCGACCCCATACGCCGATGCGGCCGTCGTTCCGGTGTCGTGCGTGTGGTGCCGAGTGGCCGTGCTCACTTGCCCGCCGGATGTTGCTCCACCTTTACCGAAACAACCGGACCGGTCTGCTCATCTATCTCGCCGCCCAACTCGCGAGAGCGCTTCAAGACCTACCTGAGGTACACCCCGCGTTGCTGGCCGGCCGCATCGTCTACTGGGTACCCCGCGACCGCGACGCCTGACCTCAGCCAAGCCCGCTGACTGGCGTACGCCGGGAAGACGCTGAGGGCGCGCCGACCGTTTCCGGTCGACGCGCCCTCAGGCGTTTGGTTCAGATCGTGCTGGTCTTACCGATCAGGCGGTGAAGGTCACCCGACGGCGACGGGCCACGATGTACAGCACCACACCGGCACCGAGCAGCAGCAGAGCGCCACCCGCGATGCCACCGGCAGCGGCACCGGTCAGCGGCAGTTCGCCACCGCCACCGCCACCGCAGTCCTGCGGCTCCTCGTACTTGATCGGGTCGCCCTCGATGCCCTCACCGCTCGGGGTGACGGTCAGGCCGGCCTTGGCGGGGAACTTGACGCTGCCGGTCTCGCCCGGCGCCACCGTGAGGGTCTTCGCGTCGCCCTCGTTCGGCGTGAAGACGATGGTGATCGACTCGTCGGTGGGGTTCTCGAGCGTGAGGATCAGCTCGTCACAGGTGGACTCGTAGGTGCCCACCGGCTCGACCGGTTCCGGCGTCACCGACGGGGTCGGCTCCGGGGTCGGGGTCGTCGGCGGGGTCGGCTCCGGGGTGGGGGTCGTCGGCGGGGTCGGCTCCGGGGTCGGGGTCGCCGGCGGGGTCGGAGTCGGGGTCGTCGGCGGGGTGGTGGGCGGGGTCTTGCACTTGCCCGTGCCCACTGCGTCGACCGTACGGTCCTCGGTGACGATCTGGTTGGGCCTGATCCACTTGGCCTTGACCGTCAGCGACTTGTTGAGTTGCTGAGCCGAGTTGGCGGTGCGGATCTCGGTGCCGGTGAGCGGAGCGCCACCCTTCGGGTTCAGCTCCGCGCCGACCTTGATGTCCCCGACCGCGCCGGGGCGGACCTGGATGACCTCAGCCTTGATGTTCTCGCTGTTGCCGACCGTCCACTTGAACTCGTAGTTGTTGCTCCCCTGGACCTTGCAGTAGGTCCCGAAGATCTCGGGGTGGTGGGCGCTCGCGGGCGCGGCCACCGCGACCGCCGCGCCGAGGCCGAGGAACGCGGCCCCGATGATGGCGGCCGATCGCCGAAGCGACAGCTTAGGACGGATCACGCGTACTCCTGAGAGATGAGAGCGTCACGGTACGACGTGGGAATGGCGATGAGGGCCGCTGCCGGTACGGCGCGACCTGCGAAAATTGCCTTCCTGGCGTCGTAGGCCGGCAAGACGCAGCCGGCACAGCGCACGACCTTAGCGATTGCCGTCGAACGCGGATACTCTTCAGGCTTCTCTAACGATGATGTTGTGAATTCGAGATGATTGATAAACGGGCGGTGATGGAGCTATCTCCCTCGGTGCGTGCGCCCTGTCGTTTTGTCCGTTGCCAGCCTTCCGGAGGCGAGACCGGATCATCGCGTAGCGTCGGGCCCATGGAGAGGAAGTCGGGATGACCCGGATCGTCGCGGGAGTGCTCGGTGGACGCCGGATCTCCGCGCCGCCCGGGGCGAACACCCGGCCGACCAGTGACCGGGTCCGGGAGGCACTGTTCAGCGCGGTCGAGTCGATGACGGAGTTGACCGGTGCGCGCTTCGCCGACCTGTACGCCGGCTCCGGCGCGGTCGGGCTGGAGGCGCTGTCCCGGGGCGCCGCCCAGGTGCTCCTGGTGGAGTCCGATCCCCGGGCCGCCCGGATCATCCGGGAGAACCTCGCCGCGCTGCGCTCGACCCCGGCGAGCCCACTGAGCGGCACCGCCCGACTGGTCACCGGGAAGGTCGCCCAGGTGCTCGGCACACCGCCCGAGGGCGGTCGCTACGACGTCGTCTTCGCCGACCCGCCGTACGCCGTACCGGACGCCGACCTCGCGGTGGTGCAGGTGGCGCTGCGCGACAACGGCTGGCTGGCCCCGGACGCCCTGCTGGTGCTGGAGCGGTCCACCCGGACCGGACCGGTCGACTGGGTGCAGGGAATCACTGCCGAGCGCAGCCGCCGTTACGGCGAGACCACTCTTTGGTACGGTCGCCGATCGTGAGACGTGCGGTCTGTCCCGGCTCCTTCGATCCGGTCACCAACGGTCACCTGGACATCATCGGTCGGGCGAGCCGACTGTTTGACGAGGTGATCGTCGGCGTGTTGATCAACGAGTCCAAGCGTGGGCTCTTCACCGTCGACGAGCGGATCGACATGCTCCGCGAGGTGACCGCCCCCGACGGCAACGTACGGGTGGAGTCGTTCCAGGGTCTGCTGGTCGACTTCTGCCGTACCCAGCAGGCCGCTGTCGTCGTCCGGGGGTTGCGGGCGGTGAGCGACTTCGACTACGAGTTGCAGATGGCCCAGATGAACATCGGGTTGGCCGGGGTCGAGACGTTGTTCATGCCCACCAGCCCGCTCTATTCGTTTCTCTCCTCGAGCCTGGTCAAGGACGTCGCCAAATGGGGCGGTGACGTCTCCCCGCACGTTCCGGACGTGGTCCGTGAGCGCCTGCGGGAACGGCTGGTCCGTCCGGGTTCCTGACCGGCGACGGTCCCGCCCGGTCCCGGTGACCGGTCCGCCGGCCTCGACGCCGGCGCCGCCCGGCTCGGCGACCAGCCTTTCCGGCCAGCCTCAGACGCCCGTTGGCCTGCGGCGACGCGCCGGTCCCGGGTCGATCGCCAGCCCGGTCCGGGGCGCACCGCATCATTGGTTGAGCAGTAATCCGGTCTGACACCCCATCATGTATGTCGACCGAAGCAACGACGGGAGTGAGGTACCGGTGGACCCGCTCGATCGCATAGACGAGATCATCGGCATGGTGGAGACGGCGCGTTCCGTCCCGATGTCCCGCAACAACGCCATGGTCGACCGCGCTGAAATGATCGGTGCCCTGGAGGAACTGCGCGTCGAACTGCCCGTCGACCTGCGTCGGGCGGCGGCTCTGCTGGACGAGCGCGACAAGATCATGGATGCCGGCAAGCGCGAGGCGGACCGGATCATCAGCGAGGGTGAGGCGGAACACGCCCGGCTGGTCTCGGTCAACGAGATCACCGTCTCCGCCGAGCACGAGGGTGCCCGGATCGTCGCCGAGGCCCGGGCCGAGGCCCAGCGGCTCCGCGAGGAGGTCGACGACTACGTCGACACCGCGCTGGCCAATTTCGAGCAGTTCCTGACCCGGGCGCTGGCCTCCATCGAGCGCGGCCGGGACAAGATGCACGCGCTGCGGGAGATCGGTACCTTCGCTGGGGAGGAGAATGAACGTCCTCTGCCGTTCTGAGCGCGCCGTCCGGATCGCCGACCCGGTCCGAGCCGTTCAGGACCGGGCTGGCCTGCCCCAATTCGACGCTAAGCCCGCTGCTCAGGTAACCTGTTTCGTCGGCCTCGCACAGGCCGGAGTCTGACTATGCCCAAGCATCTGCCGACCCACCTCAACCCCAGGTCGCCGCTGGTCCTCGACACGAGGGAACTGCCGCGCCGTCCTGGAGTGCTGCGTACGGTCGCTCGGACGGCACCGGCACCGGCAGACCTCGGGCTGGAGCTGATCGGCGTGCCGGAGGGCGCGGAACTGAGCCTCGACCTGAGGCTCGAGTCGGTGTCCGAGGGCGTACTCGTCTCCGGGACCGTCACCGGTCCCGTCAAGGGCGAGTGCGGCCGCTGCCTGCGCCCGATCACGGACTCGTTGGTCGTCCCGATCCAGGAGCTGTACGCCTACGAGCACAGCACCACGGTCGAGACCACCGAAGAGGACGAGGTGGGCCGGATGCAGGGCGACCTGATCGACCTGGAACCGGTACTGCGGGACGCGGTGGTGCTCGCACTGCCGACCAACCCCGTGTGCCGGGAAGACTGCCCAGGCTTGTGCCCCGAGTGTGGGGTGCAGTGGGACGAACTGCCGGCTGACCACAGCCACCAGCAGGTCGACTCCCGCTGGGCGGGCCTGTCGCAACTGACCCGTCAAGAAGAGTAGGAAGAACCGTGGCCGTCCCCAAGCGCAAGATGTCGCGCAGCAACACCCGGTCCCGCCGGGCGAACTGGAAGACCACGGCGGTCGCGACCGTCGCCTGCCCGCAGTGCAAGTCGCCGAAGCTGCCGCACGCGGCCTGCAGCGTCTGTGGCACCTACAACGGCCGCCAGGTCATCGAGGTCTGACCTGGATCCCGAGTGACGCCACCGACCTCTGGTCGGGCGGCGCACCCGCCCTGGCGACTGCCCGGTGTGCCGGCTCCCGCCGCCGCCGACCGACTTCGGCCGGCCGGCGTTCCCGTGGAGCCGGGCACCGTGCGGATCGCCGTCGACCTCCTCGGCGGGGACGATGCTCCCGCCGTCGTGGTTGACGGCGCTCTGCGGGCGTTCGGCGCTGACCCCGATCTGCGTCTCCTGCTTGTCGGCCCGGCTGAGGTCGCCGACGAGCTGATCGCCATGCTCCGGCCCGCTGAGCGGGACCGGGTTGCCGTCCGGCCGGTACGCGAGGCCGTCGCGATGACCGGGGACCCCGCCGCGCTCGTCCGCTCGGACAGCACCATCCGGGCGGCGGTGGCCGCCGTGGCCGAGGGAGCGGCCGACGCCGTCGTCTCGGCCGGTTCGACGGGTGCCACCGTGACCGCCGCCGTACTCGGCTTCGGTCGCTGGCCCGGCGTCCGGCGTCCGGCGTTGATCGCCACCCTGCCGGCCCTCGACGGTCCGGTCGCACTGCTCGACGTCGGTGGCTCGCTGGAGGCCCGTCCGGCCACCCTGGCCCGGCACGCCGTGCTCGGCGCGGCCTACGCCGCCGTCGCGCACGGGGTGTCCGAACCCCGGGTCGGTCTGCTGTCCATCGGCACCGAGACCGGCAAGGGCGACCGGGCCCGGCGGGCCGCCGATCCGGTGATCGCCGATCAGCCACTGCCGGCCGACGGCCGGTACGTCGGGCTCGTCGAGGGACACGACGTGGCCCTCGGTGCCCGCGCCGACGTGGTGGTCACCGATGGCTTCACCGGCAACGTACTGCTCAAGGGGATCGAAGGCGCGTACGCCATGGCCGGAGGTCCGCCGGCCGGCGGCGGTGCCCCACGGGCCGCCGCGCTGCTGGGGGTGGCCGGCGTCGTGGTGGTCTGCCACGGCGCGGCCCGGGGCGACGACGTCGCCTCCGGCATCGCGCTCGCCGCCCACCTGCACCGCCGCCGGGCCATCGCGGCGGTATCCACGCTGCTCGCCGAACTGACGGGGGCCAACCGCATCACCGACACCGAGGTAACGGCATGACCAAGGACAAGCGGCGGCGACCGCCGATCACCCACCTCGAAGCGGCGTTCGGCGTCGCCCTGGACCCGGAGCTGCTGGAGCGGGCCCTCACCCACCGCTCCTTCGCGTACGAGAACGGTGGCCTGCCGACCAACGAACGGCTCGAGTTCCTCGGTGACTCGGTGCTGGGCGTGGTGATCACGACGGCGCTGTTCCACAACCATCCGGACCTGCCCGAGGGACAACTGGCCAAGTTGCGGGCCAGCGTGGTCAACATGCGGGCGCTGGCCGACGTGGCCCGGCGGCTCGGCCCGGCGGGTCTCGGGCCCTACCTGCTGTTGGGCAAGGGCGAGGAGAGCACCGGCGGCCGGGACAAGGCGAGCATCCTCGCGGACACGCTCGAGGCCCTGCTCGGCGCGATCTACCTCCAGTACGGGCTGGACACCGTGGCGATCGTCATCCACCGGCTCTTCGACCCGCTGATGGCGGAGTCGGCCGGGCGTGGGGCGGCGCTGGACTGGAAGACCAGCCTCCAGGAGCTGACCGCCGCGCTGGGACTCGGCGTTCCCGAGTACCGGATCGACGAGGCGGGCCCGGATCACGCCAAGACCTTCACCGCCTGGGTGGTGGTTGCCGGCCGGAAGTACGGCGGCGCTGATGGCCGCAGCAAGAAGGAGGCCGAGCAGCGGGCCGCCGAGGCGGCCTGGCGGACCCTCTCCGACCAGGGCGAGGACGCCGTCGAGCCGGCTGCCGCGCCGTCGCCGGGTGCTCCGGTCGCGCCGTCGCCGGGTGCTCCGGTCGCGGCGGTCGACGACGGCCATGCTCCGGAGGTTGCCGCCGGGGCCGAATCCGGCGCAGGTGCCGACGCGACCGTGGGCATCGATGCCGCGGTCGATCTGGTGGCCGCTCCGGGGCATCACGCGGATCCGGCGACCGATCCCGCCACAGGTTCCCGTACCGCGCCGGCCGGGGGTTCCACCGGTGGGTCCAGCACGCCGAGCTGATCGAGGGTCACATGCCTGAACTGCCCGAGGTGGAGACGGTCCGGGAGGGCCTGAGCCGCTGGGTGACCAACCGCCGGATCGCGGCCGTCGAGGTACGGCATCCGCGCGCCATCCGCCGGCACCTCGCCGGTGCCGAGCACTTCGCGGCGGTGCTCGCCGGCCGGACGATCCTCTCCGCCTGCCGCCGCGGAAAGTACCTCTGGCTGCCGCTGGACAGCGGTGACGCGGTCATCGGGCATCTGGGCATGTCGGGGCAGCTACTGGTCCGGCCGGCGGAGACGGCCGACGAGATCCATCTGCGGATCCGGTTCACCTTCGACGACGGCGGGCCGGAACTCCGCTTCGTGGACCAGCGCACCTTCGGTGGCCTCTCGGTCTCGGAGGACGGTGCGACCCTGCCGTCGGAGATCGCGCACATCGCCCGGGACCCGATGGATCCGGAGTTCTCCGACGCCGGCTTCGTGGCCGCGGTACGTCGGCGTCGTACGGAGATCAAGCGGGCGCTGCTGGACCAGACGTTGATCTCCGGCGTCGGCAACATCTACGCCGACGAGGCGCTCTGGCGGGCCCGCCTGCACGGTGCCCGGCCGACCGACGCGCTCACCGGTCCGGCGATCACCCGGCTGCTCGGGCACGTCCGCGACGTGCTGGGAGAGGCGCTCAAGCAGGGCGGCACGAGTTTCGACGCGCTGTACGTCAACGTCAACGGCGAGAGCGGCTACTTCGACCGGGAGCTGAACGTCTACGGCCGGGAGGGGCTGCCGTGCCGGCACTGCGGCGCGCTGGTCCGCCGGGAGGCATTCATGAACCGCTCGTCGTTCAGCTGTCCCCGCTGCCAGCCCCGACCCCGCACAGCGGCGCCGAGGTGACGACGCGCGGCGCCGCTTCGCGCGGGGCCGCTCAGCGCGGCGGCGCGGGCGCGGCTCAGAGCGGGCAGGTGTCGCGGCGTACGCCGAGGTTACGGTCCTTGCGGATGGAGCTGAAGCCGTAGCCGACGGTGGCGGTGCAGAAGTCGACGGCCGACCCCTCGTACTCGACGTGGAACACCGGCTTGCCGGCGTCCACGAACGGCATCAGCCGGTCGCACTCCGTACGCCGGAAGCACTCCTCGTTGACCACGAAGTCGAAGTACGGCTCCAACGCCATCACCTGTTCGATGTCGTTGGTCAGTCCCGGAGCCAACCGGGTCTGCCGGGCCAGCTCGGCGACGTGGCGGTTGAAGGTGAGCTGGTCGTCGAAGGTCAACGGGAACCCGCTCCGGCGGATGTACGAGTCCATCCCGACCGGCAGTACGGCGACGAAGCCCTTGCCCCGGCAGAGCCGGAACCGGTCGGCCAGCACCGGTTCGAGGGTCGACCACTGCCGGATGTCCAGCCACCGGCCGCGCGGGGCGGCGCCCTTCGGCTGACCGGGTACCCCGGCCGGGCGGCCCAGCACGGCGGCCGGGAACCGAGTCGCGTCGGGGCGGGACTCCTGGAAGATCCCGACCTCCACGGAACAGATCAGGCGCCGGCCGTCGGCCCGGAGCCGGCGGGCCTCCTCCAGCGAGGTGCGGAAGACGTCGAGCGCGTACACCTCGGCGTCGACGGTGGGGTCGAGCGGTCCGCTGAGCTGCCACTGCCAGCTCGGGGCGGGGCTACCCGGCCAGGGCGGCACCGGGGCGGAGCGGTTCGGGAGCAGGCGGCATCCGGGCAGGAGCAGCAGCAGCCCGACCGCGAGCAGCAGTCCCGTGGCCCGGCTCCTCGGCACCTCAGTGAGCCGCGGTGTTCACAGCCGCACACCCCCTCGTACCGGCCAACGAGTCAGCCGGTGCGGCGGGCACGCCGAAGGGCGGCGTACGGGTCAGGCGGCCGAGCCGAACACCTGGGTCCAGTACAGCCGGCCGTCGGCTCCGGTGGCCACCCCGACACCCATCGCCTTCGCGTTGCAGTTCAGGATGTTGGCGCGGTGTCCGGAGCTGTTCATCCAGCCCTCCATCACCGCGGCCGGGGTGGCGTAGCCCATCGCCACGTTCTCGCCGATCGGGCTGTCGTATCCGGCCCGCCGGGCCCGCTCCACGAAATCGCTGCCGTCGCTGCCGGTGTGCGACATGTTGGTGTGCTCGCCCTGGTCCTGGCTGTGCAGCCGGGCCGCCTCGGCCAGGTCACTGTTGATCACTACCGAGCCGCAGCCGTTGGCGGCGCGCTCGCGGTTGACGATCTCCAGCACCTGCGCCTCCCGGCTGTCCCCGGTCTGGCTGGCGGCGGCCGGGGCCCGGGCGGACGTACGACGCACCGGCGGTCTGGTCGTCCGGGGCGGCCTGGCGGTGGTGGCCGTGGGCTTCGGCGTCGCCCGTGGGACGGGGGTGGCGGTGGGGGTGGGTGCGGCGGTTTCGTCGTCGACTTCGGTCGGCTCGTCCAGCGGCACCGTCGGCTCGTCGAACCCGTCGGGGGCGGCCGCATCGGCGGCGGGTTGGTTCGGGCGGGCGGCGGGCGCGTCGGCGAGGCTGGGCGGAAGGAGAGCGGCTCCGACGCCGAACAGGCCGAGCAGGGCGGTCACGGCGATCCCCAGACCCACCGGCCCGGGCAGGCGGCTCGGCCGCCGGTGCCGTCCGGTACCACCGGGCTGATCGGCCTGCCGGTGGGCCAGCGCGGGAGCGCCGCCGCGACCGTCCGGCTGCCGGTCGCCGGACCTCGTCCACCTGGGTACGGCTCCGGTCCGCCCCCGCCCCGTCTCGACTTCGGGGTCCGGTTCGAAGGTGCCGTGTTCCGAGCCGAGCGCGAAGGTGCCGAGTTCCGCCGTCAGGTCCGGCTCCGAGCTGTCCGGATATTCCGAGCGGGCCGGCGCCTGGGCCCGACCGGCCGGCTGGACGGGCCCCCATGGGCCCTCGTCCCGGTCGTCCGGTTCGTTCCACCCGTGCACGCCAATACCTCCACTCGTTCCGCTCTCCGACCGTGCGGACGCTACGCGGGCCCCTGGCCAGGGGCAACGCGGCTAAGGAAGAGTTAAGAGGAGGCCCGCGAGCGGGATCGGGCCGCTGGCCTGGGGTGTTACCAGATGAGACATCGACTGGCGGTACACTCCTGATGTCCGAACAGCGACCTGGTTCGTGCCTTGCGGCAGCCCTCGGTTCCGGGTGGTGGACAGCACAGGTGGCCCGCGCCCCGGTGGAACTTGACTCAGCCGGGACATCGGCACACTATAGAAGTGTCGCCAGTCGCGCCCGACCATGCCCGCGTTTTGCCTGCGGGTAGGTAGTCGCGAACGAGTTGGGCGCGCGTTGGCCGGCCTTTCCGGCAGCGCATTACAAGGAGACGATATGGCGAAGGCCCTCTACGGCCACGTTGGTGCGGCGCAAGACCGGCGCCTACTCGACGAGGTCACCCGACTGCGTGCCAGGGTTCAGGCACTGGAGTTCGAGACTACGCGGTTGCGCGCCGAGAACGATCGGCTCGCTGCGGCGGTCGCCGAGGCAGATGACCTGCTGCGGCTGGCCGAGCCCGCGCTGACCTGAGCTTCCGGGCGCCGGGTCACCGGCGCCCCAGCCTGACAACTGAAACGCACCCAGAAATCGCGCGCCGACACGTCCGTGGCGGCGCGCAGTTCTGTATCCGGGCCGACTGTCGGTGCCCGACCATGCGACATCCGGACCGACCGGGGACGACCTGAGCCGCCCGGGTCCGGTCCTGCCCCGGAAGGGGTTCCGGGTGATCCGATACGCTGATCGGTGCGTGCCGCGTCGGGCAGGGCGTCGAATCCCGGGTTACCCTGCGGGTTGACCAGGCTCCCACCGCCGGGAGCGAGCCATCTCCTCCGGCGTCCGGTCGCGGCCGACCGGGCCGGCGAATCCGGTCGCGGTCGGGCCGGGCGGGACCGGGGAGCGGAACGACCGGGAAGCGGCGAGTCTGCCCGGCGGTCACGTCGGACGAGGATCGAGAGCGTGTATCTCAAGAGCCTGACGGTGAAGGGCTTCAAGTCCTTCGCCTCCAGCACGACCTTCAAGCTGGAGCCGGGAATCACCTGCGTGGTGGGACCCAACGGCTCGGGCAAGTCCAACGTCGTCGACGCGATCGCCTGGGTGCTCGGCGAGCACAGTGCCAAGGCACTCCGCGGCGGCAAGATGGAGGACGTGATCTTCGCCGGCACTGCCGGCCGGGCCCCGCTGGGCCGCGCCGAGGTGACCCTGACGATCGACAACACCGACGGCGCGCTGCCGATCGACTACACCGAGGTGTCGATCACCCGACGGATGTTCCGGTCCGGCGAGAGCGAATACGAGATCAACGGCGACTCCTGCCGGCTTCTCGACATCCAGGAACTCCTCTCCGACTCCGGAATCGGCCGGGAGATGCACGTCATCGTCGGCCAGGGGCAGTTGGACGCCGTACTCCACGCGAAGCCGGAGGACCGGCGGGCGTTCATCGAGGAGGCGGCCGGCGTACTCAAGCATCGCAAGCGCAAGGAGAAGGCCCTCCGCAAGCTCGACGCGATGCAGGTCAACCTGAACCGGTTGACCGACCTGACCGCGGAGCTGCGCCGCCAGCTCAAGCCACTCGGCCGGCAGGCCGAGGTGGCCCGGCGGGCGCAGGGGATCCAGGCCGACCTGCGCGACGCCCGGCTGCGGCTGCTCGCCGACGACCTGGCCACGCTGCGTTCCACGCTGGACAAGGAGATCGCCGACGAGGCGGCGCTGCGGCAGCGCCGCGAGCAGGTCGAGCGGGAGCACGCCGAGGTACAGACCCGGCTGGCCGAGCTGGAGGCGGCGCTGGCCGAGGACGCCCCGCTGCTCACCCGCGCCCAGGACACCTGGTACCAGCTCTCCGCGCTACAGGAGCGGTTCCGCTCGACCGAGCAGTTGGCCCGGGAGCGGCTGCGCCACCTCAGCGCCACCCCGGACGACGAGCGCCCCGGCCGCGACCCCGACCGGCTCGAAGCCGAGGCCGAGGAGGTGCGTGCGCACGAGGAGGAACTGCGGGCCGCGCTCACCGACGACCAGATCCGGCTGGCCGAGGCGGTGGAGAGCCGACAGCAGCTGGAGCGCCAGCTCGCCGAGGCGGAGCGGTCGCTCGTCGCCGCCGCCAAGGCGATCGCCGACCGTCGGGAGGGGCTGGCCAAGCTGACCGGGCAGGTCAACTCGGCCCGTGCCCGGACGGGTTCGGCGGCCGAGGAGATCGCCCGGCTCGCCGCCGCGCACGCCGATGCGCAGGTCCGGGCCGAGCAGACCCAGACCGAACTCGACGCGGTCGCGGAGCGGTCCAGCGAGGCCGACCGGGACAACGCGGACCTGGACGCCCGGCACGCCGAGGCGGTCGCCGCGCAGGAGGCGGCGGCGGCCACCGTACGCGCGCTCTCCGACGCCGAGCGCGCGGCGGAGAAGGACGCGGCGACCTGGAAGGCCCGGGAGGAGGCGCTGGCCATGGGCCTGCGCCGCAAGGACGGCGCCGGAGCCCTGCTGGCCCGCGCCGACCAGGTACCGGGACTGCTGGGCAGCCTGGCCGGGCTGCTGACCGTCGCGCCGGGCCACGAGGCGGCGCTCGCCGCCGCGCTCGGCAGCCTCGCCGACGCGGTCGCGGTGGCCGGGGTCGACGAGGCGGCCGAGGCGATGCGGTGGCTGAAGATCCAGGACGCCGGCCGGGCCGACCTGCTGGTCGGCGGGCAGGCCGGGCCGGGCATGATCGGTACGGCCGACGCGCTGCGTCCGGCGCTGCCGGCCGGGGCCCGGTGGGCGCCGGACCTGGTGGGCTGCCCCGACGAGGTACGCCCGGCGGTGCACCGGGCGCTGCGGGACGTGATCCTGGTCGACGACCTGGAGACGGCGACCCGGGTGGTGGCCGACAACCCCGAACTGCGCGCGGTGACCTCCGACGGCGACGTGGTGGGCGGGTACGCGGCCGCCGGTGGTTCGGCCAAGGCGCCCAGCTACCTGGAGGTGCAGGCCGCGGTCGAGGAGGCCCGGACCAACCGGGCGACCGCCGAGCAGACCATCGCCGAACTGCGCGAACAGCTCGGCGCGGCCCGCGAGGAGGTGGCCGAGCACAAGCAACGCGTCGCCGCCGCCGCAGCCGTCAAGCGGGAGGCGGAGGGGCAGCGCAACGCCGCCGCCCGCCGGCTCGCCGAGCTGGGCGGGGCCGCGCGGTCGGCGAAGGCCGAGATGGACCGGCTGGCCGAGTCCCGGGACCGGGCCCAGCAGGCGCGGGACCGCGACCTCGCCGGCCTGGCCGAGCTGGAGGAGCGGCTCCGGCTGGCCGAGGCCACCCCGATCGACGCCGAGCCGTCCACGGAGGAGCGCGACGAGCTGGCCCGGTACCTGCCGCCGGCCCGGCAGAACGAGATGGAGGTCCGGCTCGCGGTGCGTACCGCGGAGGAGCGGGTCGCCTCGATCGCCGGCCGGGCCGACTCGCTCGCCCGGCAGGCGGCGGCCGAGCGGGCCGCCCGGGAACGGGCCGCCGCCCGGCGGGCCGCCCGGGCCCGGGGCGCCACCATCGCCCGAGCGGTGGAGATCGGCGCCCGGGAGGCGCTGACCCGGCTCGCGGTCTCGCTGTCGGCGGCCGAGCAGACCCGGGACGCCGTGGCGCAGGCCCGGTCCGCCCGGGAAGCCGAACTCCAGGAGGTACGCGGCGCGGCCAAGCGGCTCAGCGCCGACCTGGAACGGTTGACGAGCGCGGTGCACCGGGACGAGGTGGCCCGGGCCGAGCAGCGGCTGCGGATCGAGCAGCTGGAGGCCAAGGCGGCCGAGGACTTCGGGCTGGACGTGGAGACCCTGGTCGCCGAGTACGGCCCACAGCAGCTTGTACCGCCGACCCAGGCCGAGATCGCCGCCGCCGAGCGGGACGACCGGCCGGCGCCCGAGCCGGTGCCGTTCGAGCGGCCGGTGCAGGAGAAGCGGGCCGCCAAGGCCGAGCGCGAGCTGGCCCTGCTCGGCAAGGTCAACCCACTGGCCCTGGAGGAGTTCGCCGCCCTGGAGGAGCGGTACAAGTTCCTCTCCGAGCAGCTCGAAGACCTCAAGGCGACCCGCAAGGACCTGCTCACCGTCGTCAAGGACGTGGACGACCGGATCCTGGAGGTCTTCGCCAGCGCGTACGCCGACACCGCCCGGGAGTTCGAGCAGGTCTTCACCGTGCTCTTCCCCGGCGGCGAGGGGCGGTTGGTGCTGACCGACCCGGAGGACCTGCTCACCACCGGCGTCGAGGTCGAGGCCCGGCCGCCGGGCAAGAAGATCAAGCGGCTGTCGCTGCTCTCCGGTGGCGAGCGGTCGCTGACCGCCGTCGCCATGCTGGTAGCGATCTTCCGAGCCCGGCCCAGCCCGTTCTACATCATGGACGAGGTGGAGGCGGCGCTCGACGACGTCAACCTCGGCCGCCTGATCACCCTGATGGCCCAGTTGCGGGAGAAGAGCCAGTTGATCGTCGTCACCCACCAGAAGCGCACCATGGAGGTGGCCGACGCCCTGTACGGCGTCACCATGCGCAGCGGCGTCACCCAGGTGATCAGCCAGCGTCTCAGCAACGAGGAGGACTGATGCCCCGGGAGCGCCCGACCGCACTGCTGGTGGACCTGGACGGGGTCCTGCGGCGGTGGGATCCCGAGGTGGCCGCCGGTGTGGAGCGCCGCTACGACCTGCCGGCCGGCGTGCTGTTGGAGATCGCGATGCAGTGGGCGCTGCTGCGTCCGGCGGTCACCGGGCAGCTCACCCACGCCGACTGGATGGTCGCCGTGGCGGACGCGCTCGCCGGACCGGGCCGGGACCGGGAGCGGATGCAGGCGGCGGTCGACGAATGGCAGGCGGACCGGGGGACGGTGGACCCGGACGTACTGGCGTTCGTCCGGGAGGCGCGGGCCGCCGGCGTACGGGTCGGACTGGCCACCAACGCCACCGACCTGCTCGAGGCCGACCTGGCGCTGCTCGGCCTGACCGAGGAGGTCGACGTGGTGGTCAACTCCTCGGCGCTGGGCGTGCACAAGCCGGCGAAGGAGTACTTCCAGCAGGCCTGTCTAGCCGTGGGCGCCCCGCCGGCCCAGGTGCTGTTCGTCGACGACGAGGACCGTTCGATCCGTGGTGCCCGGGTCGCCGGGCTCTCGGCGTACCGGTGGACCGGGCCGGACGACCTGCGCTACCTGCGGGCGGCGCTGGCCATCTGACCGACGGCCGGGCCCGGGGCGGACCCGTCCACGGTATCGTCGTCGGCCGTGGCCTCTCCCAGACGCATCGTGCTCATCGGTGTCGCGCTCGTGGTGGTGTTGATCGCCGTCGTGGCGGTCGCCGGTCCGGCGGTCCGGCGGAACCTTCGGTACGGCACCGTCCTGGACCGGGAGACCGCCAGCGCCACTGTGGACGTCGGGGACCCGTTCTCGGTGCGGGTGCCGGACCGGGGAGCGTCCGTCGGCGACGACTGGACCGCCTCGGCCGACCCCGCCGACCGGGTGGCGCTGGTCGGGGACGAACTGGTGTCGGACAGCCTCATCGACAGGTTGTTCGGCGCGGCGAACGGTGGCGGTGGAGGCACTCGTTACTTCCGGTTCGACGCGGAACGCGCCGGCCAGGTGACGATCACCGTGACGAACTGCTTCCAGGGCTGCGGCAACGAGCGCACCAGGGCGGCGTCGGAGACGGTCACCTGGACGGTGACGATTTCCTGAAGCCGACGGTGACGATCTCCTGAGGCGTCGGTGACGGTCTGCTGGACCTCAGTCCGGCGTGCCGCCTCGGGCCTTGCGGCGGGCGGCCACGACCAGGGCCACGTTCTCCAGCCAGCGGGCCACCGTCTCGTCGTACTCCGGACCCTGCTCCGGGTTCGAGTTCGCCGCCTCCAGCCAGGTCGCGGCGAGCGCGGTCTGCTCCGGCGTCGGCAGCGGCTCCGGGAGGGTGACCGCGTACCCGGTACCGCCCCGCCGGACCACCTCGGCCAGGAACGTCAGGGAGCGGGGACGGGTGCCGAGCCGGTCGGCCGCGAGTGCTCCGGCCACCGTGACCTCCCCGGCCGGCGGCCTGCCCGCTCGCAGCCCGGCGGCCAGCGCGGCCGGTACGTCGATGGTCCGCAGCTCGTCCTCGTCCATCCTCGGGTGGGTCATTCCGTCCTCCTCACTCCGGCAGCCGGACGCTGGTCAGCTCGGTCGGTACGCCGTTGCCGATCGAGTCGAGGCGGCCGTTGACGAAGTCGTCCTCGTTGACCCAGACCGTGTAGCCCCAGGGGTTGTAGACCTGCAACCGGTCGCCCTCGTGGCCGATGACCATCATTTGGTGCCCACCGCTGTCGTCCCGGCTGGAGAACGGCACCGCGTGGCCCTCGTCCACCGCGCGCTCGATCTCCGGCAGGACCGCGCGGCGCTCGTCCGCGTTGTCGACATCGCGGCTCTCGTAGTTCGCACCGGTACGGGAGCCGATCTCCTCGTCGGCGATCGTCTCGGACTGGTCGTTGCTCATCCCGTCACTGCCGATCAACGGCAGGTCCTGGTACCAGGAGCGACCGCCGTCGTAGACCCGGACCTGCTCGTCCCGGAGCCGCTCGCCGAACGCCGTGCCGTTGTCGTACGCCGGGTCGCCCGGATGGCCGCCGGTGGTGAGCTGCAGCGCGTAGAGCGGGTCGACCTGGGCCCGGGCGGTGACGGTGGAGGACGCCACGCAGGTCGGATACTGCCCCTGCGTCCATTCCGTGCCGTCGAACGTCGTGTCCCGCTGCTGCCCGGTCGGCATCTGACCGCCCGCACCCAGCGGGTTGAGATGCTCGCGCAGCCAGGCCGGGTCGTTGCCGTACGGCTCGATCAGCCGGTTGAACTCGGTGATCCTGTCCATGTCGTAGCCGGCCGCGAGGGCGCGCATCAGGTAGGCGCGCTGCTCCGGGCTGTCCGCCCCGGCCAGCAGCGCCTCCATCCGGGCCCGGTCCGCCTCGCTCATCGCGCCGAGACGATCGGCCGCCCGGTCGGCCATCGAGGCGGACAGGATCGCCGAGTCCACACTGTCGCCGGTGCTGCCCGCGTCGGCGATCAGCAGTTCGTCCAGGGCGGACAGCGGCGAGTCGGCCAACCGCCGCAACCTGGCCTGGGAGGCGAGGTCGTGGAACGTGCTGCTCGCCTCGCGGGACGCCTCCTCGACGCTGCTGTGTGCTCCGACCCGCTCGGCCATGGCACCGATCGCGAGCTGCTGAGCGCGGTTCATCTTGTCGCCGTCGTAGTGCAGCGGGTCGGTGAAGGGCCCGGCGGTGACATCCTCGGTCAGGCCGTACGCTTCCTGGAGCGGAGGAAGGGCGCCGCTGTCGCGTTTCTTCCCGCCTTCGACGGCACCGGCCAGCCCACGTAGCTCGTGTGTGACCTTGCCCAGCACGCCGACGCCGCGCTCCAGACCGCGTTCGGCAGCGGCGAGCGCTTCACCTGCCGCGACCCGGCTCTCGCCCGCCCAGACGGCGGGCAACTGCCCACGGCGGATCTCGCCGACCGTCATCAGCGCGGCGTCGAGGCTCTTCCCGGCCTTGTCGTAGTCGGCGGCGATCGATTCCAGGGTGGACGGTGTGCCAGCCGGCCCGCTCACCTGCAGGGCGTCCCGGATGGAGTAGTGCAGGGCGCCCGCGTTCCAAAAGCCGTTCTGGTCGTTGACGTCGCGCTGGATCTCCTTGAGCCGGGGCAGCGGGAGGTTGTCGTCGCTCATCGGGGCCCTCCACCGAACCGCGCGGCGGCGGCGGCGTCGGACTGGTCGTAGTTGTCGGCCGCCTTGTCCAGCGCGTCGGCGAGCTGGCGCAGGGCCTCGGCGAGGCTGCCCAGCTCGGCGCGCCACGCCTCCGAGACCGCCCGGTAGCCGTCGTAACTGCCGTACTGGTCGAAGGCGAGGCCCACCAGCGTGCCGCCCTCGGTGCTCTGGGTCGCCTTGACCGCCTGGCCGACCGCATCCGCCGCCTCGTCCCGCAACCGCTTGGCCGCCGCCCGTAGCACGGCCGTGTCCACCTGGACCATCTCCGGCGCCCCCTCCCCTCGGGTCGCCCAGCACACTATCGCCCGGCTGGTCACAGTGCGGCCCTCCGCCTACGGGGCCGCCGGGCGCGGCCGCCGGCAGGTGGGCTTTCACCGGTGGCCGGGACGTCACTCGCCGGTCGTACCGTCGATCCGTTCGCGGATCAGGTCGGCATGGCCGTTGTGCCGGGCGTACTCCTCGATCATGTGCACGTACACCCAACGCAGGCTGATGTCCCGGCCCCTGGGTCCGACGAACGTCTCGTCCAGCGAGCGGCCGGCGACCGTCTGCCGGACCAGTTCGATCTCCTCGTGGAAGATGGCGAGATCGGCTTCCGGGTCGGCCGTGGCCACGTCCTCGAAGTCGCGGTCCCGCTGCTCCTCCGTGTAGTAGTGGTACGGCAGGTCCAGGCCGGCGAACTGCTGCCGGAACCACCACCGCTCGTTCTCGGCCGAGTGCCGGACCAGGCCGAGCAGGGTCATGTTCGAAGGTTCGACGCTGGCGGTCCGAAGTTGCTCGGCGGTGAGCCCCGCGCACTTGCTGAGCAGGGTCTGCCGGTGAAAATCAAGCCAGGCGTCGAGCATGCTGCGTTCGTCGGCGACGACCGGGGCGCGTTCACGGTCGATCTCAGGAGCGGTCCAGGTCATCCGGTCATGATTTCATGATCATCGGGGGCCGGCACCGGTCAGCCCGCACCGGTCAGCCCGCTCCGGTGACTCCGCCGGGGTCGGCGACTCAGGCGGGGCTGGCGGCGACGACCTTGCGGAGGCTGCGCAGGCACAGGCCGAGTGCCCGGTGCTTGGAGACGGAGTGCTCCCGGGTGTGTTGCCACGCCGCGTAGAGCAGTGACCAGAGCACCTGCTGGACCCAGATCGGATCGAGGCCCGGGTCGAGGGTGCCCTCGGCGTGGCCGCGCTCGACGAGCCGGATCAGCGCCTTGTCCGCCTCGCTGCACTCCTCCCAGGCCTGGGTGTTGACCAGTTCCGGCTGGGAGAAGACGCACATCAGGATGTCGCCGAGTTCGAAGAGTTCCTGGCAGAGCCGCTCCAGGGCATCCGGCGCGGGACCCCGGTCGAGCTGGGACCGTTCGGCGGCGGCGTCGATCCGGGCGAGCACGTCGGCGCTGAGCGCGGTCATCAGGTCGGCGCGCTCGGGAAAGTAGCGGTGCAGGGTGGTGCGTCCCACCCCGGCGGCGTCGGCGACGTCGGCGAGGGAGGCGGCGCTGTGCTGCGACAGGACGGTGATCGCGGCGTCGAGGATCGCCCTCCGGGTACGGGCCCGGGCCCGGCTCTCGACGTCGACGCTGTCCCTTACCGCCATGCGAGCAAGTCTAGACAACATCGAACCCATCTTGAAATATCGGTTGTCCCTAATGGAACACATGTGCTCCACTAGGGGGCATGTCTGTAGCGAAAGAGGTTGGCACTGATCAACTCTCCTGGGGGAGGCTACGGATCCTCTGGTCCTTCGCCCGACCGCACACCGGCAAGCTGGCCCTCGGCCTGCTCCTGGCTCTCCTCGGATCGGCGGCCGGGCTGGCGTCGCCGATGGTCACCAAGTGGGTGCTCGACTCGCTCGGCGGATCGGCGTCGCTGTCCGGGCCGATAACGGCGCTGGCCGTACTGCTCGTGGTCGGCAGCGCGATCTGGCTGTGGCAGTGGATTCTGCTCGGCACCCTGGGTGAACGGATCGTGCTGGACGCGCGCGAGTCGATCATCCGGCGCTTCTTCCGGGCCACCGTGCCGGAGGTGACCCGCCGACCGACCGGTGAACTGGTCGCCCGGGTCACCTCGGACACCGTGCTACTGCACCAGGCCGCGTCGTCGAGCATCATCGGCCTGATCAACGGCACGGTCATGATGGCCGGCACGCTGGTCCTGATGGGCGTGCTCGACCTGGTGCTGCTCGGCACCACCGTGGGCGCGGTGATCGTGGTCGCGCTGATGTTCGCCGTACTCATGCCGTCGATCGCCAAGGCGCACGAGCGGTCCCAGGAGCATCTCGGCCGGCTCGGCGGGGTGCTGGAGGGCGCGCTGCGGGCGATCCGGACGGTGAAGGTGAGCCGCGCCGAGCACCGGCAGTCCGAGCGGATCCTCGCCGAGGCGCGCCAGGTGGCGAGGTTCAGCGTCCACGCGGCCCGGCGCGAGGCGATGGCCTGGACCATCGTCTGGTCGGGCATCCAACTCGCCATCATCCTGATCCTCGGCATCGGCGCGTGGCGGGTCGGCGAGGGACAACTCGAGGTGTCCAGCCTGATCGCCTTCCTGCTGTACGCGTTCAACCTGATGGGCCCGATCACCGAGATCAGTCAGAACGTGACCGCCCTCCAGTCGGGCATCGCGGCGGCGGGCCGGATCCGCCAGGTCGCCGACATCGAGGTGGAGAGCCCGGACGCCGGGGCGGTACGCGTCGACGGGCATCGGCCGGAAGGCGACCCGCTCGACGGACGCCGCTCCCGCCCCGGACCGGTGCTCGAACTGCGGGGCGTCTCCGCGCGGTACGGGCCGGACGCCGCACCGGCGGTCAGCGGAATCGACCTGGACATTCCGAGGCGCGGGCACACCGCGATCGTCGGACCCTCCGGTGCGGGCAAGACGACGCTCTTCTCGCTCATCCTGCGCTTCCTCGAACCGCAGGAGGGAGAGATCCGGCTCGACGGCCGCCCCTACCGCGAGCACACGCACGGCGAGATCCGCCAGCGGCTCGCGTACGTCGAACAGGAGAGCCCGGTGGTCCCCGGCACGATCCGGGAGAACCTCCTGTTCACCTATCCGGACGCGACCGAGGAGGAGGTACGGGACGTACTGGCGCAGGTCCGGCTCACCTCGAAGCTCGACGCGCTGCCCGAGGGCCTGGACACCCCGCTCACCTCGTCGTCGGTCTCCGGCGGCGAACGGCAACGGATCGCGCTGGCCCGGGCCATCCTGCGTACCCCGGACGTGCTGCTTCTCGACGAGGCGACCGCGCAGATCGACGGGCTCACCGAGGCGGCGATCCACGAGGTGATCAGGGACCGGGCGGCCGGCGGGGCGGTCGTCACCGTCGCGCACCGGCTCTCCACCGTGATCGACGCGGACACGATCGTGGTGATGGAGGCCGGACGGGTCAGGGCGCGGGGCAGCCACGAGGAACTGCTGGCCGCCGACGAGCTCTACCGGCAGCTCGTCGAGGCCCTGCGGATCGCGGGTGCCGCCGGTGACGCCGACGGACCGCCGCAGCCGGCTCGACCGGTGGCGGCCGGCGCGGTCACCCGGTGAGGCGGCGGCGGGCGACGGTGAGCAGGTTGCCCTCCGCCGAGGTGCCCTCGATGGTGACCTCCGCCGACCGGCCGTCGTGCCGCAAAGTGCTCACCGCGTTGCCGAAGTAGGGCCCGTCGAGTCGGCGCCACCGCACCGGCGGCTGGCGTACCCCGGCGGTCCGGGCCAGTGCACGGGCCGCCACGGACGGTCCGCGCCACCAGCCGACCCGCAGCAGCGGGCGCATCGGAGCCGGAATCTGGTTGTGGATCGGCGAGCAGGTGAGCTGGTGGACCGGGGTGGCGACCTCGGTGGCGAAGCGGGCCCGGGCGACATAGGAGTGGTGTACGTCCCCGGAGAGCACGCTGATCGACGCCGGCGGCGGGTACGCCGGACCGGTGCCGACCCGGTCGCCGGGCTGTCCGGGGCCGCCGCTGCCGAGCCGGGCGAAGACCTCGGCGAGCGCGTCGAACGACCGGCGGAACGCGGGCCAGTGCTCCAGGTCGAGTGCCCGGCGCAGCCGCTCGGAGTACGCGGCCACCCAGGGCCGGTCCGAATCGGCCAGCCGCTCGTTCCAGGACTCCAGGTGGTGGATACCGGGCGGAAGGAGCCAGGGCAGCGACGACCCGACGACCAGATGGTCGTAGTCGCCGTGTACCTGGTCGATGAACCAGGACCACTCGGTCGGCGGGAGCATGGCCCGGTGGTTCTTGTCCAGCACCCGGCTGCACCGGTTGTCCAGCACCACCAGCCGGGTCCGGCCGAGGTCCAGGGAGTAGCTCCACTGGTACCGCCCGGCCACCGCCGCGTCGGCGGGTGCCGTTCCGGCGCCCAGCGCGGCGTCGTAGCCGGTCGCCTCGGCGTCGACCCGCTGGCCGAACTCCTGGAGCACCGAGGTCGCGTCCTCGGCCGCCAGCACCTTGGCGTAGACCGGGTCCGCCGCGATCTCGTCCGGCTCCAGGTTGCCCAGGTGCTGGTAGACCCAGTACGACGCGAGCCCGCTGGCGATCCGCTCCGGCCACCAGGGCTGACTGTGCACCTCCGCCCGCCACGGGGTCGAGGTGTTCCAGTCGTCGATGATCTCGTGGTCGTCGAAGATCATCACGCTCGGCACGGTGGAGAGCAGCCAGCGGATCTCCGGATCCCGCCACGACTCCAGGTACAGCTTGGTGTACTCGTCGAAGCTGACCACCTGGTCGGCCGGGGCACCGGCGGTCCGGCGCCGCCGCCGTCGGAGCAGCTTGCGGACCGTCGGCGAGGTCTGGTCGGCGTAGACCTGGTCACCGAGCAGCACGATCAGATCCGGCCACTCCGGGTCCGTGCCGTCCGCGCCGGCGTGGTACCCGGCGATCAACCGCCGGGCGTACGCGTCGAGCGCGTCCGGCGGCAACTTCCGCGCGGTGGCGTGCTGGGTGGTCTCCCGGCACGAGCCGAAGATCAGTCGGGCGTCGGAGTCGTCCTCCCGGCGGGTATGGATCGCGCTCGGCGGGAACTTCGACTCCGGTTCCGGCCATACCTGCTCGTCGTCGAGGAAAACCTGGTAGGGGGTCGCCCTGTCCGGCGTCAGCCCCTCCACCACGACCAGCGCGTAGTGGTGGTCGAAGGCGGTGAAGGTGGTCGCCTCCCCGCCGGCACCCTCCGACGTACCGACCCGGACCAGAGCCGGCCCGCTGGTCTCGACCCAGACAGTGGCCCTGGATCCGACCACCCGGCGCAGGACCGGGCCGATCAGTAACCGGGCGGTGGGCATGGCACGACCTCCGAGCGGGTGAGGGTGGTGGAGGAATCCTCCTACCCCGGTTGGCCGTGGCGCTACCGGAGCTTCGCGGCGAGCCTACTCGGGCGGTTCGTCCGACACAGGTGCGGCGGCTGCGCCGGGCCGCCCGGCGTCTGACAGGATCGGCCGTATGGACAACATCGTCGTCATGGCGGCCGTGGCTGCCGTGCTGCTGCTGCTCCTGGTGGGCCTGACGGTCGGGGCGGTGGTGACCCGGCGAGGTCGCCGGCCGGCACCGCCGGTACCGCCCATCCCACCGGCACCGCCGGTACCGCCAGTGCCGACGTCACCGCCACCGACCGAGCTGGCGGCCCCTCCGGTGGAGGCCCCGACGGCACCCCCGGTGCAGGTGCCGCCGGTCGAGGCGCCGCCGGTGGAGCGGCCGGAGCCGACCGCCGGCCGACTGGTCCGGTTGCGTGCCCGGTTGTCCCGATCGCAGAACGTGTTCGGCAAGGGCCTGCTGACCCTGCTCTCCCGTGATCATCTCGACGAGGAGGTCTGGGAGGAGATCGAGGACAGCCTGATCGGCGCCGACGTCGGGGTGGAGGCCACCCGGGTGATCGTCGACCGGCTGCGGGAGCGTACCGCCGTGCTCGGCACGCGCAGCGCGAGCGAGCTGCGCGGGCTGCTCGCCGACGAACTGGTGAGCGCGCTGGACCCGACGCTGGACCGGACCCTGCGGGCCACCCGGCCCGGCGACACCCCGGCGGTGCTGCTGATGGTCGGGGTGAACGGCGCGGGCAAGACCACCACCTGCGGCAAGGTCGCCCGGGTGCTGATCGCCGACGGTCGTACCGTGGTGCTGGGTGCCGCCGACACGTTCCGGGCCGCCGCCGCCGAACAGCTCACCACCTGGGCCAGCCGGGTCGGCGCCGAGGTGGTTCGCGGCCCGGAGGGCGCGGACCCGGCGAGCGTGGCGTTCGACGCGGTCCAGCGGGGGATCGAGGCGTCCGTCGACACGGTCCTGATCGACACCGCCGGCCGGTTGCAGAACAAGGTCGGCCTGATGGACGAGCTGGGCAAGATCAAGCGGGTGGTGTCCCGGCACGGGCCGGTGGACGAGACCCTGCTGGTACTCGACGCCACGACCGGACAGAACGGCCTGGAACAGGCCCGGGTCTTCACCGAGGTGGTGGACGTCACCGGAGTGGTGTTGACCAAGCTCGACGGCACCGCGAAGGGCGGCATCGTGATCGCGGTGCAACGCAAGCTCGGCATCCCGGTCAAGCTGGTCGGGCTGGGCGAGGGTCCGGACGATCTCGCGCCCTTCGATCCTGCGCAGTTCGTCGACGCGCTACTCGGCACCGAGCCGCTTGGCGTCGACGCGTAATCTCGGGGGACTCTGCAAATGCGCCCCGGTCCCCCCGGGGCGCGACCGCGCCAACCGATCCGGCGCCGCTCCTCGGGAGAGACGTACGTGACTTCGCAGGAGATCCCGCTGCACGGCGGGAACGTCAGCACCGTTGTACGGGTGGGTGACACCGTCCGCCGCAACGCGGGCCCGTGGACGCCCTCCGTGCACGCCCTGCTACGCCACCTTGAATACGTCGGCTTCACCGGCTCACCCCGGGCGCTCGGGATGGACTCGCGCAACCGCGAGGTGCTGTCGTATCTGGAAGGGGAGTGTGGCGAGTACCCGCTCGCCCCGCACTGGGTCACCGACGAGGCGCTGGTCACGGTCGCGACGATGCTGCGGATGTTCCACGACGCGCAGTACGGCTTCCAGCCGCCGCCCGGAGCGGTCTGGCGCTCCTTCGGGCCACCGCCGCCGGACACCGAGGTGATCTGTCACCACGACGCCGCACCGCACAACGTGATCTGGCGTCCCGACGGCACGCTCGCGCTGATCGACTTCGACCTCGCCTCGCCCGGCGCCCGGATCTACGACGTGGCGTACGCGGCCTGGACCTGGGTGCCGCTCTTCTCCGACCGGGACTCCTACACCCTGGGCTGGCAACGGCCCAACCGGCCGCGCCGGCTGCGGCTGTTCGCCGACGCGTACGGGCTGATCCCCCGGGACCGGCACCGGCTGGTGCGGACCATCCGGAAGCGGATCGTGGACCACGTGGAGGGGATCCGCAGGATGGCTGCCGCCGGTGATCCCGCGTTCGTCCGGATCGTGCACAAGGGTCACCTGCGCCGCCCGATGCGTGATTTGCGGCTGCTGGACTACGAGCGGCACACCCTGGAGTACGCGCTGCGGTAGCCGGGCGTCGCTTTCCGTTCATTTACGGCGAGCTATTCGGCTGATATGCCCCCGTCCGTTCCATCGATGGTGCGGGCTTCTTCACACGTTGGAAACAACCCGTCACGCGGCGGAAACCACGTGGGCACCACGGGTGAAACAGCGAGCCACGAAGCTTCCGCGCAACCGGCGTACGGGCGATGCTGCCTCGGTGGGCCGGGAAGGAGGGTAACCAACTTTAGGAGGCCAGCGTGCCTGAAGCACCGACGATCGATTCCGGCAACACCGTATGGCTGCTGGTGTCGACGGCGCTCGTGTTGCTCATGACGCCCGGTCTGGCGCTGTTCTATGGCGGCCTGAACCGGTCCAAGGGCGTGCTCAACATGATGATGATGAGCTTCTCCGCGATCGGGCTCATCTCTGTTCTGTGGTGGTTCTACGGCTTCAGCGTCGCGTTCGGCTCGGACGTGAACGGATTCTGGGGCGACATCTCCCAGTACCTCGGCACCAAGACGTTCCTGGCCGAGACTGACCTCTGGGGTGCGACCGCCGAGAACCCCAGCGGCATCGGCATCCCGCTCTACGTCTTCATGGCGTTCCAGATGGTCTTCGCGGTGATCACCGTCGCGCTGATCAGCGGCGCCATCTCCGACCGGGCCAAGTTCGCCGGTTGGCTGCTCTTCGCGTTCGGCTGGGCCACCCTGGTCTACTTCCCGGTCGCGCACTGGGTGTGGGGCGGCGGGTTCATCGGCGCCGACATCCACGCACTCGACTTCGCCGGTGGTACCGCCGTGCACATCAACGCGGGTGCCGCCGCGCTCGGTGTCGCACTGGTGCTCGGCAAGCGGCTGGGCTGGCCCAAGGAGGTCATGAAGCCGCACAACATCCCCCTGGTGGCGCTCGGCGCCGGCCTGCTGTGGTTCGGCTGGTTCGGCTTCAACGCCGGCTCGGAACTCACCGTCGACTCGGTGGCCGGTCTGGCCTTCATCAACACCCAGCTCGCCACCGCCGCCGCGGTGCTCGGCTGGATCATCATCGAGTGGATCAGGGGCGGCAAGCCGACCCTGGTCGGCGCCTCCTCCGGTGCCATCGCCGGCCTGGTGGCGATCACCCCGGCGTGCGGGTTCATCGCGCCCTGGGCCGCGGTGATCCTCGGCCTGGTCGCCGGTGCGGTCTGCGCCCTCGCGGTCGGCCTGAAGTACAAGCTCGGCTACGACGACTCGCTCGACGTGGTCGGCGTGCACTTCGTCGGCGGCTGGATCGGCTCCCTCTGGCTCGGCCTGTTCGCCACCAACAGCGTCAACGGCGCGATCAGCGACGTGGTGGGCGCCTCCGACGGCCTCTTCTACGGCGGCGGCGCGACCCAGCTCGGCCGGCAGGCCCTGGCCGGCCTGGTCGTCACCGTCTGGTCCTTCGGGATCGCCTGGCTGCTGGCCTTCGCGATCGAGAAGACCATCGGGTTCCGGGTGAGCGGCGAGGCCGAGGTCGACAGCATCGACCTCGCGGAGCACGCGGAGAGCGGCTACGACCTCTCCACGGCCTCCGGCAGCGGCGGTGGCGGCGCCTTCGCCATGGCCGGGATCGGTACGCCGAACACCAGCACCGCGGCGGACGAGCCCGCCACTCCGGTCAGCGAAAAGGTCGCCGGTTAACGTTACTGCGATGGAGGGGTTGGATATGAAGCTGGTGACCGCGGTCATCAAGCCGTACCAGCTGGACGCGGTGAAGGAGGCGCTGCACGCTCTCGGCGTGGCGGGGCTGACCGTCAGCGAGGTCCAGGGGTACGGACGGCAGAAGGGACACACGGAGGTGTACCGGGGTGCCGAGTACACCGTCGAGTTCCTGCCGAAGATCCGGGTCGAGGTGCTGACCGACGAGATCGACGTCGACAAGGTGGTCGACGCGGTGGTCACCGCCGCCCGCACGGGCAAGATCGGTGACGGGAAGGTGTGGGTGACCGGGGTCGAGGACGTGATCCGGGTCCGCACCGGCGAGCGCGGCCTCGACGCTCTCTAGGAGAGACCATCACGATGAGTAGGGGACCCGTGCCGTTGACCGCCGGTCAGGCCGACCCGAGGCCCCTGCTCATCGCGGGTATCGGCGCCGCCGCAC
>NZ_JBHSPR010000010.1:50061-455868 GCF_042658085.1 Plantactinospora solaniradicis | reverse complement strand
CAGCGCGCGGCGGCGCTCGACACCTGGCTGGCGGGGCTGCTGGCGACCGGCCTCCGTGAAACCGGCGCCGGACGCGAAACCGGCGTCGAACACCAAACTCCGATCGGGCCGGACGGTACGGGCCGGACGACCGTCAACGGGGTCGCCCTGATAGCCGTCGGCGGTCTCGGCCGCCGGCAGTGCGCGCCCTGCGGCGACCTCGACCTGGTCCTGGTGCACGCCGGGGTGCCCGGCATGGACGAGTTGGCCGCCGCCCTCTGGTACCCGATCTGGGACGCCCGGCTCGGCTTGGACCACTCGGTGCGGACCATCCCCGAGGCGCTCTCCGTGGCGCACGACGACGTCAAGGTCGCGCTCGGGCTGCTGGACGCCCGGCACCTGGCCGGTGACCGGGAGATCTCCGCCCAGCTCATCGCCGCCGCCGCCGACCAGTGGCGGCGTACCGCCGTCCGGGCGCTGCCGGCGCTGCGGGAGGTCACCACCTCCCGCTGGCAGGCGCACGGCGAACTGGCCTTCCTCCTCGAAGGAGACCTCAAGGAGGCCGCCGGCGGGCTGCGCGACGTCGGCCTGCTCCGGGCCATCGCCTTCGCCGGAATCAGCGACACCCTCCGCCCGGCGGTCCGGGCCGCCCACGTACGACTGCTGGACACCCGGGACGCGTTGCACGAGTCGGTCGGCCGGCGGGTGGACCGGCTGCTCGCCCAGGAACGGAGCGCCGTCGCCGCGCTGCTCGGACTGGACGACGGCGACACGCTGCTGCGCCGGGTCGCCGGTGACGCCCGTACCGTCAGCCACGCCCTGGACGACGCCTGGCGGGCCGCCGACCGGCTCCGCTCCGGCCGGCGCCGGGGCGCCGACGGCCGGCCGCTGCGTCGCCCGGTCGCCCGGGACGTCGTCGAGCAGGACGGTGAACTCGTCCTCGCCCGGACCGCCATCGGCGCCCGCCCCGATCCGAGCCTGTCACTGCGGGTCGCCGCCGCGGCGGCCAGCGCCCGGCTGCCGATCGCCCGAGCCACCTGCGAATGGCTCGCCGCCTACTGCCCGCCGCTGCCGACGCCCTGGCCACCGGCCGCCCGCGCCGCGCTGGTCACCCTGCTCGGCGCCGGCCCCGGCCTGGTCACCACCTGGGAAACCTGCGACCGGTACGGCCTGGTCGACGGCTGGCTGCCGGAGTGGCCCCGGATGCGCAGCCTGCCGCAGCACAACCCGGTGCACCGGTACACCCTGGACCGGCACCTCGTGCAGGCCGCCGCCGAGGCGACCGGGTACGCCCGCGAGGTGGACCGACCCGACCTGCTGCTGCTCGGCGCCTTCCTGCACGACGTCGGCAAGGGACTCGGCGGCGACCACAGCATCGTCGGCGCGCCGATCGCGGCCCGGATCGCGGCCCGGATCGGGCTGCCGCCCGCCGAGATCACGTTGATCGAGAAACTGGTCCGGCTGCACCTGCTGCTGCCGGAGGTGGCGACCCGGCGGGACCTCAGTGATCCGGTCACCATCGCCGGAGTCGCCGAGGCGGTGCAGGACACCACCACGTTGAGCCTGCTGCACGCGCTGGCCCGGGCCGACGCCCACGCCACCGGACCGGCCGCCTGGTCGGACTGGAAGGCCCGACTGATCGCCGAACTGGTCCGCCGGGTGCACACCCGACTCGACACCGGGGTGCTCCCCGACCCGCCGGTACCCGATCCGGCGCTGGTGGCCGGGCCGCTGCCGGCCGTACACCTCGACGGGGACCGGGTGGCGGTGGCCGCGGCGGACCGGAAGGGCCTGCTCGCGGCGGTCGCCGGTTGTCTGGCCCTGCACCGGCTGGAGGTGCTGGCCGCCGACGCGACAATGGTGGAGGAGACGGCCCTGGTCGAGTTCCTGGTCCAACCCCGCTACGGCACCCCGCCCGATCCGATCGCGCTCGCCGCCGATTTGCGCCGGGCGGTCACCGGGGACATCTCGGTCACCCAGCGGCTACGCGGCCGCGCCCTCGCCGCGAGGGGCAGCGGCGCCGCCCCCCGGGTCGTCTGGCACCGCGAAGCGGCCACCGACGCCGTCGTGCTGGAACTCCGCGCCGCCGACGCCGGCGGCCTCCTCTACCGCGTCACCAGCGCCCTCGACGAGGCCGGCGCCCAGGTCCGGGCGGCCCGGATCTCCACCCTCGGCGGCGACGTCGTCGACGCGTTCTACCTGGTCGGCGCCTGGCCCGACGACTCGGAGCGGAACCGGGTAGAGGCCGCGGTCCTCGCCGCCGCCGGCTGAGAGTGTAAGGAAGGGCCCCTTATTATCGTTTTCTGTAGAAGAAGGGCCCCTTCTTAACACCCCGGGCGTACGTCAGCGGGCGTAGGCGCGAAGCCGCTTTGGGGGTGATGGCGGCAGGGGTTGCGGCGGGGATCGTCGTGGGCATGACGGAACCATTGCGCAAGGTGGCGGGGCCGGCGGGCGGCGGACCGGCGCATCCGGTCGAGACCCGGGGCCTGACCAAGCGGTACGGCGAACTCACCGCCGTCGACGCGATCGACCTGACGGTACGGGCCGGTGAGGTGTACGGCTTCCTCGGCCCGAACGGCGCCGGCAAGACCAGCACCCTGCGGATGCTGCTCGGCCTCGTCCGGCCCACCGCCGGCACCGTCCGGTTGTTCGGCCGCTCGCCCGGCGCCCCGGGGCGCCCCCCGGTCGGTGCCCTGATCGAGGGCCCCGCCTTCTATCCGTACCTGTCCGGCGCGCAGAACCTGCGGGTGCTGGCCCGGTACGCCGGCAGCCCGCCGGACCGGATCCGGACCGTACTGGAACTGGTCGACCTGGTCGACCGGGCCGGCGACCGGTACGCGTCGTACTCGCTCGGGATGAAGCAGCGGCTCGGGGTGGCGGCGGCGCTGCTTCCCGACCCCCGGCTGCTGATCCTCGACGAACCCACGAACGGGCTCGACCCGGCCGGGATGGCCGACATGCGGACGCTGATCCGCCGACTGGGCGCAGCCGGCCGTACCGTGCTGCTCTCCAGTCACCTGCTCGGCGAGGTACAGCAGATCTGCGACCGGGTCGGCGTCGTCGCCCGGGGGCGGCTGGTGGCCGAGAGCACCGTCGCCGAGCTGCGGGGCGCGGCCACCCTGCGGGTGCTGGCGGACCCGCTGGACGCCGCCGCCGAGCGGGCCCGCGCGCTGTTGGGGCCGGACCGGGTACGGGTGGTCGACGGCGGGCTGGACCTCGCGGTCGATCCGGACCGGGCCGCCTGGATCAACGCGGAGCTGGTCGACGGCGGGGTGGCGGTCCGGGAACTGCGCCCCCGCGAACGGGACCTGGAGCAGGTGTTCTTCGAACTCACCGGTGGCGGGGACTCCGCCGCACCGGACGGACGTGTGGAGGCGGAAAATGTCGTCCCGACAGTTGGCTGAACCGGTCGCCCGGGTGGACCTGGATCCGACGGCGTCGGCGCGCCGCCGGTCCGGTGGCCTGCCCGACGTGCTGGCCGCAGAGCTCTACAAGCTGGTCCGCCGGCCCGCGAACTGGCTGCTCCTGGCGGTCGCGCTGGTACTCAGCCTGACCTTCACCTACCTGGTGCCGTACGCCGGTTATGCCGAGGGCACCGGCACCGTCGGCGGTGGTCCTGGCTCCGGCCCCGGATCCGGTCAGGTGGGCGCCGACGGTGGAGGGCTGGCCGCGCTGCTTCCGGCCGAACTGGTCGGCAACTCGATCGGTGGCCTGCCGATCTTCCTCGGCGCCATCATGCTGATCCTCGGTGTGCTGACCGTCGGCGGCGAGTACGGCTGGGGCACCTGGAAGACCCTGTTCACCCAGGGCCCGTCCCGGCTGGTCGGGTACGCCGGCAAACTGGTCGCCCTGTCCGTCGCGACCCTGGCCGCCGTGCTGGCGGTCTTCGCCGCCGGAGGGGCCGCCAGCGCCGTCATCGCCGGGGTCGAGGGGCAGCCGATGCAGTGGCCTCCGCTGGCCGAGTTGACCGTGGGGGTGGGCGCCGGCTGGCTGGTCGCCACGATGTGGGCCTGTTTCGGGGCGTTGCTGGCCGTACTGCTGCGCGGGGTGGCGCTGCCGGTCGGACTGGGCCTGGTGTGGCTGCTGGCCGTACAGAACCTGCTGGCCAGTCTCGCCGCGCCACTGCTCGACTGGGTGGCCGAGTTGCAGAAGGGGCTGCCCGGACCGAACGCCGGGTCTCTGGTGGCCGCGTTGGGGGCCGGCGCGGACACGCCCGGCGTCGAGCAGGTCGTCGGCGGCGGGCAGGCGGCATTGACCGTTGCCGGCTATCTGGTCGGCTTCGTGCTGCTGTCCGGTGCCTTCCTGCATCGCCGTGACATCCTCTGAACCAGTGGCGGGGCGCCGGTCCAGGTCGTGGACGCCGAGCTGATGGGGGGCCGCGCGATGGCGGTGCCGGGGCGTAGCCGGCCGGGGATGCTGGCCGATGTGGCGCTGGCGGTCGCGCTGTTCGCGTTGACGGTGCCGGTGACCACGGTGATCGGGGAACACCAGCCCGGGGTGGTTCCGGCGGACGGCTGGTGTTACGCCCTGATCGCGCTCTCCACGTTCGCGTTGGCGGTACGCCGCCGCTGGCCGCTGATCACCCTCGGGCTGTGCACCCTGGCCACCTCGGCGTACCTGGTGGTCGGCTACCCGTACGGGCCGATGCTGCTGAGCTATCTGATCGCCGTCTACACGGTGGCGGCGTACCTGCCGGTCCGGCGCGCGGCGGTCGGCGGTGCGGTGTCGCTGGTCGTCATGTTGGCGCACACCGTCGTGTCGATCCGTACCTCGCCGATGGGGTTGGCCGGTGTGCTACCCGGGGCGGCGTGGATCGCCGTACCCTTCGCGGTGGGTGCCACGGTCCGGTCGGGCCGGGAGACGGCCGCCCGTACCCGGATCGAACAGACCCGACGGCTGGCCGACGAGGAGCGGCTCCGGGTCGCCCAGGAGGTGCATGACGTGGTCGGGCACGGGCTCGCCGCGATCAACATGCAGGCGGAGATCGCGCTGCACCTGCTACCGACCCGCCCGGAGCAGGCGGAGACGGCGTTGACCGCGATCAGCCGTACCAGTCGGGAAGCGCTGGACGAGTTGCGGGTGACCCTGTCGGTCGTCCGCCGGGACGCCGGAACCGACCGGGCCCCGACACCCGGTCTCGACCAGGTCGCGGCGCTGACCGAGCGGCTGCACGGCACCGGTCTACCGGTCACGCTGACGGTCACCGGCGACCGGCGGACCCTGCCGGTGGCGGTCGACCTGGCCGCGTACCGGGTGGTGCAGGAGGCGCTGACCAACGTGCTGCGACACGCGGGCGCCGCCACCGCGACCGTCCGGATCGGATACCTGCCCGCCGAGGTGACGATCGAGGTCATCGATACCGGGCGGGGCGGGCCGGGGGTGGCGGGTCCGGGCGCGGGCCACGGGCTGACCGGGATGCGGGAACGGGTCGAGGCCCTCGGCGGCGCCCTGGAGGTCGGTCCGCGTTCCGGTGGCGGGTTCCGGGTCTTCGTCCGGCTGCCCGCGGAGCCCCGGGGATGACCGGGACCGAGACCGGGCCGCCGCCGATCGGGGTGCTGATCGCGGACGACCAGGATCTGGTCCGGCTCGGCCTGCGCACCCTGGTGGAGAGCGAGCCGGACCTGCGGGTGGTTGGGGAGGCGGCGGACGGCCTGGGTGCGGTCGAACTGGCCCGGCGCGAGCGTCCCGACGTGGTGCTGATGGACGTCCGGATGCCGGGGATCGACGGCATCGAGGCGACCCGGAGGATCGTCGCGGATCCGGACCTGACCGGCACCCGGGTCGTCGTGCTGACCACCTTCGAGATCGACGCGTACGTCTTCGACGCGCTGCGACACGGTGCCAGCGGCTTCCTGATCAAGGACACTCGGCCGGTCGAACTGCTCCGGGCGATCCGGTTGGTGGCCGGGGGCGAGGCGCTGCTGTCCCCGTCGGTGACCCGCCGGGTGGTCCGGGAGTTCGCCACCCGGCCGTCCCGGGTGCTCCGGCCGCACCCGCAACTGGACACCCTGACCGAGCGGGAGCGGCAGATCGTCGGCCTGGTCGGCGAGGGCCTCAGCAATGCCGAGATCGCCGCCCAGTTGCTGGTCAGCCCGGCCACCGCCCGTACCCACGTCAGCCGGGCGATGATCAAGCTGGGCGCCCGGGACCGCGCCCAGTTGGTCGTTTTCGCCTACCAGTCCGGGCTGGTCGAGCTCTGAACCGACCGGCGGACCGACGGTGCGGGCAGCGGTACGGCCGTCTCGACTTGGTCCCGGGCTCGGCGGCCCGGAAGCGCCGGGTGGAGTGGGCGGCTACCCTTGCCATGGCCGGGCACCCGTGGTTCGGCCACGTCATGCTCGGGTGAATACGACAAACGGGATGCTGCGCCGTGTTTGATACTTTGAGTGACCGCCTGTCCGGGATCTTCACGAAGCTGCGTGGCAAGGGCCGGCTCACCGACGCCGACATCGACGCCACCGCTCGGGAGATCCGGCTGGCGCTGCTGGAGGCCGATGTCGCCCTGCCCGTGGTCAAGGGTTTCATCGCCAGCATCAAGGAGCGGGCGCGCGGCGCCGAGGTGTCGCAGGCGCTGAACCCGGCCCAGCAGGTCATCAAGATCGTTCACGAGGAACTCGTCGGTGTGCTCGGTGGCGAGGGCCGCCGGTTGCAGTTCGCCAAGCAGCCGCCCACCGTGATCATGCTCGCCGGCCTCCAGGGCTCCGGTAAGACGACCCTGGCCGGCAAGCTGGCCGGTTGGCTCAAGGGACAGGGGCACCAGCCGCTCCTGGTCGCCGCCGACCTCCAGCGTCCGAACGCGGTCGGTCAGTTGCAGGTGCTCGGTGGCCGAGCCGGGGTGGAGGTCTACGCGCCGGAGCCCGGCAACGGCGTCGGTGACCCGGTCCAGGTCGCCAAGGCGTCGATCGAGCACGCCCGTCGCGCCGCCCGGGACATCGTCATCGTCGACACCGCCGGCCGGCTCGGCATCGACGCCGAGATGATGGCGCAGGCCGCCGCCATCCGGGACGCGGTCGACCCCGACGAGGTCATCTTCGTCATCGACGCGATGGTCGGACAGGACGCGGTACGGACCGCCGAGGCGTTCCGGGACGGCGTAGGCATCACCGGCGTGGTGCTGTCCAAGCTCGACGGCGACGCCCGGGGTGGTGCCGCGCTCTCGGTACGCCAGGTCACCGGACAGCCGATCCTGTTCGCGTCCACCGGCGAGAAGCTGACCGACTTCGACGTCTTCCACCCGGACCGGATGGCCAGCCGGATCCTGGGCATGGGCGACGTGCTGACCCTGATCGAGCAGGCGGAGCAGGCCTTCGACGCCGATCAGAAAGAAAAGATGACCGCCAAGCTCATGGGCGGCGAGCAGTTCACCCTGGAGGACTTCCTCGACCAGTTGATCGCGGTCCGCCGGATGGGTCCGATCGCCAACGTGCTGGCGATGATGCCCGGGATGGGGCAGATGAAGGACCAGTTGGCCGAGGTCGACGACAGTCACTTCGACAAGGTCACCGCGATCATCCGGTCGATGACGCCGGGTGAGCGGACCAACCCGAAGATCATCAACGGGTCCCGGCGCGCCCGGATCGCCAACGGCTCCGGGGTGACCGTGATGGACGTCAACCAACTGCTCAACCGCTTCACCGAGGCGCAGAAGATGATGAAGCAGATGGGCGGCATGATGGGCCTGCCGGGCGGCCGGCGGAAGGCGACCAAGTCGCCGAAGAACAAGCGCAAGGGGACCAAGGGCGGCGGCCGGCCCCGGGTCGGCGGCGGCCCGGCCGGCGGTTTCCCGGCCGGCATGCCGCAGCTTCCGCCGGGGATGGACCCGTCGGCGCTGCCGGGTGGCCAGGGCCTGCCGCCGGGATTCAAGCTGCCGAAGCTCGACTTCAACAAGCTCACCAAGCGCCCGAACGAGAAGTGACCGGAGCGGGTGTGGGCGCGGTCGTCGGGAACGACAGGGACAGCGAGCGATAGCCTGAGCGCGTAGGGTGACGGCAGTTTTCGGGAGGGAGCGGTCATGACCGCGACGCCGATGCTGCCGGAGCGGCAGGAGTGGACGGTCGACGACCTCGGCGAGCTGCCGAGGGACCTTCCGTACGAACTGATCAACGGAAGGTTGATCCTGCCGTCCCCACACACCTGCACCAGGACCTCTGTGTCGAGATCTTGCTCGCGCTGCGCGCGAACTGCCCACCGGAGTACGTGGTGAGCATCGACCTCTCGATGAAGGTGAACCGGCGCAACGAGCCCCGGCCCGACGTGGTGGCGCTGCGGCCCGACCACGTCGCACGCAGCCCCGTTCCGGTCGAGGACGCGGTCCTCGCGGTCGAGGTGGTCTCGCCCGACTTCACCTTCCGCGACATGTACGACAAGGCCCGGGTCTACGCCCACGCGGGCGTGCCGACGTACTGGGTCGTCGATCCGCTGCACGAGCGGATGACGCTCACCGAAATGGTCCTGGGGCCCGCCGGTGAGTACGAACCGGCCGTGCACACCGACGACGTCTTCAGCACCGAGCGGCCCTGGAAGGTGACGGTCGACCTGCCGGCGCTCACCGCCCGTTGGGCCGGCCTGCGCGGGCACGCCGAGGGGTAGGGGTGCGGCGCCGAGTCCTGAATCGTGGGGTGCGGCGCTGGCGTCGGCTCGTGAATCGCGGGGCGCGACGGCTGGCCGGGGCGTGATCCGGTAGGAATGTGCGCATGGCGCTGCATGTGCGAGGGGTCGTGCTCCCCGACGACGAGGTTCGTGACCTGTGGCTGGTGGGTGACCGGATCACCTTCGCCCCGGTCGCCGGCGCGGTCACCATCGCCGATCGGGGCTTCGTACTGCCGGGTCTGGTCGACGCGCACTGCCACCCGGGAATCGCCCCGGGCGCGGTGCCGATCGGCTCACTCGACCAGGCCCGCGAACTGGCCCTGATCGACCGGGACGCCGGAGTGCTGACGATCCGGGACGCCGGCTCCCCGTACCCGTATCCGGAGTTGGAGGACGAGCCGGAGCTGCCTCGGCTGGTCCGGGCCGGTCAGCACATCGCGCCGCCGAAGCGGTACCTCCGGGACATCGCGGTGGAGGTCGAGGCCGTCGACGTACCGGCCACGGTGACCGCGCAGGCCCGAGCGGGCAACGGCTGGGTGAAGCTGGTCGGGGACTGGATCGACCGGGGCCTCGGCGACCTGGCGCCGTCCTGGGACCCGGCCACCATGGTCGCGGCGGTGGATGCCGCGCACGCGGCCGGGGTCCGGGCCGCGGTGCACACGTTCTCCGAGGCGGCGGTCGAGATCATGGTGCGGGCCGGGGTGGACTCGGTGGAGCACGGGACCGGGGTGAGCCTCGACCTCGTCGACGAGATGGCCCGACGCGGCACGGCGTTGGTGCCCACCATGATCAACATTGACACCTTCGGCGGCATCGCCGAACAGGCCCGGGGCAGGTTCCCCGGATATGCCGAGCACATGCTGGCGCTCCGCGACGGCTTCCCGGCGGTGGTCCGGGCCGCGTACGAGGCCGGGGTGCCGATCTACGTCGGCACCGACGCCGGCGGCGGCATCGGGCACGGGCTGGCGGCCCGGGAAATGCTCCTGCTGCACGAGCGCGCCGGAATGTCCACCACGGATGTCCTGGCGGCGGCCTCCTGGCGGGCCCGGGAGTGGCTCGGGTTCCCCGGGCTGGTCGAGGGCGGCCTCGCCGACCTCGTCGTGTACGGCTCCGACCCCCGGGCCGACCTGCGGGTCGTCCAGGCACCGGATCGGATCGTGTTGCGCGGCCGGGTGGTGCGCTGACCCCGGCCGCCCCGCAGGGTCGTGCGCCGGCACCGGCGCCTAAGATGTGCCCTCATGGCACGCGTGCTCACTCCCCGTGCGGAGGACTTCCCCCGCTGGTACCAGGACCTGATCGCCAAGGCGCAGCTCGCCGACAACGGGCCGGTGCGGGGGACCATGGTCATCCGACCGGCCGGCTACGCCATCTGGGAACGGATGCAGGCGGAGATGGACGGCCGGATCAAGGTGGCCGGCGCGGAGAACGCGTACTTCCCGCTGTTCATCCCCGAGAGCTACCTGCGCCGGGAGGCGCAGCACGTGGAGGGGTTCTCTCCCGAACTCGCGGTGGTCACCCACGGTGGCGGCAAGCAGCTCGCCGAGCCGATCGTGGTCCGGCCGACCAGTGAGACGGTGATCGGCGAGTTCATGGCCAAGTGGGTCGACTCCTACCGCGACCTGCCACTGCTGCTCAACCAGTGGGCCAACGTGGTGCGCTGGGAACTGCGCCCCCGGGTCTTCCTGCGGACCACCGAGTTCCTGTGGCAGGAGGGCCACACCGCGCACGCCGACGAGGCCGACGCGCGGGCGTACGCCCGGAAGATCCTGCACGAGGTGTACGAGGACTTCATGGTCAACGTGCTCGGCATTCCGGTGCTGGTCGGGCTGAAGACCGCTCGGGAGCGGTTCGCCGGTGCCACCCGTACCTACACCCTCGAAGGGATGATGGGCGACGGCAAGGCGCTGCAGATGGGCACCTCGCACGAGCTGGGGCAGAACTTCGCCCGCGCCTTCGACATCACGTACACCTCGGCCGAGCGCGCCGTCGAGCACGCCTGGACCACGTCCTGGGGCAGCTCCACCCGGATGCTCGGTGGGCTGATCATGGCGCACGGCGACGACAACGGGCTGCGGGTGCCGCCCCGCCTCGCGCCGATCCAGGCGTACGTGATGGTGGTCAAGGCCGGCGACGGCGTGACCGAGGCCGCCACCAAGCTCCGCGACGCGCTGCGCGACGCCGGGGTCCGGGTCGGCTTCGACGACCGGGTCGACACCCCGTTCGGCCGCCGGGCCGTCGACGCCGAGCTCAAGGGCTATCCGGTACGCGTCGAGGTCGGCCCCCGCGACCTCGCCGCCGGTAAC
Source organism: Plantactinospora solaniradicis (assembly GCF_042658085.1). Taxonomy (NCBI): domain Bacteria; kingdom Bacillati; phylum Actinomycetota; class Actinomycetes; order Micromonosporales; family Micromonosporaceae; genus Plantactinospora; species Plantactinospora solaniradicis. Next base: position 444,997 of record NZ_JBHSPR010000010.1, on the reverse strand, counting down.
GCGGTGCTGGTGCGTCGGACCGGCGGCTCGAAGACCCCGGTTCCGGTGGCGGACGTGGTGTCGGCGGTACTCGCCGCGCTCGACGCCGACCAGCGGACGCTGCACGACGAGGCGCTGGCGCTGCGCGAGTCGCGTACCGCGTCGGTGAACACCCTGGACGAGGCGATCGAGGCGGCCGGTGCGGGCTGGGCGCTGGTGCCGTGGTCGGCGGTCGGGGCCGAGGGCGAGGCGAAGGCGAACGCCCAGGCCGTCACGGTGCGCTGCCTGCGCCGCGCCGACGGCTCGGTGCCGGACTCGGAGGACGAGCCGGAGCTGACCGCCATCCTGGCCCGCTCCTACTGACCGCCGGATGCGTTTTCCACGGGGGCGTGTCGTCCTGCACCGCAACGTCCGGCGCGGGCGGATCGGCTGGGTCCGCCCGGCCCGGGTGGTCAGCGACGACGATCGTGGCCTGCTGCTCTGGATCGCCCGGAACACGCCCGTGGCCAGCGAGGTCACCGAGGACGGCCGTGGCATGCGGGCCCTGCCGTTCACCGAATGGGTGACCTCGGCGTACCGGCTGCACGTCGCGACCTGGAACGGTCCGCCGCTGTTGAAGTTTCTGCCGGCCGGGGCGAACCACTCGGTCTGGTTCTTCCGGGACGCCGACGACCGGTTCGCCAACTGGTACGTCAACCTGGAGGAGCACGGTGTCCGCTGGGACGACGGCGAGGTGGCCGGCGTCGACGTGGTGGACCAGGACCTCGACGTGGTGGTCTGGCCGGACCACACCTGGGAGTGGAAGGACGAGGGGGAGTTCGCCGAGCGGCTCGCCCTGCCGGAGCACTACTGGGTGCCGGACGCCTCGGCCGTGCGGGCCGAGGGGGAGCGGGTGATCAAGCTGGCCGAGGCCGGCGAGTTCCCGTTCGACGGCACCTGGTGTGACGTCGTACCCGACCCCGACTGGACCGTGCCGACGCTGCCGCCCGGCTGGGACCGCCCGCCCGTGCGCTGAACCACCGCCCGCCGGCGCGGTTCGACGAGTTGTTCAGCCGCCCGTCGACGCGGTGCGGTTGGACAGCGGCAGACTCCGCTGCCGGTCCGGGGCGTAGGGGCGGCAGGACGCGCGGATGACCAGCTCGGTGGGGAGCCGGATGTGCGTGTCGCGCTCGACGCCGCCGATCAGGTCGATGAGCAGCCGCAACGCCTGGGCGCCCATGCGTTGCAGGGGTTGCATGATCGTCGTCAGCGGCGGGTTGACCAGCGCCGACTCCGGGACGTTGTCGAAGCCGATCACGGACAGATCGTCGGGCACCCTGAGACCCATGCTCCGGGCGACGTCGAGGGTGGAGATCGCGGAGAGGTCGTTTCCCGCGAAGACCGCGGTCGGCCGGTCGGGGAGCGCGAGCAGCTCCGCGGCCGTACCGGCGGCGCCCTCGATCTTGAACCCGCCGACGCGTACCAGCCGCTCGTCCACCGGGACGTCGGCGTCGGCCATGGCCTTGCGGAAGCCCGCCTCGCGCAGGCGTGCCGACTCGAGGTCGGGACGTCCGCTGATGTGCCCGATCCGGCGGTGGCCGAGCGACAGCAGGTAGTTGGTCGCGAGCATGGCGCCGGCGAAGTTGTCGGAATCGACGGTGGGCAGGCCGGACGGGCCCGTGTGGGGGTCGACGGCGACGACGTGGAAGCCCTGCTTGGTTTCGACCACGGTCGGCGTGACGATCACGGCCCCGTCGATGAGCGTTCCGGACAGGCGTGCCAGCGACCGTCGTTCCCAGCCGATGGCCGCGATGTCGCCGTCGCCGCCGGAGTAGGCCAGCAGCTGGTAGCCGGTTCCGGCGACCTCCCTGGACGCCCCCTTGAGTAGCTCGGTCGAGAACGGCTCGAACTCGGCGACCAGAATGCCCAGCACATTGGTCCGGTGACTGCGCAGACTCTGTGCCCCGAGGCTGACCTCGTACCCGAGTTCCCGGATGACCTGTTGGACGCGTTCCACGGTCGCCTGGGCGACGCCGTACCTACCATTGATCACCTTGGATACGGTCGCCACGGAGACGCCGGCCGCACGGGCCACGTCCGACATCTTGACACGCTGCGGAAACGCCACGCCGACGATGATAGAGGTCTACCAGAACCCCGTCGCAGGGGAGTCGAAACCGTTATCGACAACGGTTGACACCACGTTACCTGGCTGTAAAACTCGCCGTTCAGGTTGAAGTACCGCGACTGCCTAGTCGAGGAGACATTCGATGCCGATCAAGCGCCGTACGGGCGCCGTCTTTGCGCTGTTGACGACCAGCGCACTCCTTGCCGCCGGATGTGGCGGTGGTGACGGTGATACGCCCGCTGAAGAAGAGCTGTACAAGAATCCGGTGACCCTGAGTTGGTGGCACAACGCCTCCCAGGACGGGCCCGGCAAGACCTACTGGGAGAAGGTCGCCAAGGACTTCTCCGCCCTCCACCCGACGGTCACGATCCAGATCGAGGCGATCGAGACCAACCAGCTCCAGCGCACCCGGCTCCCTGCCGCACTCCTGACCAGCGACCCGCCGGACATCTTCCAGGCGTGGGGCGGTGGCGAGATCCGCGAGCAGGTGGAGGCCGACTACCTCAAGGACATCACCGACCAGGTCAAGACGGAAGTTGCCAACATCGGCAGCGCCACCGAGATCTGGGCGGTGGACGGCAAGCAGTACGGCCTGCCGTACCGGATGGGCATCGAAGGCATCTGGTACAACAAGGACATGTTCGAGCGGGCGGGCATCTCCGCTCCGCCGACCACGTTCGAGGAGCTCAACACCGCGGTCACGAAGCTCAAGGCCATCAACGTCGTCCCGATCGCCCTCGGTGCCGGTGACAAGTGGCCGGCCGCGCACTGGTGGTACAACTTCGCGCTGCGCGCCTGCTCGGTCGACACCCTGAAGAAGGCCTCCGTCGAGACCGTCTTCGACGACCCCTGCTTCGTCAAGGCCGGCCAGGACCTGAAGACCTTCATCGACTCCAAGCCGTTCCAGCCCAACTTCATCGCCACCCCGGGCCAGAACGACCCGACCAGCGCCAACGGCATGCTCGCCAACGGCAAGGCCGCGATGGAGCTGATGGGTGACTGGAACAAGGGCACCCTGGAGACCGTCGCCGAGGACAAGGCGGCCCTCGCCAAGTTCCTCGGCTGGTTCCCGGTGCCGGCGATCTCCAACTCGGCGGGTGACCCGAAGGCGGCCCTCGGCGGTGGCGACGGATTCGCCTGTGCCAAGAACGCCCCGGCCGAGTGCGTCGAGTTCCTCAAGTACATCGTGAGCCCCGAGGTGCAGAAGGCGTACGCCGAGACCGGCACCGGTCTGCCCGTCGCCAAGGGCGCGGAGTCCGGGGTCGCGGACCCCTCCCTGAAGTCCATCCTGGAAGCCACGTCCAGCGCGACCTACGTACAGCTCTGGTTGGACACGGCCTTCGGTAGCACCGTCGGCAACGCGATGAACGACGCGATCGTCGCCATCTTCGCTGGCAGCGGCACCCCTGAGAAGGTCGTCGACGCTATGAAGGCAGCCGCACGCAAGTGACCTCCATCAATCCAACCCTGAATCCCGCCGGCGGCGCGTCCGCGCCGCCGGCGGGCCTCCGGCCCGCCCGGCGACAGCCGTTCTCCCGCGCGGCCGAGAGACGACGCAAGTGGTACGAGATCATCGGGCTCACGACGCCGGCGGTCATCGTCTACGTGATGTTCGTGCTGGTGCCGATGGGCTTCGCGGTCTACTACAGCCTCTTCCGGTGGCGTGGGGTCGGCCCGCCCACCGAGTTCGTCGGCCTCGACAACTACACCCTCGCCTTTCAGGACCCGATCTTCCTCGACGCGCTGCGCAACAATGCGATCATCGTGGTCGGGTCGCTGCTGATCCAGGGCCCCATCGCGCTGGCCGTGGCCCTGCTGCTCAACCGTCGCTTCCGCGGGCGCACCGCGTTCCGGCTGCTGGTGTTCGTGCCCTACGTGCTCGCCGAGGTCACCGTCGGCATCATGTGGAAGCTGATCCTGACCGACGGCGGGACCGTCGACGCGCTGCTGCGGTCGCTGGGACTGGGCAGTCTGGTGCAGGCGTGGCTCGCCGACCTCGATGTCGTCATCTGGACGTTGCTCTTCGTCCTCACCTGGAAGTACGTCGGCTTCGCCATCATCCTCCTGCTCGCCGGCCTGTCGAACGTGCCGCACGAGCTGACCGAGGCCGCCGAGATCGACGGCGCGAGCTGGTGGCAGATCCAACGCCACATCACGCTCCCGCTGCTGGGCCCGACGATCCGGATCTGGATGTTCCTGTCGATGATCGGTTCACTCCAGGTCTTCGACGTGATCTGGGTGACCTCGGTGCCCTCGGTGCGGTCGCTCGGCGCGTCGGCCACCATGGCGACGTACATGGTGGACAACGGCTTCTTCGCCCGGCTGTGGGGCTACGGCAACGCGGTGGCCGTGATCCTGTTCGTCATCTCCTTCGTGGCGGCGCTGCTGTTCCAGCGTTTCCTCCTCCGTCGCGACATCGAGGGTGCCATCACCACCAGAAGGGTGAACTGACCGTGGCCGCGAACGCTGTCCTGCCTCCGCCGTCCAAGCGCCGCACGGCGTCGTGGGGTAGTCCGCTCACCTACGCGCTGGCGCTCGCGATCGCGGCCGTGTCGATCTCCCCGGTGGTCTACGTGATCGTCGGCGGTTTCCGCACCACCCCGTCGATCGTCGCGAACCCGGCCGGGCTGCCCGACCCGTGGGTTCTCGACAACTACATCCGGGTGCTGACGCAGAGCGACTTCTGGGGGCAGGCGTTCAACAGTGCGGTGATCGCCCTGGGTACGACGCTCGCCGTCGTGGTGCTCGGGGTCTGTGCGGCGTTCGTGCTCGCCCGGTACACCTTCCGGGGGCGTGAGGCGCTCTACACCTTCTTCACGCTTGGCCTGCTCTTTCCGGCCGGTGCGGCGATCCTGCCGCTTTACCTCATGCTGCGCGATTTGAACCTGGTCAATTCCTACCTCGCGGTGATCCTTCCGCAGGTCGCCTTCGCGTTGCCGCTCACGATCGTGATCCTGCGCCCCTTCCTGGCCGCCATCCCCCGCGAGTTGGAGGATGCCGCCGCGATCGACGGCACGGGCCGGCTCGGCTTCCTCTGGCTCATCGTGCTGCCGCTGTCGAGGCCCGCGCTCGTCACGGTCGGGATCCTCGCATTCGTGGCGAGTTGGAACGCATTCCTCCTGCCGTTGCTCGTGCTCAGCGACGCCAGTCTGCACACCCTGCCGCTGGGTGTGCAGAACTTCTCCAGCCAGTACACCTCCGACACGGCGGGAATCCTCGCCTTCACGTCGCTGGCGATGCTGCCGGCGCTGCTGTTCTTCACGCTCGCCGAGAAGCAGATCGTCGGTGGCCTGCAGGGCGCGATCAAGGGCTGAGTGGCAGCGGTACGAGCGCGACGCGGGCCGACCCGGCACGGCCGGAAGGCGCGCGGTGTCCAGCGGGGCCGGGACCGGCATGGAGGGGTCCGGACCATGACCGACGGGACGGGCGGGACGACGGGGCGCATCTCACCCGGTCGCCCGCCCGGTCCCGTCGATGCCGCCGCGCGCCCCGTGGCTGTGGGGGTTACAGCCGGACGTGCCGATTCCGCCGGCCGGTGTGAGGTCTCGGGGCCGGGTCTGGCAGAATAGGTCGCTGGTATCCGGCACACGTCAGGCGCCCTCTAACCCGGGCGTGTCGCCAGTCCATCGAGCAGTCTCCGGCCCAACCCCACTGTGCCGGTTGGCTCTCACCCGCGCACCGCCCGTTCCGGGCTGGTGAGAATCGCAACAGGAGCGAACACACTGTGGCCGTAAAGATCCGGCTCCTGCGGATGGGTAAGATCCGCAACCCGCAATACCGCATTGTCGTCGCCGACTCGCGTACGAAGCGTGACGGCCGGGCGATCGAGTTCGTCGGGATCTACCAGCCGAAGGAAGATCCTTCGATTATCGAGGTCAAGTCGGACCGGGTGCAGCACTGGCTCTCCGTCGGCGCCCAGCCGAGCGAGGCCGTCCAGCGGCTGCTGGAGAAGACCGGCGACTGGCAGAAGTTCAAGGGCCTGCCGGCCCCGCCGCCGCTGCTGGTCGCGCCCGAGCGGGCCGACCGCAAGGCGGCCTACGAGGCCGAGGCGAAGGCCGCGGCCGGGCTGACCGAGGCGACCAAGCCGGCGAAGAAGGCGGGCAAGGCGGCACCTGCCAAGGCTGAGGCTCCCGCCAAGGCCGAGGCTCCCGCCGAGGCCCCGGCGAAGACCGAGGAGCAGGCCGGTGCGGACTCCGGCGAGCAGGCCTGACGTGGCGCTCCGGCCAGCGCTTGAGCACCTGGTCAAGGGCATCGTCGATCATCCGGACGACGTACGGGTCCGGATGGTCGACTCCCGGCGGGGCAAGCGCCTGGAGGTACGCGTCCACCCCGAGGACCTGGGCACGGTGATCGGCCGCTCCGGCCGTACCGCGAAGGCGCTGCGCCAGGTGATCGGGTCGATCGGCGGGCGCGGGGTACGGGTCGACATCGTCGACTCGTACTGATTCCGGTCACGATGCTCCTCGTCGTCGGCCGGATCGGCCGTCCGCACGGTATCCGCGGTGAGGTGACCGTGGAGGTGCGGACCGACGATCCCGAAGCACGGTTCGCCGTCGGGACGGTGTTGCGCACCGACCCGGCGGCGGAATCCGGCACCAGGGCGCCCGCCGCCTCACCGGTCACCGATCATGGCGAACTGGTACGCGTACCCGAGTCGCTGCGCATCGAGGCGGTCCGCTGGCACCAGGGCCGGCTGTTGATCTGCTTCGACGGGGTGTACGACCGGGACGTGGCCGAGGCGCTGCGCGGCACCCTGCTCGTGGTGGACAGCGCGGAGCTGTCGGCACCGACCGACCCGGACGAGTTCAACGATCATCAGTTGGTCGGCCTCGCCGTGGTCACGACGTCCGGTGAGTCGCTCGGCGAGGTGGCCCGGATCGACCACGCTCCCGCCTCGGACCTGCTGGTGCTACGCCGCCCGGAGGGACGTACGGCGTTGATCCCGTTCGTCAAGGCGATCGTTCCGGAGGTGGACCTGGCCGGCGGCCGGGTGGTGGTCGACCCACCGGCCGGGCTGCTCGACCTGTGAGCCGGCCTGGAGAGGTCACGGCGGCCCTGATGCGGGTCGACGTGGTCTCGATCTTCCCGGAGTACCTCGCTCCACTGGATCTCTCCCTGATCGGCCGGGCCCGCGCGTCCGGGGTGCTCGACCTTGCCGTGCACGACCTGCGGACCTGGACCCACGACGTCCATCGGACGGTCGACGACACGCCGTACGGCGGTGGGCCGGGGATGGTCATGCGTCCCGAGCCGTGGGGGGAGGCCCTGGACGCGCTGGTTCCGGTCGAGGAGGATCCGCCGCCCCGACTCGTGGTGCCGAGCCCGGCCGGGGTGCCGTTCCGGCAGGCGCTGGCGCACGAGTGGGCGGCCGAGTCCCATCTGATCTTCGCCTGCGGCCGGTACGAGGGGATCGACCAGCGGGTGCTGGAGCATGCCGCGACCCGGATGCCGGTGACCGAGGTGTCGCTGGGTGACTACGTGCTCTTCGGCGGCGAGGTCGCGGTTCTCGTGATCATGGAGGCGGTGACCCGGCTGCTTCCCGGCGTGCTGGGCAACGCCGACTCGCTCGCCGAGGAGTCACACGCGCACGGGCTGCTGGAGGCGCCGGTCTACACCAAGCCGCCGGGTTGGCGTGGTCACGACGTACCGGAGATCCTGCGGTCGGGTGACCACGGCCGGATCGCCCGGTGGCGGCGGGACCAGGCGCTGATCCGGACCGCCCGGCGGCGGCCCGACATGCTCGCCGCGCTGGCCGCGACGGACCTGGACAAACGGGACGTCGCCGCGTTGGCCGGGGCCGGATTTCAGCCACCGGCCGACGATATGGCAAAGTAGGGGGGTTGCCGCAGTCGCCCGTGCCACGGACGACTGCGAGGATCTCCGCCCGGACTCCGATCCAGGGTTCCACCGTGGGGATCAGAATCACCCATCCGCGCGCCGACGCCCGGTGCGCCGTGAGCTATCAAGGATGCAGCGATGAACACCCTGGACGCCCTCGACGCCCAGTCGCAGCGCACCGACGTGCCCGACTTCCGGGCCGGTGACACCGTCAAGGTGCACGCCCGAGTTATCGAGGGCAGCCGTTCCCGGGTGCAGATCTTCGAGGGTGTCGTGATCCGGCGCCACGGAGCGGCCCTGCGGGAGACCTTCACCGTACGCAAGATCAGCTTTGGGGTCGGGGTCGAGCGGACCTACCCGATCAACAGCCCGGGTATCGACCGGATCGAGGTCATCGTCCGCGGTGACGTGCGCCGGGCCAAGCTCTACTACCTGCGTGAGCTGCGTGGCAAGAAGGCCAAGATCAAGGAGAAGCGCGAGAAGCGGGTCAGCTGACCCCTGACTGACCACGCCGACGCCAATCGCGGGGTGCCGTCGGTGTCGATCGCGGCTACTCTGGCCGCACGGGCAGACGCGAGACGCGGCAACCCCGGCTTCCACCGGGGTTGCGGGTCACCCCCGCGCTACCGCTCGCGACTGCTGTCATCCAGGGACTGGATGACAGCGCTGTATCTCGGGACCGGGAGATGCGTTGGTGCGTAGGGTGGACGAAGAGGGCGACATCGAACCATGGAGTCGCCGGGCCCGGCGCTCGCGCCGTACGCGTAAGCAGATGCCGCTGTGGCAGGAGCTACCGCTGCTGCTCGTCGTGGCCTTCTGTCTTGCGGTTCTGATCCGCACCTTCCTTCTCCAGGCGTTCTTCATCCCCTCGGGGTCCATGGAGGACACCCTGCTGATCGGCGACCGGGTCCTGGTCAACAAGATCGTGTACGACATTCGGGATCCGGCCCGCGGCGAGATCGTGGTGTTCCGGGGTACGGACGCCTGGGCGCCGCAGGTCACCGACGAGCCGGAGCCCGGATTCGTCGCCAAGCTCGGGCGCACCATCGGCGATCTCGTCGGGGTGAGTCGTCCGGGCGAGAAGGACTTCATCAAACGGGTCATCGGAGTCCCCGGGGACCGGGTGCAGTGCTGCGACGACCAGGGCCGGGTAACCGTCAACGGTGCCCCGCTCGACGAGCCGTACGTCCTGGAGAACTCCCCAGTGGATGTACCGCCGAACAGCCAGGAGTGTCGGTCCCGCCGGTTCGCCGAGGTGGTCGTGCCGCCCGGGCAGTTGTTCGTGATGGGCGACCACCGGCTGGTGTCACAGGACGCGAGATGCCAGGGGCCGGTGCCGATCGAAAACGTCATCGGCCGGGCCTTCGTGATCGTCTGGCCGTTCGGTAACTGGACCTCGTTGCCGGTGCCGGAGACATTCGACGAACTGCCGAGACCCGTTGCCGCGCCCGCACCGGGCGAGTCGTCCGGCGGTACCCCACAAAACACCGCAAACACGGGAGATATAGCAATTGCTATGCCAATCCTGGGCACTCTACTCGTTACCGCGCGTTCCCGACGCTCTCCTGGGACTCGGCATCGTAGGCTCCACCCGTGATTGACGAGCAGACCGACCAGTCCAAGCCCCGCAGTTCGTTCTGGCGGGAACTACCCATCCTGCTGGGCGTGGCGATTCTGGTCGCGGTGCTGGTACGGGCGTTCGTGCTGCAGACGTTTTACATTCCGTCGCCGTCGATGGAGCACACTCTCGACATCTACGATCGGGTGCTCGTCAACAAGCTCGTCTACGATTTCCGGTCGCCGCACCGGGGCGAGATCGTGGTCTTCAAGGCGCCGACCCAGTGGACGGGTAATCCGAAGGGTGAGGACTTCATCAAGCGGGTGATCGGCGTCGGTGGTGACCGGGTGGTCTGCTGCGACCCGGAGGACCGCCTGATGATCAACGGGCAGTCGCTCGACGAGCCGTACATCTTCACGGAGAACGGCGTCCAGGACCCGGCCGCGGACGAGGAGTTCGACATCACGGTGCCGGCCGGCCGGCTGTGGGTGATGGGCGACCACCGCTCCGCCTCGGGCGACTCGCTGGAGCACTGGCAGCAGAGCCGGCAGAACATCGAGCTCGCGACCATACCGGAGGATTCCGTGGTGGGCCGCGCCTTCACCGTCTTCTGGCCGGTCGGCCGGGCCACCTGGCTCTCCGTGCCGAAGTCCTACGGCGCCATTCCGAACCCCCAGGGCTGACCGGAGACCGGTGGCGGCCCGCCCGGCGACAGCGCGGCCACCGACGGCGCGGCTAGGCTGACCGGGTGACCGTGTTCAGCCCTCGCCAGGCCGCCCGGATCCTCCTGCTCGACGCCGCCGGTCGGGTACTGCTGTTCCGGGGCTGGGACCCGGCCCGGCCCGAGCACCGGTACTGGTTCACCCCCGGCGGTGGCCTCGACCCGGACGAGACGCCGGTGGCGGGTGCCGTCCGGGAACTGGCCGAGGAGACCGGGCTGCGGGTCACCCCCGAGGAGTTGGGTGAACCCGTCTGGCGGGAGGTGACGGAGTTCACCTTCGCCGGCCAGTGGTACCGGCAGGAGCAGCAGTTCTTCCTCGTCCGGGTCCCCGCCTGGGAGGTGGACACGGCCGGGTTCGACCAGATCGAGCGTGAGACCATTGACGTCCACCGCTGGTGGACGATGGACGAGTTGGCCCGTACGCGGGAGCGGTTCTATCCGACCGATCTGCCCGAGGTGCTACGCCGGGCGCTGGAGAGCGAGTAGCGGTGCTGACCCCACCCCGTACGGTGATCCGCCGCGAAGGCGGTATCTATGCCATGGAACGCGCGCTGCGGCGCCGTGGTTTCCGGTACGTCGCCGGCGCTGACGAGGCGGGGCGAGGGGCCTGTGCCGGCCCGCTCGTGGCCGCCGCGGCGGTACTTCCCGAGGGCCGGCGCGGTGAGATCGACGGTCTGACCGACTCGAAACTGCTCACCCCGGCCGCGCGGGAACGGATCTACGCCGAGGTGGTCGCCCGGGCCATGGCGTACGCCGTGGTGATCATCCCCGCCGTGGAGGTGGACGCCCGGGGGCTGCACGTCTGCAACGTGGCGGCCATGCGTCGGGCGCTGGCCTCGCTCGCGGTCCCCCCGGAGTACGTGCTGACCGACGGGTTCGGCGTGGACGGGCTGGGCGTGCCGGGGCTGGCGGTGTGGAAGGGGGACCAGGTCGCCGCCTGTGTCGCGGCGGCGAGCGTGCTGGCAAAGGTCACCCGCGACCGGATCATGGTCGAACTCGACGACGAACACCCCGGGTACGGGTTCGCCGAACACAAGGGATACATCACCGCCGAGCACAGCGCCGCGCTGGAGCTTCACGGTCCGTGTCCGGAACATCGCTTCTCGTACGTCAATGTCGCCACCGTCTCCGGTCGGGCCGGCAACCCTCCGCGTTCGCGGCGGCCGGCGCACCTGGGCGGAATCGAGTCGATGGCGCGGGCGGGCCGGGCAGGGAGTACCGTCGGCGTGGCGTTGGGCGAGCGGCTTCGGCCGTCAGCGTTGGTGGGGGAAGATGTGGCCATGGAAGGCGGAGTGGGATGAGCGCGGAAGATCTCGAGAAGTACGAGACCGAGATGGAGCTGCAGCTCTATCGGGAGTACCGCGACATCGTTCGCCAGTTCTCCTACGTAGTGGAGACCGAGCGGCGCTTCTACCTGGCAAACCAGGTTGATCTGCACGTGCGGAACTCCGATGGAGAGGTCTACTTCGAGGTCGAGATGCACGATGCCTGGGTATGGGACATGTACCGCCCGGCGCGTTTCGTCAAGAATGTCCGAGTAATGACGTTCAAAGACGTCAACGTCGAAGAACTCGAAAAGCCGGACATCTCTCTTCCTGCGGATTCCGGATTCGGCGGCTGATCGTTCGGCGGCCGTGGGTGGGTGGACAGGTAGGTAGCGGTCGGCCGCCGGGAAGCGGCCGGAGGCCCGCGACTTATTGATCTTCGGGTACCACGACCTCCACCCGCTGGACGAGATTGTTCGCGAACCCGCCCCGATTCCACGGCGGATCGACCGGCTGGACCCGTCCCGACGCGTCCGTGGCCCGCGCGCCGAGCGTGTACCGGCCGGGGGTCGCCGTCCACTCGTACCGCCAGCGACGCCAGGCCCAGCGCTCGTCGACCGTCGACCCACCCGGCACCCGCCGATCGGCCGACTCGGCCGGGTCGAGGGTGGCGGCGCTCCAACTGGCCCCGCCGTCGGTGGTCACCTCGACCGCCGTCACCGGAGCATGGCCCGACCAGGCCCGGCCCTCCACGGTGCACGGTCCTGGCCGCAGCACCCGAACCCGCGACATGAAGTCCGGAAACCCGGGAGGCTGCACCAGCGCCCGGGGCTCGATCCGGGTCACCGGCACCCCCGGGTCGTCGGCGTCGGCGCGAAGTCGGTACGCGACCGCGTTCTGATAGCCGTCGAATTCGCGGTCCAGCACACTGATCCGGGTCAACCACTTGACGTGCGCCATGCCGTACCAGCCGGGCACCACCAGGCGCAGCGGTGCGCCGTGCTGCGGCAGCAACGGGGCCCCGTTCATCTCGTACGCCAGCAGTACCTCGTCGCGCAGCGCATCGGAGAGCGGCAGTCCGCGCTGGTAGTCCTGCTCGATCCCGCGCTCCACCCCGTGGTCGGCGCCGGTGAAGACCACATCCACCGCGTCCGACCCGAGCCCGGCCTCGCGGAGCAGGGGCGCCAGTGGGGTGCCCGTCCACTCGGCGGTGCCGACCGCCTCCGACAGCCACGGTTGGCTGACCGGCCGGGGCGTCAGGAGCGCCCGGCCGTTCCCGGCACACTCCAGGGTGACCCGGCGGGTCACCCGGGGGCGCTCCCGCAGGGCGGCCAGGTCGAGCGCGAGCGGCCGGTCGACCCGACCGTCGATGGTCAGGACATGCCGCTCCGCGTCCAGGGCCGGGATGTCGTAGTGGATGAGCAGGTAGTGCAGACCCACCGGCGTGACGTCGTAGCGCAGGGCCTCCAGCGGTAGGGCATGGTTGCGGGCGGCCAGCCCCAGCTCCTCGATGCTGATGCCCTCGTCGGGCTCCGCGAGCCGGGCGGGTCGGCTGACATCGTCCACTGTGCTCATCGCCGCTCCTCGCGCTGGTGACGGGCTGGTCCCCGCTCCGGCTGTCCAGCCTAGGCGAGCACGCCGGCCAGCCCGATTCCGGTCCATGCCAGGGCGTCGGGACCCGTTCCGGCGGTTCCTTCCCGGACGTGCCGTATCAGATCATCGGGCTTCCTGGGCGTTTTTCCACAGCGGGGGGAGTTGTGCACAGATCCGGGTCCGGGTGATTGCGGCGCAGGCCGGGCGAGGCGACGCTGCGAAACCATGAGAAGGACATGGCACCGTCGGACAGTCGCGTTTCCGCTGTCGCTGTTGTCGCTGCTGTCGCTGTTTCCACTGTTGTCGGTTCTGGCCGGGTCGTCGGTCCAGGCCCGGGAGTCGCGGGGAGCGGCTGTCCCGGCCGGTAGGGCGGTTGTGGGAGGCGCCGGCGTCGTCCGGCCGGTGGTGGCCGAGCCCCGTCAGGCCGAGCCCCGTCAGGCGGCGTCGGTGCGGACCGAGTTCCGCTGGCCGCTGGACGGCACCCCACGGGTGGTACGCCGGTTCGACCCTCCACCACAGCCGTGGCAGCGAGGACACCGGGGCGTCGATCTCGCCGCGCCCTCCGGAGCCGTGGTCCGCGCCGCCGGGCCGGGGGTGGTGCACTTCGCCGGCATGGTCGCCGGCCGTCCGGTGGTCAGCGTCTCGCACGCCGACGGGCTGCGCACCACCTACGAGCCGGTGCGTTCCGCCGTCGTGACCGGCGATCAGGTCGGGTCCGGAGATCCGCTCGGCGTACTCCTGGCCGGGCATCCGGGCTGCGTCGGGGCGGCCTGCCTGCACTGGGGGCTGCGCCGGGGAGACGAATACCTCGATCCGCTCCTGCTGCTGGGGCTCGGCAGGGTCCGGCTGCTGCCGGTCACGTCCGTCCTGTCGGTCGCGGTCGGGACGCCGGTCGCGGTCGGGATCCCGGTCGCGGTGGGGGTGCCGGTCAGGACAGGGTGGCGAGCAGGGCCGGTAGGCGTTCGGCGAGCCGCTCGTACTCCTCCGCCCGGTTGTAGACCTGGCCGGACAGCCGCAGCCACCCTCGGCCCTGCCAGGGGTTGATGGCGACCTCCGCCCCGAGTTCGTCGCCGACCCGCTGCCGTAGCGCCATGGCATCGTCGATCGTGCTGGCCGTACCGGCGGGCAACGGGAGCAGTCGCATCGCGACCGTCGGCCCACCGGGGTGGAGCAGATCGGCCGGCGCTATGCCGAGGGCCTGGCCGACCACCCACTGCCCGTACGCGGCCATTGCCGCGTTGTGCGCCTGGACCCGTTCGAGCCCGAGCGTACGAAGCGTGAACAGTCCCACCGGCGCGGCGAGCCATGCGGTGTAGTCGAGCGTCGCCTGCCACTCGACCCGGGTGGGGAAACCGGCGTCCTCGTACCAGGAGACGGCCAGCGGCTCGATTCGGTCCCGCCAGCGGGGTGCCACCACCAGTGCCGCCGTGCCGCGCGGTGCGTATCCCCACTTGTGCAGGTTGCCGACCCAGAAGTCCGCGCCGATCGTGTCGACCGGCAACGGCAGCATGCCGGGTGCGTGTGCCCCGTCGACCAGCACCGGAACGCCTCGTTCCCGGGCCACCGCCACGATCGCCGAGGCTGGGAACAACCGGGCCGTCGCCGAGGTGAGCTGGTCGACGATGAGCAATTTGGTGCGGCCGGCACGGATGCCGCTCCGTACGATCTCGATGACCTCCGCGTCGGTCGCCTCCAGCGGCACCGGCAGGGTGCGGCGGACCGCTCCGGTGCGGCGGACCTCCCGATCGACGGCGAGGGCGAACGAGCCGTACCCGTGATCCGTGCAGACCACCTCGTCGCCGGGCTCCAGGCGCAGCGATTGCAGGACGATGGCGGCGCCGATGGTGACGTTGCCGATCAGCGCGGTTCCGTCCGGGTCGGCGCCGAGGAAGCCGGCCAGGTGCCGCCGAGCATGGGTGATCCGATCGACCAGTCCACGGTTGAAGAACCGCATCGGATTGGCCTCGGTCTCGTCCCGCAGCCGCTGCTGGGTTCGTTGAACCCCGATCGGGACCGCGCCGTACGAGCCGTGATTGAGATGGGCGACGCCCGGGTCCAGGGAGAACAGGAGTCGGGCGCCGGGGATCGGAACGGGCGGCTGCGGCCCGGCGGCGCTCATCGAATGATCGTATCCCGGTACGGACCGGGGGTCCGGCCGGAACATGACTTCCCGGCCGTCGGTGGGCTCTGGCCGCTCAGCGGTGGCTGGGCCCGTGTCCGTCACGCCCGGGGGTGGGCCTGGCGGTACGCCGCGCGCAGCCGTTCCACCGAGACGTGGGTGTAGATCTGCGTGCTCGACAACGTCGCGTGCCCGAGCAGTTCCTGGACGGTCCGCAGATCCGCGCCGCCCTCCAGCAGGTGGGTCGCGGCGGAGTGCCGGAGTCCGTGCGGGCTGGTCCGGGGCAGGTTGGCGGCGCGGGCGTAGTCGCCGACGATTCGCCGGACGACGGTGGGTTGGAGCCGCCCACCGCGTACGCCGAGCAGCAGGGCAGCGCCACTGGTCGGTCCGGCGAACGTCGGACGGCCGAGCCGGAGCCAGTCGTCGAGTGCCCGCTGTGCCGGCAGCCCGTACGGCACGGAACGTTCCTTGCCGCCCTTGCCCAGCACCCGGACCACCCGACGGGCGGCGTCGACATCACCGAGGTCCAGGCCGCACAGTTCGCTGACCCGGATGCCGGTGGCGTAGAGGAGTTCGAGCATCACCCGGTCCCGGGACGCGAGCGGGGACGGATCGTCTCCGGGTGCGAGGACCAGTTCCGTCGCCTGGTCGGCACGGAGTACGGTCGGTAGTTCCCGGTGCGCGCGGGGACTCGCCAGTGGTGCGCCGACGTCCGTCTCCAGTAGCCCTGTCCGGTGCGCCCAGGCGCTGAAGGTACGTGCCGAGGCGGCTCGCCGGGCCAGCGAGGCACGGGCCGCTCCGAGCGTACGCAGCTTCGCCAACCAGCTCCGCAGCACGGTGATGTCCAGGTCGCGCGGTTCCGTACACCCCATCCGTCCGGCGTGGTCGAGCAGCGAGACCACGTCGGCGACGTAGGCGCGGACGGTGTGCGCCGACCGGTTGTCGACCCGGGCGAGATGCCGGGCGAACTCGTCGACGGCCTCCCGCAGGGGCGGCGGCAGGGCTTCGTGAAGGGTACGGGTGCTGCGGTCGGCGCGACTCATCACCCGTGACGGTGGACTCGGTGTGGCGCCCTCGTCAAGAGGGCTCGCCGGAGTGTCGCGTACGCCGTCCGGTGGAACCGGCCGGTTCGAACAGCGGACCCGGGCGACGCGGCCCCGATCCCGCCGGAGGAGGCGGCCTCCGACTGCCGAGGCGTCTGCTGTATCGGTTCATCCGCTAGCCGCTCTGTTCAGTAGCGATAGACCGTACGGTGTGGAGCCATTGACTTAACCGATTAAGTACTTCATCATTCCGACAAGACATCGATTCACGTAACTGTTACAAGGAGGAGGTTCGGATGAAACGTCTCGTCATGCTCGTGACGACGGTCGCGATGGTCGCCGCTGGTGGCCTACTCGCGGCCTCGCCAGCGAGCGCCGAGCCTGCGCCGAACGGGTATCCGTACTGCGTGAACGGCAGTTCCACGGACCCGGACGGCGACGGTTGGGGTTGGGAGAACAACCAGTCCTGTGTGGTGCGTGGGGGTCCCGCCGACACCGGCGGTGGTGGTGGGGGCGGTGGTGGCGGCAGCCTCGCCTGCCCGTCCGGCGCGACCTGCGGTTCCTACACCGTGAGCGGGTTGGGGTCCCGCAAGCAGGCGGTTACCAGGGCCGGCGGAAACGTACTGGACCTTGCCATCGCCATGCTGGAGACGGACAACATGCAGACCAACTACCCGTACGGCGACAACAAGTCGGGTGACGCCGCGAACTTCGGGATCTTCAAGCAGAACTGGTTCATGCTCCGGAACGCCTGCTCCCGCTTCCGGGGACAGAGCACCGGCAACTGGAACAACGGCGCGGTCCTGAACAGCGACCTGAGTACGGACGTCCAGTGTCGGCACGCCAGCGAGAGCTACTACGGCACCGACCGTTGGTTCGCCGGACACCGCAACGGCGAGACCGGCATCAACAACCCGAACACGTCCGACATCGCCAGGTACCGGACGGCGATCTACTGGATTCGGGACCAGCTCAATTCCAACTCGGCGAACCGCACCAACGACATCCGGTACTGGGTCAACGTCCCGCCGATCTGATCGGGCTGCGAGCACGCGCCCGGCTCGTGGCGATCCGATCGCAACCGGTACTCAGCGGGCCGGTTGACGAGGCGGGCCGCTGGAGGGCCGGGCGCCGGCCGGTGCCAGCGCGTACCCGTCGTCGCGGCGGACGATCAGCCCCAGCCGCTCCAGCATCGAGAGTTTCCGCAGCGCGGTGCGCAGGTCGATGCCGGCCCGCGCGGCCAGGGCATCCGGTCCGCAAGCGCCTCGCCGGGGTACCGACTCCAGGATCAGCGCGGACTCGTCGTCCAGCATGTCCCGTGGCCGTTCCGGGCCGCGAACCGGCGGGGCCAGGTCGGCACCGATCCGCCCGACCTCCTCCAGGATGTGCGGCACCCCGGTGACCAGCCGGGCCTCGGGATGCTCGCGGAGCAACTCGTGCGCCCCGACCGACATCGCGGACGTGACCGGTCCGGGCAGCACCATCGACGGTCGCCGCATGGCCAGCGCCCGGCGCAGCGTCTGGGTGGCGCCGCTGCGGGCCGCCGCCTCGACCAGCACCGTTCCGAGCGTCGCCGCCGCGATGACCCGGTTCCGGATCAGGAATCGGGGGCGCAGCGGCGCCGCCCCTGGAAGCCACTCACTGACCAGCAGGCCGACGTCGGCGATCCGGTCGAACAGGGCGGTGTTCCCCATCGGATAGGGCCGGTCGACCCCACAGGCGAGCACCGCCACGGTCAGGCCACCGGCGTTCAACGCCCCACGGTGCGCGGCGGCGTCGATGCCGAACGCCCCGCCGGAGACGACGGTCCAGTTCCGTTCGGCCAGGCCGAAGGCGATCTCGGTGGCGACGTGCAGCCCGTACGGGGTGGCGGCCCGGGAACCGACCACTGCCACCGAGCGTTGCAACACCTCGTCCAGTGGCCAGGCGCCACGCACCCAGAGGCAGAGCGGTGGCGCGGTTTCCTGGTCGACCCTGCGGTCGGCGCTGGCCAGCGTCAGCCTCTTCAGGTCCTGTACCCGCGCCGGCCACTCCTCGTCCTCGGGGGTCACCAGCCGCGCACCCATCCGTCCGGTCTGCTCGGCGGCGGTGTTCGCGGCCTCCCACGGATCTCCGGCGCCGAGCCGGGACTCGACCGTCGACCGTAGCTTCTGGTCCGCCACCTCCCCGGCGAGCAGGCGGCGCAGCGCGTCGACCGGGCCGAACCGCTCGACCAGCCGGAACACCGATCGGCTCCCGGGCTCGACGAGCCAGGCCAGGGCGATGCGGGCCAGCCGGATCTCGTCCATTCCGGACGGTGCGCCGGACGTCGGTGGAAGCGGATCTGTCATGCCATGCTTCCGGTCCGTAGTTGGGTCGCCTCGTCCACGTCACCGGAGTCCGGGCGGTCCCGGCCGTCCAGGTCGGCTATCGTCCAGGCCACCCGGATGACCCGGTCGAAACCACGGGCGGACAGGGTGCCGCTGTCCAGCAGCCGTCGCAGTGTCCGCGTGTCGTCGGCCGGCAGCCGCCATCGGGGACGACGCAGCTGCGGCCCCGGCACCTCGGCGTTGATCCGCCATCCGCCCGCCGCCCAGCGGGCGGTGGCCGCCGCCCTGGCCTTGCCGACCCGTTCGGCGACCACCGTGGAGGATTCGACGGTCTGCCCGGCACCCATCAACTCGGCCGCGGTCAAGGGATTCAGCGTCACCTGCACGTCGATCCGGTCCAGCAGTGGACCGGAAAGCCGGCCCAGGTAGCGGCGCCGGGCCAGCGGTGTGCACTCGCACGAGATGTCGCCGGAGGGCTTCGCACATGGGCACGGGTTCGCCGCGATCACCAGCTGCACCTGGGCGGGATATTCCGTGCCGCCCCTGGCCCGGGTCAGGACGATCCGGCCGCTTTCCAGCGGCTGGCGCAACGCCTCGAGTGCGCCCCTGGTGTATTCCGGGGCCTCGTCGAGGAAGAGGACGCCACGGTGTGCCAGTGAAACGGATCCGGGGCGGGCCAGCCCGGTTCCGCCACCCACCAGGGACGCGACTGTCGCGGTGTGGTGCGGTGCCTGGAACGGCGGTCGGCGCAGCAGCCGGCCGTCCGGAGGTAGCAGGCCGGCGATGGAGTGCAGTGCGGTCACCTCCAGCGCGGCCGCGTCATCCAACTCGGGCAGGATCGAGGGCAGCCGCTCGGCCAGCATCGTCTTGCCGGCCCCGGGCGGGCCGAGCAGAGCCAGGTGGTGACCCCCGGCCGCGGCCACCTCCAGGGCACGCCGGGCGAACCCCTGCCCGGCCACGTCGGCGAGGTCGGGTCCGGGGTGGGCGGCGGGCGGCTGCCCGGACGGTGGATCCAGCAGCGGGGCGCCGTCCCGGATGAACGCGACCAGCCGGTGCAGGGTGTCGACCGCGCGGACCCGTACGCCGGGCACGACCGCTGCCTCTGCGGCATTGTCCAGCGGTACGACCACCCGGCTTATCCCCGCCCGGACGGCCGCCGCGACCATCGGCAGTACGCCCCGGACCGGGCGTACGGCTCCGTCGAGTCCCAACTCGCCCAGCACCGCCACCCGGTCCAGCGGGGCCAGCGGCAGCTCACCCGAACCGGCCAGGAGGGCGGCCGCGATGGCGAGGTCGAACGCCGAGCCGAATTTCGGCAGCGTCGCGGGGAGCAGGTTGACGGTGATCCGGCGATTCGGCCAGCGCTGCCCGGAGTTGACGATCGCGGCGCGTACCCGGTCCCGGGCCTCGTTGAGCGCGGTGTCGGGCAGCCCGGACAGCAGGACGGTGGGTAGCCCCGGCGCCAGGTCGGCCTCGACCTCGACGATGTGTCCGGTCACCCCGACCAGCCCCACGCAGAGCACCTTGGCGTAACTCATCGGGCGTACCCGAAGGTGGGATCTGTCGGCACCGGCATGGGGACGACGGTGCCCTGGCCGGGCGCGGTGAGGAAGCCGGGCGATCGGGACCTGTGGACAACCTGGTGTGCTGTGGATATCCGGACGATCAAGCGTTGACTGTGCTAGGCGTACCGTCCGCGCGGCGGCCTGCGGGCGGCCCGGCCTGCCGGGACGGCTCCGGTCAGGTCGGCTCGGCCGACGCGGCGCGGACGTCCAGCGGGCGCTCGAATGCGGTCTCCAGGACGACGATGGTCTGGGTTCCGGTGACCCCGTCGATACCGAAGATCCGTCGAAGCGTCCCCTGCAACTCCTCCGTGCTGGCTGTCCTGATCTTCAGGAGCACGGACGCGGGGCCCGCGATGATGTGCGCCTCCTGGATCTCCGGCAGGGCCAGCAGCGCGTCGCGGGTCGGCGGATCGCCCATCCAGGCGTTGGATTCGATCAGGACGAAGGAGAGCACGCCCCGGCCGACCTCCGTCGGCGTGATGTCGACCGTGGTCCGACGGATCACCTCCCGCTCACGGAGCTTGCGGACCCGTTCGTGCGCCGCCCCGGCAGACAGGCCGACGGCCGCGCCCAACGCGGCGTACGACTGCGTGGCGTCGCGCTGCAACTGGGCCAGAAGCGCACGGTCCGTTTCGTCAAGCACGATCTGCTCCGAGTGTGATCTGGGACATTGGCGCCTTGACCATACAACATCTGGTGTTCAGGCTGGATGCTTGATCCTCATTCGACGCAGCCATTGGAGGCCTCAATGTCGGACGTCATCCCCGCACGGTTCCACCTCGTCGACGAGCGGTTCGCCGGCTGCGACGGTGACTTCGTCGTCGAGCGCCTGCACACCGGCGCGCGGAAGGCGGAGGGACCGGTGTACTTCGCCGCCGGTCGTTATCTGGTGTGGAGTGACATTCCCAACGAGCGGTTGCTGCGGTGGGACGAGACGACCGGCGCGGTGGGGGTGTTCCGGCACTCGTCCGGGTACGCCAACGGCAACACCGTCGACCGCCAGGGCCGTCTGGTCACCTGCGAGCAGGGCAACCGGCGGGTCACCCGGACCGAGCACGACGGCTCGATCACCGTGCTCGCGGACCGGTACGACGGCAAGCTGCTGAACAGCCCGAACGACGTCGTCGTGCGGGCGGACGGTTCGGTGTGGTTCACCGATCCGAGCTACGGCATCAGCGACGACTACGAGGGCAACCGGGCCGAGAGCGAGATCGGCGCCTGTCACGTCTACCGGATCGACCCGCGGACCGGCCGGGTACGCATCGTCGCCGACGATTTCAACCGGCCCAACGGGTTGGCCTTCTCCCCGGACGAGCGGCGGCTCTACATCGTCGACACCCGGCAGGAGCCGAGCCACATCCGGGTCTTCGACGTCACCGCCGACGGCGGCCTGACCGGCGGGGACGTCTTCGCCGAGTGCGACTTCGGTCGCTTCGACGGCATCCGACTGGACGAGGCCGGACGGGTCTGGGCCGCAGCCTGGGACGGCCTGCACTGCTTCGATCCCGACGGCACCCTGCTCGGCAAGCTGCTGCTACCCGAGGCGGTCGCCAACCTCGCGTTCGGCGGGCCGAGGCGCAATCACCTGTTCATCGCCGCCTCGACCTCGCTGTACGCGCTTCGCGTCACCTTCAACGGCGCCCGCTACCCGGGCTGACCGCCGCCCGCGCCGGCCCGATCGAGCAACTCGTGCAGCAGCGTGACCACCTCGTCCGGGGTGAACGCCATGGCCTGCTCGCCCACGGTGATCTCGAAGCTCGACCGCCTCGGGTCGGATCCGGTTCGTACCCGGGCGAACAGTTGGGTGCCGTGCTCGGCGATCATCTCGGTTCCGGCCCGCTCCACCGCCGCTCTGGGCGCGGGCAGGTGCACGTGGAAGATCGGTGTCTGGGGCGGGTCGGGCCAGGCGAAGGCCGCCCCGTCCGCGTTGATCGCGGCGGCGATCGCGACCGCGTGGTCCCGGAAGGCCGGCATCCGAGGCAGCAGCCTGTCGAGCCCGGCGAGTGCGGCGAGCGCCAGCGGCCAGGCGTCGTGGATGTTTCCGCCCAGTCGGGTCCGCCAGACCGCCGCCTCGGCGATGGTCGCGGCGTCGCCGGCCAGGACCGCGCCCCGGACCCCGAGCAGGGCCTTGTACAGCGACACGTAGACGGTGTCGAACAGGCCGGCGATCTCCCTGAAGGGGCGACGGTAGTAGGTCTGCGCCTCCCAGATCCGCGCGCCGTCCAGGTGCGCCGCCGCGCCCCGGGCCCGGACGCCGGCCACCTGTGCGCACAGGTCCGTCCACTCGGGAAGCTGCCCGCCGATGTCGCGCTGCGGCAACTCCCAGACGACCGCGGCCAGCGGCTCACCGATCGCCGCCAGGTCCGCGTCGGTCATCAACTGGTAGCGGTCCCCGACCGGGTGGAACCGCAGCCCGTGGACCGCGTTGTAGCCCTGGCCCTCCCAGACGTCCAGGTGGCTCTGCGGATGGCCGGCGAAGCCGAGCCGGCTCCGGCGCTGGGCGTGGATCCGGAGCGCGACCTGCTGGGCCATCGTCCCGGTCGGGAAGAACAGCGCCGACTCGGTGCCGAGCAGCTCACCGATCCGTCGCTCCAGCCGGGCGACGGGTCCGTTTGGACCGGCCGGCGGTGTCTCCTCGTCGACCTGGTCGAGCAGTTGCCGCAGCACCGCCCGGGGCATCCGGTGGATCGGTGCGTGGAGGAACAGGGAACGTCGGATCGGCGCGGGTGGCGCCGTGTCGGGCATCGGGGCTGGATCGGCATCGGGCGAGGGCACGATCAGGAGTCTCGTCTTGTTGCCATGCCTTGGCAACAAGGATTTCCGGCTGGCGTCCGGGATGTTTGGCGTCAGGAGTACGAGGTGCGGCATCAGGGGCCCGGTTCAGAACGCCGCGGCGAGGTGTTCGACGCGGGCGGCACCGGCCCGCGCCGGGTAGACCTCGACGACGTCGAAGCGGACCTCCCCGGCGTGTACGCCCGTCGTCCGCAGCCACTCGGCGGCCAGCCGACGCAGCCGTCGGGCCTTCCTGCCGACCACCGCGTCGGCGGGCGTGCCGAAGGCGTCGCTCCGTCGGGTCTTCACCTCGCAGAAGACGAGGACGTCGCCGTCCCAGGCGATGACGTCGATCTCGCCGTGGGTACACCGCCAGTTTCGGGCCACCACCCGCATCCCGGCCCCGACCAGGTGCCGTACGGCACACCGCTCGCCGTACGCGCCGACGGCCTCGCTCGCCGCTGTCATGGGAATGACCGTGCCCTCGATCCCGGCCCGGCAGAAGCCCCCGATCACACAGCTGTGGATATCCGGCCGTCCTGTGGACAGCCGGACGATCATGCATCCGAACTGCTATGGGTGGGCCAGCCACTCCAGCCACTGGCCGTGCGGACCGGTCCGGCCCAGGACCTCGACGCCGATCCGGCCGTTCCGCCAGGTGACCAGGGTGAGCAGGCCGACCGAGAGCACTCCGGCCGGGCCGGCGGCAGCCGGGCGGTGATCCTGGAAGAGTTCGGCACCCGCCTCGGACGCCTCGTTGAGCAGCACCGCCAGGTCCCGTCGTGCCCCCACCTGCGCGAGTACCGCCACCAGCCGGCGCCGGTCCGGCTGGCCGAGGTACGTCACCGCGTTCGAGGCGAACACACAGGGCAGGGCGTCGTCGGCCACGGTGGACAGCACCCGGGGCAGGGTCTCGACCATGTCGCCGGCCACCAGCCGCAGGTGGTCCCGCCCCGCCTCCGCCAGCGCGGCGTCCAGTCGATCGAGGCGGTCCGTCTGCTCCGGCCACACACAGGCCCGCAGCCAGTCGGTCGCCCGGCTGTCGGTGGCATCGATCGGCGCCAGGTCGATTCCGGTCCGGGCGGCCACCGTCGGATCGACTGCCGCCGGCTCCGGCCAGCCCGTGCCGCGTACCTCGCAGGTCATGGTCAGGGCCGGCGGCACGCCGGCCGGGCCGTACGTCGCGGTCCGCCCGTCGGGGCCCAGATACCGGCAGGCGTACCGGTCGGCGCGGAGCAGCAGGCCGGCGCTGGCTCCCAGTTCGACCAGGTGCAGCGGGCGCTCCGGCCACAGCTGTGCCACCCGCCCGAATCCGGGACGGAGCAGCGCGGCCCGGTTGGCCTCGTTGGTCTGCGTGCTGCGGGTCGCGCAGAGCTGGGCGAGTTCGTCCCGACGGGTCTCCACCAGGTCGGCGAACGCCGCCGCCAGGTCGGGGCCGATCTCGCCGTACCCGCCCAGCCCCGGCAGGTACTCTGCGAGCGGATGGCCGTGCGCGGTGGTGCGGAGCAGGTACTGCACCGCGGCGAAGAAGAGGATCGGCCGCCGTTGTCCCGGACCCGCGGCCAGCAACGGGGCCGCCAACTCCGGGCGGCCGGCGACCACCTCGGACAGGAACTCGTAGCGGGGGGAGTGGCCGTGGAACTCATGCCGGGCGAAATGCTGGAACAACCGGGCCAGCCGAGTCTGCTCGACGGTGTTCATGGCGGGAAGTATGGATCTGTCACCGGGGTCGGCGCTGCGATGCTGATCACCTCCCGACGCACTCACCGAAACCGGAATATCCGCTGGCAAGCCGGCATCTGGGTCAGCTAACTGGCGAGCAGCCACGCAGGTCACATACGGTCCCTGGCCGTGGACCAACAACGCAACCTCCCGGAAGAGCAGGTGCCCGGCTGGCGGGCTGGCAATCACGCTTATCCCGACCAGCAGTGGCGTGACGTTGGTGAGGACCGCTATTCCGGTGCCGACCATCTGGCCCCGACGCAGCGCGGTGGTCCGGTCCCGGACGCCCGGTACGGGCAGCCCTCCGACACCGGGACCGAGCGGTACGGGGACCAGGCCGGCGCCTCGCTGGAGGTGCCGTTGCCGAGCTTCGGCCTGGGCGGGTCCGGAGTCGATCCCGGCTATCCGCCCGCCGAATGGTCCCGGGACGCCGCCGAACGGGGCCGGGGTTCGGGTGCCGGCCCGGACGGCGGGTCGCCGGGCCACGCCGGGAACCCGGCTGCTCTCCACGGTGGCGGTCCCGACCCGGCCGGCGGTACGTTCGCCGGCGCCGATCGGCACGAGGGTCCGTACCGGATCCCGGCCGGCTCCGGCGTCGACCCGGTCGACAGCCCGTACCGGATCGCGGGCGGTGGCGGCGTCGACGGCGGCTCGGGCCTGCCGTACGGCAGCCACGGAACAGGTCGGCACGGCGCGCCGCCCGCCGACCCCGGCCAGCCGCCATCGTCGGCGACGGGGGCGGATCCCGGCCGCTCGCCGTTGTCCGGCTACCCGATCGTGCAACCCGGGCGGGGTGCCGAGCAGTCCGGACCACTGGACCAGCCCACCAACCTGGTGCCCCAGGTCGAGTCGCATTCCGGCGGCGGAGGCACGGCGGCCGGTGCCGACGCGGCCGGTTTCCGCACCGAGGCCATCGACCGGGCGGCGCTGCGTCGTCCTGCCGCGCCGGCTCCGCCGGGTCACGATGCGCCGGGCCTTGACTCGTCGGGTCACGGTGCGCCGGGCCTTGGTGCCCCGGGACAGTTGGGGAGTGTCGGCCTGGCCGGTGCCGACGGGGTCTACCGGACCCGTCGCCCGGGGTTGGCAGCGATCTTGGCGATACTCGCCCTCGTCTTCGAGGTGCCGGCCGTCCGGGTGCTGCTCGACGGTGCGGTCGGAGGTCCGGTTTCGCCCTCCGCGGTACTCGCCGGGGTCTTTCTCGTACTCGGGTTGCCGATGTTCGCCGCCGGGCTCTACGGGCTGATCACCAGTGCGGCGACCCTCGGCGATCCGGTCCGGGCGTGGCTCCGGCCACCCACCGGGTACCTCACGATCGGGCTCGTGCTCTTCGTCGCGGCGGCGCTCGCGACGGGCTGACCGCCGAGCCGGTGCAGGGGCGGTCGCGGAGCCGGCCAGTAGCCACCGGTAGCGTGGAAGTGACCGCGCTGACCAGCGCCGGAGCCCCGGAGGGGGTTTGTGTGCTGGTGGACGGGGCGGGGGCGTACACTTGGACATTGGCGACCGCCTCGTGCGGTCGACCTCGCGCGCCCTCTCCACGGTCTGTCCGTGGAGCGACGGCCCCCTGGTCCCGATCTTGGTCGGGTCCGTCATGGCCGGCGATCCGGCGCCAGGACGCCAGGCCGCCGGCCGGGCGTGAGCAACCAGGGACAAAAGGAGCACCCCACCATGGCCGTAGTGACCATGCGCCAACTGCTGGAGAGCGGTGTCCACTTCGGGCACCAGACCCGGCGTTGGAACCCGAAGATGAAGCGCTTCATCTTCACCGAGCGCAACGGTATCTACATCATCGACCTCCGCCAGACCCTCGACTACATCGAGAAGGCGTACGAGTTCGTCCGTGGGACCGTCGCCGAGGGCGGCAGCATCCTCTTCGTGGGTACCAAGAAGCAGGCCCAGGAGGCCATCGCCGAGCAGGCGACCCGGGTCGGCCAGCCGTACGTCAACCACCGCTGGCTCGGTGGCATGCTGACCAACTTCCAGACCGTCTACAAGCGGCTCCAGCGGATGAAGGAGCTGGAGGCGCTCGGCGACCTGTCCGGCACCGCGCAGGGTTACACCAAGAAGGAGACCCTGCAGCTGTCCCGCGAGAAGATCAAGCTGACCCGCACCCTCGGCGGGCTGCGGGACATGCAGAAGGTTCCGGCCGCGATCTGGGTGGTCGACACCAAGAAGGAGCACATCGCCGTCGACGAGGCCCGCAAGCTGGGCATCCCGGTGATCGCCGTGCTCGACACCAACTGCGACCCGGACGAGGTCGACTTCCCGATCCCGGGTAACGACGACGCGATCCGCTCCGCCGAGCTGCTGACCAAGGTCATCGCGGCGGCCGTCGGTGACGGTCTGATCGCCCGCTCGGGCAAGCGTCGCGGCACCGACGAGAAGCCCGAGCCGGGTGTGGTCGGCGCCGACGAGCCGCTCGCCGAGTGGGAGCGCGAGCTGATCGAGGACACCGAGAAGAAGGCCGACGGCGACTCGGAGCAGAAGGCCGCCGAGCCGGCGACCGTCGCCGCTGAGTGATGTCGCCGTCGGGTTCCGCCGGCCGGTCGTCTGGCCGGCGGAACCCGACCTGGTACGAGGCACGGTGGCCCCGGATCGGGGTAACCGCAGAAGACCACCGAATCAGCCGCGTTACACACCGAAGAGAGAGTCATGTCCAACTTCACCGCCGCGGACGTCAAGAAGCTCCGGGACCTCACCGGCGCCGGCATGATGGACTGCAAGAAGGCCCTCACCGAGGCCGAGGGCGACTTCGACAAGGCTGTTGAGTTCCTGCGTGTCAAGGGCGTCAAGGACGTCGGCAAGCGCGCCGGCCGCACCGCCGCCAACGGTCTGGTGGCGCACTCCGGCAAGGCGCTGCTCGAACTCAACTGTGAGACCGACTTCGTCGCCAAGAACGCTGACTTCATCGCGTTCGCGCAGCTCCTCGTCGAGCACGGCGCGCAGGCCGGTGTGACCGACGCCGAGGGTCTGCTCGGCACCACGCTTGCCGACGGCCGTACGGTCGCCGACGCCGTCCAGGAGCAGTCCGCCAAGATCGGCGAGAAGCTGGTGCTCAACCGCTTCGCCGCACTCGACGGGCCGGTCGCGGTCTACCTGCACCGGAAGGCGCAGGACCTGCCCCCGCAGGTCGGCGTGATGGTGGAGTACACCGGCAAGTCCGACGAGGCCGGTGACGCCGACGCGCGCGGGGTCGCCATGCAGATCGCCGCCATGCGTCCGAAGTACGTCAACCGGGACGAGGTGCCGGCCGAGACCGTCGCCTCGGAGCGCCGTATCGCCGAGCAGACCGCTCGCGAGGAGGGCAAGCCCGAAGCGGCCATGTCCAAGATCGTCGAGGGTCGGGTCAACGCCTTCTTCAAGGACTACGTCCTGCTCGAGCAGGCTTCGGTCGCCGACAACAAGAAGTCGGTGAAGCAGGTGCTCGCCGAGGCGGGTATCGAGGTAACCCGGTTCGTCCGGTTCGAGGTCGGCCAGGCCTGAGCCGCCCGACGTACGGCCCGGGTCGTCGTGACCGGGGACGTACGGCCGAGACGGGGTGACACGGAGAGGAGGCCGCTGGTGTACGTGACAGGCACCGCGGCCTCCTTGTCACGTAGGGTCAGCAGCGGCAGGTTGGGTGAATGGACGCCGGGCGTGCCGGCGCGGGAGAGGCGGGTCGGATGACGCAGGTTGTGAGTGACCGGACCTCGGCGGCGGACGATCCGACGGCGCCGCCACCTGGGCGGGCCCGCCGGGTGGTGCTCAAGCTGTCCGGCGAGGTCTTCGGCGGCGGCGCGATCGGCGTCGATCCGGACGTGGTGCAGGCCATCGCGCGGCAGATCGCAACCGTGGTGCGCCGGGGCGTACAGGTCTCGGTGGTGGTCGGAGGCGGCAACTTCTTCCGGGGTGCGGAGCTTCAGAAGCGCGGCATGGACCGGGCCAGGGCCGACTACATGGGCATGCTCGGCACGGTGATGAACTGCCTGGCTCTCCAGGACTTCCTGGAGAAGGAGGGCATCGAGACGCGGGTGCAGAGCGCGATCACGATGGCGCAGGTCGCCGAGCCCTACATTCCGCTCCGGGCGATCCGCCACCTGGAGAAGGGCCGAGTGGTCATCTTCGGCGCGGGCGCCGGGATGCCCTACTTCTCCACCGACACCGTCGCCGCCCAGCGCGCGCTGGAGATCCGCGCCGACGTCGTGTTGATGAGCAAGAACGGGGTGGACGGCGTCTACACGGCGGATCCGCGTACCGACCCGGACGCCAGCAAGCTCGACAAGATCACCTTCTCCGAGGTGCTCCGTCGTGGACTGCGCGTCGCCGATGCCGCCGCGTTCAGCCTCTGCGAGGAGAACGGACTGCCGATGCTGGTCTTCGGTGCCGAGGGCGACGACACCATCATCCGGGCTGTCGCCGGCGAGCGCATCGGAACGTTGATCACGGCGTGAGCCGCGCTTGGGCCGGGCTGTCGAGCCGGGCAGAGTATTAACGACGGAGCAGCAGAAGGAGGCGAAGGAGCAGGTGATCGACGACACCCTCCTCGAGGCCGAGGAGAAGATGGAGCGCGCGGTCGAGCACGCCAAGGAGGAGTTTGGCGCCATCCGCACCGGGCGTGCCTCTCCGGCGATGTTCTCCAAGATCATCATCGACTACTACGGTAGTCCGACCCCGTTGACCCAGATGGCCTCCGTCGGCGTCCCCGAGCCCCGGATGGCGATCATCAAGCCGTACGACAACTCGCAGTTGCAGGCCATGGAGAAGGCGATCCGCGACTCCGACCTCGGCGTGAACCCCAACAACGAGGGCACCCAGCTGCGTATCGTGCTGCCGCAGATGACCGAGGAGCGGCGCCGGGACATGATCAAGGTAGCCCGGCACAAGGCCGAGGAAGCCAAGGTGGCGATCCGGAACATCCGCCGCCGGGGCAAGGAAGAGCTCGACCGGATCGTCAAGGACGGCGAAGCGGGTGAGGACGAGGGTCGACGCGCCGAGAAGGAGCTGGACGACCTCACTCACCGGTACGTGACGCACGTCGACGAGTTGGTGAAACACAAGGAAACCGAGTTGCTCGAGGTCTGATGTCCCACGTCGACCCCTATCGCGGCAGCGCGGAGCCGCGTGGCCGGCAGCACCGGCCCGAGCATCCGCGTGGCCAGGAGTGGTCCCGTGGTCCGGAGCGCCAGGACGGCCCCGAGGGTCGCCAGTGGCCAGCCGGCGACGATGACACCTGGGTTCGGGCGCGGCACGGGGGTGCCGCGCCCGACACCTATGCGGGCCCGACCGACAGCTTTCCGGCCCTACCCGACACGTCGGCGGGTCTGACCGGCCGCCGCCCCGCACCGGCCGAGATGCCGGTGGATCCGGACGGTGGCTATCCGCCCGTCGGGTTCCCGCCGGGAGAGGCGCCGGGCCTCCGGCCCGGACCGCTGCCCGGACGCCGGAACGGCCACCGTGACCAGATCGCCCCGGACCCGGCCGCGCCGTGGCGTTCCTCCGAGCCGGGCGGCCCCGGAACCCCGTACCCCACCGCAGGGCGGCCCGGCTACGGCTATCCGGATGACGCCGATTCGCCGTACCCCGACGGGAACGACGACCGGCGCGGCGCCGACGCCGGCGCGGGGGCACCGACCAACCCGGTGGGTTGGCCCCTCGTGGATCCGGATCCTGACCCGGAACCGTCCCCGGCAGCTCGGCGTGGTCCGGGCCGTCGCCGGGCGACCCGCTCCGGGCAGCCGGCCGCCTCCGGCCGGGCCGGTCGGAACCTGCCGGCCGCGATCGGCGTGGGGCTCGGGCTCGGTGCGGCGATCGTCGTTCCGCTCTTCCTGTTCCGCCCCGCCTTCCTGGCCGTGGTGGCGATCGCGGTCAGCATCGGCATCTGGGAGATGACCCAGGCGGTACGGCCCAGCGGGGTCCGCCCTCCACTCGTGCCACTGATCGCGGGTGGCCTGCTGATGGTCGGGCTGGCCTGGTGGGCCGGGCCGGACGCCCTCAGCCTCGGGTTGCTGGTGACGGTGCTGGCGACGCTGGTGTGGCGGCTCGGTGACGGGCCGGCCGGCTACCAGCGGGACATGACGGCGGCCACCCTCATCGCGGTGTACGTGCCGTTCCTCGGCGGGTTCGCGGCGCTGCTCGCCGCGGCGCCGGACGACGGCGACCTGCGGGTGCTGGTCACCCTGGCCGCGGTCGTCCTCTCCGACACCGGCGGGTACGCCGCCGGTGTGGCGTTCGGCAAGCATCCGATGGCACCCTCGGTCAGTCCGAAGAAGTCCTGGGAGGGTTTTGCCGGTTCGGTGGTGGCGGCGGCCGTCGGCAGCGCCGTGCTGCTGGGGATCCTGCTCGACGTCGAACCGTGGTGGGGGGCGCTGTTCGGGGTGGCGGTCTCGGTGGCGGCCGTGCTCGGAGACCTCGGCGAGTCGATGATCAAGAGGGATCTCGGGGTCAAGGACATGAGCAACCTGCTGCCGGGGCACGGTGGACTGATGGACCGACTCGACTCGGTCCTCTTCGCCGTGCCGACCGCGTACCTTCTCCTGGCGATCTTCGCTCCGGTCGGTTGAGAGTCGACGTGAGCCTTCACACCAGGGTTATCCGGCACGGCCCGCCGGTTCGGCACCCTCGGCCAGGTGCGTTGTCGCGCGGACGTGGGAGACTGGACAGGCCATGACGAGCCTGCCCATGATCCAGATTGCCCCGGACGCCCCGATCGGGTCCGCACCGTCGCGTCGGGCGGCAATGCCGCCCCGGCACCTTGCCGACCTCGACCTACCCGGACGGCAGGCGGTCATCGCCGAGCTGGGCGAGCCCGCCTTCCGCGCCAAGCAGATCTCCACGCACTACTTCGGCCGCCTGGTACGGGATCCGGAGCGGATGACGGATCTGCCGTCCGCCAGCCGGGACCGGATCACCGAAGCACTGCTGCCGAACCTGCTCACCCCGGTCCGCGAGGTGGCCTGCGACGACGGCGCGACCCGGAAGGCACTCTGGCGGCTGCACGACGGCTCACTGGTCGAGAGCGTGCTGATGGGTTATCCGGATCGGGTCACCGTCTGCATCTCCAGCCAGGCCGGCTGCGGGATGGCCTGCCCGTTCTGCGCGACCGGTCAGGCCGGGCTGACCCGCAACCTCTCCACCGCCGAGATCGTCGACCAGGCCGTCCATCTCGCCGGCGTGGCCGCCTCCGGAGCGGTCGCCGGATCCCCGCCGCGGTTGTCGCACGTCGTCTTCATGGGCATGGGCGAGCCGCTGGCGAACTACTCGCGGGTCGTCGCGGCGGTACGGCGGCTGTGCGCGCCGGCACCGGAGGGGCTCGGCCTCTCCCAGCGTCACGTCACCGTCTCCACGGTCGGCCTGGTTCCCGCGATGCGCAGGCTGGCCGACGAGGGACTGTCGGTGACTCTTGCGCTGTCGCTGCATGCGCCCGATGATGAGCTGCGCGACGAACTGGTACCGGTCAACCAGAGGTGGAAGGTTGCCGAGGTGCTGGACGCCGCGTGGCACTACGCGGAGCGTACGGGGCGTCGCGTATCCATCGAATACGCGATGATCAGAGATGTGAACGACCAGCCGTGGCGTGCCGACCTCCTCGGTCGGTTGCTGGCTGGTCGGCTGACCCACGTGAACTTGATCCCGCTCAACCCCACCCCGGGTAGCCGCTGGGACGCGAGTCCGAAGCCGGTGGAGCGGGAGTTCGTCCGGCGTCTGCGCGCGGCCGGCGTCTCGACGACCGTCAGGGACACCCGCGGGCGTGACATCGACGGTGCGTGTGGCCAGCTGGCCGCCGCGGCGGTGACACCGTGAGCGGCCGGGTCATCAGGCTTAGTAGTGCCGCTCGCGGCGTCGACGCGCATGGCGGCGCGGCGTGAGCGAGCGAAGCGAGCGAGCGAACCAGGAGACATAGTGGCGAGTCAGGGTCAGCGTTTCCGGCGCAAGGCGCTCCGGCGGGGCTACAAGGTCGATGAGGTGGACACGTTCCTGGACCGTGTCGAGGCCACGCTCGCCGGTGAGCCGCTGGGCGCGCCCGTCGCCTCCCAGGAGGTGCACGACGTCGTCTTCCGGGTGCGCTTCGGAGGGTACGACGAGTGGCAGGTGGACCTGCACCTCGACCGGGTGGAGCGGCAGATCGCCGAACTGGAGGAGCGGGGCGGCACCGGCGGCAGCCGTGGCGGAGACTCGGGGATGGGCGACCGGGGGGCGCAGCAGGGCCGACTCGGTCCGCCGGACCGGATGGGGCCACCGGACCGGATGGGACCACCGGATCGAATGGGGCCGCCGGATCGCATGGGGCCGCCGGACCGGATGGGGCCGCCGATGCGTGACGACCGGGGGCTTCCCCCGGGTGCGCAGCCGCCACCGTTGCGTCCGATGCCGGCCCAGGCCGGGCCGCCGAACGATCCGTACGGGCAGTTCGACGAGCCCACCGGCACCTTCGGGGGTGGTTTCGAGCCGCAGCGGGGTGGCTTTGACCCCCAGCGTGGTGGCCTGGAGCCCCAGCGCGGAGGTTTCGAGCCGCAGCGGGGTGGCTTCGAGCCCCAGCGTGGCGGCTTCGAGCCGCAGCGTGGCGGCTTCGAGCCGCAGCGTGGTGGCCTGGAGCCCCAGCGCGGCGAGTTCGAGCCTCAGCGGGGTGGTTTCGAGCCGCAGCGTGGTGGTCCGGATCCGCAGCGGGGTGGCTTCGACCCGCAGCGCGGAGGGTTCGACCCGCAGCGGGGTGGTTTCGACCCGCAGCGTGGTGGTCCGGATCCGCAGCGGGGTGGCTTTGACCCGCAGCGGGGTGGTCCCGAGCCCCAGCGCGGAGGCTTCGATCCGCAACGCGGCCCGGGTGCCCCGGTTCCGCCCCGTGGTCCGGGCGGGCCTCCCGGCGGCTTCGGGCCGAACGAGCGGTTTGACGGATTCGATCCGAATCGCCACGGCAAGGCCGACATGACCGCCGAGATCCGGATGCCGGACCGTGAACTGCGCGGGCCGGGCCGGGGCGTCGGCGATCCGCCACCCATGGCGCCGCCGATGGGTGGTCCCGGGCTCGGCGGCCCGCCCCCGATGGGGGCACCGGGACTAGGCGGGCCGGGCAGCGAGATGGCGCGGATCGACCAGATCCGTCGCACCTTCCAGGTGCGCAGGTTCGGTAGCGGCTACGACCCCGATCAGGTCGACCGGTTGTTCGAGGGGATCCTCGGCAGCATGGCCGGGCGCGGACCGATGCCGGTCAACCCCAACGATCTCGACACGACGCGGTTCGGGCTGGTCCCGGGCGGCTACTTCGAGGCCGAGGTCGACGCCGCACTGAAGGAAGTCAAGGACCTGTTGCTCGGGCAGTGACCAGGCCACCGCCGGCGAGGGCCGCTGCCCTCGCCGCGCGGGGCGGGTGACAGTGTCCGATCCTGCCGGCTGGCCCAGCAGGCCTGACGGCGCGCCCGGCGCCCGAGCCGACCCGGCTCGGGCGCTGTCGACCGTCAGCCCAGCCCGGACAGCGAATCAGGCCAGCCGGACAGCGTGTCAGCCCAGCCGGGACAGCGAATAAGGCCAGCCGGGTCGCGGGTCAGGGGCAGCGGGGTCGCGCGTCAGGGCAGCCCTGGATAGTGCCGTCAGACCGGCCGGGAATACCGTCAGACCAAGCGGGAATCAGGAACGCAGGCCGTTGCGGCGCAGGATCGTGTCGCCGATGACGGCTACCACCAGGAACGCGGCGATCCCACCGAGCCAGATCTTCTCGATGCCGCTGACCTCGTTGTTGTTGAACATCATCAACACCAGCACGGCCGCGGAGAGGATCGCGCCGATCCGACCCGCCCTGCGGTGTCCCGGCTTGCGTTGGTCGGGTGACGTCACCGGCTCGCTTCCAGCCACTTTCCGGTCCTTTCCTCACGATCGGATGCCGGTAAGTCTGGCACGTGCCGTACCGACCGCGCCGGAGGGCCCGGTGTCCCGGCGCTGTCCGGTTGTGCGGCAAACCCGGCCGAGCGCGGTCGGGCGGCCCAACCTGGCGTCGCGGGTCGGGCGGCTTGGGGCCTCCGGTAGCGTTTGGGCGTACGCCTTGATTCCGGGGCCAGGGATGAGATTGCCTATGTCTAGGGGGACTGTGCGGTGCGACTGACCGGTACGGGACACGCGAGCATGCGGATCGACACCGGTGCGGGCAGCATCCTGTGCGACCCATGGGTCAACCCGGCCTATTTCGCCTCATGGTTCCCGTTCCCGGACAATTCACAGCTCGACTGGGAGACGCTCGGGCAGGTCGACTACCTGTACGTCTCGCACCTGCACCGGGACCACTTCGACGCGGAGCACCTCAAGCGGTTCATCTCGAAGAAGGCCACCGTCCTGCTTCCGGAGTACCCCACCTCGCAACTCGAGGACGAACTGCGGGACCTTGGCTTCAGCAGCTTCCTGCGTACCAGGAGCAACGAGGTCGTGGAGCTCGACGGTGGCCTGAAGGTGATGATCCAGGCGCTGACGAGCCCGACCGACGGCCCGATCGGTGACTCGTCGCTGTGGGTGGAGTACGACGGCGTACGGCTGCTGAACCAGAACGACGCCCGCCCGAGCGACCTCGAGGTCTTCGCCGAGCTGGGCCACGTGCACGCGCACCTGTTGCAGTTCTCCGGCGCGATCTGGTACCCGATGGTCTACGAGCTGCCCACCGCGGCCAAGACCGCGTTCGGCAAGCAGAAGCGTGACCGGCAGATGGACCGGACGATCCGCTACATCGACGACCTCAAGGCGTCGTGGGTCTTCCCGATCGCCGGCCCGCCGTGCTTCCTGGACGACGAGCTGTGGCAGTTCAACGACATCCACGGCGACGAGGGGAACATCTTCCCCGACCAGCAGGTCTTCCAGGACCACTACACGGAGCTGGGCTACGACAACAGTGTGATCCTGCTGCCCGGCACCGTGTCGGAGGTCGGTGTCGACACCTGCGAGACCACCCAGCCGGTGCCGGACGTGCGGGAGTTCTTCGCCCGCAAGGAGGAGCACCTGCGCGAGTACCAGGCCCGGTCCCGGCCGGTGATCGAGGCGGCGAAGGCGTCCTGGCGGCATCCGGAGATCGACGTGCTGGTCGAGATGAAGCGCCGGATCGAGCCGCTGCTGGACGAGTCGATCTACCTGGCCAAGGGTGTGGGCGGCCCGGTCCGGTTCGACCTGGTCGGCTACGACGGTGAGTCGGTCGAATCCATCGTGGTGGACTTCCCGGGCAAGCAGGTCCGGCCGTACGGCGACGAGAAGGTGCGGTACCGGTTCCGGACCGAGCGGGCCCTGGTCGAGCACCTGCTGCACATCGAAGAAATCGACTGGGTCAACTCGCTCTTCCTTTCCTGCCGGTTCTCCGCGGCCCGGATCGGCCAGTACAACGAGTTCGTCTACTCCTTCTTCAAGTGCCTCTCCGAGGAGCGGCTCCAGTACGCCGAGGGCTGGTACGACGAACACGAGCGGGCCGTCGAGGCCGAGGACATCACCCTGGGCGACTGGGTGGTGCAGCGGCGCTGCCCGCACCTCAAGGCGGATCTGACCCGGTTCGGCATCGTCGAGGACAACCAGCTCACCTGCCAGCTGCACGGCTGGCGGTTCGACCTGGCGAGTGGCCGCTGCCTGACCAGCGTCGGACACAAGATCCGTGCCCACCGGGCCGGCGAGCCCGCCCCGTCGACCGAGCCCGCCCCCGCGACCGCTCCTGCCCCGGCGACCGCCGACGCCGAGCCCGCCGGCTGAGCCGCGCCGACCGTTCGCAGGTGTTAAAAAGGGCCCCTTCTACAACGGAAAACGATAAGAAGGGGCCCTTCCTTTCAGCTGGGCCGGGCGATCAGCGGCCCAGGTCGAGCAGGATCCGCCGGGCGGCGTTGTGTCCGGCGGCGCCGATCACGCTGCCGCCCGGGTGGCATCCGGCGCTGCCGGCGTAGAGGCCGTCGAGTCCGGTGGCGTACGGCATGCGGTCGGTGAACGAGACGGTGTTGTCGACGTGGTGGATGTGCCCGCCGGTGATGCCGAAGTGCGCCTCGATGCCGGGCGGGGTCAACGGGACAGCGTCGGCGACCAGGTCCGTGGTGCCGGGGGCGTACCGGTCGCAGATGGCGAGCAGCCGTTCGACGTACCCGGGCAGGAGGTCGTCCCAGGATCCGTCGGCGGGGGCGTACGGGACGGACTGGACGAAGAGTGCCGAGGAGTGGTGGCCCGCCTCGTCCCGCAGCGACGGGTCGACGGTCGTGTGCAGGTACCACTCGATGGTCGGCTCGTCCGGCAGCCGGCCGGCCCGGACGTCCGCCCACATCCGGCGCAGCGCCGCCATCGGCGGCTCGTCGCCGGCCCCGCCGGCCAGCAGGGAGGCGGAGCCCGGCAGCAGGTGGATGGTGGCGCCGAACGGGCTCGGCGCGTCCGAGGGCAGGCAGGTGAACCGGGGCAGCCCGGAGAGTGCGAGGTTGACCTTCAGGGTGGTGCCGGTGCGCCGGACCGCCGTCATCCGCTCGGTGAGCGATGCCGGCAGGGCGCCGTCCGGCACCAACTCCATCAGCCGGTACGGGTCACCGGCGCCGAGTACCACCTCGGCGCCGACCGTCCGCCCGTCGTCGAGTACGACGCCACTGGCCGCCCCGCCGTCGACGGTGATCGCGGCCACCGGCGTACCGCTGAGGATCGTGGCGCCCGCGGCCCGGGCGGCGTCGGCGAAGGTGTTGGTGACGGTGCCCATCCCGCCGGCCACGATCATCCAGGTGCCGCCCGAGCCGGGCAGCCGGCACATGTTGTGGGCCAGGAAGTTGTGGCCGGTTCCGGGGTCGTCCGGGCCGGCGTGCAGCCCGGAGACGCCGTCGGTGACGGCGTACATCGAGACCAGCAGTTCGGAGCGGAAGTCGAACCGGGCCAGGTAGTCGGCGACCGAGCCGCGGACCAGGTCGACGAAGGGCTCGCGCAGCGCGGGCCGGATGTAGCGGTCGGCGGTCTCCTCGACCGGCAGTGGCTCGGCCAGCCAGGCCGGTCCGAGGTCCTCCCGGAGCGCGGCGAGTTCGGCCTGCATGGCGTCGTCGGCCGCCACGTCGGCCCGGGAGAAGAACCGTTCCATCTGTTCCCGGGTCGCCTCCCGGTCGGCCCCGAACAGCAGGTACGGCGAGCCGGCGCCGCCCGGAGTGGGCAGGAAGTAGTGCGGATCGCGGCGCAGTACCGGTATCTCCACGTCGAGCAGTTCGATCAGCTCCGGCGGCATCAGGCCGAGCAGGTACGAGCCGGTGGAGTGGCGCAGCGCCGGCACCTTCGGGAACGGGTTCTCGGTGCGGGCCGCTCCGCCGATCGTGTCGGCGGCCTCCAGCACCACCACGTCGAGGCCGGCGCGAGCCAGCAGAATGGCGGAAACCAGGCCGTTGTGGCCGGCACCGACGATCACGACGTCGGCGCGGGCGGGTAGCTCGGCGGTCATGCTCGGGAAGCCTAGTTCGGATGCCCGGGGTCGGTGCCGGGTTGGCCGGCCCCGGTTGCGGCGGAGCGGGGTGGTGCGGCGTCCGGGCCCGGGGAGAGCTGCCGCAGGAAGGCCGCCAGTTCCGCCTCGAAGAGCGCCTCCGGATCGGACACCGCCCAGCGGAGCTGGTGGTAGACCTCCATGGAGACCAGGCCGTACAGCATCGTCCAGCCGGAGAGCATCAGCCGGGCCACCTCGACCGGCAGTTCGGGGTGCCGCTCGCGCATCGGTCCCAGGGACTCGGCCAGCCGGTGGTCGGCCTGGGCCGGCGGCGGCACCGGAAACGGGGAGCGGTGCCACAGCTCCAGCAGGGGGACGATGAACACCGCACCGAGCCGGGCACCCGGATCGTCCTCGTTGCCGCAGTTCTCGGGAAAGGCGTCGACTCCGGGTACCAGGCTGCCGAAGACCAGTCCGAACTCCACCGGGTGTCGTACCGACCAGTTCCGGAAGGCGCGGGCGGTCGCGGCGAGCTGGGCGACCGGCGCCTCGCCGGCGGCGTCCCGGGCCGCTTCGAGGTGTTCCCGCAGCTCGTTCAGCAGGTCTCCGGCCAGGTCGACGATCAGGGCGTCGAGGCTGGGAAAGTACCGGTAGATGGCCGGCGCGGTCATCCCCATGTCCCGGGCGATGGCCCGCAGCGAGATCGCCTGCGGGCCGCCGGTCACCAACAGACGCCGTGCGCCGTCCTTGATTTCGGAGACGGCGGCGGTACGCAGACGTTCCCGACGGGTCGGTGCCGTCATCGCGAACCCCCTTGACCGAAGAGAACGGCGTTGTAATAGTAAACGGCGTTCACTCATTTGAAGCCTGGTTACGGGTATGACCCTAACGGCTGACGGGAGCGCGGGCGATGTTCGCTTGGTGGGGAAGCGCAGTGGTTCGGCTCCGGTGGGCGGTGCTGGCCGCCGGCATGGTGCTGGTCGCCGTCGGAGCGGCCTGGGGAACGGGCGTCTTCGGCTCGCTGACCGGCGGCGGCTTCGACGACTCGGCCAGCGAGTCGAGCCGGGCCGACCAGCGGATCAGGGCGGAACTCGGCAACCAGGGCGCGGACCTGGTCGTGCTCTACTCCAGTGACACGGCCACGGTCGACCAGCCGGCCTTCCGGGATCCGGTCACCGCCACCCTCGACCGGCTGCGCCAGCGCCCCGAGGTCGCCCGGGTGACCAGTTGGTACGACACCCAGGCCCCGGCCCTGCTCGCCAACGACCGGCACAGCACGTACGCGGCGGTGCAGCTCCGGGTGACCGATCCGGACGAGATGACCGACGTGTACGACGAACTCCGGCCGGCTCTGGACGCGCCCGGCGTCACCACCCAGGCCGGTGGCACGGTGCCCTTCCTGGCCGAGGCGAACGCGCAGACCACCGAGGACATCACCCGGGCGGAGACCCTGTCGCTGCCGATCCTGCTGGT
This sequence comes from Plantactinospora solaniradicis, assembly GCF_042658085.1. Taxonomy (NCBI): domain Bacteria; kingdom Bacillati; phylum Actinomycetota; class Actinomycetes; order Micromonosporales; family Micromonosporaceae; genus Plantactinospora; species Plantactinospora solaniradicis. The sequence goes on along the minus strand of NZ_JBHSPR010000010.1, from coordinate 405,582 downwards.
GTTGCTGATCCTGATCTTCCGGGGACTGGTCGCCGCCGCGACGCCGCTGCTCGTCGGCGGGCTGGCCATCCTGGGCGCGTTCGTCGCTGTCCGGCTGCTCGGCCTCGTCACCGACGTCTCGGTCTTCGCGATCAACATCATCACGTTGATCGGGCTCGGCATGGCGGTCGACTACGCGCTGTTCATCGTCAGCAGGTTCCGGGAGGAACTCGCCAACGGCCATCCGACCGCGCGGGCGATCCAGCGCACGATGGGCACCGCGGGACGAACCGTCATGGTGTCCGGCCTGACGATCGCGACGGCGATGGCCAGTCTGTTGATCTTCCCGCAGGTGTTCCTGCGCTCGATGGGACTGGGTGGGATCGCCGCCGTGCTGGTGGCGATGCTGGCCTCGTTGACCGTGCTGCCGGCCCTGCTCGCCGTGCTCGGGCCCCGGATCAACGCGCTGGCCGTACGCCTGCCTCGGCGCTGGCGCCGTGCGGACCCGGCCCGGTCGGCGGCCACCACCGGTACGACCCCGGCGGCTGGTTCCGGCGGCTGGGCCCGGCTGGCCCGCAGCGTGATGCGCCGTCCGGTGCTGTACCTGGTGGGGGTGGTCGCGGTGCTGGCGCTCCTCGCCGCGCCGTTCTTCCGGATGGAGGCCGGCGGATTCGACGAGCGGGTGCTGCCGGCCGACGCACCGCCCCGGATGGTCGCCGAGCGGATCGAGTCGGAGTTTCCCGGCGGCAGCATCGCCCCGATCGAGGTCCTCGTCTCCGGCGCCGCCGCTGCCGACGTCCAGCGGTTCGCCGACGAGGTGACCCGGGTGGCGGGCGTCACCGGGGTGCAACCGACCGCCAACCGTGGCGACGTGACCCTGCTGTCCGTGACCTACCCGGGCGAGCCGACCGGGCCGGTCGCCGAGAGCGTGGTCCGGTTGATCCGGGACATCCCGGCGCCGGCCGGTGCCGAGGTACTGGTCGGCGGGCGACCGGCGGCCGACCTGGACATGCTGGACAGCCTCACCTCGCGGTTGCCGTGGATGGCCCTGATCATGGCCTCGGCAACGCTGGTGCTGCTCTTCCTCGCCTTCGGTTCGGTGCTGCTGCCGATCAAGGCGGTTCTGATGAACCTGGTCTCGATCGGCGCATCGTTCGGCGTGGTCGTCTGGATCTTCCAGGACGGGCACTTCGCCGACTGGCTGGGATTCACCTCGACCGGCTTCATCGAGCCGAGCAATCCGATCCTGATGCTGGCGGTCCTGTTCGGCCTCGCCACCGACTACGAGGTGTTCCTGCTGTCCCGGATCCGCGAGGAATGGGACGCCACCGGCGACAACACCGCGTCCGTGACCGCCGGCCTGCAACACACCGGACGGATCATCACCGCCGCCGCGCTGCTGCTGATCGTCGTCGTGGCCGGCTTCGCCACCGGCGGTGTGGTGTTCATCAAACTGATCGGCATCGGGATGATCGTGGCGATCGTGGTCGACGCGACCCTGGTGCGGGCGCTGCTCGTACCGGCCACGATGCGGCTGCTGGGCCGCTGGAACTGGTGGGCGCCGGGTCCGCTGACGAAGGTCTACCGGCGGTACGGCATCCGCGAGTCCGCCCCCGACTCCGAGGACCCGGGCGGGGACCCGGCGGGACGGAAACCGGTCGAGGCGGCGGCGCACTGACCAGCGCGCCGGTCATCGGCGGTGCACTGACCACCGCGCCGGTCACCGGCGGCTGCCCCGGAGGAAAGTCGCTGGTGCGGCCCGGCGGGTGGTGGCTAACATCCGGCCGCGTGACGATCTACGAAACCGAACGACTGGTGATCCGGAACTGGACGCAGGAGCCCGCCGACCTCGCCCGGGTGTTCGACACCTACTCCCGTTCCGAGGTCGTCCGCCATCTCGGCGCGCCACAGTTCCCGCTGCGTACGCCCTCCGCCGCCGAGGAGACGGTACGTCGCTGGCACGACCGCAACGCCCGGTTCGGCGCGGCGACGTACGGCATCTGGGCGGTGCAGCGCCGGGAGGACGGCCTGGTGGTCGGCACCGTGATGCTGAAGCCGATGCCCGGAGTCGACGAGTCGAGGCTGACCGACGACATCGAGGTCGGCTGGCACCTGCATCCGGACTCGTGGGGGCACGGCTACGCGACCGAGGCGGCGCGCGGAGCCGTCGAGCGGGGGTTCGCGGCCGGAGTGGCGGAGATCTACGCCGTCGTGGCGCCCGGGAACGAGGCGTCGATGTCGGTCGCCCGCCGCCTCGGCATGGCGTCGATCGGTCGGCGTGCCGACTGGTACGGCGGCGAGGAGTTGGAGACCTTCCGGCTGCCCCGCCCCTGACCACCCGCCGTGCCGGTGCCGAATCGCCGGCCGGGCGACCCGCCTGCCAGGCCTGCCAGCGGACGTTCAGAGTCGTTCAGGGAGAATGTCCGGGTGAGTTCTCCGCGTGAGATTGTGCTGCTCGGTTCCACCGGGTCGGTCGGTACCCAGGCGATCGACATAGTGCGCCGCAATCCGGACCGGTTCCGGGTGGTCGCCATCGGTGCCGGCGGCGGAAACGTGAGCCAGCTCGCCGCCCAGGCGCTCGAACTCGGGGTCGAGGTGGTCGGGGTCGCGAAGGCCTCCGCCGCGCAGGACCTGCAACTGGCCTTCTACGCGGAGGCAGCCAAGCGGGACTATCCGGCCGGTGGATTCCGGATCCCCAAGATCGTGGCGGGTCCGTCCGCCATGACCGAGCTCGCCGAGTGGCCGTGCGACATCGTGCTCAACGGCGTCGTCGGGTCGCTCGGTCTGGCGCCCACCCTGGCGGCGCTGCGCGCCGGCCGTACGCTCGCGCTGGCGAACAAGGAGTCGCTGGTGGCCGGCGGGCCGGTGGTCCGGGCGGCGATCCGCCGGCCGGGCCAGATCGTCCCGGTCGACTCCGAGCACTCGGCGTTGGCCCAGTGCCTGCGCGGAGGCAGTCGGGCCGAGGTGCGCCGGCTGATCCTCACCGCCAGCGGAGGACCGTTCCGGGGCCGCCGCCGCGACGAGTTGACCGGCGTCACCCCCGAGCAGGCACTCGCGCACCCCACCTGGAACATGGGACCGGTGGTCACGATCAACTGCGCGAACCTGGTGAACAAGGCGCTGGAGGTGATCGAGACCCACGAGTTGTTCGACATCCCGTACGACGACATCGAGGTGACGGTGCACCCCCAGTCGGTGATCCACTCGATGGTGGAGTTCGTCGACGGCTCGACGCTGGCCCAGGCCAGCCCGCCGGACATGCGGCTGCCGATCGCGCTCGCCCTCGGCTGGCCGGACCGGGTGCCCGACGCCGCGACCGCCGTCGACTGGACCGCCGCGCACAGCTGGCAGTTCGACCCGCTGGACGAGGCGGCCTTTCCCGCCGTACGGCTGGCCAAGCAGGCCGGCACGGTCGGGCGGTGCCGGCCGGCGATATACAACGCCGCCAACGAGGAGTGCGTCGCCGCCTTCCTGGCTGGCCGGCTTCCGTTCCTCGGCATCGTCGACACGCTCGAACGCGTGCTGGAGGCGGCCCCGGATTTTGCCGAACCGGGTAACGTCGAGGAGGTGCTCGCCGCCGAATCCTGGGCGCGGGCACACGCCCAGGAGATCATCGCGAAGGCGGTCGAGGGAGCTTGATGCTGTATCTACTCGGGGTGGTGGCGTTCGCCCTCGCAATCCTCGTCTCGGTGAGCCTGCACGAGGCCGGGCACATGCTCACGGCCAAGCGCTTCGGGATGAAGGTGACCCGCTACTTCGTCGGGTTCGGCCCCACCGTCTGGTCGTTCCGGCGGGGCGAGACCGAGTACGGCCTGAAGGCGATCCCGCTGGGCGGTTTTTGCAAGATCGTCGGGATGACCCCGCAGGACGACGACGTCGACCCGGCCGACGAGCCCCGGGCGATGTGGCGGTTCCCGGTCTGGAAGCGGACCGTGGTGATGTCCGCCGGCTCGGTGGCGCACTTCCTGCTCGCCATCGTCACGCTCTGGCTCGCCGCGATCTTCATGGGCCTGCCGAACCCCGACTACCCGACCACCCAGGCGGAGATCCGCAGCGAGCCGGCGCGGATCGAGCTGGCGCCCTGCGTCGTCCGGGAGAACCCGCCGACCCGGGCCTGCCAGCCGGGTGACCCGGCCAGCCCGGCCGCCCAGGCGAACCTGCGCGACGGCGACCTGATCACCGCGGTCGGCACCACGCCGGTGGCGAACTGGGGGCAGATGCTCGACGCCGTCCGGGCGACCAAGCCGGGCCCGATCCCGGTCACCTACGTCCGGGACGGCGCCACGCACACCGCCCAGGTCAACCTCGCCGAGGTGCAGCGCCCGCCGCAGGACCAGGCGGACGGCCCGGTCGGTCCGGTCTCGGCGCTGGGCGTCGGACTCGGTACGCCGCCGACGATCACCTACGGGCCGGTCGCGGCCTTCGGGGCGACCGCCGACTTCACCGGTGACATGGCGGTCAACACCGCCAAGGCGATCCAGCGGATCCCGCAGAAGGTTCCGGCGCTCTGGGCGGCGATCACCGGTGAGGAGCGGGACGTCGACACCCCGATCAGCGTGGTCGGGGCCAGCCGGCTCGGCGGTGAGGCCGTCCAGCACGGCCTCTGGGAAGTCTTCGTGCTCCTCTTCATCTCGCTGAACTTCTTCATCGGCGTCTTCAACCTGCTGCCGCTGCTGCCGATGGACGGTGGACACATCGCCATCGCGTGGTTCGAACGGGCCCGGTCCTGGCTCTTCGCCCGGCTCGGCAGGCCCGACCCCGGCCGGGTCGACTACTTCAAACTGATGCCCGTAACGTACGCGTTGATCCTGATCGGTGGCGCATTCACGCTGCTGACGATCACCGCCGACGTGGTCAACCCGATAACGCTGATCCAGAGGTGAATGCAGAGTGACCGCCGTCAGCCTTGGCATGCCTGCCGTACCGCCACCGCCGCTCGCGCCCCGCCGGGCGAGTCGGCAGATCATGGTCGGCTCGGTGCCGGTGGGTGGTGGCGCGCCGGTGTCGGTGCAGTCGATGACCACGACCCTGACCTCCGACGTCAACGCGACCCTCCAGCAGATCGCCGAGTTGACCGCCTCCGGATGTCAGATCGTCCGGGTGGCGGTGCCGTCCCAGGACGACGTGGAGGCACTGCCGGCGATCGCCAAGAAGTCCCAGATCCCGGTGATCGCCGACATCCACTTCCAGCCGAAGTACGTCTTCGCGGCGATCGACGCGGGCTGTGCCGCGGTCCGGGTCAACCCCGGCAACATCCGGCAGTTCGACGACAAGGTCAAGGAGATCGCGGCGGCGGCCTCGGCGGCCCGGGTGCCGATCCGGATCGGCGTGAACGCCGGTTCGCTGGACAAGCGCCTGATGGCCAAGTACGGCAAGGCCAGCGCCGAGGCCCTGGTGGAGTCGGCGCTGTGGGAGTGCTCGTTGTTCGAGGAGCACGGCTTCCGGGACATCAAGATCTCGGTGAAGCACAACGACCCGGTGGTCATGATCCGGGCGTACCGGCAGTTGGCCGAGCAGTGCGACTACCCGCTGCACCTCGGGGTGACCGAGGCCGGGCCCGCCTTCCAGGGCACCATCAAGTCGTCGGTGGCCTTCGGGGCGCTGCTGGCGGAGGGCATCGGGGACACCATCCGGGTCTCGCTCTCCGCCCCGCCGGTCGAGGAGATCAAGGTCGGCAACCAGATCCTGGAGTCCCTCGGGCTCCGGGAGCGTGGCCTGGAGATCGTGTCTTGCCCGTCCTGCGGTCGGGCCCAGGTCGACGTCTACAAGCTGGCCGAAGAGGTCACCGCTGGTCTGGAGGGGCTGCCGGTCCCGCTGCGGGTGGCGGTGATGGGCTGCGTGGTCAACGGTCCCGGTGAGGCCCGCGAGGCCGACCTCGGGGTGGCCTCCGGCAACGGCAAGGGACAGATCTTCGTCAGGGGAAAGGTGATCAAGACCGTCCCCGAGGCGCAGATCGTCGAGACCCTGATCGAGGAGGCCGTCCGGCTCGCCGACGAGATGGGCGCGGACCTGCCGGAGGAACTCCGCGAGCTGGTGACCGGCCCCACCGTCACGGTGCACTGACCGGTCGGTCGGCCCGGGGGAATCAGAGCTGGCCGGAATCGGGACCGGCTGGAATCAGAGCCGGCCGGTCCAGGATCGGAACCCGCCGGGACGGGAGTTCGGCGGGACGCAGGCCGGCCCCGACAGCCGGTGGCGGATGTTCCGCCACGGGTGCCGGGGCCGTTGATCTTCTCGGGTCGCCGCTCGCGGCTCACTCCGATTCGGCGAGGATCGCGTACAGCTTCCGTCGGGTCTCGTCGAGCACCTGGGCGGCCCGCTCGCGCTGGTCGTCGGTGCCGGTCATCATCACCTGGCGAAGCGCGTTCATCGCCTGGAATCCGGCTTCCCGGATGTCGTGCCAACTGTTGATGGTGGTCTGGGCGAACTCACTCCACGGCGGCTCCTGGGCCGCCTGCGTCGCCTCGGCCTGTCCGGCCTCGGTGAGCGCGAAGCGCCGCCGTCCGCCGCCCGACTCCTCGGTGGTGGCCGCGATCAGGCCCTCGTCCTCGAGGAGTTGCAGGGTCGGATAGATCGACCCCGGGCTCGGTCGCCAGGCGCCGCCGGTACGCGAGTCCAGCTCCTGGATCATCTCGTAGCCGTGCATCGGCCGCTCGGTGAGCAGGGCCAGTACCGCCGCCCGGACGTTCGGCCGGCGTCCCCGGCTTCCGCCGCGTCCCCGGCCCTCGCCGCGACCCCGGCCGTGACCGTGACCGTGGCCGTGGCCGTGGCCGTGGCCGTGGCCGTGACCGCGGCCACCGGGCGGACCCATCGGGAAGCCGAAGCCGCGCCCCCGGGCCTCGTGCAGATCGTTGAATCCTCGGTGAAAACCCATCCTGGGCTCCCTTCAGAGTGTCGTTGATAGCTTCACGATATATCGGCAAGCTATCAACAACAACTCTTATGCCAACTGGATCTTCCAGATCGGCCGGCGAGGACCCCGGGAGGGGGTTCCGAGCCGGCCGCCCGGAACCCCCCGAAACGGCTGTCGGCGCCGGCCGGTAGCCGACGCCGACAAACCGGACGGGAGATCAGGAGGCGGTACAGGTCACCACCGTGGGCTGGGTGTTGGCGCCGTTCCACGTGCCGATGAACCCGAAACTGGTACTGGCTCCCGCACCGAGCGCCCCGTTGTGGGCGACGTTCGTCGCGGTCGCCGTCGAGCCGCTGACCGTGATGTTCGCCTCCCAGGACTGGGAGACGGTCTGGCCGTTGCCGAACGTCCAGTTGACCCGCCAACCACTGATCGCCGACGTTCCGGCGGTGACCCGGACCGCACCCTGGAAGCCACCGGTCCACTGGCTGCTCACCGAGTACGCCGCGGTACACGTCTGGCCGGTGGCGGGCGGCGTGGTGACCGGGGGAGTGGGGACCGGAGGCGTGGTGGCCGGTGGGGTCGTCGGGCCACTGGTCCCCCAGCCGGCGGTGCTGTCCAGCCAGGCGGTCCGCCGGAACATCCAGTCCCGCATGAACTGGACCTGCCCCTGCCAGGTGGCTGCGGTGGGCGTGACGAACGGTCCGAGCATCCGGGTGCTGAGGTTCGGCCACCGCTGGAAGTTCCGTTGCGCGGCGTTGCCGAGCGGTGCGACGAGGGTGATGATCCTGGCCTCGAGCTGGGCGTTGGACAGTACGCCCTGGCGGAGTTGCTGCCAGCGGGTCCTGACCCGGTTGACGAACGCCGGGTCCTGGAGCAGCCGGGCGAACCAGTCGTTGGCGCTCGGGCTCCGGGTCTGCTGGTACTGCCAGCCGGAGACCTGGTCGTTGTTGAAGAAGCCGCCGACCCCGAAGCTGAGGTCGAAGTCCCACAGCGGCCCGGCGACGATCTTGCCCTCCCGATCCTTGTGGAAGTACGCGCTGCGCAGGTAGGAGTCCATCTCCCGGCTCAGCTCACTGACGATCAACTGGTTGACGAAGGAGTCAATGTCGATCCAGGCGGGATAGCCGGTCGTGGGATCGGCGAACCCGGGTGTGCGTAACAGGTCGTGGAACTGTTGGATGTGCTGGCGGAGCCAGTCCCGCTGCTCGGGTTGCAACGGGTCCGGGTCGACGACCTCCAGGTAGTGCCAGCAGGTCTGGTCGGCCCCCTGGCAGGGCAGGGTCGGCTCCTCGGCCGCCAGCCACTCGAACTTGAAGATGTACCCACCGGTGAGCTTGGGCAGCGTGATGTCGTCCTCGTCGAGCTGCTTGAGGTCGAGTCGGTTCTTCGAGTTCTTGATGGTCTCGACGATCAGGTACACCCCGAGGTAGTCGTTGGCGGCCACCGGTTGGGCGTCGGTGTTGACGTACACCTCGGCGAAGGCGAACCGGGGCGCGTGGATCCCCATGTCGCGGCCGAGCCCGTACACGAAGGCGTCCCGGATCAGCGCCTTGTCGGTGTACGGCCCGCGCAGCACCCAGTCGGAGTCGGCGGGCATGCCCAGCAGCGGCAGGTCGCTGTCGTCGTCGGTGTTGTCCCGCAACTCCAGCCGGTACGGGGTCTTGGGGAACGTCGCACTGGAGTTTCCGCGCAGGTGGAATCCGGCCCGGCTGACCAGGCTGGGTGTCGCGCCGATCGAGGTCGATCCGTTCGTGGGCTGGAACTCCATGGCGGCCACATCGACGTAGTCCCGACCCGGAGCGCCTCGCCCGTACGCGTCCAGCAGCAGGACCGGCAGGTCGTGGCTGGTGTTTACGGCGCGGGCGACGTACAGCGCCGTGCCGGGCGCTCCGGTGGCGGTGCCGCCGACGAATGCCTGCGCTCGCAGTTGGGTGGTGCGGGTGAACCGCAGTGGCGTCCCGGCGTAGCTGGGGGAGGTCGCCGTGGGCGGCTGGCCGTCGGTGGTGTAGCGGACCTGCGCACCGCTCACGGTCGTACCCAGGCTGACCGAGACCTCGCCGGAGAAGGTGCCGCTCGGCACCGAGTACGTGATGTCACCGGGGTCGGCCTGGGTGCTGACGTCCGGTGCGGCCCGCGTGTCGGAGACCGCCTGCGGAGCGGCGACGGCCGCCGTACGGCTGATTCCGGCGCCCTGGCTGGGGGACGCCCCGACATCCGTGCCGATGCTGGCGAGCGCGAGGACGCCCACTACGTAGTACACGAGTCTGCGCACGGTTACTCCATTTCAGATCTGCCCCGGCGACGGGCTGGACCCGGCCGCCGGGGCGAAGTCGATGCGTCGGGGCGCGGGATGCGGCCGGCCGCCGTACTCGGGATGGACGTCGTGCCGGGGGAGGTCGGGATCGACGTCGTGGCGGCCGGGGACGGGATGGGTGTCGTGGCCGCAGCTCGCGGACCCGACCTGGGTGAAGTGCCGGCGCAGGGTCCGCCGCCACGGCGTCGCCGGCAGGTCGGGACGCAGCGCGGCCAGCCCGGTGGCGTACTTGGAGATCCGGGTCGGCCGGTAGCCACGGACCCACAGCATCCGGTCCACGCGGGACGCGGTGGAGCCGGTCTTGGTCTCGACCACCGCCAGGTCCGGAAGCCGCAGCGGGCAGCCGGCGTCCTGCCACGTCAGCTCGGTGTCGATGGTGACCCGGCTGGCCGTGTCGGGCAGGAACAGGGTGCTGCGCCGGTACTGGGTGACGAGGGTGGGTACGAACGCCGGGGCGCCGCCGAGCACGATCGACTCCTGGGCGAGCACCGTCTCGACGAACTGCCATCCGGGGGTCAGGGTGGCGTGGTGCTCCAGCTGGTACGCCAGCCGGTTCTTCACCGTGCTGCCCCGGGCGCCGTGCGTCTTGACCTCCAGCCAGCACTCGGCCGAGTCGAGGTAGGTCCGGGTCCGGACCTTGAACCGGCGGCGGCGGCGCTGGGCGGTCAGCAGGTAGCTGGTCAGGTCCGGGGTGTCGAAGTACACCGACTGGTAGGCGAAGGAGCGCGCCTGGGCGATCTCCAGCACCCGGGTCGTCGGGCCCACCTCGGCGAGGACGGCTCCGACCTCGCCGAGCGGTAGGACGTACTTGCGGTCCACCCGGGTCTGAAGGTCGGCGCGCTCGGTGAGTTCGTCCAGCCCGATGGGCTCCAACCGGTCCAACGGGGCGCGGTCGAGCGTGGTCATCGGGGCACTCCACCAGAGGCGGCGGTGACCACGACGCCGCGAGCGGCACGCTGCACGGAGGGGTGCGAGTAGCGGACATCGACCAGCGTCGTATCGTTGACCAGGTCGACGCGCTGGATGCTCGCGGAGTGCACCCGGGCACCGAGGATCTGCTCCAGGTGGGCGACGAGCGCGACCTGGTCCGTGACGGCCGAGTCGAGGAGCATGCTCTGGCGTCGGTAGCTGCGGAACAGTCGGGGATGGTCGCCGATGAACATCATCAGGAGGATCAGGCCCATCATTGCCGGGACCTGCCACGTCGGTCCGCCGCCGAGTGCCGAGAGGATGCCGAGCGCCAGCGCCGAGAAGTAGTACGCCACCTCGTGCTGGTCGAGCTCGGTCGAGCGGAGCCGGATGATGGACAGCACCCCGAACAACGCCAGCCCCAGGCCCAGCCCGGTACCGGCGCTGCTGGTGCCGAGCGAACTCGCGACGGCCATGACCCCGATGTTGACGCCGAGGTACGCGGCCACGAGATCTCGGCGCCGGTGACGGGGAAAGTAGAGCCCGAACACGAGCAGGGTCACTGCGACGATGTCGGTCGCGAAGAGGGCGAGCTGCGGCATGGGTCCTGTCCTCCTGGATATCATCCGGTGACTGGTGGGTAAACGGATGCCGACATCCAGGTTACATTGAAGAGTCTCGATGCATATGGATCGCTCCCGCTAACAGTTTGTAACGAGACGAGATTCACAACCTTCAATCGAATCATGGGTGGCACCGACCCGTTCGCAAACGGATGCGGCGGTTCCGGCCTGTTTCACCAGGCCGGAACCGCCGCATCAGGTTCCGCGCTCGTCGAGGTCCTCGCCCGAGGACCGGATCAGTTCAGGACAGGATCATGCCGATCCGAAGACCGACAGGCCGGGCAGCGCCCGGTCGCCGTAGTCGAACAGGGCCTGGTTCTCCCAGCCGTTGCCCGACGAGGCATTCTCCGGATCCCAACCATTACCGGGTACGGCCGTCCAGGTCGGCTCCCAGTAGAAGACCCCGAGACCCCGCCCGTTCGGTACCGACCGGACGACGTTGAACACCGCGCGCAGCGCGTCGGCCTGCCCCTGAGGGGTAGCCGGGTAACCGCCGGCCTGCTGCAACGAGGAGTTGAAGATGTTCGGCTCACTGTCGTCGGCGTTGAGCGTGAAGCCGTACGCGGTCTCGGCGACCAGCACCGGCCGACCGTACCGGGACGCCAGGTCGTTCAGGTTGGCCTGGAGACTGGACAGTGACCCGTGCCAGTAGAGGTAGTGGGAGACGCCGATCACGTCGAACGGCACCCCCCGCGAGGTCGCCTGGTCGAACCACCACCGGTGCTGCGAGTTGTTGCCGCCCTCGGCGAGGTGCAGCAGCACCTGGGTCGAGCTGTTCACCGCCTTCACCGCGTTGCTGCCGGCGGTGAGCAGGGCGGCCAGGTTGGCCCAGTTGTTGCTGCGGCCGTCCGGCCAGAGCATGCCGTCGTTGATCTCGTTGCCGACCTGCACCATGTCGGCCGTCGTACCCTGGGCCTTCAGGGCGTTGAGGACGTCGTACGTGTGGTTGTAGACCGCGTCGCGCAGTTGGGTGAAGTTGTAGCCGTTCCAGGCGGCGGGCTTGTACTGCTTGCCCGGGTCCGCCCAGGTGTCCGAGTAGTGGAAGTCGACCAGCAGCTTCATCCCCTGCGCCTTGATCCGGCTGGCCATGGTCAGCACCCGGGCCCTGTTGTTGTAGCCGTCGGCCGGGTTGACCCAGACCTTCAATCGGGCGTAGTTGACGCCGTTGGCGCCGAGCAGCTGCAACGGGTCGCGCTGGGTGCCCGCGGAGTCCCGGTAGACGCCACCCCGGTCCTGGCTCTTGAGCAGGGTGGAGATGTCGACGCCGCGGATCTGGGACACCGGGCCTCCGCTGCTGCCGCCGCCGGTGAACTCCACGTCGTCGACGTTGATCCAGTTTCCGGCCTGCGCGTCGGAGACGATGCTGGCGGTGCACTGACCGGTGCTGACCTGGGTGGTCACCGAAATCTGGGTCCAGTTGGCGGCGGTGGGGATGTTGACCCGCTGCTCGGCGCCGCCGCAGTTGCGCAGCGACAGGTAGGAGGCGACCTGGCCGCCGCCGGAGCGTACCCAGGCCCGCAGGGTGTACGACCCGTTGCCCAGGCCGGTGAGCTGCTGGTAGCTCTCCACCCGGTACGCGCCGGACGCCCAGTGCGTCAGTCGGTAGTTGCCGGAGCGTCCGCCTGCCTCGGTGAAGCCGGCGCTCTGCGTTCCGTTGCTGGAGGACTCCGACCAGCCCGTCGGTGTCTGGCTGGCACCGGAGGACTCGAAACCGGGGTTGGTGATGGTGGCGGCGGCGGAGGCGGGGGCGGTGGGGCCGGCGACCATGCCGGCGACGAGCAGCACGAGGCCGCTGGCAGCGGCGAGCGTGCGGAGCGGATGGGACGGACCGCTCATGACTGTTTCCTTCCGTCGAAGGGATCGGTCGCCGGCTCCCGGAGCGGTTGCCGGCCTACCGTTTCGGGCTCACCGAATCGCCGAGCACCCGTAGCGCGGGCAGGGCTCGGCCGGAGTAGTCGAACAGGGCCTGGTTCTCCCAGCCGTCACCCGAGGTCGGGTCGGCCGGATCCCAGCCGGCGCCGTCGACGGCGGTCCAGGTCGGTTCCCAGTAGAAGACGCCGAGCGCGCCCGGTACGGCGGCCACGGTGGTGACCATGTCCCGCATCGCGTCGGCCTGGCCGTCCGGGGTCGCCGGGTAGCCACTGGTCTGCTGCAACGAGGCGTTGAAGATGTTCGCCTCGTGGTCGTTCTCCGCCAGCGTGAAGCCGTACCCGGTCTCCACCACCATCACCGGCTTGCCGTACGCGCTCGTCAGGTCGAAGAGGTTGGCCTGGAGTGAGCCGAGCGGGCCGTGCCAGTAGGTGTAGTGCGAGACGGCGATGATGTCGAACGGGACGCCCCGGCTGACCGCGTTGTCGAACCACCAGCGGTGGCCGCCGTTGTTGCCACCCTCGGCCAGGTGCAGGGCCACCTTGCTCCGGGGTGAGACGTCGGTGACCGCCGTGCTGGCGGTGGTGAGCAGCGCCGCCAGCCCGTCCCAGTTGTCCCAGCGCCCGTCCGGCCAGAGCATCCCGCCGTTGATCTCGTTGCCGATCTGGACCATGTCGGCCGGGGTGCCCTGCCGGCGCAGGCTTCCGATCACGTCGTAGGTGTGGTCGTAGACCGCCTGCCGGAGCTGGTCGAACGGCAGTTCCGCCCAGGCGGCCGGCTTGAACTGCTTGCCGGGATCGGCCCAGGTGTCCGAGTAGTGGAAGTCGATCAGCAGGCCCATGCCGAGCGCGTGCGCCCGCCGGGCCTTGGCGAGTACGTCGTCCTTGTCGCTGAACCCGTCGGCCGGGTTGACCCAGACCTTCAGCCGGGCGTAGTTGACGCCGTTGGCCCGCAGGATCCGCAGCGCGTCCCGGGGTGGGCCGGACCGGTCCCGGTATACCGCGCCGTAGTGCTCGTTCTTGGTCAGGTGCGACACGTCGGCCCCGGCGATCCGCAGTGCCGGGCCACCGGCCGGGCCGTCGGACCGGGTGAAGCTCAGGTCGTCGAAGTGCGCCCAGTCCCCGGCGTTGCCGTCGGAGACGAGGTCGATCGTGCACCGGCTGGCGCTGACCCGGGTGGTGAGCGCGACCTGGACCCACCAGTCGGCACCGGTGCGGGGCAGGTCGACGCGCTGCGTCGCCCCGCCGCAGCCGGTGAGCGCGACGTGCGCGTCCCGCTGTCCGCCGCTGGCCCGGACCGAGACCCGCAGCGTGTGGTAGCCCGGCCGGAGCCCGGTGAGCCGCTGAGAGGTCTCCACCCGGTACGGCCGGTCGGCCCGGTGGGTGAGCCGGTTCGCGCCGGAGCGGCCACCCGGCTCGACGTAGCTGGCGGACCGCTGGCCGCGCTCCGACCAGCCGACGGGCGACCCGAGGTCGCCAGCCGTCTCGAATCCCGGGTTCACCACACCGGCCCCGGGGCCGGCTCCGGGCGTGCCGCCGGCCGCCGCCGGTCGACCGATATCCGGTACGACGACGGCGGCGACGGCGACCAGCGCCACGGCCGCGACTGCGTACTTCCTGCTCTGCATCGGCGAACGTTCCTCCTTGAACGAAAGCGGTGCCATGGCGGCTCTGCCCGGCGCCACCGCTGCCTGCCACGCGGGGTTGGGAGCGCTCACAGCTCCAAGACGAAGGGCATGAGCTGGGACAACTCTGATATCTGGTCCGTACTGGATGAGTGAGGCTGTGAGCGCTCACAGAACCATCCGTGTCCAACGATGTCAAGGGTGCCGCGACGGGCACTCCGGGGCGACCCAGCGGGCGCTCGTGACCTCAGCTCCTGGGGACCGACGGGACCCGCCGCCGGTCAGGTACGGAGCACGCGTACGTCGCCGGCCGGCAGCCGTACCACGCCGTCGTGCCGGGTGCCGTGCACCAGGTCGACGCCGGTCGCCGGCAACTCCACCTCCCGGTCGGTGTGGTTCAGCGCGATCAGGAAACGGCTGCCGTCCGCTCCTGCCCGCCGGACCAGTTCGACCCCGTCGGCTGCCCCGTCCGGCGGAACCAGGCCGGCGTCCCGGTACGCCGCACCCAGCACCGGAGCCAACCCGGCCGCGTCCAGGCGGGTCGAGACGTACCAGGCGTGACCGGCGCCGAGGGTGTGCCGGGTGACGGCCGGGCGACCAGCCGCCGGACCGTCCGAGTAGGACAGCACCGGTTCGGCGCCGCGCGGCGACACGACCTCGGCCCAGACGTCGCCAACCAGCGACTCGGATCCGACAGGTGGCGTGGACCCGACCGAGGAGCCGGGGAGGTCCGCGGTGGCGGGACCGAGGCGTACCGTCTCGCCGGCTCGCAGCGGCAGGAACTCCTCCACGGTCAGCCCGAGCAGGTCACGCAGCGCGCCGGGAAACCCACCCGGGTGTATGGCGTCGTTCCCGTCCACGATCCCGGAGAAGTACGAGACCAGGAGCGTGCCACCGCCGGCGACGTACCGCCGGAGGTTCTCCGCCGCGGCCGGGGTGGTCAGGTAGAGGCTCGGTACGACGACCAGCCGGTAGTCGTCCAGCGGTCGCTCCGGGTGGGCGAAGTCGACGGTGAGACCGTCCCGCCAGAGCCGCTCGTAGTACGCCGCCATCCGCTCCCGGTAGTCGAGGTCGACCGACGGCCTCCAGTCCAGTTCCAGCCCCCACCAGGACTCCCAGTCCCAGAGCATCGCGACGTCGGCCAGGACCCGGGTGCCGCGCAGCGGTTCGAGCCGGGGCAGCTCGGCGCCGAGCGCCACCACCTCGCGCCAGACCCGGGTGTCGGTGCCGCCGTGCGGCAGCATCGCGGAGTGGAACTTCTCCGCCCCGAACCGGGCGGCCCGCCACTGGAAGAACAGCACCGACTCGGCGCCCCGGGCCAGGTGCCCCAGGCTGTTGCGGCGCAGTTCCCCTGGCCGCTTCGCGAGGTTGCGCGGCTGCCAGTTGACCGCCGAGGTCGAGTGCTCCATCAGCAGCCAGGGCCGGCCTGAGGCGACGGCCCTGGTGAGGTCGGCGCACATGGCCAGTTCGATGTGGTTGTCCGGTTCCTCGGCCCGCAGGTAGTGGTCGTTCGAGACCACGTCCACCTCGTCGGCCCAGCGCCAGTAGTCGATCGTCTTGCAGTTGGCGAGCATGAAGTTGGTGGTCACCGGCACGCCGGGGGAGAGGCGGTGCAGGATGTCCCGCTCGCGGCGGAAGTTGGCCAGGTGCGTGTCGGAGGAGAAGCGCAGGAAGTCGAGCTGCTGGGCCGGGTTGACCGCCGTCGGCGCGGCGAGCGGCGGTTCGATCTCCGCCCAGTCGCCGTACCGCTGGCCCCAGAAGGTGGTGCCCCAGGCGTCGTTGAGGCGGGCCAGTTCGCCGTAGCGGTCACGCAGCCAGTCCCGGAACGCCGCCGCCGAGGTGTCGCAGTAGCAGAGTGCGTTCACGCCGCCGTACTCGTTGTGGGAGTGCCACAGCACCAGGGCCGGGTGGTCGGCGTAGCGCCGGGCCAGTTGCTCGGTGATCCGGGCGCTCGCCTCGCCGTACGCGGGCGAGGAGGGGCAGAACGACTGCCGGGCGCCGCCGCCGAGCGTCGTCCCGTGCCGGTCGACCAGCCGGGCCTCCGGGTGGCGGCGACGGAACCAGGCCGGTGGGACGGCGGTCGGAGTGGCCAGGTCGACCGCGATCCCGGCCTCGTGCATCAGGTCGAGCAGCCGGTCCAGCCAGCCGAACTCGAAACTGCCCTCCGCCGGTTCCAGCAGGGCCCAGGAGAAGATGCCGACGCTGACCAGGTTCACCCCGGCGGTACGCATCAACTCGACGTCCTCGGCCCAGACGTGCTCCGGCCACTGTTCGGGGTTGTAGTCGCCGCCGTACGCCAGGCGGTCCAGCCGGGGCAGTGGCCCGGCCCGGCCCGGTGCGTCCGCTGCGGCTACCACGAGGTGCGGGGTCTGACTCATGCGGGATCTCCGAACTGTGCGCGCTCCCAACGGTAGTGCGCATGATTGCACACTGATCTACAAGGAGAACAAGCATTAGAAGGTCCCTTGACATGATCGACCGGTAGTCCAAGACTGTGAGCGCTCCCAGTTGTTTCTGTCCGATCAACAGCAGATGACACAGCGGAAACTGAGAGGTTGAGATGACCCGATCGCTCGGCGCGAAGGTCCTGGCGTTGGTGCTCGGCGCCAGTCTCGTCGCCGCCTGCACCTCGAACTCGGACGACGAACCGGAGGAGCCCACCGGGCCGGTCGAGCTGACCTTCTGGTCCTGGGCACCCAACATAGAGAAGCTCGTCGACCGGTGGAACGCCGACAACCCCGACATGAAGGTGACGCTGAGCAAGCAGGCCGGGGGCGCGGACATCGTCACCAAGCTGCTCACCGCGGCCAAGGCGGGCAACCCGCCGGACCTGGCCCAGGTGGAGTACCAGGCGCTGCCGACGCTGGTCAGCAACGATGTCCTCGCCGACATCGCCGGGCAGACCAAGCCGCTCAAGGACAAGTTCGCCGAGGGCACCTGGCAGCAGGTGACCCTGGGCACCGAGGCGGTCTACGCGGTTCCGCAGGACGCCGCCCCGATGATGCTCTACTACCGCACCGACCTGTTCCAGCAGTTCGGACTGACCGTGCCGAAGACCTGGGAGGAGTTCGCCCAGGCCGCCCGGACCGTACGGGGCAAGAGCAAGAAGCACCACCTGACCACGTTCTCCGCCACCGACCCAGGATGGTTCGCGGGCCTGACGCAGCAGGCCGGGGCGAGCTGGTGGGGGATCGACGGCGAGTCGTGGCGGGTGAGCGTCAACGACGCGGCCACCAAGAAGGTCGCGGACTACTGGGGTGGCCTGGTCACCGAGGGCGTGGTCGACGGGAAACCGATGTACACCCCGGAGTGGAACAAGGCGCTCAACGACGGGAGCCTGCTGGCCTGGCCGAGCGCCGTCTGGGCGCCGGGCGTACTGACCGGCAACGCGCCCGACACCAAGGGCAAGTGGGCGATGGCTCCGCTTCCACAGTGGAACGCCGGAGAGAACCGGACGGGCAACTGGGGCGGTTCCTCCACCGGGGTCACCGCCGCGTCGAAGCACAAGACGGCGGCGGTCAAGTTCGCCAGCTGGCTGAACACCGACGCCAACGCCACGGCGATGCTGGTCCGGGAGTGCGCCGTCTACCCGGCGGCCCGGGACGCCCAGGCCGGTCCGGGCCTGGCCCAGCCGCCGGACTTCTTCGCCAACCAGGCCGACTTCTACCCGATGGCCAAGCAGATCGCCGAGACGGCGGCCGGGGTCACCTGGGGGCCTAATGTCAACGTCACCTACCAGGTGTACCAGGACGAGTTCGCGAAGGCGATCACGGCCCGTACGCCGTTCAGCGGCGCGGTCGAGGCGATGCAGTCGGCGACCGTGGCCGACATGAAGAAGAACGGCTTCACCATCGCCGGCTGACCGCCGCGAACCGGCTGACCGAACGGAGAGTCGATGTCAACGGCCACCACCCGGGTCGGCCGCCGGGGAAGGCGTACGGCAGCCCCGTACGCCTTCCTCGCCCCGGCGGTGATCCTGTTCGTCCTGTTCGTCATCGTGCCGATCGGGTACGCGGCGTATCTGAGCCTGCGTAAGGTCCGGGTGTCCGGCCTTGGGCTCGGCCGGGGTGCCCGGACCGAGATCTTCGCCGGGCTGGAGAACTACCGCGCGGCGATCACCGACTCGGAACTCTGGTCCGGCGGGCTGCGGGTGCTCGGCTACGGTGCGCTGCTGGTCCCGATCATGCTTGGCCTGGCCCTGCTCTTCGCCCTGCTGCTGGACCGGCCCCGGGCCCGGTTCGGCCGGTTCGCCCGGACCTCGATCTTCCTCCCGTACGCGGTGCCGGCGATCATCGCCAGCCTGCTCTGGGGATTCCTCTACCTGCCCGCGACCAGCCCGCTCAACTACCTGCTGGCCGAGTTCGGCCTGCCGGAACCGGACCTGCTCGGCGAGAACGCGGTCTTCTTCGCGGTGGTCAACATCGCGCTCTGGGGCGGCGTCGGGTTCAACATGATCGTGCTCTACACCGCGCTGCGGGCGATTCCGACGGAGTTGTACGAGTCGGCCCGGCTGGACGGCTGCTCCGAGGTGCAGATCGCGCTCCGGATCAAGATCCCGCTGCTGGTACCGGCGCTCGTGATGACCACTGTCTTCACCATGATCGCCACGTTGCAGGTGTTCAGTGAGCCGATGGCGCTCTCGCCGCTGACCAACTCGATCTCGTCGACCTGGACGCCGCTGATGAAGGTCTACCGCGATGCCTTCGCCACCGACGACCAGTACGCCGCCGCCGCCACCTCCGTACTGATCGCGGCCATCACCCTGGTGCTCTCCTTCGGCTTCCTGCGGCTGGTGCAGAACCGGGCATTCGGACAGGAGCGCTGAGATGGTGATCGAAAGCGCCGAGAGCACCACCACGAGGCCGGTGCCGGCCACCCGGACCGCCGCGAGCGGTCGGCCGAGCCGGCCGGGGCGGGCCCAGCTGGTGCCCACCGCCCTACTGCTGATCGGCGCGCTGTACTGCCTGCTGCCGGTCGCCTGGGTGCTGGTCGCGTCGACCAAGAGCGGGTCGACCCTGTTCACCACCTTCACCTTCGCCCCGAGCACCTCGCTGCTGAGCAACCTGACCGACCTGTCGACGTACGGCGACGGGATCTTCTGGCGGTGGATGCTCAACACCGCCCTGTACGCGGGCGTCGGCGCGGTACTCTCCGCGGCGGTCTCCGGGCTCAGCGGCTACACCCTGGCCAAGTACCAGTTCGTCGGCCGGTCGGTGGTGTTCAACGTGCTGATCGCCGGGGTGCTGGTGCCGGGGATCATCCTGGCCGTACCGCAGTACCTGCTGCTCGCCAAGGTGGGGCTCACCGACACGTACTGGTCGGTGCTGCTGCCCAGCATCGTCAGCCCGTACGGCATCTACCTGGCCCGGATCTACGCCGCCGCGGCGGTTCCCGACTCGGTGATCGAGGCGGCCCGGGTCGACGGGGCCAGCGAGTTCGGGATCTTCCGCCGGGTGGCGATGCCGATGATGGTGCCCGGACTGATCACCGTCTTCCTGTTCCAGTTCGTCGCCATCTGGAACAACTTCCTGCTGCCGTTCATCATGCTCGCCGACGACGACCGGTTCCCGGTCACGCTCGGGCTCTACACGCTGCTCAACCAGGGTTCGACCCAACCCGCGCTGTACCGGCTGGTGATCACCGGGTCGCTGCTGTCGATCATTCCGTTGGTGGCACTCTTCCTGTCGCTCCAGCGGTACTGGCGGGTGGACCTGATCTCCGGATCGGTCAAGGCGTAGGCGAGGTGTGTCACAACCGCCGATACCGCTGCCGCCGGCCGACACGGGGACAATGGCAGCGTGACCGCGCCTGATCGAAGCCGTATCCGCCGTGCCCGGCCCCGCCCGACCATGGACGACGTGGCGGCGGTGGCCGGGGTCTCCCGGGGCACCGTCTCCCGGGTGCTCAACGGGGGGCACAACGTCAGCGGCCCGGCGCTGGACGCGGTCCGCCGGGCGATCCGCAAGACCGGGTACGTGGTCAACCAGCACGCCCGGAGCCTGGTGACCCAGCGCTCGGACTCGGTGGCGTTCATCCTGTCCGAGCCGCAGGACCGGCTCTTCGAGGATCCGAACTTCAACATCCTGCTCCGCGGCTGCACCCAGGAGCTCAGCGAGCACGACATCACGCTGCTGTTGACCATCGCCGGTACCCAGGAGGACCGCAAGCGGGTCGGCCGGTACGTCACCGCCGGCCACGTGGACGGGGCGCTGGTGATCTCCAGCCACGCCGGCAGCCCGCTGCTGGACGAGTTGGAGGAGCGTGGCCTGCCCTTCGTGGCCTGCGGGCGGCCTCTCGGGCGGGACCGGGACGTCAGCTACGTGGCCGCCGACGACCGGGGCGGCGCCCGGCAGATGGTCAGCTACCTGCGGTCCCGGGGACACCGCACGATCGCCACCATCACCGGTCCGCTGGACACCTCCGGCGGGGTGGACCGGCTCGCCGGCTACCACGACGTACTCGGGGAGTCCGATCCGCGTCTCGTGGTGACCGGCGACTACACGCACGCGGCCGGCGAGGCGGCGATGGAGCAGTTGCTGCGCCAGGTACCCGACCTGGACGCGGTCTTCGTCGGTTCGGACCTGATGGCCACCGGGGCGATTGCCGCGCTGCACCGCGCCGGCCGGCGGGTGCCGGACGACGTCGCGGTCGGCGGCTTCGACGACTCCAAGGTCGCCACCACCTCCGTGCCCCGGCTGACCACCATCCGGCAGCCGTATGGCCGGATCAGTGCCGAGATGGTCCGGCTGCTCCTCAACCACCTGGCCGGCGACTCGTACGCGGCGGTCATCTTCCCCACCGAGCTGGTGGTCCGGGAATCCGCCTGACCCCCGGCCCGGATGCGGGCCGCCCGGCCGGCCGGCGGTTATGACCTGGGATACAAACCACTTAACAAACCGTACGTACGTACTGTTAGCTGGGTGGCGTGCAGCTCCTTCCCGCACCGGGCGCGGCCCGGATCCTCACCCTCGCCAGCCTGGTCAACACCATCGGCCGCGGCGTCTGGCTGACCGCCACCGCGCTCTTCCTGACCCGCTCGGTCGGGCTGTCGGTGGCGCAGGTCGGCGTCGGGCTCACCATCACCGCCGCGATCGGCCTGCTCGCGAGCACGCCGATGGGCTACCTCGCCGACCGGTACGGCCCGCGCGGCATCCAACTCGCCGCGCTGGTCGCCTCCGCCGGCTGTGGTGTGGCGCTGATCGGCGTCCGGTCGTTCCCCGGGTTCCTGCTCGTCGGCGCCGGAACGGCGGTCGCCGACGCTGCGGCCCGGAGTTCCCGGGGCGCCCTGATCGCCGGAGCCGTCCCGCCCGACCAGCGGGTCCGCACCCGCGCCTACCTGCGGGCCACCACCAACGTCGGGATCTCGGTCGGCACCGTGCTCGCTGGGTTCGCCATCGCCGCCGACAGCCGCGCGGGATACGTCACGCTTATCCTGATCGACGCGGCCACCTACCTCGTGGCGGCAGCGATCACCGCCCGGCTGACGCCGCTGCCGCCGATGCCGGCCCCGGTGCACGGTCCCCGGCTCGTCGGGCTGCGGGACCGGCCGTTCCTCGCCTTCACCGCGCTGGACGGCCTGATGTCGATGCACTTCGGCCTGCTCAACATCGCGCTGCCGCTCTGGGTCGCCGGACACACCTCGGCACCCCGGTGGCTCATCTCGGCGCTGTTCCTCGTCAACACCACGATGGTGGTGCTCTTCCAGGTACGGGCCTCCCGGGGCACCGAGGAGGTGGCGGGCGCGGCCCGGGCCTCCCGCCGGGCCGGAGTGGCGATCGCGGTGGCCTGCCTGCTCTTCGCCGCGAGTGGAGCCGTACCGACGGCCGCCGCGGTCGCGCTGCTGGTGACCGGCGCGCTGGTGCACGTGATCGGCGAACTGTGGCACTCGGCGGCCGGCTGGGGAATCTCGTTCGGGCTGGCCCCCGCCCACGCGCAGGGGCAGTACCAGGGCGTCTACGGAATGGGTCTGCAACTCGGCGGCATGGTCGCCCCGGTCGTGGTGACCACCCTCGCGGTCGGCTGGGGGATACCTGGCTGGCTGGTGCTCGGCGCGCTGTTCGTCGTACTCGGCGCGCTGGTGCCGCCGGTGGTGGGCTGGGCCGCCCGGACCCGGACAATGGAGCCGGTAACGGACCTGGCGGTTGCCACCTGACCCGGCTGCGGTACGCCGCCGGGCCGGACCCGGGCGAGGGCCGGTGATCCGCCCCGCCGCCCGCCCGATGATCTGGCAGGCTGGTAGGTGTGCTGATGGTTCCGGTACGCCAGCTCGGTGAGGCCGAGCGTGGCGCGGTGGAGCGGATCCTCGAACTCGACCCCTTCGCCGCCGCGCAGGTGGCCGAACGGGTCGCCGCGAACGGCCTGTCCTGGTGGCGGGCGGACGGCCGGGTGCTGGGCTACGGCTCCCGGGACCACATCGAGTCGCTCTGCTGGCTGGGCGGCCAGCTCACCCCCGTCTGCACCAACCGGTCGGCGATCGCGGCCTTCGCGGAGGCGCTCGGCGCGGAGGAACGGGGCTGCTCGTCGATCGTCGGGCGGGCCGACGGGGTGCTCGGGCTCTGGGAGCGGCTCTCCTCCCGGTGGGGCCCGGCGCGGGACGTACGCCCCAACCAACCGCTGCTGGCGACCGGCACGGTGCCGCAGGTGGAACCGGACCCGGACGTACATCCGGTCCGGGCGGGCGAAATCGACCGGCTCTTTCCGGCGGCGGTGGCGATGTACACCGAGGAGGTGGGCGTGTCGCCGCTGGCCGAGGATGGTGGGCGGGCGTACCGGCAGCGGGTCGCCGAGCTGGTCCGGGGACGTCGGGCGTACGCCCGGTTCGTCGACGGGCAGGTGATCTTCAAGGCCGAACTGGCGGTCGTCACCCGGCGCACCGCGCAGATCCAGGGAGTCTGGGTCGACCCGGCCTGGCGCGGCCGAGGCATCGGCGCCGCCGCCATGGCGGCGGTCGTGCGTGACGCACTCGCCCGGGTAGCCCCCACCGTCAGCCTCTACGTCAACGACTACAACACCCCGGCCCGCCGGGTCTACGAACGCTGCGGCTTCCGTTCGGTCGGCACCTTCGCCACCGTGCTCTTCTGAAGTGTAAGGAAGGGCCCCTTCTTATCGCTTTTTGTAGAAGAAGGGGCCCTTCTTAACACCTCAGCCGGCCCGGAGGTACTGGGAGGGCACGTTGGGGGCGGTGTTGAGGCGGGTCGCCGCCTTGCGGGGCCAGTACGGGTTGCGCAGCAGTTCCCGGCCGAGCAGCACCAGATCGGCATCGCCGTTCGCGACGATCGCCTCGGCGTGCTCGGGCTCGGTGATCAGCCCGACGGCGCCGGTGGGCACGCCGCTCTCCCGCCGGACGCGGGCCGCCAACGGCACCTGGTAACCGGGGCCGAGTGGGATGGTGGCGTCCGGCACCGCGCCGCCGGACGAGCAGTCCACCAGGTCGGCTCCGGCGTCGGTGAGAGCACCGGCCAGCAGCACGCTGTCCGCCACCGTCCAGCCGCCGTCGACCCAGTCGGTGGCCGAGATCCGGACCAGCACCGGTACGTCGTCGCCGACCGTGGCCCGCACCGCGCGGGTGGTCTCCAGGGCCAGTCGGCTCCGCCCGGCCAGGTCCCCGCCGTAGCCGTCGGTGCGGTGGTTCGTCAGCGGGGAGAGGAACTCGTGCAGCAGGTAGCCGTGCGCGGCATGGATCTCGACCGCCTGGAATCCCGCCGCGAGCGCCCGCGCCGCACCCTCGACGAAGGCGTCGACCACCCGGGCGATGCCGGTCTGGTCCAGGGCCTCCGGCACCCGGTACGACGGCAGGAACGGGTCGGCTTCCGGCCCCACCGGGGTCCAGCCGCCCTCGTCGTCCGGTACCCCGCCCTTCACGGTCGACCACGGCCAGTACGTCGAGCCCTTCCGCCCGGCGTGCGCGAGCTGGACGGCCGGCACCGCACCGGCAGCGGCGACGAACGCGGTGATCGGGCGCCAGGCGTCGACGTGGGCGTCCGACCAGAGTCCGGTGTCCCGGGGGCTGATCCGCCCCTCCGGTACGACGGCGGTGGCCTCGCTGATCACCAGGGCGACCCCACCCACCGCCCGGGAGCCGAGGTGCACCCGGTGCCAGTCGGTGGGCAGCCCGTCAGGACCGGCCGAGTACTGGCACATCGGCGACATCACCACCCGGTTCGGCAGTGTCACGCCCCGCATCTTCAACGGACTGAACAGAACGCTCATCGTGCTCCCTGCGGATCGCGTGTGGGTGTGAGGAAGGGCCCCTTCTTATCGCTTTCTGCATAAGAAGGGGCCCTTCCTCACACCTCAGGCTGGTACCGGGGCCGGGTCGCGGTCCCGGGTCGGTGCTTCGGCCGGCGGGTCGGCGGTTTCGGCCGGCGGGTCGGCGTCGATCAGTTCGCGCCGACCGGCATTGTCGTACGCGGTGCGGTCCAGGACACCTTCGCGGGCGGCGACGACGGTGGGCACCAGGGCCTGACCGGCGACGTTGGTCGCGGTGCGGATCATGTCCAGGATCGGGTCGATCGCGAGCAGCAGGCCGGCGCCGGCCAGCGGCAGACCCAGGGTGCTCAGGGTCAGGGTGAGCATCACCAGCGCGCCGGTCAGCCCGGCGGTCGCGGCGGAGCCGACCACCGAGACGAAGGCGATCAGCAGGTAGTCCAGCGGGCTGAGGCTCACCCCGAACACCTGGGCGACGAAGATCGCGGCCAGCGCGGGGTAGATCGCGGCGCAGCCGTCCATCTTGGTGGTCGCGCCGAACGGTACGGCGAACGAGGCGTACTCGCGCGGGACGCCGAGCCGCTCCACGGACTTCTGGGTCACCGGCATGGTGCCGACGGAGGAGCGGGAGACGAAGGCCAACTCGATGGCGGGCCAGGTGCCGGCGTAGAAGCGCAGCGGGTTGAGCCGGCCACCGAGGATGAGCACCAGCGGGTAGACCACGAGCAGCACGATCGCGCAGCCGACGTACACCGCCGTGGTGAACTTGGCCAGCGGCGCCAGCAGGTCCCACCCGTACGCCTCGACGGCGTGGCCGATCAGGCCGAGGGTGCCGATCGGGGCGAGCCGGATCAGCCACCACAGCGCCTTCTGGGTGATCGCCAGCAGCGCCTTGTTGAAGTTGACGAACGGCTCGGCGGCGGCGCCGACCAGCAGCGAGGCGATTCCGGCGACCACGGCCAGGAAGACGATCTGCAGCACGTTGTTCTCGACGAACGCGCCGACCGGGTTCTCCGGCACGATGCCGGTCAGGAAGTCCGTCCACGAACCCGTCCGTTCGGGCGCCTTGGCCGCACCGACGTCCAGGTTGACGCCCCGGCCCGGGTTGGTCAGCAGGCCGAGCCCGATGCCGACGGCGACCGAGATCAGTGCGGTGACTCCGAACCACAGCAGGGTCTTCAGCGCCAGCCGGGCGGCGTTGGCCACGCCGCGCAGGCTGACCACGCTGACCACCAGGGCGGTGAAGACCAGCGGCGGGACCGCGAGCCTCAGGAGTTGGACGAAGAGACTGCCGATGGTGTCCAGGGTGGTGCCGAGCCAGGAGACGTCGGCGGCCCGGGCCAGGTAACCCAGCGCGACGCCGAGCACGAGTCCGGCCAGAATTTGTATCGAGAATGGGATCTTGCGAAGAACAGAGGGCATCAGGGAATCCAAGAGGTCTGGGTCCGGCGGAGCGGATGTCCCGGTCAGCGGGTCCGCGGTCGCGGCCGGATGGTGGTCTGCGGTCCGGAGGGGCGCGTCAGCTCGGACAGCAGCCACTGGCCTGCAGTCGAAGATCGACATACAGGCGGACAGTCAGGAACCAGACGTTGTTCATCGCGGCATGACGATACGACGACGGAGGAGATTAGTGAAAGGACAGGAGTACGTGAGGCGCCTTACAAGCGACCGACGTCACATTCGGGGGCCGGTCGAAGGGCCGCCGGGACGGCCGGTGCGGGGCGGATCACCCGGGCCGCTGTCCGGCCGGTCACCCAGGGCGGTGGCGGGTAGGTCACCCGGGCCGGTGGCGGGTGGGTGACCCGGGCTGATGGCGGTGGGTGGGGTGGCGGCGCCGGTCGGCCGGACCGGTCCGAGCGCGATCGCGGTGGCCACTCCCCAGGCGGCCAGGTCGATCAGGAGCAGGCGTTCGACCGTACCCGTCAGGAGGCCCCGGCCGACTGCGAGCAGCGCGACCCCGGCGGTCAGCGACAGCGGCACGGCGACCACGGCGGCGACCGTGGCGAGCCGGCGCAGCGCCGGAGCCGCTCCGGGGGTCAGTGCCACCGCCAGGATGGCGAAGACGGTTCCGGCGACCGCCGCGATGCTCGCGCCGCCGTGCACCAGATCGGCGAGGGTGGTCCGGTCGAAGGGTGGCAGCGGACACTCGCTCCGGCAGCTCACCCCGGCGGACACCACCGTGGCCAGGCCGCTCGGGACGAGCAGCCCGGCCGCGAGTCGGAGCGCCGGGGGCAGTGCCACGGCGAGCAGCAGCAGGCCGGCGGCGATGGCCAGCAGACCCAGCCGGTACGTCCACGCGCTCGGGCTGGTCGAGGCGCCGGCCTCGCTGACGTAGCCGGCGAAGCCCGGGCTCGGCCCGGCGTCCACGGCGAGGGTTACCGCCACCGCACCCGCCAGCGCGCAGGCCCCGGCGGCGAGGGCAGACGTACTGCGCCGCAGATCGGCCTGCCGGGCCCTGTCCCGATCCCCTCCGGCGAGGTCGTGCGGCTCGGATCGGAATCGTTGCGCGGAGCCTTGGCGGTCACGTCGGAACGGCCCGGCGCCAGGGCGAGGATCGGTCACCGCGGCGCGGGTCGGGGCCGGGCCGCGCGGTCGGGCCACCCGGCCAACCGGTAGGCCGGTCGGGCCGACCGGTCATCGACACCGGTCTCCCGGTTGAACTGTGCCCCCGCCATGCGGCCAACCTATCCCGGCGGCCAGCGGCCGGTAGAACATCGGGTGCACAGGCCCTAAAGTGTTGGTCGATCACCACGATCCTCCCCCGGGGCTGCCGGCGCCGCCTGCCCGTGCAGGTCGTGGCCGAGCAGCCCTGCGCGGGCCGGAGTGACGAGCTGAGGCCGACATGCAACTGCCGGACGGGCTACCTGCGGACATCGACCTGACTCGGCCCAGCGCCGCCCGGGTCTACGACTACTTTCTCGGCGGCGCGCACAACTTCGAGATCGACCGGCACCTCGCCGAGCAGATCGCCGGGATGACCCCGAACCTGGCCGAGACGATGCGAGCCGGTCGGGCCTTCCTTCGCCGTGGGGTGCGGATGCTCGTCCAGGACGGGATCGACCAGTTCCTCGACATCGGCTCGGGCATCCCCACCGTCGGCAACGTGCACGAGGTCGCCCAGGCGATCAACCCGGAGGCCCGGATCGTCTACGTCGACATCGATCCGGTCGCGGTGGCACACAGCCGATCGATCCTGTCCGACAACGAGTACACCCGGGTCATCCACGCGGACCTGCGCGAGCCGGACCGGATCCTGGCCGAGGCGGAGAAGTCCGGCCTGCTCGACCTCGGCCGACCGGTCGCGGTGCTGCTCGCCGGGGTGGTGCACTTCATTCCGGACGCCGATCGGCCGGCGGAGATCCTGGCCACCCTGCGCGCCGCCACGGTGCCGGGCAGCTACCTGCTGCTCTCCCATTCGACGTACGAGGACCAGCCGCCGGAGATGCTCGACGCGCAGCGACTGTCGGCCCGTACGGCGACCGAGATCACGCTCCGCTCCCGGGCCGACATCACCGCGTTCTTCGGCGACTTCACGATCGTCGAACCGGGGGTGGTGCATCTGCCGCTCTGGCGTCCGGATGATCCGTCCGATCACGACGATCATCCGGAGCGGCTGGGCGCCTTCGGCGCGGTGGGCCGGCACGACCGCGGCGTACGGTAGCCGTGTCGACCTCCGCCCCGGCCGGTGACGGTGCCGACCGGTCCGAGCCGAACGCCATCGGCGACGAGTCGTGCGAGCCGGTTGACGAGTCGTGCGGGGCGGCCTACGAGTCCCGCGAGCCGGTTGACGAGTCCCGCGAGCAGGGGGGCGAGTTGCGTGGGCTGGGCGACGAGGAGTCGCGTGGGCCGGGCGGCGAAGAGGTGCGGCGGTGTCCGGAGGAGCGGTTCAGCGAGTCCGGCGTGCACCGGTATGCGGCGCGCTGGGCGACGGCGGTGGCCCGGCTCGGGTCCATTCCGACGAGTTGGAGCGAGAAGCAGCGGCTCCTGCTGGTGCTGACCGTCCGGCTGGCCCGGGCGGCGGTCGCCGAGCCGTTCGTCGCCGAGGCGGCGTACGAGGTGGGCCAGGCCATGGTCGACGGTGACATCGTCGATCCGGAAGTCGTCGACTGGTCGGTGCGCAGCCTCGCCGACGAGTTCCCGGCCCTGGTACTGCGGCCGGCACTTCCGGAGTCGACGATGGCGTCGCGGATTCCGGCCCTGCAGGGCGCCCTGGCGGCCGGGTTCGCCCAGGCGCTGCGGAGGCGCACGTTCGACCAGCAGGAGCGGATCGCCCAGGCCGCGTGGGCGGCGCGGGACCGGGTCGAGCGGGCGCTGCGGGACAGCGAGACACGGTTCCGGGCGGTCTTCGTCGACGTCGCGATCGGGATCGGGATCGCCGACGTCGACGGACAGATCATCGACGTAAACCGGTCCTTTGCGGAACTGCTCGGCTACACGGTGCCGGAACTACGCGAGATCAACGTCTCCTCGCTGTTCTACCAGGACGACGCGGCCGGGATGTGGGAGCTCTACCAGGAGTTGCTCGCGGGCCGGAAGGACGCGGTACGGGTCGAGAAGCGCTACCGGCGCAAGGACGGCAGCGCGGTCTGGACGGATCTGGCGGTCTCGCTGATCCGGGACGACGACGGTCGACCTCGGTTCACGGTGGCGGTGGCGGAGGACATCACAGAGCGGCGCGAGTTGCAACAGCGACTGCGCCACCAGGCATCCCATGATCCGTTGACCGGGCTGCCGAACCGGACCCTCTTCTTCGACCGGCTCGCCGAGGTCTTCGCCGGTGCGCAGCCCGACGATCGGGTCGGGCTCTGCTTCCTCGACCTCGACGGCTTCAAGGCGATCAACGACACCCTCGGCCACGACCTCGGTGATCACCTGCTGGTCGCCGTCGCCCGCCGCCTCGCCGACTGTGTGGCCGGGCAGGGACATCTGCTCGCCCGGATGGGCGGCGACGAGTTCGTGATCCTGATCAGTCAGAACGCCGGCTGCCGGGCCGTCCGGGCGGTGGCGGAGGCGGCGCTGGCCGTGGTCGCCGAGCCGGTACAGATCGGTGACCACGAACTGTCGGTTACGGCGAGCATCGGCATCGTGGCAGGCCCGATCGCGGCCACCACCGCGTCCGAGCTGATGAAGGCCGCCGATGTCACCCTCTACTGGGCCAAGGCGGAAGGCCGGGGCCGGTGGGCGACGTACGACCCCGAGCGTCGGGCCCGGGAGCAGGCCAAGTCGGCAATGGTCGTCGCGATGTCCGCAGCGCTGGAGCGGGACGAGTTCACCGTCGACTACCAGCCGATCGTCACCCTGACCGACGGGGAGATCTGCGCGGCCGAGGCCCTGGTCCGCTGGCGGCACCCCGAGCGGGGACTACTCGGCCCCGACGAGTTCATCGGCCTGGCCGAGGAGACCGGGCTGATCATCGAACTCGGCCGCTGGGTACTGACGCGTGCCTGTGAGGCGGCCAGTCGCTGGCTCCGGGACTTTCCCGACGCCCGGCTGGTGGTCAGCGTCAACCTGGCGGCCCGGCAGGCCGGCGATCCGAGCATCGTCGCCACGGTGTCCGAGGTGCTGCGCCGGACCGGCCTGCCGGCCGACCTGCTGCAACTCGAACTGACCGAGAGCGCGGTGATGGCCATTGCCGGAGAGCCGCTGCCCGCGCTGCGCAGGCTCGCCGCGCTGGGCGTACGGCTGGCGATCGACGATTTCGGCACCGGGTACTCCAATCTGGCGTACCTGCGCCGGCTTCCGATCCACAGTCTGAAGCTCGCCGGCCCCTTCGTCGACGGCATCCGGTCGAGCGACCGACAGGGTCTGGTGGACGGCCGGATCGTCGACGCGTTGGTGCGGCTGGCACACGCGCTGGGCCTGTCGGTGACCGCGGAGGCGGTGGAGACGGTCGGGCAGGCCGACCAGCTCCGGGCGCTGGGCTGCGACGCCGCCCAGGGCCGGCACTTCGGCGCGCCGGCACCGGAGAGTGAGATCACCCGGTACCTGGCGACCCGGGCGGACGGCCGACGGGAGCCGGTGGCCTGAGCCGAGCAGCTGACCCGACGGTGTGAGCGGAGCCGGTGGTTCGGTGCGGATCAATCGGCGTCAGTAGGGCACCCTGTAGGGCGTGGACATGACCGACACCGATGGCCTGGTGACCCTCCTGTGTGGCGTGACGATCGTGGTCGGCGTCTGCGGGGTGATCGTGCCGATGGTGCCCGGACTGATTTTGTGCTGGCTGGGCGTGCTGGTCTGGGCGTTCTTCGGCGACGGCGCGGGCGTGGGCCGCTGGGTGGTGCTCGGTCTGGCCACCGTGATCACGCTGATCGGGACGGTGATCAAGTATCTCTGGCCGGGTCGCAACCTCAAACGCAGTGGCGTACCCACCATCTCCCTGCTCGCCGGTGGCGTGCTCGGCATCGTCGGGTTCTTCGTCGTACCGGTGGTAGGGCTGGTCCTCGGGTTCGTTCTCGGGCTGTGGCTCGCCGAGCTGGCCAGGCTCGGCCAAGCCCGCCTCGCCTGGCCGTCGACGAAACACGCACTCCAGGCGGTCGGGCTCGCCCTGCTGGTCGAGTTGGCCGCAGCGCTCAGCATCACCGGCGTCTGGCTGGTCGGCCTCGTCCTCACCTGAGTGTCGCGGGACGGATCCGGATCGGCGTCGTCGGCACGTGGACGTGCTGCATCCCACCCGGGCCCTCCACGTAGCCCGAGCCGCTCCAGCTTGCCGCGCCGGTGACGAACGAGCCGGCGTAGCTGCGCAGCTCGGCGGCGTACCACCGGGGTTCGCCGTCGCAGACCTGTGGCTCCAGGTAGCCGAAGGCGTTCGTCTCGATGCCGTCCACGAGCTGTCGGACGCCGAGATCGACGACTCCGCGCTCCGGAACACCGTCCGGGTACGGACCACAGCTGTACCGCCCCACCAGGATGACGATGTCCGGCGTGTCGCCGAGCAGCGCGTACCGACCGGTGATCGTCAGCCCCGTCGCGGCGGCGGCGGACCTGTCGGTCTGGGCGGGCGATGCGCCACTCCGGGCGGGCGATGCGTCGGAGTGGGCGGTCGCCGGGGCGGCCGGACCGGCCAGCCCGGCCAGGGCCAACCCGAACCCGGCGAGCAGCCGTGGCAGCATCCTCGTCATGTCGTCTCCTCTCGTCGTCGTCGCCGCGCCGGATGCCGGCTCCGGCGCGGAGGCGGGTCGCGGTGCGAACGTGATCGCACGTCGTGACTGAGAGGGCACGCTAGGCCAGTGCGTCCCGTGGTGCCGGCCGAGGGCGGCGCACTGGGACATGCTGCGACTACCGACAAGCTGACCGAAGCGATCACCGACGAGGTCGACCAGGGGGAGTGGACAGCGGGTGCGGATCACGATGTTGGGCGGCTGTGCCGCTTATCCCACGGCCGAGCAGGGATGCAGCGGTTACCTGGTCGAGCAGGACGACTTTCGGTTGTTGATCGATCCCGGCTACGCCGTGTTGGCCCGGCTGCTGGCGTACGCCCCGGCCGATCGGATCGACGCGGTGTTCGTGAGTCACAGCCATCCGGACCACTGCGCCGACCTGCAACCGTTGCTGCGGGCCCGGGTGCTGACCGACCGTACCGGTCCGGCGTTGCCGGTCTTCACCCCGTACGGCAGCCTCGACCGGCTGCTGACGATAGACGAACCGGGCCTGATCGACGACGGCTACGAACTGCGGGAGTTCGATCCCGGCGCGAGGTTCGACATCGGCCCGTTCCAGGCGGTCACCTGGCGGCTGCCGCACTGGGTGCCCAACGCCGGGCTACGGATCGCGGCCGGTGGCCGGGTGCTCTCCTACACCGGGGACACCGGGCCCAGCCCGGAGCTGGTGCCACTGGCCCGGAACGCCGATCTGCTGCTCGCCGAGGCCAGCTTCGCCGACCGGCTGCCGGACCGGTACGCCGGGAACCTCTCCACCGCCACCGAGGTCGGCCGGTACGCGGCCCGGGCGGATGCGGGTGCGGTGCTGCTCACCCACCTCTGGCCCGGCGCCGATCCGGCCCGGTTCGTCGCGGCGGCCCGGGCCGGCTTCACGGGGTCGGTCACGACGGTCGAGCCCGGCCTGGTCGTCGACCTCGGTTAGCCCGGTCGCCCCAGCCGGGGACGGGAGTGGTGCGGCGGCGCGGGGCGGGCGTTGGCACGGTTGCCGCCGTGCTCGATGAGAGAGGTGACCGCGCCCCGCGCCGTCGCAATGACCGGGTCGTCCGAGGACCCGGCTTCGGGCCCCGCTTCGGGGCCCTGGTCCGGCCAGCCGGACCGGCGCGCCGAGATCGCGCGCGAAGTCGTCCGATCAGGCCAGGAAGCTGGCGCGCCGCAGTCGGCAGCGGCACGCGGTGTAGAACTCCTGCCATGTCACGGCTATGAGGATGCGCGTCATCGAGGGCGTCCGGCAAGGCAATTACCCGCCGGCCCGGGTACCGGGCGCCGGGTGGGACCGTGCGGTGACGCTGGGTGGGACCGTGCCGTGACGACGGGTTGGGACCGTGCGGTGACGCCGGGTGGGACCGTGCGGTGACGTCAGCCGGCCGTGAGATCCAGCTCGGGGAGCCGCTCGGTGGCGGCGGCCACGACGGTGTGCGCGAGCACCTGTGGCAGCGCGGCCCAGGTGGCCAGGCTCTCGATCGTGACCTGCTGCCGGTCGAGCAGTTCGACGGCCTTGCCGAGCAGGGACGGCGCTTCCCGGGGCCCGAGGTCGCCGGGTTCGGGGTAGCCCCACTGGGCGAGCAGGCCCATCCCGCGCCGGTACGTGTGCTCCCGATAGACGCCCAGGTCATGCCCCCGGTAGACCAGCGCCTTCAGGCTGACCCCCCAGCGGCGCTTGAGTTCGTGCAGCCGGTCGAAGTCGAGCCGGGCGGGCAACTCGTCGCGCAGTACGGCGCTCGGGGCCAGGAATTCGGAGGCGAACGCGCTGGCCTGCCGCTCCAGGAGCTGGCTGCCGGGTTCGGCGTCGTGGTGCATCAGCAGGTGACCGAGCTCGTGCGCGGCGTCCATCCGGGACCGGGCCTTGTCGTCCTTCGCCGGGTTGAGGAAGACGAACGGACGCTGGCCGTACCAGTGCGAGAACGCGTCGACCCGCTCGGAGACGTCGGGCAGGGCGAGGACGATCACCCCGGACGCCTCCAGCAACCGGACCATGTGCGGCACCGGAGCCGCCGCGAGGCCGAACGACTCTCGGGCGGTCGTGGCGGCCACCCGTACGTCGTCGGCACCGGCGGGTTCGGCCAGATCCAGTTGCGGCAGCCGCAGTCGGGGCAGCCGCAGGTGCCGTTCGACCACCTCGACCACCCGCCAGGCGATCTCGCCGAACGCCTCCGCCTGGTCCCGTTCGGCCTGACTCGTCGTCCGCAGGCTACGGAAGTGCGCCTGCCCGGGGGTGACCGGCGGAGGAAACCCGGCGGCGAAGAAGTCGACCGGCATCGACAGCGCCAGCGCCAGCCGGGCCAGTACCGCCGCCGACGGACGTGCCTGGCCCAGCTCGTACTGGCTGACCGCCGCCGCCGTGACCCCGATCTGCCGGGCGAGTTCGTTCTTCCGCATCCGTCGCCACCGGCGGGCCAGCGCGAGAGTGTGCGGGGCGAACGCCGCGGCGGCCGCGGCAGCGGGAACGGGCGGTCGGAGCCGGCCCGTCACGCGGACCGTCCGGCCGCACGGCCGGACTGCGGTGCGAGGTCGTGCTCGCCGCCGACGGGCAGGGTCCGAAGCTCCAGCTCGGGAATCGGGAACTCGTCGTGCCGGGGTTGCGGCACCGCGCCCTCGACCACCGGCAACGCCTGACCCGACGTGGTCGGCTCACCGAACCAGAGCAGCACCTCGAACCAGGGTGAGCCGCCGTCCCGGTTGTCCCGGGGCAGCCCGACGTAGGCGACCGCCTCGCCGGTGACGATGTCCCCGGTGTGTGCGATCCGGACGTGGCGTTTCGGCGGCACCACCCCGGCGAACACCTCGGGGAACTGCCCCTCGTCGTCGAAGGCCAACTGCCGGTCGCGGCTGTTCTCCACCGCGCCGCCGAGCCGGGCCTCGCTGCCCTCCCAGCGGATCGACTCGACGCCGCCCTGGAGCGAGTAGAGCCGTACCACGTACCCGGCGCAGAGGATCTCCAGCGAGTTGTCCTCGACCCGGACCCGGACCCCGTCCACCCCGGCGAACTCGGCCTGGCCCAGGTGCACGAGGTTGCGCCAGACGGTGGTGCCGAAACTCATGGCGTCGTCACCGAGCTCCGGCTCGTGCCGGTCCGCCGCCCGGCGGTACACCTGCTGGATCAGCCGGCCCAGCCGGTCCAGCACGCCTCGCTCGTTCAGCACCGCCACCGCGTCGCCCAGCAATCCCATGCCGGAAAACCTAGCCGATCCACCAGATGATATTGCCGAAATCAAGTGCCGACACGCCCACGACCCGGGGTGGCCCTGACAGTCGGTTGTGAGCGATCCGGCAGACCCGATCGGCAGGCTGCCGGCAAGGAGGTATTCGGGACATGATTTTTGTCGAACTCATCACGGCCAAGGGCAACCTGGATCCGGAGCAGCGTCTGCGGGTGGCCCAGCGGCTCGGGTCGATGCACGAACTGAGCGGTGGTGCCGAGGTACAGCCCGGCACGGCGGAGGTCTTCCGGTCGATGTTCCAGGTGGTGATCCACGAGCCGGCGGC
Source organism: Plantactinospora solaniradicis (assembly GCF_042658085.1). Lineage (NCBI taxonomy): Bacteria > Bacillati > Actinomycetota > Actinomycetes > Micromonosporales > Micromonosporaceae > Plantactinospora > Plantactinospora solaniradicis. The sequence continues at coordinate 370,562 of NZ_JBHSPR010000010.1, read as the reverse complement.
GTGGGTGGTCGGCGGGGAACCGCTCGCGCCGGCCGATCCACCCCGGTACGTCGTCCGGGCGTACGTGCCGGCGCCGTGGCGCAAGGATCTCAGCCAGCCGCTCATCGCGCACGTGACGAGGGTGCTCTCGGAGTTGGGTGCGGGCGACGACCGGGCGGAACCGGGGCGTGGACCCGCCGTGCTGGTGCTGGTGCTCGGCATCTCGGAGGGCGCCATCGGTCTCGACGGGGTGCCCCGGACCTCCACCGACCTGGTGGAGATGCTCGGCGAGCCGTACCGGGACGACCTCGCGGCCGGCAGGGCGGTCAAGGATCCGCTGTGCGGGGTGGTCGTTCCGTTGAACGAGAAGGCGATCACCCTCGACCTGGACGGCACCCGGTACGGCTTCTGCTGCTCCGGGTGCCGGGACACCTTCGTCGCCCGACGACGCGGGGCGGGCGTACGGGTGTGACCCCGGGCGGGGCGGCTCAGCTGTCCCGGATCAGCCCGAGCGCGGCGTCGCGACCCAGGTGCCTGCCCCGGTCGTACGCGGTCCGGTAGCCCTCCGTGCCGAGCACGGCCGGCAGGTCCCGGGTCAGCCGGAGCACGTCGGGGTTCCGGGCGCTCGGCCCCCCGGAGAGGGCGTGCGCGGCGCCGAGGATCCGCGCCGCCCGCTCCGGATGGCCGGCGTGCCGGAGCAGGTCGGCCACGCCCACCCCGACCATGGCCACCATCGGCAGGTCGGGCATGGTGACCGCCAGGGCGTACGCCTGGCGGAGGTGCCGGGCGGCGGCGTCGAGGTCGCCGGTGGCGACGGCGAGCCGGCCCGCACCGGCCGAATACAACACCCGGTACGCCGGGTCGCCGTCCACGCCGGCCAGCGCGAGTTGGTGTGCCGCCTCGCGCAGGTCACCGTCGTACCGGGCCAGGTCCGCCAGGGCCAGCCGGGCCAGGGCGATGTGCCGGGTCGACGGCGCCTGGTCGAGCACGTCCAGCAGGTCGGCGCGGGCGGCCGTCACGTCGCCCGCGTCGACCCGGACCATCGCCGCCCAGATCCGCTGGTCGGCGTCGGTGCCGAGGACCCGGAGCAGGGTCATCGTCTCGTCCAGCGCGGCGACGGCCTCGTCGAAGTCACCGGCGGACAGCGCGGTGGAGGCCAGGGACATCAGCGACAGCGCCAGGCCCCAGCGTTCACCGGCCGCGCGGAAGCCCTCGACGGCGGTGCCCAGCGCCTGGCGGCCGTTGTGCCGGTCCCCCTCGGTGCCGAGCAGGAATGCCCGGACCAGCCAGAGCATCGCCCGGGTCCAGGGGTCGGGATGGGCCAGGTACCCGTCCAGCGCGGACAGCCCGACGCCGAACTCGCCGCCGACCAGCGCGAGGAGCGCCCGGACGAGGGCGGCGGTCGGGCCGGATCCGCGTACCGGTCCGGCCACCGCCGCCGCGTCGGCCAGGTCGCCCGACAGCATGGAGCTGAGCAGGAAACTCGCCACCGCCTCCAGTCGGATCTGCTCGGGTACCGCACCCGGTACCGCGAGCGCCCCGCGCAACCGGTTCGCCGCCTCGGCGTGATCGCCGTGGATCGTCCAGAACTGTCCGAGGGCGGCGCCGAGCCGTACCGCCGTCTCGGCGTCACCGGACTCGACGGCGAAGCGCAGGGCGGTGAGCAGGTTGTCGCGTTCGGCGCCGAGCCGGGCGATCCACGGCAACTGGCCGGCCCCGCGCAGGTGCGGCGCCGCCCGTTCGGCCTGGTCGAGGAAGCAGGCCGCGTACGCGGCCCTGGCCTCGGTGAGCCGACCGGTGGCGGTGACCCGCTCCAGCCCGTACGCGCGGATCGTTTCGAGCATGCGGTACCGGCCGTCGTCGTACTGGAGCAGGGACTTGTCGACGAGGGCGTGCAGGAGGTCCGGGCCGATCCCGACGTGCTCGGCGGCGGACGCGGTCAGGCTCGCCGGGAAGACCGCGAGCCGCCCGGCCGCCTCGCGTTCCGGTTCGGTGAGCAGATCCCAGCTCCAGGCCACGACCGCGCGCAGTGTCCGGTGCCGGGGCAGGGCGGTACGGCTGCCGCCGGTGAGCAGGGTGAACCGGTCGTCCAGCCGAGCGGCCAGGTCGTCGATGGACATCGAGCGGAGCCGGGCGGCGGCCAGTTCGATCGCCAGCGGCAACCCGTCGAGCCGGCGGCAGACCTCGGCGATCTTTCCGGCCGGAGGTACGACGGGTTGGACCGCCCGGGCCCGATCGGTGAACAGCCGTACGGCGGCGGCCGGATCGAGCGGAGGTACCGGGCAGATCGCCTCTCCGGTGATGCTCAGCGGCTCGCGGCTGGTGCCGAGCACCCGCAGTCGTGGACAGCGGCCGAGGAGTTCGGCGGCGAGCCGGGCCACCGCGTCGACGAGGTGTTCGCAGTTGTCCAGTACGAGCAGCGGCGCCGCGACCGACAGCGCCTCGACAAGCCGGGTGACCGGGTCGGCGACGCCCCGGAGCCCGAGCGCGTCCGCGACGGCGCGGGGAACCTCGCCGGGGTCGGTCAGCGGGGCCAGTTCCACCAGCCAGACCGGACCGGGCAGCTCGGCCAGCACGGCTGCGGCGAGCCGGGTCTTACCCACCCCACCCGGCCCGACCAGGGTGACCAGGCGGTACGCCCGGAGCTGTTCGTCGATCCGCCGCCGTTCGACGTCCCGGCCGACGAAACTGGTCAGCGCCACCGGCAGACCACCGGGCCCGGTGACACGACCGCTCGCGGCGGCATCCGGCCGCTCGCCGCGCAGTACCGTCAGGTGGAGTTCCCGCAGCTCCGGGCCGGGCTCGTTGCCCAACTCGTCGGCGAGGATCTGCCGGTACGCCGCATAGGCGGCCAGCGCCTCCGCCTGCCTGCCGTCGGCGTGCAGCGCCCGGACCAGCAGCCACCGCAGCCGTTCCCGCAGCGGGTGCGCCGTGGTGAGCTGCTCCAGTTCGGCTATCGCCGGCCGTACGGCGTCGGCCGCCAGTTCCGCCGCGAGCCGGTCCTCGATGGCCACCAGCCGCAGTTCCTGGAGCCTCGCGATCACCGCCCCGGCGTACCGGGCCTGGGCGACGTCCGCCAGCGGATCGCCCCGCCACAGCTCCAGCGCCTCGCGTAGGCGTGCCGTGGCGCGGGACGCGTCGCCGTCGTCCAGCGCCCGGCGGCCCGCCCGGGCCAACTGCTCGAACCGGAAGGCGTCCACCGCCGTGGCGGGGAGGTCGAGACGGTAGCCGGTCGGTGCCGAGCGCAGCACCGACCCGTCGGGGAGGAGCCGCCGCAGCCGGGAGGTGAGCGAGTGCAGGGCGTGGGTCGGCTGCCGTGGCCCGCCGTCCGGCCACAGTGCCTCGATCAGGGCCGGAGTGCTGACCACCCGGCCGGGGTCGAGGGCGAGCCGGATCAGCAACGCGCGCAGCCGTACGCCGCCGATGGGGACCGGCGTTCCGTCCGCCAGCACCTCCAGCGGGCCCAGCACCCCGATGCGCATGCGATCCACTCTGCCACCGACACGCCGGCGGACTTCGGGCGCGATCGGTTGACGTGGATCTCCGGCCGGCGGACGATCTCGGCATAGGCGTGGCGAGGGTCACAGTCTTCATCCGGCACGGTTGAAGGAGACACCGATGAGCGCACCTACCCAGCCGACCGGTACGCCAGCGGCGCCGGAGATCGGTCTCGACGAGCAACGCCTGGCCCAGCTCGGCTACCAGCAGGAACTGCGGCGGAAGCTCTCCGGGTTCTCCAACTTCGCGGTCTCGTTCTCGATCATCTCGATCCTGGCCGGTGCGATCACGTCGTACGGCATCGCGATGACGGCCGGCGGCCCGATGGCGATCACCCTGGGCTGGCTCTTCGTCGGCGGCATGGTCACCCTGGTGGCGCTCGCGATGGCCGAGATCTGCTCGGTCTACCCCACCGCCGGGGCGCTGTACTGGTGGGCGGCGGCGTTGGCCAAGCGGAACAAGGCCGCCTGGGCCTGGTTCATCGGCTGGTTCAACTTCCTCGGCGAGGTGGCGGTCACCGCGGCCATCGACTTCGGCGCGGCGATCACCACCTCGGCGTTCCTCAGCCTGACCTTCGGCCTCGAGGTGACGCCGGAGCGTACCTTCGTGGTCTTCCTCGTGATCATCGTCGCGCACGGGCTGTTGAACACCTTCGGGGTGAACCTGGTCCGGGTGCTCTCCGACGTGAGCGCCTGGTGGCATCTCGTCGGCGTCGCGACGATCGTCGGCGTGCTGGCGATAGTGCCCGACCAGCACAAGCCAATCTCGGAGGTCTTCTTCGAGGTCCGCAACGCCACCGGCCTCGACTTCGGCGGGGCGGCCGTCTACGCCGTACTGATCGGCCTGCTGATGGCCCAGTACACCTACACCGGCTACGACGCGAGCGCGCACGTCGCCGAGGAGACCCACGACGCGGCCCGCGCGGCGCCCCGGGGCATCGTGATGTCGGTGGTGGTCTCGGTGATCGCCGGATTCTTCCTGCTGTTCGCCATCACCTGGTCGATCCGGGACTACGACGCGCAGCGGCAGACCGAGCTGGGACTGCCACCGGCCCAGATCTTCATCGACGCGACCGGCGAGGAGACGGGGATCTTCCTGCTCTTCATCTGCGTGGTGGCGCAGTTCTTCTGCGGGATGGCGTCGGTCACCGCGAACTCCCGGATGACGTACGCCTTCAGCCGGGACGGCGCGTTGCCCGGCTCGCGGATCTGGCGCCGGGTCAACGCCCGGACCGGTACGCCGACCAACTCGATCTGGCTCTGTGTGGCCTGTTCGACCCTGCTGGTGCTGCCGTCGCTGTGGAACACCACCGCGTATCTGGCCGCCACCTCGATCGCGGTGATCGGCCTCTACATCGCGTACGTCGGACCGGTGTTCCTACGTCGCCGCAGCCCCGACTTCGCGCCGGGCCCGTGGAACCTGGGCCGGTGGAGTCCGTTGGTCGGTTGGCTGGCGATCGGCTGGGTGGGCGTGATCTGTGTCCTCTTCGTGTTGCCCACCTCGGGTCCGATCACGGCGACGACCTTCAACTACACGATCGTCGCCGTGGCGGTGGTGCTCGGCGCGGCCTGGCTGTGGTGGGTACTCAGCGCCCGGCACTGGTTCACCGGCCCTCGGCAGAACATCACGCCGAGCACCCCGCAGAACATCGCGCCGAGCACGGCGGAGAGCATCGCGCCGAGCACGGCGGAGAGCATCGCGCCGAGCAGCCCGGAGGAGGGGCGTTGACGGGCCGGGTCACCCCGATGCGGGTCGAGGAACTTCGGGTGGCGGTCGACGGCGGTGAGATCGACACCGTAGTGCTGGCCCTGGTCGACATGCAGGGCCGTCTCCAGGGCAAACGGTTCCACGCGCCGTACTTCCTCGCCGAGGTGCTCCGGCACGGCAGCGAGGGCTGCGACTACCTGCTGGCGGTGGACGTCGAGATGAACACCGTCGGCGGGTACGAGATGTCGAGCTGGGAACGCGGCTACGGCGACTTCGCGATGGTTCCCGACCTGACCACGCTGCGCCGGGTCCCCTGGCAGCCCGGAACCGCGATGCTGCTGGCCGATCTCGCCTGGCTGGACGGCAGCGGGGAGGTGGTCGCCTCGCCCCGGCAGATCCTGCGCCGCCAGCTCGACCGGCTCGGCACGCACGGGCTGACCGCGTACGCCGGCACCGAGTTGGAGTTCGTGCTCTACCGAGACTCGTACGAGGACGCCTGGCGCCGGGGTTACCGCGACCTGACCCCGGCGAACCTGTACAACGTGGACTACTCGCTGCTGGGCACCGCCCGGGTCGAGCCGCTGCTGCGGCGGATCCGGACCGAGATGGCCGGCGCGGGCCTGACCCCGGAGAGCGTCAAGGGCGAGTGCAACCTCGGCCAACACGAGATCGCCTTCCGGTACGCGGAGGCGCTGACCTGTGCCGACAACCACGTGGTCTACAAGAACGGGGCGAAGGAGATCGCCGCCCAGGAGGGTATGGCGATCACCTTCATGGCCAAGCCCAACGAGCGGGAGGGCAACTCGTGCCACATCCACTTCTCGCTCCGCGGGACCGACGGCTCCTCGGCGATGCTCGGTGACGGTCCGGCCCACCTCTCCGGCACGGGGCAGCGGGTGCTGGCCGGGCTGTTGGCGACGATGTGCGACTTCAGCCTGCTCTTCGCGCCGAACGTGAACTCCTACAAGCGTTATCAGCCCGGGTCGTTCGCGCCGACCGCGCTGCGCTGGGGCACCGACAACCGCACCTGTGCGCTCCGGGTGGTCGGGCACGGCCAGGGCATGCGGGTGGAGAACCGGGTACCCGGGGCGGACGTCAACCCGTACCTGGCGATCGCGGCGCTGGTGGCGGGTGCCGTACACGGGATCGAGGCCGGGCTCGACCTGGAGCAGGAGTTCACCGGCAACGCCTACGCCGACTCCTCCGCCGCCCGGGTGCCGGCGACGCTGCGCGACGCGCTCGTGCGCTGGGAGGACTCCACGACCGCGAGGTCGGCGTTCGGCGCCGAGGTGGTCGCGCACTACGCCAACCACGCGCGCGTCGAGCTGGCCGCCTTCGACGCCGCGGTGACCGACTGGGAGCTGCGACGTGGCTTCGAACGGCTCTGACCGGGGCGCCGATCCGGACGGGCGGTCGGCACCGGTCACCGACCCGGACGGGCGGTCGGCACCGGTCACCGACCTGGTCAATCCGGCGACCGGGCTGGTGGTGGCGACGGTGCCGGCGACCGGCGCCGCGCGGACGGACGCGGCGATCGACCGGGCGGCGCGGGCGTACGGGTCGTGGCGGCTGGTTGCGCCGGGGGACCGGGCCCGGCTGCTGCGCCGGTTCGCCGCCGAGGTCGACGCGCACCTGGAGGAGCTGGCCGAACTGGAGGTACGCAACTCCGGGCACACCATCGGCAACGCCCGGTGGGAGGCGGGCAACGTACGGGACGTCCTCGACTACTACGCCGGGGCGCCGGAGCGGCTGGTCGGCCGGCAGATCCCGGTGGCCGGCGGGCTGGACGTCACCTTCTACGAGCCGCTCGGCGTGGTCGGGGTGATCGTGCCCTGGAACTTCCCGATGCCGATCGCGGCCTGGGGTTTCGCCCCGGCGCTGGCCGCCGGCAACACGGTGGTGCTCAAACCGGCCGAGCTGACCCCGCTGACCGCGATCCGCCTGGCCGAGCTGGCTCTCGACGCCGGGCTGCCGCCGGACGTCCTCACCGTGCTGCCCGGCCGGGGGAGCGTGGTGGGCGAGGCGTTCGTCGCGCACCCGGCGGTCCGGAAGATCTGCTTCACCGGCTCGACCGAGGTCGGCACCCGGATCATGGCCGGCTGCGCCGCGCAGGTGAAGCGGCTGACCCTCGAACTCGGTGGCAAGAGCGCCAACCTCGTCTTCGCCGACGCCGACCTGGAGCGGGCGGCGGCCACCGCGCCGTACGCGGTCTTCGACAACGCCGGCCAGGACTGCTGCGCCCGGTCCCGGATCCTGGTCCAGCGCCCGGTGTACGACCGCTTCCTCGAACTGCTGGAGCCGGCCGTCCGCGCCTTCCGGGTGGAGGATCCGGCGCTGGAGACGGCCGAGATGGGGCCGCTCATCTCGGCCGGTCAACGGGAGTCGGTCTCGTCCTCGGTGGCTGGTGCCGAGGTCGCCTTCACCGGCTCCTGTCCCGAGGGCCCCGGCTTCTGGTACGCCCCGACCGTCCTGCTGGCCCGTTCGCCGGCCGAGCGGCACTGGCGGCAGGAGATCTTCGGCCCCGTCGTCTCGGTGTTGCCGTTCGACGACGAGGCCGAGGCGCTGGCGCTGGCCAACGACACCGAGTACGGCCTCTCCGGCTCGATCTGGACCCGGGACGTCGGCCGGGCGATCCGGGTGGCCCGGGGCGTGGAGTCGGGAAACCTCAGCGTCAACTCGCACTCGTCGGTGCGCTACTGGACGCCGTTCGGTGGAATGAAACGGTCCGGCCTCGGCCGCGAACTCGGCCCGGACGCCCTGCACGCGTTCACCGACGTCAAGAACGTCTTCATCGCCACCGACGACTAGGTGTCAACGCGGGCCGCCCGAGGCGGTCGGCGGGACGGTCGCCGGATGGCTGCCGGTCGGCGTGGCGACAGCGGCGGAGATCAGTCGTTCCGGGTCAGCAGATGTGGGGCGTGCTCGCGGACGGCAGCCAGCAACTTGCGTGCCGACGGGTTCACCATCGGCTGGCCCGCCACGGTCACCGTCGGCACGGTCTCGTTGCCGTTCGCCACCGACCGGACGTACGCCGCCGCATCCGGATCCCGCCAGATGTTGACCTTCGTGTACCGCAGCCGGGTGAAGAGCAGCTGGAACATCAACTTCATGCAGTACGGGCACCCCTGCCGCCAGTAGACGACAACGCCGTCCCGGTCCTCGGTCATGGCACTCCTCCGCTGTCGGCCCCGCTGGTCGGAGCGTAGCCGGGACCGCCCGGATCCAGACCTGCCGATCTGGTCCTCGACCACCGACGGGAGGTCGGCGAGGATGCCGGGAACGGTGGTGATCCGGAAGGGGAGTACGGCGATGACAAGTGATCGACTGGTCGGACGGGTGGCCGTGGTGACCGGCGCCGGCAGCGGGATCGGGCTGGCCACCGTACGTCGGCTCGCCGCCGAGGGCGCGTACGTGGTCTGCGTCGACATCGCGGCCGACGCCGGGCGGGCCGCCGCCGACGAGGTGGACGGCGAGTTCGTGGAGTGCGACGTGGCCGACGAGCCGGCCGTACGCGATCTGTTCGATCAGGTCGCGGCCCGGCAGGGACGGATCGACATCGCGTTCAACAACGCCGGCATCTCGCCGCCGGACGACGACTCGATCCTCGACACCGGCCTGGACGCCTGGGAACGGGTGCTCCGGGTCAACACCACAAGCGTCTACCTGTGCTGCAAGTACGTGATTCCGCACATGCTGCGCCAGGGCAAGGGGTCGATCATCAACACCGCCTCGTTCGTCGCGCTGATGGGGGCGGCGACCTCACAGATCGCCTACACCGCGAGCAAGGGTGGCGTGCTGGCGCTGACCCGGGAACTCGGCGTGCAGTTCGCCCGGCAGGGGATCCGGGTCAACGCGCTCTGTCCGGGGCCGATCGGCACCCCGCTGCTCCGGGAGCTCTTCGCCAAGGACCCGGAACGGGCCGCCCGCCGCCTGGTGCACGTCCCGATGGGGCGGTTCGGCGAGCCGGCGGAGATCGCCGCTGCGGTGGCCTTCCTGGCCAGCGACGACGCCTCGTTCATGACCGCCGCCCAGTTCGTGGTCGATGGGGGGATCACCGGCGCGTACGTCACCCCGCTGTGAGGTTGTCCGGTGAAGTCCGGATGTCGTGCGGGTCACCGAAGCGTGAGCACGTCCGGGGGCCGAGGTTAGGCTGGAGGCCATGACCGTCCGTGCGCCGCTGACTCCCGGCACGCTCTCCCCGTGGCGCCAGGTGCCGCCGCAAATCGTCCGTCCCGAGTACGTCGGCAAGAAGCGGCCGAAGGAGTGGCGAGGCTCGCACGTCCAGTCCGCCGAGACGATCGAGAAGATGCGGGTCGCCGGCCGGATCGCGGCCCAGGCCACCCAGCTCGCCGGGGAGCACTGCAAGCCGGGCGTCACCACCGACGAGATCGACCGGGTGGTGCACGAGTTCCTGATCGACCACAACGCCTACCCGTCCACGCTCGGCTACAAGGGCTTCCCGAAGTCCTGCTGCACGAGCCTGAACGAGGTGATCTGCCACGGCATCCCCGACTCGACCGTGCTGATGGACGGCGACATCATCAACGTCGACGTCACCGCGTATCTCGACGGGGTGCACGGGGACACCGACGCGACCTTCTGCGTCGGCGAGGTGGCGGAGCCGGCGCGGCTGCTGGTGGAGCGGACCCACGAGGCGATGATGCGCGGCATCCGCGCGGTCGTACCGGGCCGGCAGATCAACGTGATCGGCCGGGTCATCGAGTCGTACGCCAAGCGCTTCGGCTACGGCGTCGTCCGGGACTTCACCGGGCACGGCATCGGCGAGGCCTTCCACAGCGGCCTCTACGTGCCGCACTACGACAGCCCCCGGCCCACCGACATCATGGAACCGGGAATGACGTTCACCATCGAGCCGATGATCACCCTCGGCACCCACGAGTACGACATGTGGGACGACGGATGGACCGTGGTCACCAAGGACCGGCGCTGGACCGCACAGTTCGAGCACACGATCGTGGTCACCGAGGACGGTCACGAGATCCTCACCCTGCCGTGACGGACGCCTCCACCCGGGTCAGCGACCACCACCACGCGGACGTCTCCGGCGGCTGGCTGCGGCCCGCCGTCTTCGGGGCGATGGACGGCCTGGTCACCAACATCGCCCTGATCGCCGGCGTCGGCGGGGGAGGCGCCGAGCCCCGGAACATCGTGCTGACCGGGTTCGCCGGCCTCGTCGCCGGGGCGATCTCGATGGGTCTGGGCGAGTACACCAGCGTGCAGTCCCAGAACGAGCAGGTGGCCGCCGAGGTCGCCAAGGAGCGCCGCGAACTGGCACGGAATCCGGCCGGCGAGGCCCGGGAACTGGCCGACGCCTGGGCGGAACGCGGCCTGCCCCGCGATCTGGCCGAGCAGGTGGCGGACGCGCTCCGGCACAACCCGGAGGAGGCGCTCCGGGTGCACGTCCAGGAGGAACTCGGCGTCGACGTCGACGAGCGGCCCAGCCCGTGGACCGCTGCCTTCTCCTCGTTCATGTGCTTCTCGGCGGGCGCCCTGGTGCCGCTGGTGACGTACCTGCTGGGGTTCTCCAGCCTGTGGCTGGCGTTGGTGGTGGGCGGTCTCGGCCTGTTCGTCGCCGGTGCGCTGGTCGCCCGGTTCACCAAGCGGAAGTGGTGGGTGAGCGGCGGTCGGCAACTCCTGCTCGGCGCGGCGGCCACCGCCGCGACATACCTGGTCGGCCGGCTGATCGGGGTCGGTGTCAGCTGAGCCGGGATCAGTCGCCGAACAGGTCGGCGACCGTTCCGTCCACCGGGCGACCCCGGGCGGCCAACTCCGTGGCCTGGTCGCGCAGTACCGTGCCCAGTTCGGTCATGTCGGCCCCGGCCAGTCCGGTCCGGATCACCGCGTCGGCGTCGGTCCGGAAATAGGTGCGGGTGAAGAATCCGACCACGGTCGCCGCGGCCAGCCGGGCGGCCCCGAGCATCAGCAGCGCGGCATCGGTCTGGTACCACTCGGCTAGCCGGACCGCCCGGGTGTGCGCCGCGAATCCCCGGCACCACGCCTGCCGGGCGAGCGAGGTGAACTCCGCCGGGCGGGCCGCGGCCAACCGACCCAGGTGCGCGTCACGCAGCGCCGGCAGCCATCCGGTGGGATCGTGCAGCGGCTTCGTGCTGACGTACCGGTCCGCGACGAGCGGCCACGACGTCGAGAGGGTACGGGCCTGGGCCAGGTAGTCGTCCGCGCCGACCGGGGCGAGGTCGACCAGCACCCCGTCCAGCCGCCGGGTGGCCGGGCGCGGTCCCGTGCCCGGCCGGTAGGTGACCGCGACGAGGTTCACGTCACTGGTCTCGTCGTCGTCGCCGTGCGCGAGCGGGCCGTACACGCCGATCGCCAGGATGTCGGCCGGATACCGTCGGCGGGTCTGCCCGGCCACCTGCTCGGCGAGCAGGCGGCGGGGATTGGCGAGGTACGGATTCTCCTCCGACATCACGCCATTGTCGTGGATCTACCTCTGGCCGGGCAGGGTCGGTGCGAGTCGGAAGATGCGGATGTCGCGACCACCGGCCCGGCGCACGTAGGTCTGGTACGCCGGCCACTCGGCCACCAGCAGTTGCCAGAGCCGGTCCCGTTCCGCGCCGTCGACCAGGTGGGCCCGGACCGGTACCCGGGTGCCGGCGACGGTCACCGTGGCGGACGGCTCGGCGAGCAGGTTGAGGGCCCAGGCCGGATGCTCGGCCCGGCCCCAGTTGGACCCGATCACCACGTAGCCGTCGCCGTCCCGTACGTAGAGCAGCGGGTTGGTCCGCGGCTGTCCGGACCGGCGCCCGGTGGTGGTGATCAGCAACGACGGGATCAGGCCCAGCGCGACCACCCGACCCCGGGTCAGGCGCGCGACCAGGCGGTCGGCCGGGACCAGCAGCGGGGTGAAGGCGGCGAACCAGCGCCGGTGGCCGAGCCGGCGGACGAGTCTGCCCAGTGCGGATGCCGGCCTTCCCAGAGTGGACATCGACACAGTGTGCCGGCTGCGGGGTGCCGATGACACCACCAATCGGTGAGCGGCGCCGAATCGGGCCGCCCGGTGAACCCAGGTCAGCCCGGCTGGCGGCCGATCAGGCCGGTCGGCCGGGGAACGGCACGGTGGCCGGGGTGACCCCGGCCGCCCGCCGCCACCTGGTCGCGCGTACCGCCGTGTCGGTGAGCCCGTTCAGCGCGCTGTTGCGTTGCGCTCCCTCGGTGGCCGTCAGGGCGGCCCGCCACACCGCGCCGGTCCGCTCCTCGACCTCGACCGCCAGCCGGAGCGCGCTGGCCTCGTCGGTGACCGGAAACGGCAGGGCGTACGCCGGGGAGGCCACCGGAACCGGGCCGCCCTTGTCGGTCAGCAGCAGAATCAGGCTGTCCCGGCGGCTGCGGTGTGCGGCCTCGGCGGACCGGGCCTGGCTGGCCGCGTCGCCGTCCAGGTGCACCCCGATCGGCCCGTACGCGTAGATCGCCGCGTGTTCGGCGGCCAGCGCCGCCGCCAGTGCCTCGGACATCAGGCCACCCTCCCCGTCCGCCCGGCGGCGGTCGTCGTCCGGTCCACGGCCGGCCCGATCACGGTCGTCGTCCGGCCGGCGGCCGGCTGGGCCGTGGCGCGGTACCCGGTCATCGGAGCACCTCCAGATGGCTGGCCCGGGCCGCGGTGATCGACCCGACCAGCGCGGACCGGTTGGCCGGGGCCTCGGTGCACGCCTTCGCGGCGGCCTCCCGGCCCTGCTGTTCGGCCTCCCGTAGTTGCCCCAGGGCCGTGGCGGCGGTTCCGGCGCCGGGATCTCCGGCGGACGTCGAGGGCGCGACGGTGGCACTGGGCAGCGCCGTCCCGGTGACCCGGGCCAGTTCCGCGGCGTGTGCCCGGTGAGCCTCGGCGACCGGGCGGAGCGGGCCGTCCAACTCCGGGAACGCCGCGATCGCCGCCTCGTACCGGGCGGCGAGGTCGAGCGCCCCGCCGATCAGTGGCGCGAGTGGATCCGGAGCGGGCGGTGGGTCGGGCTCGTTGTCGAACAGACCGCATCCGGTCAGCGAGCCGGTGGCGCCGACCAGCGCCACCAGGGCGGTTGCTCGTACCACGTCGCGCCGGGACCGCCCCGCCGTCCCGTTCTTCTGGTTCGTGTCTCCGGTCCGCACCGATCAAGTCAACACCATCGGTGGTTGCGACGGCGTTAGCACGGGCGTCGTGGCCGCCTCGTCGGTGCGCCGATCGGGCCCCCGGCGGGCCAGCGCGTTACGCTCTGCGCAGCCGCCGGGCGAATCGGTCCGGTGGCACGCTGGTATGGCTGCCGGGACGGGGCCGATGATCGCGAGAGGGGGGCGGAGATGACGCAGCGTGGCCGTGCCACCGGCCGACCCAAGGCGGGTCCCCGCGCTTCGGGGCGCCCCCGCGACGACTCGTCCGCGCGCCGGCTCCGGCTCCGTGCCGTCATCGAACCCGTGGTGAACGCCGCCGGCTACGACCTCGAGGACCTTTCGGTGTCCCGGGCCGGTCGCCGGTACGTGGTCCGGGTGGTCGTCGACGGCGACGCGGGCGTCAGCCTGGACGCGGTGGCCGATGTCTCCCGGGCGCTTTCCAAGGCGCTCGACCAGGCGGAGGAGACCGGCGGCGATCTGGTCGCCGGGGAGTACCAGCTCGAGGTGAGTTCGCCCGGTGTGGACCGGCCGCTGACCCTGCCCCGGAACTGGCGGCGCAATGTCGGCCGCCTGGTGAAGGTGACCGTGCGCGGTGCCGGCGAGCCGGTGACGGCGGCCCCGGGTAACCCGGGAACGGCGACCGACCCGACCGGACGACCGACGACCGAACGACCGACTACCGACCGGCAGGTGACCGCTCGGGTGGTCGCCGCCGACGAGCACCGGGTGGTGCTGGACACTGACGCCGGACCGACCGGATGGGCGTACGACGACCTGGGGCCCGGCCGGGTCCAGGTGGAGTTCAACCGGCTGGACGAGATCGCGGAAGACGATCTGACCGACGCTGGCGATGATGACTATGACGACGACGTCGAAGACGGCGACGACGAAGATGTGGAGGGCGAGGAGCGGTGAACATCGACCTCGCGGCGTTGCGCGCCCTTGAGCGCGAACGGGAGATCCCGTTCGACACGATTCTCGCGGCGATCGAGACCGCGTTGCTGACGGCGTACCGGCACACAGAGGGGGCCCAGGCGAATGCCCGGGTCGAGATCGACCGTAAGACCGGCGCGGCCCTGGTGTACGCCCAGGAGCAGGACGCCGAGGGTGCGGTGGTCAGGGAATTCGACGACACTCCACACGATTTCGGTCGGATCGCCGCGATGACCGCGAAGCAGGTCATTCTGCAGCGGCTTCGGGAGGCCACCGACGAGGTGCACTTCGGCGAGTACGCGGGCCGGGACGGTGACCTGGTCACCGGAGTGGTGCAGGCGCACGAGGCGCGCAGCGAGAAGGGCATCGTCTCGGTCGACCTGGGCAAGGTGGAGGCGGTGCTGCCCCAGGCCGAGCAGGTTCCGGGCGAGCTGTACGAGCACGGGCAGCGGCTGCGGTGCGTGGTGGTGCACGTGGTGAAGGGCTTCCGAGGCCCGCAGATCACCCTGTCCCGTTCGCACCCGAACCTGGTGAAGAAGCTGTTCGCCCTGGAGGTGCCGGAGATCGCCGACGGAACGGTGGATATCGCGGCGATCGCCCGGGAGGCCGGTCATCGCACCAAGATCGCGGTTCGGTCCACCGTGTCGGGAGTCAACGCGAAGGGCGCCTGCATCGGCCCGATGGGTCAGCGGGTCCGCGCGGTGATGAGCGAGCTGCACGGTGAGAAGATCGACATCATCGACTGGTCGGAGGACCCGGCGACGTTCGTGGGCAACGCCCTGTCGCCGGCCAAGGCGCTCCGGGTCGAGGTCGTGGACGCGGCGACCCGGACGGCGCGGGTGACCGTACCTGATTTCCAGCTTTCGTTGGCTATCGGACGGGAAGGGCAGAATGCCCGTCTCGCCGCCCGCCTCACCGGCTGGCGGATCGACATCCATGCCGATACCGAGCAGGTGCCGAGTTCGGCACCCGCCGGCCGGCAGGGCGGTGCTGATCACGCAGCCGAGGCGGACGGAGCGATCTCGACCGGGTAGGGGTAGACTTTCTCAGTGGTACGACGCGCGTCGCCGGAGCGCACCTGTGTGGGCTGTCGGCAGCGGGCGCCGGCCGGCCAGCTGCTGCGGATTGTCGCGGTCGGCGATGAGACTGGTCACAGCCTCCGACCCGATCCGGCCCGTAGGCTGCCGGGACGGGGGGCGAACCTGCATCCCGACCCGGCCTGCTTCACGCTGGCGCTGCGGCGTCGGGCCTTTGGGCGGGCGCTGCGTATCGCTGGCGTCCCAGACGCGAGTGAGTTGGCCGAGCACCTCCAAGGCGTTGACAAACACGACCGGTCACCCGGCCGGGCGGAATCGACGCAACGGAACCCAAGCAAGGTAGGACGACCGACATGAGCACACGATGAAGTCCCAGAAATGACCAGGCTTCAAGTGCACGAGTGAGGTTGCTGCGGGTGCTGCCCGCACGACCTCGGAGTGAGGAGTGCAGTGGCAGGCAAGGCCCGCGTACACGAGCTGGCTAAAGAGCTCGGGGTCGAAAGCAAGACCGTTCTCGCCAAGTTGAAAGAGATGGGCGAGTTCGTCAAGTCCGCGTCAAGCACCGTCGAGGCCCCGGTGGCCCGGCGGCTGCGTGGCGCCTTCGTCGCGTCTTCGGAGCCGGCGGCACCCGCCGCTCCGTCAGCGCCTCCGGCCCCCAAGGCGACCCCGACCCCGGGTCCCGGGGAGCCAAGAGTCTCCGCCAAGCCGGGACCGCCCCGTCGGGTGGTGCCACCGGCGGCGAAGCCCAAGGGCCCCGTTCCGGGTCCGCCGCAGCCGGCGGCTCCGGTCGCCAAGCCGGCGAGTGCCCACGACATCGAGCTGGCCGCGGCCGAGGCTCGGGCCACGGCGTTGAAGGCCGAGCAGGAGGCGGCGGTCAAGGCCGCCCAGGCCGCTCGGCAGCAGCGCAACGACACGGTCCGGCGGGAGCCGCCGGCCGAGGGTGGCCCCACGTCCCGGCCGAGGCCGAACCCGGGCGCCGTTCCGCCGCGGCCGGGTTCTCCGGCCGGCGCGCGGCCCGCGCCGCCCGGTGCGCCGACGCCCGGTCCGGCCCGGCCCGGTGGCCGTCCGCCGGCTCGTAGCGGCGGCAACAACCCGTTCGGCATCACGCCGGGCGGACAGCGTCCCGCGGCTGGGGGCGGCCCTCGGCCCAACCCGGCCAACATGCCTCCTCGGCCGAGCCCGGCTTCCATGCCGCCCCGGCCCAGCCCGGCTTCGATGCCGACGCAGCGCCCCGGTCGTCCCGGTGGCGGCGGTCCTGGCCGTCCTGGTGGCGGTGCCGGTGCCGGTCGTCCCGGTGGTGGCGGCGGCGGGTTCCGCGGCGGCCCCGGTGGTGGCGGTGGCGGCGGCGGGTTCCGTGGCGGTCCCGGTGGGGGCGGCGGCGGTGCCGGCGGTGGCGGTTACCGAGGTGGTCCCGGTGGCGGTGCCGGTGCCGGTGGTGGCGGCTACCGAGGTGGTCCCGGTGGGGGCGCACCGGCCGGTGGCGCGGGTCGCCCCGGCGGTGGCGGTCGCGGCCGTGGCGGCGGTGCCGCGGGTGCCTTCGGGCGTCCGGGTGGCAAGCCGACCCGTGGTCGCAAGTCGAAGAAGCAGCGCAGACAAGAGTTCGACAATCTGTCCGCGCCGACCATGAGCTCGGGCGCCCCGCGCGGCCAGGGCCAGGTCATTCGGCTGCCGCGTGGTGCCTCGCTGTCGGACTTCGCCGACAAGATCAACGCGAACCCCGGTTCGCTGGTCCAGGAGATGTTCAACCTGGGCGAGATGGTCACCGCGACCCAGTCCTGCTCTGACGACACCCTGAACCTGCTGGGTGAGCACCTCGGCTTCGAGGTGTCGATCGTCAGCCCGGAGGACGAGGACCGCGAGCTGCTCGCGCAGTTCAACATCGATTTGGACGCCGAGGTCGCCTCCGAGCGGCTGGTCACCCGACCGCCGGTGGTGACCGTGATGGGTCACGTCGACCACGGTAAGACCAAGCTGCTCGACGCGATCCGTAAGGCGAACGTCGTCGAGGGCGAGGCCGGCGGCATCACCCAGCACATCGGTGCCTACCAGGTGCACGTGCCGCACGATGGTGTGGACCGGGCGCTGACCGTCATCGACACCCCGGGTCACGAGGCATTCACCGCCATGCGTGCCCGTGGTGCCCAGGTCACCGACATCGTGGTGCTGGTGGTCGCCGCCGACGACGGCGTCATGCCGCAGACGATCGAGGCGCTCAACCACGCCAAGGCGGCGGACGTACCGATCGTGGTCGCGGTCAACAAGATCGACAAGCCGGACGCCAACCCGGACAAGGTCCGCCAGCAGCTCACCGAATACGGTCTGGTCGCCGAGGAGTACGGCGGCGACACCATGTTCGTGAACGTGGCGGCCAAGCCGGGCATCGGCATCGAGGAACTGCTCGAGGCGGTCCTGCTCACCGCCGACGCGTCGCTGGAGCTGACCGCTCCGATCGACGGGCCGGCGCAGGGTGTGGCCATCGAGGCGCACCTGGACAAGGGTCGCGGTGCGGTTGCCACGGTGCTGGTGCAGAAGGGCACCCTGCGGGCCGGCGACTCGATCGTCGCCGGTGGGGCGCACGGTCGGGTCCGGGCCATGCTCGACGAGAACGGCAAGCAGGTCGCCGAGGCCGGGCCGGCGCGTCCGGTCATGGTGCTCGGTCTGACCGCGGTGCCGGGTGCGGGCGACACGTTCCTGGCGGCCGAGGACGACCGGACGGTGCGGCAGATCGCCGAGCAGCGGCAGGCACGGCGGCGGGCGGCGAGCTTCGCCAACTCCCACCGGCGGCCCAGCCTCGAGACGATCATGGAGCAGCTCAAGGAGGGCGAGAAGACCTCGCTCAACCTGGTGCTCAAGGGCGACGGTTCCGGTTCGGTGGAGGCGCTGGAAGACGCGCTGTTCAAGCTGGACATCCCGGAGGAGGTCCAACTGCGGATCATCCACCGGGGCGTCGGTGCCATCACCGAGAGCGACGTGATGCTGGCCAGCGCCTCGTCCGAGGCGGTGACGATCATCGGCTTCAACGTCCGGGCCTCGAACAAGGTCCGGGAGATCGCCGACCGCGAGGGTGTGGAGATCCGGTACTACACGGTCATCTACCAGGCCATCGAGGAGATCGACGCGGCGCTCAAGGGGCTGCTCAAGCCGGAGTACGAGGAGGTCGAGCTGGGCAGTGCGGAGATCCGCGACGTGTTCCGCTCGTCCAAGATCGGCAACATCGCCGGTTGTATCGTCCGGTCCGGTGTCATCCGCCGGAACGCCAAGGCGCGGCTGCTGCGGGACGGGGCGGTCGTTGCCGACAACGTCTCGATCAGCTCGCTCAAGCGGTTCAAGGACGACGCCACCGAGGTCCGCGAGGGCTTCGAGTGTGGTCTGACGTTGAGCAACTACAACAACGTCCAGGTTGGGGACATCATCGAGACCTTCGAGATGCGCGAGAAGCCGCGCGCCTGATCGAGATCGATGTACCGGTGGCCGGGGCCCGACGGGTCCCGGCCACCGGCCTGTCCGGGGGCGGCGGACCGGAAAAGCGATGATCAGCGAGGGCGGTATGCCGTACCCTTCCGGCCGTGTATACCGGAACCGCCGTTTTCGACCTGCTGCTGCCCGGAGACTCGCGCTCCCTGAAAGCGAAGAGGTCGTACGTCCGCCCCATCGTCGCCGCACTGCGGAAATTCGAGGTATCGGCCGCCGAGGTGGGCGCGCTGGACCTACACGGCCGGGCCCAGATCGCCGTCGCCGTGGTGGCCTCCGAGGCCGAACACATCAGCACGGTGCTGGACTCCTGTGAACGCCTGGTCGCCGGGCGGCCGGAGATCGAGTTGCTCTCCGTACGCCGACGGTTGCACGGCGCGGATGACTGATCCCGCGCTCCGTCACCCGTACCCCGGCCAGGCCCGCTGATGTCGACGGCGGCGGCACGGGCCCGGCGCGCGCAGGTAGTGTTCAGCAAGTCGGGCGGTCCGGCCGCGGCGCGTGGCGCCGTCGGTCCGGCCCGGAAGCGGGATGCCGTGGAGGTGCGGAGATGACGGACCAGGCGAAGGTGCGCCGGCATGCGGAACGCGTGCGGGAGCTGGTGGCTTCGGTGGTGCGTACCCAGGTCAAAGATCCCCGACTCGGCATGATCACGATCACCGACGCGCGGATCACCCCCGACCTGCGGGAGGCCACGGTCTTCTACACGGTGCTCGGCGACGCCTCCGAGCAGGCCGCCACCGCCGCCGCGCTGGAGAGCGCCAAGGGACTGCTGCGGAGCACCGTGGGCAAGGCACTCGGGTTGCGGCACTCGCCGAGCCTGGCGTTCGTCCTCGACAACGTGCAGGACCAGGTCAAGCAGATCGACGAGCTGCTGACCGCGGCCCGCACCGCCGACGCCGAGGTGCAGCGGCTGGCGGCGCAGGCCGAGTACGCGGGCGAACCGCAGCCGTACCGGGTCGAGGACGACGAGGACGCAGGCGAGGACGCGGACGACGACGAGGACCGGCCGTCGGCGGGCGGAACCGGAGCCCGGCCGTGAGCGGCGGAGCGTTGCTCGCCGACGCGCCCCGGCCGGCGGCGACGGAGCAGCCGACCGAGGCGGAGTGGGCCGCGGCGGTGACCGCGATCACGCAGCTGCCGGCCGATGGCCGGATACTGCTGATCTGTCACGTGAACCCGGACGGCGACGCCCTGGGCAGCATGCTCGGGTTCGGGCTGGGACTGCGCCGGCTGGGCGTACGCCAGTTGCAGGCCACCTTCCCCGGGCGCCCGGAGGTGCCGGAGCCGTTCCGGGAGATGCCCGGCCTCGACCTGCTGGTACCGGCCA
The DNA here is from genome assembly GCF_042658085.1 of Plantactinospora solaniradicis. Taxonomy (NCBI): domain Bacteria; kingdom Bacillati; phylum Actinomycetota; class Actinomycetes; order Micromonosporales; family Micromonosporaceae; genus Plantactinospora; species Plantactinospora solaniradicis. The sequence continues at coordinate 350,489 of NZ_JBHSPR010000010.1, read as the reverse complement.
CCGAGGCGGACCCGGATCCGGACCTGGTGATCTGCTTCGACGTCGCCGCCGTGTCGCGGCTGGGTGACCTGGCCGACCGGCTGGACCGGGCCGGCGCCTCCGTGGTGCTGGACCACCACGCCTCGAACACCCGGTTCGGCGGGATCCACCTGGTCGACCCGGACGCCGCCGCGACGTCGGTGGTGGTGGAGAAGTTGCTCGTCCGGCTGGGAGTGCCGCTGGACCAGGGGATCGCCGAGTGCCTGTACGTCGCCCTGGCGACCGACACCGGCTCGTTCCGGTTCGACATGACCACTCCGGCGGTGCACGAGATGGCCGCCCGGCTGCTGGCGACCGGTATCCGACCCGGGGAGATCTCCCGGCGGATCTTCGACACCCGGCCGTTCGGCGCGGTCCGGCTCTACGGGGACGTGCTGGGGCGTACCCAGCTCGAACCGCTGGAGGCTGGCGGACACGGGCTGGTCTGGACGTACGCCACGCTGGCGGACCTGGCTCGGCACGAGCAGCGCCCGTACACGCTCGAGCCGCTGATCGACTCGGTGCGCTGCACCGCCGAGGCCGACGTGAGCTGCGTACTCAAGCAGGTCGCCGAGGGGGAGTGGGCGGTCTCCATGCGCAGCAAGGGCGCGATGGACGTGAGCCGGGTGGCGGTGGCCCTGGGCGGTGGCGGACACCGCCTCGCGGCCGGTTTCACCGCCTACGGGTCGGCGCCGGAGGTCATCGAGGCGATCCGGGCCGAACTGCGCCGGGACGGGGTCGAGCTCGACCGGGGCGGGGCCGAGGCGGCGGGAACCACTTCCGACCTGCAAGATCAGGAGTAACCGGGCGGGCGTCTAGCTTTCCGCCGGGGGGTACCACAGGGACAATTGGCGGATGGAACAGCAACCGGAGCTCGCCGCCGATGTGCCCCGGGCCTGGGACCGACCGGTCGTTTCGGTTCCCATCCTCACCTTTCTGTCCCTGGTCGGCGGGCAGCTCCCGTCGTTCTCGCCTCAGGCCAACCTCTACACGATCGGCACCGGCGGTGCGCTGGTGTGGCTCGGGCTCTCCAACCGGATGCCCCGGCGGACCGTCCCGCAGCGGCTGGGGTCCGGGGCCGTCTGGTGGATGCTGCCGGTCATGATCTTCGGAGTCTTCGAGGCCGGCACGTTCATGCTCGGCTCCCGGGACGACTTTCCGACCTTCTCGAAGATCGCCGACCCCCTGCTGGACGATTCGTTGATCCGCTCCGCCGTCTACTTCGCGTGGCTGTCGGCCTTCTGGGGACTGGTGCGCCGATGAAGCTTCTCGCGATCGGCGGGTTCACGGCGGCCCTGCTGTTGTTCGTGGTGGTGGAGTGGGCGGCCCGGCGGGAGGGGTCCCGGATCCCGACCCTCGGCGACGTCTGTGCCTACGTGATGCAGTACGAGGTCGGCCCGGTGCCGGTCGGCCGGATCGCCCTGTTGGGATTCTGGTGGTGGATGGGCTGGCACTTCTTCGCCCGCTGAGCAGGACCTACTGCCCAGTACCGTCCCGGATGGCGGGAATGGTGCACAGGATGTGGACCTGAACGATAGCTTGGGTAGTGGACCTGAACGATACCTAGGGTCGTGACCGCGCCCGTCCCACCCGCGCCGGGTGCGGCACTCCCATCGAGCATCGCCTGCCTCCAGGGTCAACCGACCCGGGCTCACGCTGTCCCGGCCACCTTGTCCGGCGATCCCGGACCTGCCACCGAGGACGATCAGCAGGACCCGCCGCAGTGGACCGCGTTCACGCGGACCATGTGCCCTGGAAGGAGCCCTCCCATGGCGGCCAAGCCGAACAAGCCCAAGCCCGAGAACACCGACGAGGCCCGCGAGCAGGCCCGTCGCGCAGTCCAGATGTCGATGGACACCCGTCAGTGATCGAGGTCGGGGTGGAATGACCACTCCGATCCCGCTTCCCGGGCCGGACGGCCCGGACCGCTCTCGGTCGACCACGATCCGCGTACCGGCCATCCGGTCGGGAAGTTCCGCCCGCACCGGCACGTCGGACGGCGTCAGCCCGTCCCGGTAGCCGGTGCGGACGTGATGGCGGCCCGGGTCACTTCCGCCAGGAGGGCAGCATCCGCTGGGACATCTCGCGCCAGAACCGCTGGATCTGGTGACGTGAGGTGAACCAGGAGACCGAGGCCGGCAGCCCGCGCCACCGGGCCGCAGCCAGGTCGATCTGGCGGGCGCAGAAGACCTCGTCCATCGGGTACACGAGGCCGTCGCTCTGCGGCGGCAGGGGGCAGAGCCGGTACGGGCAGTCGCCGAGGCAGGTCGACCCGGGCTCGGCCGGCCGGCTGGCCCGGGAGTTGCGGCCGGGCTGCATCGGGGTCGGGTCGACGGTGAGGCAGGGTGGCAGGTCGCCGCGGTTGGCCTGGACGAGCCGGCGGGCGCGCTCGGCCGGCGGGCTGTCCGGCCGGTCGGCGAGGTTCAGCAACAGCATCACGTCCGCGAGCAGGCGCTGCGCCTGTCTGGTCAGGACCATCCAACCCACCGCCTCCGGGCACCAGGAGTCCTGGTAGCGCCGGACGTTCGACTGCGAGGTGTACGAGCCGATCCGCCGGACGATGTCCTGCTCGTCGACCCAGCAGTACCGCTCCGGATGCCCGCTCCGAAGTGCCTGGACGCAGAGGTCTCCGGCCTTCCGGACGAACGGGTGCACGTCCGGCCGGTCCGGCGCCGGGGCCTCGGTGCCGCCGCCGGCGATGCTGAGCCAGAAGTCGACAAGCCCGCGTGGGTCGGTCGCCGGCCCGAACGGCGGGAGTCCCCGGCGCGGGTCCTCCGGCAGCGACAGCAGGGTGAGTGCCTGTACGAGTGCGAGCTGGGAATACCAGAACCGGCTCTGCCGCAGCGCGGTCTCGGCATGTTCGACCAGCCGTTGCCGGTGTGCGGAACGGTCTTCCGGGACCCGGCAGTTGCCGGCCAGCCGGAAGCCCTGGGCGAGGTTCATCTCGTCGATGATCCGGTCTTCGGTGTCCTGGTGCGCCAGCAGATCGAGCCAGTGCCGCAGGTTCTGCCGGGCGGCCTCGTGGTCCTCCGGGCTGCTGTCCGGCCCGCTGTGGATGCAGTACAGCGGGGCCAACCAGGCGAGCATCTGACGCTCCTCGGGCGATCTCGCGGGCGGGGCCGGTTCGCCGGGCGGCCCGGTGGCGGCTCCGCGTGCGGTCGGCGGCGCGGGCCCCGGCCACCCGGGCAGCCCTCGCACCGTGCCCGGCCCGAGGCGGACGATCTCGCGTACCGCGGCGAGCCGGATCCGGTACGACGACGCCGCCTGGTGGATCATCTGGAAGAACCGGGGGTATTCCGGCTGCGGGAGATCGTGCTCGCCGGCCCGCCGTCGGCTGTCGAGTAGCTGGGCGGCGGCGCCGAATCGGCGGATCAGGACCTGCTTCGCCTCCTCCAGCGGCCGGTCGGTGATCGAATGGTCTTCGTGGAGGTCGGGCCAGCGCTCGGCGATCTGGCCGACCAACTGCCCGTGCCGGGACTCGGCGAGGCGACTGTCGATGTCCAGTACGGCGGCGAACGTCTCGACGGCCTTGGTCCGGTCCCCATGGAAGATCTTGACTCCGCCGCGTCGGATGTCGATCGGCGTGCTCCACCGGGTGGCGGCGTCGTGCAGCCGGTCGACGACCTGCCTGGCCGTTGCCTGCCGGACCGGGTCGTCGGCGGCGTGGCAGGAGTAGAGGGTCAGGGCGGCGAGTAGTTCCCGGGCTGAGCCGTGCCCGAGCGCCAGCGTCAGGAAGAACCACTGGCTCTCGGGATCCGTCTGCTGCTCCGGTCCCGGTTGCCGCTCCGGTCCCGGTTGCCGCTCCGATGGCGCGCCGTGGAACGGCGGAAGGACGGCATCGAGGAGCCGGGCACCCAGGTACGCCTGGATGACGCCGTGCTGGAAGCGGATCTCGTCCTCCTGGCAGATCACGATGCCCAGCTCCCGCCCGGTGGTGACGGCCAGGCCGAGGTCCTGGGCGTTGGCCGGGTTGAGCCGGAACAGCCTGCTCCGCAACGCCCGGCTCAGGCAGTCCCGCAGGGCCGCCACGCTCTGCCCGTCTCCGTCGGTGCTGCCGGGTGGACGTTCCGGCTCTCCGGGCGTCCACCCGGCGGCTGCCCGCGGGGCGTCGGCCGTCAGCCGGACGCGCGCTCCCCGCGGGCCGGTTCCGGCGGCCGGACCACCGTCGCCGGGCACGAGGTCGGCGATCCGTACCGAGAGGCTGCCGCGGGCCAGCCCGACGCAGGCCAGGGCGGACAGTAGCTCGATGGCGTCCGCCCGTTCGCGTTCCGGCAGGCCGTAGTCCTCCTGCACGGCACCGTCGACGAGGGCGGTACGCCAGAGTTCCAACAGCCGCCAGCGGACGGTGGCCCGATCGGGGTGGGTGTGGTCGACCGCGTCGTCCGCCAGGTTGCCGAGATGGCCGCTCGCGCCGAGGTCCCGGATGATCCGCAGGTACGCCGGGGAGTCGGCGATGTCGGCGGCCTTGACGAGCCGGATGATCCGCTCCCAGCCCGGCTGCGTCGAGTTGAGCGGCGACACGTACTCCATCGCGGCCCCCTCGCTCAAGGGTTCCAGTTGCAGCAGGAACGCGTTGAGACCGCGGAGCGGGTCATGCGGACGGGACGCGATCACCAGCGGCAGGCGTACCTCGACGGCCTGTTGGATGGCCGCCCGGATCGCGCTGTCCCGGTCGCCGCTCGGGTCCCGGGGCCGTGCCTCGTCCAACCCGTCGGCGAGTACGACGATCCGGTTCTCCCGGAGCAGATAGCGCCAGATCCGGTCGGCGTCACCCTCGGCCCACAGCCAGGCGTCGGTGATCTCCTGGAGCCGCTTGCGGGCGAGGGCGAGGAAGTCCAGCCTCGTGCCCGGGTCGACGGCGCCCAGGTCGATGCCGACGGGCAGCACGCCATGCTCGGCGAGCAGTGCGGCCAACTGGACGAGGGTCACGGTCTTGCCGGTGCCGACCCCGCCGACCAGCAGCAGCGGTCGCTGGTCCCGCCGGTCCCGGAGGCGTTGGATGAGCAGCCGGCAGAGGTCGTCGCGGCCGACGATCCGGTCGATGCCCCGTCCGGCGGTCGGCACCATGCGGTGTGGCTCGAACCGGGCCCGCCGTCGGTAGCGGCGATACACCCGGCGATACCGCCAGAGGACGAAGAGCGTGATCGCGAGGGCGGCGGAGAGGAGGTTGAAGAGGAACGACTTCACCTCTCCGCAGTAGTAGCCACGGGGTCGGTCGGCGGAGCAGAACTCCTCGAACCGCAGGGGGCCGATCCCGGGCCGGTCGAGGACCGCCATCAGGATCGAGAAGACCACCCAGGTCAGCAGCAGCACCGTGCCGCCGACGGCCAGCAGCCACCAGGGAAACCGGTGCCACCAGTGGGTGTCGGCGTGGCGCTGCTCGGCGTGCCTCCGGCTCACCGGCTCCTGGAGGTGCTGGTGCCAGGTCCGGAACAGCCGTCGGCGCTGCCGGAGCCAGAGGACCATCCTGGGCGCCGGTCCGCGATCCCACCAACTCTGCACGACCTGACCCTCCGTGCCGTACTAGACGGGCCGGCCCGCGCCGAGACGGGCCTAAGTTGGACAGAACGAGGCAAAGTAAGGCTAGTTCAGAGAACGGCTGCCGGGTGCCGGGTCCGGGAGCTGGCCGAGCGGGCGATCGAGCGGCGGAGGGCCCTCCGGCGTCCGACGGGATCTGTGCCGATCCGAGGTCGGCACGGGTGGCCCGGTAAGTCCAGCTGTGCCTTGTGCTCCTTACGTCCGCCATGCCAGTATCGGTCGCGATGAGCCAGCCCACCGTCCCGACACCCACCGCCGCCACCCCGACGTCCGGTGCCGCCGAGGCGTCCGTCCGGCGGATCGCCGGGCTCGCCCTGCCCGCGCTGGTGGTACTGGCCGCCGAGCCGCTCTACGTCCTCGTCGACACCGCCGTGCTGGGCCACCTCGGCTCGGTACCGCTCGCCGCGCTCGCCGTCGGCGGCCCGGTGATGACCCTGATCGTCTGGATCGGCACGGTGACCGCGTACGGCACCACCGGGCGGGCGGCCCGGCGATTCGGGTACGGCGACCGCTCCGCCGCCGTCGCCGAGGGCGTCCAGTCGTCCTGGCTCGCCCTCGCCGCCGGACTGCTGCTGGCCGTCGTCATGCAGTTCGCGGCCGGCCCGCTCGCACGTACCGTGGCCGGCGGTGAATCCCCCGAGGTGGCCGACGGCGCGGCACTCTGGCTGCGGATCGCGGCCATCGGCGCCCCCGGCCTGCTGCTGGCGGCGGCCGGCAATGGCTGGATGCGTGGCGTGCAGGACACCCGCCGGCCGCTCTACTTCGTGCTGGGGCCCAATCTGCTCTCCGCCGTGCTCTGCCCGCTGCTGGTCTATCCCGCCGGCCTGGGCCTGGCCGGCTCGGCGGTGGCCAACGCGGTGGCGCAGACCCTGTGCGGGCTGCTCTTCGCCGGTGCGTTGGTCGCCGAGCGGATCCCGCTGGCCCCCCGGCCCGGGGTGATCGCCCGCCAGCTCGTGCTCAGCCGGGACCTGTTGATCCGGGGCGCGGCCTTCCAGGCCAGCTTCCTGTCGGCGACCACGGTGGCAGCCCGGTTCGGGGTCGCCGCGGTCGGCGCCCACCAGATCGCGTTGCAACTGTGGTTCTTCACCGCACTGCTGCTGGACGCGCTGGCCATCGCCGCACAGTCGCTGGTCGGGGCCGCGCTCGGCGCCGGGGACGCGGCCACCGCCCAGGTGCTGGCCCGCCGGGTCGCGGTGCTCGGCGGGCTCTGCGGAGTCGCCTTCGCGGTAATCATCGCGGCCGGTGCCGGAGTCGTGCCGGCCTGGTTCAGCGCCGATCTCCAGGTACGGGAGCAGGCCATGGTCGCCTGGCCCTGGTTCGCCGGGATGCAGCCGCTGGCCGGAGTCGTCTTCGCCCTCGACGGGGTACTGATCGGCGCCGGTGACATCCGCTACCTCCGCAATCTGACCGTGCTGAGCGCACTCGGCGTCTTCCTGCCGGCGATCTGGCTCACCTTCGCGTTCGACCTCGGACTCGGTGGCATCTGGGCCGGCCTCACCCTCTTCGTCGTGGCCCGCCTGGTCGGGCTGCTGCTCCGGATGCGCTCCGGCCGGTGGCTGGTGCTCGGCGCCATCCGCTGACCTCCGGCCACCGGTCGGCGGTGCGCGGGCAACCGGCGGGCTCGCCGATGTTCCGGCGGCCGGTTGGTCCGCGTCACGGATGGGCGGGGCGCGGGTCGGGCCGCCGGGCCGTCTGGCACGCTTGGCGCTCGTGAGCGTGGACGGTCTGATCGTGGTCGACAAGCCCGGCGGCATGACGTCGCATGACGTGGTCGCCCGGATCCGCCGGCTGGCCCGGACCCGCCGGGTCGGGCACGGCGGGACGCTGGATCCGATGGCCACCGGAGTACTGGTGATCGGGGTCGGCCGGGCCACCCGGCTGCTGACGTACGTGATCGGCGCCGGCAAGAGCTACGCCGCGACGATCCGGCTCGGCCAGTCGACGGTCACCGACGACGCGGAGGGCGAGGTGGTCAGCGCCGCCCCGGCCAGCGAGGTCACCGACGCCGCCGTCCACGCCGGTCTCGCCGCGATGACCGGCGAGATCGACCAGGTGCCGAGCGCGGTCAGCGCCATCAAGATCGACGGCCAGCGGGCCTACAAGCGGGTACGCGACGGCGAGACCGTGGCCCTCGCGGCACGCCGGGTCACGGTCTCCCGACTCGAACCACTGGCCGTCCGGCGGGAGTCGGTCGACGGGATCGCCGTACTCGACGTGGACGTGATGGTGGACTGCTCGTCCGGGACGTACATCCGGGCGCTGGCCCGGGATCTCGGTGCCGGGCTCGGTGTCGGCGGACACCTCACCGCGCTGCGGCGTACCGCGGTCGGCGGGTTCACCCTCGTCGAGGCGCTGACCCTGCCGGCCCTGGAGGAGCGGGCTCCGGACGTGGTCAACCTCTCGGTCGAGGCGGCGGCCCGGCGGTTCTTCCCGGAGCGCCGGGCGAACGCCGACGAGGCCAAGGTGCTCTCGCACGGAGGTCCGCTGGAGCCGGCCGGCATCGTCGGCCCCTACGCGGTCTTCGACCCGGAGGGCGGCTTGATCGCTATCGTCAGCGAGCGGGCCGGACGGGCCCGGGCCGAGATCGTGCTCGCGCCGGCCTGAGCACACCAGGCGGGCAGGAAGGAATATCAGGAATGCAGCGGTGGCGGGGGTACCACGGGGCACCGGTCGGCTGGGGCCGGTCGGTCGTCACCATCGGCGTCTTCGACGGGATACACAAGGGTCACCAGGCGATCATCGGGCACGCCGTGAAGCGGGCCCGGGACATGGGCGTGCAGTCCGTCGTGGTCACCTTCGACCCGCATCCGGCCGAGGTGGTACGGGCGGGCTCGCACCCGGCCGTGCTGACCGAACCCGCCCGCAAGGCAGAGCTGATCGAGGCGCTCGGGGTGGACGTACTCTGCGTGGTGCCGTTCACCCCCGACTTCTCCCGGCTGTCGCCGGAGGCGTTCGTGCACGACGTACTGGTCGAGCAGTTGCACGCCGCGCTGGTGGTGGTCGGGGAGAACTTCCGGTTCGGGCACCGGGCCGCCGGTGACGTGGCGCTGCTGGAGCGGCTGGGCCGGACCTTCGGGTTCGGTGTCGAGGGGGCGCCGCTGGTCTCCGACGAGGACACCGTCTTCTCGTCCACCTACATCCGGGCCTGCGTGGCCGCCGGCGACGTCACCGCCGCGGCGGCGGCCCTCGGCCGGTCGCACCGGCTGGAGGGCGTGGTGGTCCGGGGCGACCAGCGGGGCCGGGAGATCGGCTTTCCGACTGCCAACCTGCTCTGCCACCGCTACGCGGCGGTGCCGGCGGACGGGATCTACGCGGCCTGGCTGATCCGCCGGGGCGGCCGGGCGGGGCAACGCGCGGAACGGCTGCCCGCCGCCGTCTCGATCGGGACGAACCCGACATTTTCCGGCCGTGAGCGTCGGATCGAGGCGTACGTCCTGGACTTCTCCGACGATCTCTACGGTGAGCGGCTCGCCCTGGACTTCGTCGCGTACCTCCGGGAGATGCGCTCCTACGACGGCATCGAGCCGTTGGTCGCGCAGATCGCCGAGGACGTCGCCCAGACCCGCCGGGCCCTGGCCTGACCCGGCGCTGACCCGGCGCTGACCTGGTCTGACCTGGGGATCTTGGCGGCTCGACGCGGCTCCGACCGGAACCCGTGAGCCCTTGACTCGGACGAACCGTGCCAGGCTGGTAACCTGACGGGGACGTCGGGTTACCGGCGTGGCCTCGCGTGCCTGCACGACGCCGCGGGTGCGAGGTCGTCCACCCCCGGTCCCCGGACCGGATCCGTGGACGTACGCGACAATCCAGGAACAGGGAGATATGGCGCTCGACCAGGAAGCAAAGAGCAAGATCCGGCAGGAGTACGCGACCGTCGAGGGTGACACCGGGTCGCCCGAGGTGCAGGTCGCGGTGCTGACCAAGCGGATCGCCGACCTCACCGAGCACCTGAAGGTGCACAAGCACGACCACCACAGCCGTCGTGGTCTGTTGCTGCTGGTCGGCCGCCGCCGCCGGCTGCTCAACTACATGCAGAAGAAGGACATCAGCCGCTACCGGTCGCTCATCGAGCGGCTCGGCCTGCGGCGGTGACCTGAGCGGGGGAGTGGCCGTCTGAGGTGTCGCTGCCACTGGCGCGTACCGACGGACGGCCGCTCCACCCGCCTCGTCGCCACCCCACCAGGGGCCAGCGCGACCACCCGACGGGGAGCCGGTCGACGCACCGGTCCTCGGTAGTGGCCCCCGGGCCGGCCGGCATCGCCGGCGCCCCGGGCGCTTCGATCGAAGACCGGCCGTCTGAGCAGCTCCTCTGGCCACGGTCCCGCGCCGGGACGTACCGGCGCGGAGGGAGGTCGCAGCCCCCGATCGAAGGAGTGCTAGCGCACCATGACCGAAACACCAGGTACCAACAACACGCTCGGCAGCGAGCATCGCACCGCAGTGATCGACAACGGGTCCTTCGGCACCCGTGAGATCACCTTCTCGACCGGCCGGCTCGCCCGACAGGCCGCCGGCTCCGTCATCGCCCAACTCGGCGAGACGGTCGTCCTCTCCGCGACCACGGCGGGACGGCAGCCGAAGGAGCAGTTCGACTTCTTCCCGCTGACCGTCGACGTCGAGGAGCGGATGTACGCCGCGGGTCGCATCCCCGGCTCGTTCTTCCGCCGCGAGGGCCGGCCCAGCGAGGACGCCATCCTCACCTGCCGGCTGATCGACCGGCCGCTGCGCCCCTCGTTCGTCAAGGGCCTGCGCAACGAGGTCCAGGTCGTCGAGACCGTGCTGGCGCTCGACCCGCAGCACCCGTACGACGTCGTCGCGATCAACGCCGCGTCGCTCTCCACCAAGATCTCCGGCCTGCCGTTCTCCGGCCCGATCGGGGCGACCCGGATGGCGCACGTGGACGGCCAGTGGGTCGCCTTCCCGACCGTCGAGGAACTGGGCCGGGCCACCTTCGACATGGTCGTCGCCGGCCGGGCCCTGCCGGACGGCGATGTCGCGATCATGATGGTCGAGGCCGAGGCAACCGAGCACACCGTCGCGCTGGTCGCCGGTGGCGCCCCCGCGCCGACCGAGGAGGTCGTGGCGAGCGGTCTGGAGGCCGCCAAGCCGGCCATCCGGGAGCTGTGCCGGGCGCAGAGCGAGCTGGCCGAGGTCTCGGCCAAGCCGGTCGCCGAGTTCCCCGTCTTCCTCGACTACCACGACGACGTCTACGACGCCGTTGTCGGTGCCGCCCGTGGTGAGGTCACCGAGGCACTCAAGATCGCCGGCAAGGCGGATCGCGAGGAGGCTCTGGACCGGATCAAGGAGCGGGTCGTCGAGCAGCTCGCGGCCGACTTCGAGGGCCGGGAGAAGGAGATCAGTGCGGCGTTCCGCTCGCTGAACAAGTCCGAGGTGCGGGCCCGGGTGCTCCGCGACCAGGTCCGGATGGACGGTCGCGGCGTACGCGACATCCGTCCGCTGACCGCCGAGATCGCGGTCCTGCCCCGGGTGCACGGCTCGGCACTGTTCGAGCGCGGCGAGACGCAGATCCTCGGCGTCACCACGCTCAACATGCTGCGCATGGAGCAGGCGCTGGACACCCTCTCCCCGGAGAAGCACAAGCGCTACATGCACAACTACAACTTCCCGCCGTACTCCACCGGTGAGACCGGCCGGGTCGGTGCGCCGAAGCGGCGCGAGATCGGGCACGGGGCGCTGGCCGAGCGGGCACTGATTCCGGTGCTGCCGAGTCGCGAGGAGTTCCCGTACGCGATCCGTCAGGTCTCCGAGGCGCTCGGCTCGAACGGGTCCACCTCGATGGGCTCGGTCTGCGCCTCCACCCTGGCGCTGCTCTCGGCCGGTGTGCCGCTCAAGGCGCCGGTGGCCGGCATCGCGATGGGGCTGATCTCGGACGAGGTCGACGGCAAGACCCAGTACGTGACGCTGACCGACATCCTCGGTGCCGAGGACGCCTTCGGCGACATGGACTTCAAGGTCGCCGGCACCAAGGAGTTCGTCACCGCGCTCCAGCTCGACACCAAGCTCGACGGCATCCCGTCCGACGTGCTGGCCGCCGCGTTGCAGCAGGCGTACGAGGCCCGGCAGGTCATCCTGGGCGTGATGGAGGACGCGATCGAGGCTCCGGCCACGATGTCGGACTACGCCCCCCGGGTCACCACCGTCAAGATCCCGGTCGACAAGATCGGCATGGTGATCGGCCCGAAGGGCCAGACCATCAACGCCATCCAGGACGAGACCGGTGCCGAGATCTCGATCGAGGACGACGGCACCATCTACGTCGGCGCGACCAACGGTCCGTCGGCCGAGGCCGCGGTCGAGCGGATCAACGCGATCGCGAACCCGACGCTGCCGAAGGTCGGCGACAAGTTCCTCGGCACGGTGGTGAAGACGGCCGCGTTCGGCGCGTTCGTCTCGCTGCTGCCCGGCCGCGACGGCCTGCTGCACATCTCCAAGGTGGGCGACGGCAAGCGGGTCGAGCGGGTCGAGGACTTCCTGAACGTCGGCGACAAGGTCGAGGTGTCGATCGCCGACATCGACGCCCGCGGCAAGATCTACCTGGACAAGGTGCGGCCCGAGGGCGAGGAGGCGCCGGCCCAGGCGCCGGGCGGCGAGCGTCCGGCCAGCCGGGACCGGGGCGACCGGGGCCCGCGTGACCGGAGCGACCGCGACCGTGGCGACCGTGGCCCGGCCCGGGGTGACCGCGAAGGCGAAGGCGGCGGCGGCAACGGCGGCGGCGAGGGCGGTGCCGGCGGCGAGCGCCGTCGCCGTAACCGGCACAGCTGATCCATCACGCCCGCGCTGACCTGCGCCGCACGTGTGCGCAGGTCAGCGCGGTGCATGCCGCACGTGCCGGCACCGCTTCATCGAGCTAGGAGCCATGGTCCCTTGAGTCGGGCGAAACGAGCGTCGATCCCCGGCGCCAGCGGCGTTCCCACCAGCATCCCTGCCGGCTCCACCGCGGTCGGCCGTGCCGGCTCTGCCGTTGGTGCTGGACCGGCCCGCGCGGTGACCCGGGTGGTGGACAGCGATCCACTCGGCGGCACGGTACGCCGCACGGTGCTGCCCAGCGGGCTCCGGGTGCTCACCGAGGCCATCCCCACGATGCGCAGCGTGTCGTTCGGCATCTGGGTGGCGGTCGGCTCGCGGGACGAGACCCGGCCCCAGTCCGGCGTCTCGCACTTCCTGGAGCACCTGCTGTTCAAGGGCACCCGGAAGCGCAGCGCCCTGGACATCTCGGCCGCGATCGAGGCGGTGGGCGGCGAGACGAACGCCTTCACCACCAAGGAATACACCTGCTACTACGCCCGGGTGCTCGACGAGGACCTGCCGCTGGCCATCGACGTGATGTGCGACCTGGTCGCCGACTCGGTGCTGAACGCCGCGGATGTCGAGACCGAGCGCGGGGTGATCCTCGAAGAGATCGCCATGCACGACGACGAGCCCGGCGACGAGGTGCACGACCTGCTCGCCCAGGCGATCTACGGAGACCATCCGCTGGGCCGACTGATCTCCGGCACGGAGGAGACGGTCTCCCCGATGTCGCGCCGGCAGATCCAGGGCTTCTACCGGCGCCGCTACACCGCGCCGTCGATCGTGATCGCGGCGGCGGGCAACCTGGACCACGCCGAGGTGGTCAAGCTGGTACGGCAGGCGGTCCGGGGCACCCCGCTCGACAGCGAACCCGGCACGCCGGCGCCGCTGCGGCCGGCAGACTCACGGGTCCGGACGGGCCGGCCCGGCAACCTGGTCGAGCACAAGGAGACCGAGCAGGCCCACGTGGTGCTCGGCTGTCCGGGCATCGGCCGACTCGACGATCGGCGCTTCGCGCTCGGCGTACTCAACAACGTGCTCGGCGGTGGCATGTCCAGCCGACTCTTCCAGGAGATCCGCGAGCGCCGGGGCCTGGCCTACTCGGTCTACTCCTACTCCAGCCAGTACGCCGACAGCGGTCTGTTCGCCGTCTACGCCGGCTGCGCGCCGGGCAAGGTCGACGAGGTGCTGGAGTTGATCCGCGCCGAACTCGCCGAGGTCGCCGCGCACGGGGTCACCGACGCCGAGTTGGCCCGGGGCAAGGGCATGGCGAAGGGCTCCTACGTACTCAATCTGGAGGACACCGGGTCCCGGATGAGCCGGCTCGCGAAGGGGGAACTCCTCTTCGGCGACCTGCTCTCCGTCGACGACCTGCTGGCCCGGATCGACGCGGTCGACGCGGACGAGGTCAACGCGCTCGCGGCCGAGCTGTTGTCCCGGCCGATGTCGCTGGCCGTGGTGGGGCCGTTCGGCGCGGGTGACTTCCCGGCCGAGGCCGGCTGAACCACCTGCCGCCTCGGCGTACCGGTGATCCGGGGCGCCTTCCCGGCGTGACGGTGATCCGGGGGACACCTCCGGACGGACCTGCCGGGTGGGATAGGTTGTGCCGCGTGAGCGACGAGCGTGAAGCCCAGGCCGGATCGTCCCCGGAGCCCTCGAGCCCGCTGTCGGGGGATCCGTTGCGGGTCGGGGTGCTGGGGGCCCGTGGCCGGATGGGCATCGAGGTGTGCCGGGCGGTCGACGCCGCCGAGGACCTCGAACTGGTGGCGATGATCGACCAGGGCGACTGGCTGTTCAACGCCTCCGACGCGGGTGCCGAGGTGGTGGTCGACTTCACCACCCCGGACGTGGTGATGGACAACCTGCACTGGTGTATCGAGCAGGGCATCAACGTGGTCGTCGGCACCAGCGGCTTCACCGAGCAGCGACTGGACCGGGTGCGTACCTGGCTGTCCCACAAGCCCGGGGTCGGGGTGGTGATCGCCCCCAACTTCGGGATCGGCGCGGTCCTGATGATGCAGTTCGCGGCGCGGGCGGCCCGGTTCTTCGAGTCGGTGGAGATCATCGAGCAGCACCATCCGAAGAAGCTCGACGCCCCCAGCGGTACCGCCACGCACACCGCGCGGTTGATCGCCCAGGCCCGTGCCGAGGCCGGGTTCGGAGCCGCGCCGGACGCCACCAAGGACGAGGTGCCGGGCGCGCGGGGCGCGGAGATCGACGGGGTACGGGTGCACGCGGTTCGGGCCGCCGGTCTGGTAGCCCATCAGGAGGTGCTGTTCGGCACCACCGGTGAGACGCTCACCATCCGGCACGACTCGTACGACCGCACCTCGTTCATGCCCGGCGTCCTGCTGGCCGTCCGCTCGGTCCCGCAGCGTCCCGGCCTCACGGTCGGCATCGACGATCTCCTCGCCTGAGGCGTCCTGCGTCAGGTGTTAAGAAGGGGCCCTTCTTATACAAAAAGCGATAAGAAGGGGCCCTTCCTTACCTGCGGAGGGTGGCGGTGCCGGCGTGGTCGACGGTGATGTCGACCGGGTTGCCGGCGACCCGGAGCCTTCGGACGGTGATCGCGCCGAAGGGTGTGGTGGCGAGGGGCCGGAGTTCGATCCGGTTGGCTGGTACGTCGGGGTAGAGGCCGACCGCAGCCTGTAGCAGGACCACGGCGGCTGCGGCGGACCAGGCCTGGGGGCGGCAGGCGGCGGGGTACGGCAGTGGTCGGCCCAGTGTCGTCCGGTCGTCGCCGCCGTACAGTTCGGGGAGCCGGTAGTCGAACGCCTCCGCTGCGCTGAGCAGACCGTCCGCCAGTCGGGCGGCCTGGGTGGCGAATCCTTCGGCGGCCAGCCCGCCGATCGCGATCGCGGTGTCGTGGGCCCAGATCGATCCGCAGTGGTACGAGAGCGGGCTGAAGCCGGCGTCCTCGGCCGACATCGTGCGCAGCCCGAATCCGCCGGCCAGGGCGGGCCCGCCGAGCAGGTCGGCGACCTGGGCCGACTCGGTACGGGAGAGCAGGCCGGTGCCGAGCAGGTGGCCCAGGTTGCTGGTGAGCGAGTCGACCGGCCGTTTGTCCCGGTCCAGCGCCAGGGCGGGGTGGGCGCCGAGCGGACCGTCCACCCAGAACCGGGCCCGGAACCGCTCGGCGAGTGCGGCGGCGTACTCCCGCCAGCGCTGGCCACCGGGCCGGTCGAACGCGTCGAGCAGGGCGGCGCCGTCCAGTGCCGCGCGATGGGCGTAGCCCTGCACCTCGGCCAGGGCGATGGGTGGCCGGGCGAGGCTGCCGTCGCGGAACCGGACCGAGTCGTGCGAGTCCTTCCAGCCCTGGTTGGCCAGCCCCTGTCCGCTGTCGTCGAGGTATTCGACGAAGCCGTCGCCGTCCGGGTCGGCGTGCTCGGCCAGCCAGCCCAGTGCGGCCTCCAGGTGCGGCAGCAGCGGGACGATCTCCTCGTCGGCGAGTCCCCAGCGCCAGGCGTCGTGCAGCAGGCTCACCCAGAGCAGGGTCGCGTCGATCGTGCCGTAGTAGGCGGCGGGCAGTCGCAGTCCGTTGCCGACCGCGACGAACTCGTGCCGGCGCAGCTCGTGCATGATCTTCCCGGGCGCCTCGCCGGACCGTACGTCGATCCGGCTGCCCTGCCGTCGGGCCAGTACCCGCAGCGTGCTGGCGGCGAGGTCGGTGCCGAGCGGCAGCAGCATCCTGGCCGCCCAGAGGCTGTCCCGGCCGAACAGGGTGAGGAACCACGGCACTCCGGCGCCGATGAACACCTCGTGTGGCGTGTCGGCCTCGGCGAGCCGGAGCGCACGGAGATCGTCCAACGAGCGGTCGAGCAGCCGGGCCAGTCGGGGGTCGTCCGCCCTCACCTCGGGCCGGGACCAGGCGGGTTCCCGGGCCGGCGTCACCACCACCGCCCGGGGGTCGTCGACCAGGAGGCGCCAGCGCAGCACGGTCCGGCCGCGTGGCGGCAGGTCGATCGACCAGGAGAGCGTCGGTACGGCCGGTTCCGGGTCCGCGACGACGTCGGTCGGATCGGTCGGGCTGGCCGAAGCACCCGCCTCGATCCCGGTGTGCGCACCGGCGCCGTCCCCGGTGACCGTGACGGTGATCCCCTCGGCGGTCCAACTGAGCTGGTCGGGCTGGCCGCTCTTGGCGTCGAGCGGGCTGACCGGGATGCCCGACTTGACCATCTCGATCGGTGCCAGGTCGCAGCCGAGTCGGAGGGTGACGGTGGCCCGTACCGGGTCGGCGGCGGTGGAGACGACGTGGATCTCCTCGGTGAGTCCACGTGGCACCGCCCGCCGGATCCGGTCGATCCGTACGGTCGGGTCGGGGCCGGGATCGCCGAGCCAGCGGGCGAGTGAGACGAACCGGGCGCCGTGCGGGCCGTCCGGAGCGTTGCCGATGGCCTCCGGTTCCCGGCCGTCGATCCGGAGTTCGGCCTGGCGGAGCACCCGGGCGTCGGCGTGGAAGACCCCCTGTACGCCGGCGGGTCTCAGTTGGCCGTCCGCGTCGGTCAACGCGCTGGTCGGAGCCAGGACGACTCCCACGAGATCGTGCAGCAGCGGTTGCAGGTGCTGGTCGGCCACGAGGAACTCCTGATCAGGGGGTGGAACGCGGTGCCTTGACAGATCGTCGCGGGAGGTGCAAAGTGCGAAACATTCCAGCAACTTGAACGATCCAATGATGCCTTATTTCGTTTGGATCGTTCAAGAGGGGTGATGAGGGAAGTTATGTCGGAAAAAGTGACGATCGCGACAGTGGCCCGCCGGGCGCGGGTCAGTCGGCAGACCGTCTCCAACGTGCTGAACGCCCCGCACATGGTCCGGGAGGAGACCCGGGAACGGGTGCGGGAGGCGATCGTCGCGCTCGGCTATCGGGCCAACCAGGCCGCCCGGCAGATGCGTACCGGACGGTCCCGGCTGATCGCGGTCCGGATCGAGCCGACCCGGGACGGGGTGAACGGCTCGGTCCTCGACCGGTTCCTGCACGGGCTGACCGAGGCCGCCGACAGTGCCGGCTACCGGGTGATGCTCTACACCGCCGCCGACGCCCGCGCCGAGATCGACGCGTACGACAGCCTGCTCGGCGCGTACGACCTGGATGCCTTCGTGCTCACCGGCACCGACCACGGCGACGCCCGGACCGCCTGGCTGGCCGAGCGGGACGTGCCGTTCGTGACCTTCGGACGTCCCTGGGACAACCCGGCGGACACCGCGTCGCGGCACCGGGCCGCCATCCCGGCCGCACACCCGTGGGTCGACGTCGACGGTGCCAGCGGAGTCGCCCAGGCCACCCAACGACTGCTCGACACCGGCCATCGGCGGATCGGCTTCCTCGGCTGGCCGGCCGGCTCCGGGGTGGGCGACGACCGCCGCTCCGGTTGGGTCACCGCACTACGGTCGGCCGGGCTCGACCCGACCGGCCTGGACCGGGCCGCCCCGGACGGGTTCGCCCAGGGCGAGGCCGCGGCCCGGGACCTGCTCGCCGCCGCCGAGCCACCGACCGCGATCGTCTGCGCCAGCGACTCGCTCGCGCTCGGCGCCCTCCAGGCGGTACGCGCACCCGGCGGGTGGCCGATCAGCACCGGCGGAGGGCCGGAGGTCGCCATCACCGGCTTCGACGACACACCGGTGGCCCAGGCCATCGGGTTGACCAGTGTCAGCCAGCCGCTGGCCCAGGCCGCGGCCTGCTGCATGGACCTGCTCGCCGACGTGCTGGACGGTGGCCGGCGAGGCACGGCCAACGGGCGGCACGGACCCGACCCGAACCCCGACGGCGGCGCGGCGCGGACCGGCGGAACGCCGGACGGGCCGGACCAGGTGCTGTTGCGGCCGTCGCTGGTGGTGCGGCAGAGCGGCTGACCGCCCGTCGGGAGCGGAGCGGCGCAGTGCCGTCGCCGGCAGAGCCGGGCCGGACGGAATCGGACCGGAATCCCGTAGACCACGGCCACCGTACGAGCCGGTGGCAGAAGGACCGACAGACGCATATCCCGGAAGATCCGCATCCCCCACCAGGAGAGTGAGATGGCAAGACGATTCATCCGCCGGGCAGCCGTGGCGGGCGTCGCCGCCGCGACGCTGTTGACCTCCGCCGCCTGCGGTAGCGGCTTCGACGACGACAGCGCCGGGGACACCCAGAGCAGTGGACCGGCCGCGTTGCAGATCATGATCGGCTCCTCGGGCGACGCCGAGACGAAGGCGGTGCAGGAGGCCGCCGCCGGCTGGGCAAGCTCGTCCGGCAACACCGCGACGGTCACCCCGGCCCAGGACCTCGTCCAGCAGCTCGGCCAGGCGCTGGCCGGGGACGCCCCGCCGGACGTCTTCTACGTCGACGCCGGCCGGTTCGCCGACTACGCCAACGTGGGCGCGCTGGAGCCGTACGGGGACCGGCTCGCCGACGCCGACGACTTCTACCCGAGCCTGCGTACCGCCTTCACCCACGACGGCAAGCTCTACTGCGCCCCCAAGGACTTCTCCACGCTCGCCCTCCAGGTCAACACCGACCTCTGGGCCAAGGGCGGCCTGACCGACGCGGACATCCCGACCACCTGGGACCAGTTCACCGCGACGGCCCGCAAGCTCAAGGCGAAGGGCATCACCCCACTCACGATCGGCGACACCCGGGACCGGATCGGCGCGTTCCTCAAGCAGTCCGGTGGCTGGATCACCAGCCCGGACGGCAAGCAGGCCACCGCGGACAGCCCGGAGAACCTCCAGGCCCTCCAGTACGTCAAGAGCCTGCTCACCGAGGGCCTCGTCCGGTACCCGAAGCAGCTGGACGCGGGCTGGTCCGGCGAGGCGTTCGGCAAGGGTCAGGCGGCGATGACGATCGAGGGCAACTGGATCAAGGGTGCTCTGCAGAACGACTTCCCGAACATCAAGTACACGGTGCATCCGCTGCCGGCCGGGCCGAAGGCCAAGGCAACGCTCTCCTTCACCAACTGTTGGGGCATCGCCGCGAAGAGCAAATACAAGGAGCAGGCGATCAAGTTCGTCGAGGCGATGACCTCGGTGGACCAGCAGATGACCTTCGCCAAGACGTTCGGGGTGATGCCGTCCCGGCAGGCCGCCCGGGAGCAGTACACCCAGGCGTACCCGGCGGACCGGGCCTACATCGACGGCGCCGAGTACGCCCAGGGGCCGGTGAACGCCCCGAAGATGGACAGCGTGCTGGCCGACTTCGACACCGGCCTGCAGGGGCTGGACCGGGGTGACCCGAAGGCGCTCCTGGAGCGCGTACAGAAGAACACCCAGGCCGCGCTCGGCGGCTGACCATGCCGGCTGGCCCCGGCTGCGGCCCGCCCCCGTGTCGTGGCCGGGGCCAGTCCCATCGATCTCCGATCCCCGCCTCCGACGGGATCCCCCAGCTGGTGAAGGAAGGAACATGGCGACCGACGTACTGACCGGATCGGGTGACGCGGGCCGGACCGCGTCCACCCCGACACCCCGGCGTACCCGACGGCCGGGTGGGATCCGCAGCGCGGAGGCAACCGCCGGCTGGATCTTCGTCGTACCCGTGGTGGTGATCCTCGGGTTGTTCATGCTGGTGCCGATCCTGATGGCGCTCTGGGTGAGCCTCACCGACTGGAACGGCCAGGGCAGCCCGTTCACCGGCAAGGTGCCGCTGGTCGGCCTGGACAACTACACCGACCTGTTCACCCGGGAGGGGCTGGCCCGGCAGAACTTCATGACCTCGATCCGGAACAACCTCTACTACGTCGGGATCGTGGTGCCGGCACAGACCGTGCTCGCACTCTTCCTCGCGTTGGTGGTGAACAACCGGATGCTGCGCGGGCGGTCGTTCTTCCGGACCGCGTTCTACTTCCCGTCGGTCACCAGCTCGGTGGCGATCAGCGTGGTGTTCCTCTTCATCTTCGCCAACTCGGGGGCGGTGAACCGGCTGCTGGGACTCTTCGGTATCGACGGTCCGGCGTGGTTCGCCGACTCGCGGGGCGTACTGCACCTCCTGCTCGGTGCGGTCGGCGTGGACACCCCACCGGAGTCGCTCACCGGAGGCGGGCCCTTCGGGCTGCCCTGGTGGGACTGGCTCTCCGGGCCCAGCGTGGCGATGTGCTCGATCATCATCCTGGTCGTCTGGACCACCTCCGGCACCTTCATGCTGATGTTCCTGGCGGCGTTGCAGAACGTGCCGGAGTCGCTGGAGGAGGCGGGCCGGCTGGACGGGGCGACCCGCTGGCAGCGCCTGCGGTACATCACCCTGCCGTCCATCCGGCCGACCCTGTTCACGGTGCTGGCCCTGGGCATGATCGGGAGCTGGCAGGTCTTCGACCAGATCTACGTGATGAGCCAGGGTGACCCGGCCAAGACCACGCTGACCCCGGCCTACCTCTCCTACCGGACCGCGTTCCGGGACTTCGAGTACGGCTCGGGCGCCGCCATCACGTTCGTACTGTTCCTGATCATCATCGTGCTGACCGTCGGGCAGAGGTGGCTGCTGCGCGAGCGCGATTCCGGGCGCGGGATCCGCTGGCCCGGGCGGCGGGGCCGCGAGACCGGACGGAGGTCCTCCAGATGGCCGTACTGACCGAACCGGGGCCGGGCGCGGTGGGCCGGGCACCGGACCGGGAGGGCCGCCGGCCGCGCCGGGACCGTGGGCCGGGCGCCCTGGCGACCAGCTTCGCCGGGTACGCCGTACTGGTCTTCTTCGCGCTGGTGTTCCTCTATCCGTTCGTCATCCAACTCGGCAACGCCTTCAAGACCGAGCCGGACGCGGCGGCGAACCCCCTCTCCCCGGTGCCTTCCGTGCTGGACCTCAGCAGCGTGCAGCGGATCTTCGAGGGCACCGACTTCCCGCTCTGGCTGGGCAACTCGACCCTGGTCACCGTCGTCGTCACCATCGGCCGGGTGTTCTTCGCCTCGTTGGCCGGCTACGCCCTGGCCCGGCTGCGGTTCAGCGGCCGGCGTCCGGTCTTCGCGGTGGTGGTCGTGATGATGGCGGTGCCGCCCGTGGTGCTGCTGATCCCGAAGTTCCTGGTACTCAACCAACTCGGCCTCTACAACAGCTACGCCGCGCTGATCGTGCCGCTGCTGGTCGACGCGACCGGGGTGTTCGTGATGAAGCAGTTCTTCGAGTCGATTCCGGTCAGCGTCGAGGAGTCGGCCCGGATCGACGGCGCCGGCACGTTCCGGACCTTCTGGTCGGTGGTGCTGCCGATGGCCAGGCCGGCGCTGATCACCGTCACCATCATGTCGTTCCAGGGCTCGTGGAACGAACTTCCACACAGCCTGGTCGCGGTCCAGGATCCGGGCCTGTTCACCCTGCCACGCGGGCTGGCCGACCTGGTCAGTGGCTCGCTCGGCAAGGGCAACCAGTATCCGCTGAAGCTCGGCGCCGCGCTGCTGGCCACCATCCCGGTGGCGATCATCTTCGTGGTCTTCCAGCGGTACTTCGTCCGGGGCGCGAACGAGGGCGCCGAGAAGGGCTGACGCCCGGGTCAGCGGCCGGCGGGGTCCGTGTCCGGCTGCGCCGGGAGGTCCGTGGCCGGGTCGGCCGCCGGGTCGGCCACGATCGAGACGTGCAGCCGGAGCTGGGGTACCAGCAGGTCGTCGACGTCCAGCGCCCGCGCGGCGCCGTCCGGCTCCCAGCCGGCGCCGCCGAGGAACTTCCGGGTCGCCTGGTCACCGTCGAAGGCCCAGGCGACTGCCGTGTCGAAACCGTCGGAGCGCCACAGGTCGACGCTGGCGGCGAGCAGCCGGCTGCCGTGTCCGCGTCGACCCCATCGTGGCTCGACCAGCAGGTCGGTCACCGCGACCACGGTCGGGCCGAGCGAGCTGGCCGGCTCGTCCGGGGCCAGCGCCTGTTCGTCGGGCGGTCCGGATGCGGCAAATCCCACCAGATACGATTGTTCGGCCTGCTCGACGGCGACCAGGACCCGGTGCCGTTCGGAGGGTGGCGTCTCGACCGCCGCACTCCACCGGCGACCGAGCCAGTCCTCGTCCAGGTTGTCGAGCACATGCTTGGGTAGCATCCGTCGGTACGCGACCCGCCAGGTCGCGAGTTGGATGCGCGCGATCTCGCCGGCGTCCTCGGGACGCGCCGGGCGGACGTACCCGAGACTCATGGGTGGTGAGCCTACGCAACGCGAGGAGGGCGGCAATGGCGCAGGGTGCCGTCTGGCGTACGCGGTACCAGGTGCTATTCGTGATCGCGCTCGCCGTGTTGGTGACCGGCTTCCTCTCCGTGGCGGCCGTCCGGCACGGCTTCTTCGACCTGCGGGTCTACTACGGCGCCCTGCACCACTGGGTACGCGCCGACGGTGAGATCTACGACTGGCTGAAGCCGGACAGCAAGTACGGCTTCACCTATCCGCCGTTCGCGGCGCTGGTGATGGTGCCGATGGCGTACCTCTCCTGGCCGGCCGCGATGGTGATCAGCGTGACCCTCACGGTCCTGGCCAGCGCGCTGGTGATCTGGTGGCTGGTCGATCCGGTCGCCCGCCGGGCGGGTTGGACCCGGTGGTTCGCCCTGGCCGTGGCGTTCTGCCTGGCGGCGGCGTTCGAGCCGATGCGCGAGACGGTCAACTTCGGCCAGGTGAACATGCTGATGCTTTTCCTGGTCGCGGCCGATCTGCTCTGGCTGGCCGCGCCGGTGACCCCGTGGGGGCGGCGGCTGCCGCAGCGTTACCGCCGCTTCGCGGGGGTGGGGATCGGGCTGGCCACCGCGATCAAGCTGACCCCGGGGATCTTCATCGTCTACCTGCTGGTCACCCGGCGCTGGTTGGCGGCGGTGGTGGCCAGCGGCACCGCGGCGGCGGCGACCCTGCTCGCGGCGGCGGTGGCCCCGGACGCGTCCCGGGAGTTCTGGACCACCGCACTCTGGGACACCGACCGGGTCGGATCGCTGTCGTTCATCTCGAACCAGTCCTGGCAGGGCGTGGTTGCCCGGCTCGACCCCGAGCATCCGAGCCGGCTGCTCTGGCTGGTGCTGGTGGCGGCGACGGTGGCGGTCTGGGTCTGGCGGGTCCGGTCCACGGTGGCGGTCGGGGACGAGGCGACCGGGTTCGCGCTGACCGCCGTGGTGCAGGGTCTGGTCAGCCCGGTGACCTGGGTGCACCACCTGGTCTGGCTGATCCCGGCACTCATCCTGTTGGTCGACAACGCGTACGCCGCCCCGGCCGGAAGCCGGCGCCGGCGTGGCCTGCTCGGCTTCGCGATCTTCGCCTACCTGATCCTGATCAGCCGGCTGGTCTGGATCTGGCAGAGCCGGTTCGACGGGCTCCTCGGCTTCGTCGGCAGCAACTTCTACGTCTGGATCAGCCTGGCGCTGCTACTGCTGCTGCCGGTCCGGGGCCCCAGCCAGTTGGCCGAGGCGGGCGGCGTAGCGGAGTTCGGTCAGCCCAAGCGGCGGCCGTCCCCCCGGCCGTTGCAGTTCGTAGGTCGACCGCTCACCATCGGGGACTAGTCCGGCCCGCTCGTAGAACCGGCGGGCCCGCTCGTTGTCCTCGAGTACCCAGAGCCGCAACTCGGTCCGGCCCTGCCCGCACAGTTCGGCGACGGCGGCGGCCAGCAGTCCCCGGCCGACCCCGGTGCCCCAGCGCGCCGGCTCGACGTAGAGGCCGAGGATCTCGCCGTACCGGTGGTCGAGCTGGTCGGGGTCCTGGTCCAGCCGGTACGGCCCGACGGTGGCGAAGCCGATCACCGTGGCGTCGTCCGTGCCGCCGTCCGACTCGGCGACGAGGGTCCGGAACGGGTGGTCGGGTTCGGCGGTGCCGACCTCGCGGCGGCGCTGCGCCCATGCCGTGACGTTCAACCGGGACAGCACCTCGTCCGGCATGATCCCGGCGTAGCCCGCCTGCCAGGTCCGTACGTGCACCCCGGCGACCGCCAGCGCGTCGTCGGGATCTTCCGACCGGATGCTTACCACCCAGTCGTTTTATCCGGGTTCACCCGGCAGGTCCAGTACCGCCGCCGTCGAATTGCTGTCGTAGCCGTGGGTTAGGGTCGGCGTTGATGGCCGTACTTGAATCGTTGTCCCTGGCCCAGGCCCGGCGGATCGCGCTCGCCGCCCAGGGGTTCGCCGACCCGTTGCCGGCCGGGGTGCCGACCCGTCGCCATCTCCGTCGGGTGCTCGACCGGGTCGGCCTGCTCCAGATGGACTCGGTCAACGTGCTCCAGCGGGCGCACTACCTGCCGCTCTACAGCCGGCTCGGGCCGTATCCGACCGACCTGCTCGACCGGGCGGCCTACCGGCGCCCCCGGGACCTGTTCGAATACTGGGGGCACGAGGCGTCGCTGCTCCCGGTCGACCTCCACCCGGCGCTGCGCTGGCGGATGGCGGGCGCGCACAACGACGCCTGGGGCGGGATGCGTCGGATCGCCGTCGAACAGCCCGAACTGGTCGCCCGGGTGCTCGACGAGGTACGCACGAACGGCCCGCTGACCGCCGCCGAGATCGAGCACGACGCCCCGCGCGAGAAGAACAACTGGGGCTGGAACTGGTCGGTGGTCAAGCAGGCCTGCGAGTTCCTGTTCTGGGCCGGTGAGCTGATGGCGGCCTCCCGGAACACCTCCTTCGCCCGGGTCTACGACGTACCGGAACGGGTGCTGCCGCCGGCCGTGCTCGCCACCCCGACCCCGGCCGAGCCGGACGCGTACCGCCGGCTGGTCGGGATCGCGGCCAGGGCGCTGGGGGTGGCGGCCGAGCCGGAACTGCGGGACTACTTCCGGCTGCCGGTCGCCGCGGCCCGGGTCGCGATCGCCGAACTGGTGGAGGCGGGTGAGCTGGTGCCGGTCGAGGTGCGGGGCTGGCGCCTGCCGGCATACCTGCACGCGCAGGCCCGGCTGCCCCGGTGGATCCGGGCCAGCACCCTGGTCAGCCCCTTCGATCCGCTGATCTGGGAACGGGCCCGCACGGAACGGCTCTTCGGGTTCACCTATCGGATCGAGATCTACGTGCCGGCGCCGCAGCGCCTCTACGGCTACTACGTGCTGCCGTTCCTGCTGGGGGACCGGTTCGTGGCCCGGGTCGACCTGAAGGCCGACCGCAAGGCCGGCGTACTGCTGATTCCGGCCGCCTGGTCCGAGCCCGGCAACGACCCGGTCGAGACCGCGCGGGCGCTCGCCGCCGAGCTCTACCGGCTCGCGGGCTGGCTCGGGCTGGACGCGGTGGCGGCACCCGAGGGCGGCGACCTCGCCGGACCGCTCACCGCCGCACTCGCCAGCGTGCTCGCGGTACGGTGAGACGAGCCGGCCGGCGACGCCGTGGACCGGCGGACGATGCGTGGCGGAAGACGGCGACGCTGCGGCGGACGGGTGGGGCGCGATGACGAGCGTTGGCGAGAGCCGGTCGGACGAGGTCGGCGCGGTGGCGGCCGGACCGCAGATGCCGCCGGCGGGCGAGCCGGGAAGTGCCTGGCCGGCGGGTGGATATCCCGGGCCCTGGCCGCCCGCGGACGGATCGGCGCAGGGCACCTATCTGGTGCCTCCCTACCAGTTGCCCGAGCCCGACCGGCTCACCCGGTTGGTCAACCGGATCCAGGCCCGGTCACCGCGCTGGGCAGCGCCGGTGGCGGCGCTCGCCTGCATGGCCGGCGCGGTGGGCTACACCCTCTTCACCGACCCGGCCCACAGCGCCCCCGACGCGGCACCCTCGTGCATCCTCAAGCTCACCACCGGGCTGGACTGTCCGGGCTGCGGCGGCACCCGGGCCTTCTGGTACCTGCTGCACGGCGACCTGCCGGCGGCCGCCCGGCACCATCTGATGTTCGTCTTCGCGGTCCCGTTCCTCCTCTACATCTACCTCGCCTGGACCGGCCGGCAGGTGTTCGGCTGGCGGCTGCCGCAGTTGGAGATCACCCCCAAGATGATCGGCATCTTCCTCGCCGCCTGGGCGGTCTTCACGGTGCTGCGCAACCTCCCCTGGGCACCCTTCGACTACCTGTACGTCTGATCCGCCGCACCCGCCCCGTCAGCCGATCTTGTACGCCCGGATCACCGTCTGGGTGACCGTGTTGCCGGCGGTGTCGGTGGCGCTGGCCCGCAGCGAGACGTACCCGGGCGCGGCCGGATGACGCAGCACGGCCTGGCCGGCAGTCACCTCCGCCGGTGCCCAGGTGACCCCGTCGTCGTACGACACCTCGACGCTCAGGCTCTCGTTGGCGCCGGCCCCCGACTCGGGTTGGGCGGTGACGCTGACCGGGATGGTGCCGGTCTGACCGGCCGGGGTGCTGTTGTCGCTGTCCACCCGGGGCGAGAAACGCACCGTGGAGACGGGCAGCCGGATCGGCGTTTCCCCGTCGACGTGTCCGGAACGGAAGGTCCAGGTCACGCTGACCCGGGTGGACAGGGTCGCGGGTCCACCGCGTTCCGCGTTCATCGTCAGCCGGTAGGCCCCGGCCTCCGCGGGTACCGCCAGTTCGCCGTACAGACCGTCGAGTTCGGCCACCGGGGCGCCGTCGCGCTCCAGCGTTATCCGGCCGGTGGCGATGGACGAGAAGCCGGCCCGTCCGACGCCGTCGCCGTACAGCGGCGCCTGGACGTACAGGGTGTCGTCGAGTCGGGTCACCCACTGGTGCTCGTACGGCGGGGCGGCCACCGTCGGCCCGAACACCCCGCGACTCCACTGCTCCTGGTACGACTGCCCGGCCCGGTACGTGATCGGCGGCGCCACCAGGCTGGTCAGGTACGCCTGCTCGGCGCCGGAGCCGGTCATCTCGTCCACCGCGCGGAACCACTGGGCCCGACCGTCGGAGTTGTAGTACTCGGTGCGGGTCGAGGGGAGTGCGAAGGTCATCGCGTGGGCGAACCCGCCCATCACCGACTCCGGCAACACCGCCCAGGCGAGTTTGCGACCGGTGCTGCCGGAGGACTCGTGACCGTGGTCGGCCCGCACGGTGGCGAGGTCGGCGGCGCTGACCGCTCGGGTGAACCCGTTGGGCATCCGCTGCTCGGTCATCCAGCACAGCAGGTACGCGTACGACTGGTCCGCCGGGTCGGTCGGGGCGAAGGTGGCGGTGATCCGGGAGACGAAGCCGGCGGCCGGCTGGTCCGGGCCGACCCGCCCGGTGCGCATCCGATCGAAGGTGGTGCCGAGGGTGCCGACCTCGACGGTCCGCCCGGCGGCCAGCACGCTCGTGGCCAGTTCGGAGAAGACCTGCCGGGCGCCGCTGTTCGGCACGGTGACCGAGAGCGGCTTGCCGAGCCGGGCGTCGAGGACGACGCTGCGGTCGCCGCTGACGTCCAGTTCCGGCTGGGCCAGCATGCTGGTCAGGTAGGTGGTTCCGGACGGGCTGGTGATCGCGCTCAGGGCCGAGTACCGCCCCTTCGGCACCCGGACGGTGACCGTGCCGCTGGCGTCGGCGGGTACGGAGATGGCGTTGGCGTTGTCCAGCCCGGCCAGCATGGTCAGGTAGCCGGCGGTCGGTTCGCCGCCCTGGCCGAGGTGGGACAGCTCGACGTCGTAGCTCTCCACCTCGCGGTCGACCGCCAGCGGGGTCGGTACGCCGGTACCGCTGGCGGCGGTCGCCGTGAGCTGGCCGGTGAGTTGGCCGAGCGGCCCCCCGCTGCCGGCCGTGTCGGCGGTGACGGTCACGTCGGCGGTGCCGCCGGCCGGCACGGTGACGGTGGCCGGTGTCACCTCGAACATCCCGGCGGGCACCGCGCTGCCGTCCGGCCCGGCCGCCTGTACGCCGAGCCGGAGCGTCACCGCGGCGGTCCCGTCGTTGCGGTAGCTGACGGTGCGGCTGACCGGTGTGTCGTCGTCGTGTGGCCACGCCTGCCGGCCGAAGCTGAGGCTCGGCGGGTCGGCGGTGACCCGCTGGTCGAGCGCCCGGGCGACGTCGAGCCGGCCGGCGCCCTGGGCGAAGACGCTGAGTTCGGGGTTGGGACGTGCGGCGGCCATCAGCGCGGCCTTGAGGCTGGCGGCCGGCAGGTCCGGTTGGCGTTGGGCGATGATCGCGGCGGCGCCGGCGACGTGTGGGGTGGCCATCGAGGTGCCGGACATGCTGATGCCGCTGCCGTTCGGTACCTCCGGTCCGGAGTCGACGCTGCGGGCGGCGACGATGTCGAGTCCGGGCGCGGTCAGGTCGGGCTTGATGGCGCCGTCACCGACCCGGGGACCCTGGCTGGAGAAGCCGGCGAGCTGGTCGGTCTTGCTGACCGCGCCGACCGACAGCGCGGCGTCGGCGGTGGACGGCGAGCCGACCGTCCCGACGCCGGGTACGTTGCCGGCGGCGACCACGAAGAGCGTGTCGTGTGCGTCGGTCAGCTGCCCGACGGCCTGTTCGATCGGGTCCACCACCGGGCTGTCCGGCCCGGTGAGGCTCATGTTGACCACCCGGGCACCCGATTCGGCCGCCCACTGCATGCCCGCGATGATCCACGACTCGGCGCAGCCGCCGGCCGAGCAGACCTTGCCGTCCAGCAGCCGGGCACCGGGGGCCACTCCGGTGAACCGTGCGGCGCCGGAGCCGGCCACTGTGGACGCCACATGGGTACCGTGCCCGACGATGTCCCGGTCGTCCTCGGTGCCGTCGGTGAAGTTCCGGGCCCCGGTCACCTGGCCGGCGAGGTCGGCATGGGTCTCGTCGATGCCGGTGTCGAGCACCGCGACGGTCACTCCGGTGCCGTCGAATCCGGCGGCCCAGGCGGCCGGCGCGCCCACCTGCGGGACGCTCTCGGCGAGCGTGGGCTGGCGCAGGCCGTCGAGCCAGACCGTCCGGATGCCCGCGTCCAGGGTCCGGGCCGTCGGTCGTGGTCCGGTCAGGTCGGTCCAGAATCCGGGCAGCCCGGACCGGTCCACCGTGACCGCCAGGCCGTGCACCGGAGGCAGTTCGCGGACCACCCGGGCGCCGGTCCGGGCGGCCTGTCGCTGCCCCTGGGCCCGGGCGTCGGAGCCGGCGTACGTCACCAGTAGCGGAAGGTCCGCCCGTCCGTCGTAGCCGAACTCCAGCAGTGCGGTGACGTCGAAGAGCCGTTCGTCGAGCCGCCCACTGCGCAGCAGGGTCAGGGCGTCGGTCGGGATCACGTGCAGCCGGTCGGCGATCCGTCGGGTGAGGAACTGGATCTCGGCCCGGCCGGGGCCCGGCTCGACGCTGGTCTTCTGGTCGGCGGTGACGGTGACCCGGTCGCCGGTGATCAGGGTGACGGTGCGGGCGCCGGTGGCGGCCGACGTGTTTTCCCCGGAGAAGGCGGCCGGGGCCGACCGGTCGACCGGCGCGGCGGAGGCACGTCCCGGTGGCCCCGGTACGGCGATCGCGAACAGCAGGGCGAAACTCGTTACTCCCCGCGTAAGCCTTCTAAGCGGATTCATGGTGTGCCTCCCCTTGATCCCGGTCATACCGGCATCTCTACCGTCGACCGAAACACATCAGCGGGAAGGCGGCAACATAGACGTCCATAGATTGAGATGATCCCCGGGACGCGGAACCGCCGGGCCCGGACCGCGGATGGTCAGCAGGTCGGCAGCGCCGCGCGAAAACGCTCCAGCACCGGCGACGGGTCACCGGCCCGCCACGCGACACCGGAGCTGACCCGAGGCACCGAGTGGCGGATCGGCAGGTACGCGATTCCGTCGCCGCGCAGCATCCGGGCGGACTCCTGCACCAGGGCGATGCCCAGGCCGGCGGCGACCAGGGTCAACTGGGTGCCGACCTCGCCGGCCTGGTGGACCAGCCTCGGGGTGAACCCGGCCGTCTGGCAGACCCCCATCACCATCTCGAACCAGTGCGGGCAGAGGTCGCGGGCCAGGAACGCGAAGGTCTCGTCGGCCAGGTCGGCGACGTCGATCTCGGAGCGGTCGGCCAGTCGGTGCCCGGCGGGGACCGCCGCCACGAACGCCTCGCAGGACAGCTGACGCAGTTCGATGTCGTCGCCGAGCCAGGCGCAGTCGAACTGTCCGAGGGTGACCACGAAGGCGACGTCGACGAGGTCGTCGCGCAGCGGCGTGGCGATGGAACCGATCGGCAGCTCCGACAGGCTCAGGTCGACCTCGGGTACGGCGCGCTGGAACTCGCCGAGCACGGTCAGGAACTGCTGCGACGAGGCGGTGGGCGTGTAGCCGATCCGCAGCCGGCCCAACTCGCCGCGCTGGGCGCGCTGGGCAACCGTCTGGGCCACCCGCGCCTGGCGTAGCGTCCGCCGGGCCTCGATCAGGAAGAGCCGCCCGGCCTCGCTCAGCGCGGTCCGGCGACGCTGCCGGACCAGCAGGTCGGCGCCGAGCGTCGCCTCCAGCCGCAGGATCTGCTGGGACAGCGCCGGCTGGGCGATGTGCAGCCGGCTGGCCGCCCGGCCGAAGTGCAGCTCCTCGGCGACCGCGACGAACGCCTCCAACTGGCGGAGCTCGAAGTTCATGCACCGACGTTATCAACTCATGCGAACTCAGTCTTTGACCGGCATGAAGTCCCGCTTCTAGCGTCGAGGCATGAGTGATCGGGAGTTGAGCGGCAAGGTGGCGTTGGTGACCGGTGCGACCGGCGGGATCGGGGCGGCGATCGCCCGTACGCTCGGCGCGGCCGGTGCCGCGGTGGCCGTGGTCGGCCGGCGTGCCGACCTCGGTACGGCGGTGGCGGACGAGCTCGACAACGGGCTGTTCGTGCCGGCCGACCTGACCCGGCGGGAGAGCCACGACGAGGTGCTCGGGGCCGTCCTCGACCGGTTCGGCGGGCTGGACATCCTGGTCAACAACGCCGCCGCGTACACCAGCGGGCTGACCCACGAGAGCAGCGAAGAAGAGTTCGACCGGGTCGTCGGGCTCAACTACAAGGCGACGTACTTCCTGACCCAGGCCATGCTGCCGCACCTGTTGCGCGGTGCCGGCGGCCGGATCGTCAACATCAGTTCCATCGGTACGACCCGGAGCTGGGCCGGTTCCTCGATCTACAACTCCTCGAAGGCGGCCCTGGACAACCTGACCAGAACCTGGGCGATCGAGTACGGCCCCGAGGGCCTGCGGGTCAACGGGGTCAACCCGGGAATCGTGCAGGACGGCCCGATGTCGTTCCCGGTGCAGGCTGCCGTGGACATCGACGCCCACATCCTGCCGACGATCCCGGCCCGCCGCCTGGCCACCGCCGCCGACGTCGCCGCGGCCACCCTGTTCCTCGCCGGCCCCGCCGCCGACTACCTAACGGAGTCACCATCCCCCTGGACGGCGGCCTGACCGCCTGAGGGTGTAAGGAAGGGCCCCTTCTTATCGTTTTCTGTATAAGAAGGGCCCCCTCCTAACAGGTCAGGCCGCCCGGTGTACGTCGATGTCGCCGCTCACCGTCCGGACCTCGAGGTTGAGCTGGTGGCCGTTGGCGGCGGCGCCCCCGCCGGCCATGTCCAGCCCGTTCCGGGTGCTGCCGGAGACCGTGTTCAGGTCCAGCCACACGCCGGTGCCGGGCCGTACGCCGATGCCGACGTCGCCGGAGGCCGTACCGATCCGGACCCGGCCCTGCCGGGTGACCCCGAGCAGTACGTCGCCGGAGGCGGTCTTGACCTCCACGCCGTCACCGGCGTCGGCGATCTCGACGTCTCCGGAGGCGAACCGCGCCTTGACCGGGCCACCGACCTGTCGCGCGGTGAGCCCGCCGGAGGCACCCTTGACCTCCAGTCGGCCGTCGACGCGGGTCACCCGTACGTCACCACTGGTGGTCTGCACGGTGGCGTTCCCGGTGACGTGGTCGACCTCGACATCGCCCGACGCGCTCTCGATCGCCAGGCCGGCGTGGCGACCCCGGCAACGGATGTCGGCCGAGGCCGTCCTGATCCGGGCGGTGCTGTCGAGTGGCACGCGGACGCGGACCCGTACCCCACCGGAGCGGAACCGGAACATCCCGCCGAGGGACTGGTTGGGCGTGATCACGGAGAGGGTGTCCCCGGTGAACTCGACCCGGGTCTGTGCGGCCTGTTCCCGGGACGGGCCACTGGCGTCGTACGGCTGCACGTCGACGACGGCCGAGGCGCGTTCCTCGGCGAGGATCTCCAGGTCGCCGGCGTGCAGTTCGGCGACCACGGTGACCGGTGCGGTGCAGGGGAACTCGGGCATGACTCCTCCAGTTGGGGTCTGGTTACGGGTGCGGTCGGGGTGGCCGCCCGGGTGCGGTCGGGGCGGCCAGGGGGCGGTCGGGGCGGAACCGGGTGCGGTGGGGGCGGAACCGGGTGCGGTCGGGGCGGTCGGGGCGGAACCGGGTGCGGTCAGGCCTGGGCGAAGCCGGTGATCCGGCGGGACGAGCCCCGGCCCGGTCGGGCCGGTGCGGAGGGTGCGGCGCCGGGCACGGCGGCGGCGACGGCCCGCACCAACCAGGCGTTCACCGAGATGCCCTCGGTGGCGGCGGCCTGCTCGACGGTGTCCTTCAGGGTGTCCGGCAGGCGCAGCGTGATCCGCGCGACGTCGCCGGACGGCTCGGTGGTCGCCGCCCCCGGGGCGGGCGGCACCGGTGCGGCGGGCGGCTCCGGTGGAACCTGGTGCACCACCAGGTCGGCCTCGCGGGAGCGCAGCCGCACCTCGACCGTCGCCCCGTCGAGCTTCGCGGTGATCTCGGCGGTGGCGTCGGCGAGCACTTCCAGCAGGCAGAGCCGGGCCGAGACGTCGAGCGAACCGGCGAGCAGGTCCGCCGCGCGGGCGATCTCGGGCCCACCGGGTGCGGCGGCGGCGCTGAGGTCGCGGCGTAGTGCCGCCAGATAGGGAGCCAGATCCATGACGTCATGGTGACATCACCATGACGTCATTGGCAAGTCAAAGTGACGTCAACGTTCGCGACGAGCGGGGGCACATCGACGCCGGCAGGGGGTCGTCGTTCCGCCAACCGGGGCGACTAGAGTCCGAGGAATGTCGGAGATGGTGGGCCCCCAGGTCAAGGTCATCGCTTGGACGCAGTTCGAGGCGCCGGAGGACGTACCGTGGTCGACCGACGCGGACGGCGGGCAGGCCCTGGCCGAGTTCGCCGGGCGGGCCTGTTACCAGTCGTGGCGTAAGCCCAACCCGGCAACCGCGACCAATGCCGGTTACCTCGCGCACATCCTGGAGGTCCAGCACCTGTCGGTGCTGGAGCACGGGACCGTGACCTTCTACTTCACCGGGGTGTCCCGCTCGTTCACCCACGAGCTGGTCCGACACCGGCACTTCTCCTACTCCCAGCTCTCCCAGCGGTACGTGCCGGAGCGCGACGCCGCGATGGTCGAGCCCTCGGTGATCGCCGAGGACGCCGAGCTGCACAAGCGGTTCGTCGAGGCGACCGAGGCGAGCCTGCGGGCGTACAACGACCTGCTGGAGGGGCTTGAGCGTCGGTTCGCCGACGTGGAGAACCCGACGCTGCGCCGCAAGCAGGCCCGGCAGGCCGCCCGCGCGGTGCTGCCGAACGCCACCGAGACCCGGATCGTGGTCACCGGTAACTACCGCGCCTGGCGGCACTTCGTGACGATGCGGGCCTCCGAGGGCGCCGACGTGGAGATCCGTGAGCTGGCCGTGGAATGCCTGCGTCAGCTCCAGCGCGTCGCCCCGAACGTCTTCGCTGACTTCACCATCAGCAAGCTGCCCGACGGCACCGAGATCGCCACCAGCCCGTACGCCCAGCAGTCCTGACCCTTCCCCGCGGGCCGGGCGGCGCGAGTCCGATAGGTTGTTCGCATGACCCACGACCACCCTGCCGCCACCGATCGGGCGGCACCCCGCCCGTTCGGGCGACTGCTCACCGCCATGGTGACCCCGTTCACCGCGGACGGCTCGCTCGATCTTGACGGCGCGGCCCGACTCGCGGCATACCTGGTGGACGAGCAGGGCAACGACGCACTGGTAGTGAACGGAACCACCGGCGAATCACCGACCACCAGCGACGCGGAGAAGGAGCGGCTGGTCCGCGCGGTGGTCGAGGCGGTCGGAGGCCGGGCCCAGGTGGTCGCGGGCGTCGGCACCAACGACACCCGGCACACCATCGAGCTGGCCGGCGCGGCCGAGAAGGCCGGCGCCCACGGGCTGCTGGTCGTCACCCCTTACTACAGCAAGCCGCCCCAGGCCGGCCTGTTCGGGCACTTCACCGCCGTCGCGGACGCCACCGGCCTGCCGGTGATGCTCTACGACATTCCGCACCGCAGCGGGGTGCCGATCGCCACCGAGACGCTGTGCCGGCTCGCCGAGCACGAGCGGATCGTCGCGGCCAAGGACGCCAAGGGCGACCTGGTGGCCACCTCCTGGGTGACCAGCCGTACCGACCTGGCCTTCTACTCCGGCGAGGACGCGTTGACCCTGCCCGCCCTCGCGATCGGCGGCGTCGGCCTGGTCGGCACCTCCACACACCTGACCGGGGCACTGACCAAGCAGATGATCGAGGCGTACGACCGGGGGGACCAGGCCTCGGCGCTGGCCCTGCACCGCCGGCTGCTGCCGCTGTTCACCGGGATCTTCCGTACCCAGGGCACCATCCTGGTCAAGGCGGCGCTGGCCGCACACGGTCTGCCGGCCGGTCCGGTACGCCCGCCGCTGGTGGACGCCGTCGAAGCCGAGATCGCCCAGTTGCGGGCGGACTGTGCCGAGGCCGGACTGGAGCTGTCGTCGTGACCGAGAGCAGCCTCTCGGCCAGGCCCAGCGAGCGAAGCGAGGCGGTGGCATGAGCGAGCGCAGCGAGCGAATCGGCTGGTTCAGGTGGGAAGCTCATGACGCCGTCGAGCGAAGCGAGGCGGTGGCATGAGCCAGCCGGGCGTGGACCTCGAACCGCCGCCGGAACTGCCCGAGGGCGGGCTCCGGATCATTCCGCTGGGCGGGCTGGGCGCCATCGGGCGCAACATGACCGTCTTCGAGTACGACGGCAAGCTGCTGGTGGTCGACTGCGGGGTGCTCTTCCCCGACGTCGAGCAGCCCGGCGTCGACCTGATCCTGCCGGACTTCGCACCGATCCTCGACCGGCTCGCCGACGTACAGGCGATCGTGCTCACCCACGGGCACGAGGACCACATCGGCGCGGTGCCGTACCTGCTCGCCCACAAGCCGGACATTCCGCTGGTCGGCTCGGAGTTCACCCTCGCCCTGGTCGAGGCGAAGCTGGCCGAACGGCGGATCGAGCCGTACACCCTCACCGTGCGGGAGGGCGGTCGCGAGCGGCTGGGCCCGTTCGAGTGCGAGTTCTTCGCGGTCAACCACTCGATCCCGGACGCGCTCGCGGTGGCCATCCGGACCCCGGCCGGGCTGGTGCTGCACACCGGCGACTTCAAGATGGACCAGCTTCCGCTGGACGGCCGGATCACCGACCTGGCGGGGTTCGCCCGGCTCGGGGCGGAAGGCGTCGACCTGCTGCTCTCCGACTCGACCAACGCGGAGATTCCCGGTTACGTCACCCCGGAGCGGGAGATCGGGCCGGTGCTCGACTCGATCTTCGTGAAGGCGCGCGGGCGGATCATCGTCGCCTCGTTCGCCTCGCACGTGCACCGCGTACAGCAGGTGCTGGACTCGGCGTCCGAGCACGGCCGGAAGGTGACCTTCATCGGCCGGTCGATGGTCCGGAACATGGGCATCGCCCGGGACCTCGGCCTGCTCCGGATCCAGCCGGGCCTGGTCGTCGGGCTGGACGAGGCGACCGCGCTGCCGCCGGACCAGATCGTGCTGATGTCGACCGGGTCGCAGGGCGAGCCGATGAGCGCGCTGGGCCGGATGGCGACCGGCGACCACCGGCACATCACGGTGGCTCCGGGCGACACGGTGGTGCTGGCGAGTTCGTTGGTACCCGGCAACGAGACCTCGGTCTACCGGGTGATCAACCAGCTCTCCCGGGCCGGTGCGCTCGTGATCCACAAGGACGTGGCCAAGGTGCACGTCTCCGGGCACGCCCCGGCCGGCGAACTGCTCTACCTGCTCAACGTGGTCCGGCCGAGCAACCTCCTTCCGGTGCACGGCGAGTGGCGGCACCTGCGGGCGCACGCCCGGCTGGGCATCGAGTCCGGGGTTCCCGCCGACGGGGTGGTGCTCTGCGAGGACGGCGACGTCGTCGACCTGGTCGCGGGCCGGGCCAAGGTGGTCGGGCACGTCAAGAGCCGGTACGTCTACGTCGACGGGCTGGCCGTCGGTGACGTCGGCGAATCACTGCTCACCGAACGCCGGATCCTCGGCGACGGCGGGTTCATCTCGGCGACCGTGGTGGTCGACTCGGTCACCGGCAAGGTGGTCGGCGGTCCCACCATCTCCGCCAAGGGCTTCTCCGACGACCCGGACGCGTTCAACCCGGTGATTCCGTTGATCACCGAGGCGCTCAGCCGGGCCGCCACCGAGGGCATCACCGATCCGCACCAGTTGCAGCAGATCGTCCGCCGTACGGTCGGTCGCTGGGTGAACGACGCGTACCGGCGACGCCCGATGATCGTCCCGACGGTGGTCGAGGTCTGATCGTCCATCATCCCTGGCCGGCCGAGCACTCCTCGCGGCCAGGGGTGATGCTGTCCTCCGCCTTGCCCACCGGCCTTTCGGGCTGCCCACCGGTCTTTCGCGCTGCCCAGCGGCGGCCGGCAACGGATCTTCCGGCCCGATGCGCCACAGATGGTACGTATTCGGGCCCTCCTCGGTTCAGCCGTACGGTGTGAGATTGTCCACCCCGATCGATTCATCGGTATTCGGCTATCGCCCGTACCTCACCTCGGGCTGCCGATGGTGAAGGAGTC
The DNA here is from genome assembly GCF_042658085.1 of Plantactinospora solaniradicis. Taxonomy (NCBI): domain Bacteria; kingdom Bacillati; phylum Actinomycetota; class Actinomycetes; order Micromonosporales; family Micromonosporaceae; genus Plantactinospora; species Plantactinospora solaniradicis. The sequence continues at coordinate 313,553 of NZ_JBHSPR010000010.1, read as the reverse complement.
GATCGAATGGATCGCAGTCGCGCGACGCGAAGCCGGCGTGGCACGGTAAGTCGACTAGGCACGACGAGTCGGCGGGGGATAGCGATCGGTGTGGGGGTGGCGACGGTCGCCGGCCTCGCCGTGGTCACCCTGCCGGCGCTCGCCGGAGACGATCCGCCGCGCCCGAAGGCGACCGCGCCGGCCGGTCCAGCCCGGGAACTCCTCGAGGCGTTGCAGCGGGACCTCTCGTTGACCGAGGCGCAGGCACGGGCCCGGCTGACCAAGGAGCAGTGGGCGAGCCGGACCGCGCAGCGACTGCGTACCGAACTCGGTGCGGGCTTCGGCGGCACCTGGCTCGCCGCCGACGCCAGCCAGTTGATGGTGGCGGTGACCGACTCGGCCGGTGCCGAGCGGGTCCGGGCCGCCGGTGCCGAGCCGAAGATGGTGACCCGCAGCGCCCGGCAGCTCGACGCGATCAAGGCGAACCTCGACCGTCGTGCCGCCGACGCCACCCCGGACCTCGCCGGCTGGTACGTCGACGTGGCGAACAACCGGATCGTGGTACGCGCCCAGCCCGGTGCCGAGAGCGCGGTGCGGGAGTTCGTCCGGGCCAGCGGCGCGCAGGAGAGCGCGGTCAAGGTGGTCGCCTCGGAGGAGGCTCCGGTGCCGCTGATCGACGTCCGGGGCGGCGACGCGTACCTGATCGACAACGCCGCCCGGTGCTCGATCGGCTTCTCGGTCGTCGGCGGGTTCGTCACCGCCGGCCATTGCGGACGGCCCGGCAGCACCACCGCCAGCCCGGACGGGGTCGCCCAGGGCGTCTTCCGTGCCTCGTCCTTCCCCGGCGACGACTGGGGAGTGGTGGAGACGAACGACGACTGGGTCCCGCAGCCCGTGGTCAACGACTTCGGCGGCGGCACGTTGGCCGTCGCGGGCGCGCAGGGGGCGCCGGTCGGCACCTCGGTCTGCCGGTTCGGTTCCACCACCGGCGCCCGGTGCGGCGTCGTCGAGGCCCTCAACGCCACGGTGAACTACCCCGAAGGTACGGTCACCGGCCTGACCAGGACGAACGCCTGCGCCGAGCCGGGTGACTCCGGCGGGTCCTGGATGTCCGGCGACCAGGCTCAGGGTGTCACCTCGGGCGGCTCCGGCGACTGCACCGTGGGCGGTACGACGTTCTTCCAGCCGTTGACCGAGATCCTCGAGGTCAACGAGCTCACCCTGGTCACCACCGCGACCGGTCCGGCCGAACCGGCCGATCCACCGGCGGCGACCGAGCCTCCCGCGCCGACCGAGCCGCCCGCCACGACCGAGCCTCCCGCGCCGACCGAGCCGCCCGCCGCGACCGAGCCGCCCGCCGCGACCGAGCCGCCGGCGGCCACTCCGCCGCCCACGGCGGCGCCGCCCGGCTCCGAGTGTGCCGACCACAAGGTGACCAAGGCCGCCACCCTCGGCAACGGCCGCCGGCAGGTGCAGCCCGCCGGTCGCTACTTCCGGTCCGGTAAGGGCCGCCACACCGGCTGTCTGGACGGACCCGCCGGGGCCAACTTCGACCTGGTTCTGCAGAAGTGGAGCCGGGGCGGCTGGCGGACCGTCGCGGTGGCCGACGGGCCGGGCGCCGACGAGCGGCTCTCCTACAACGGCACCGCCGGCTTCTACCGCTACCGGGTCGAGTCCCGGCGCGGCTCCGGCAGCTACGCCCTGGGCTTCTCGCTGAGCTGAGCTTGAGTCGAACCTGAGCCGAGCTTGAGTCGAACCTGAGCCGAGTTTGAGTTGAGCCTGAGCTGGGTCGGGCGGTCGGTGGACTAGGTATCCGTACCCGGTCCGCCGGCCGTCCGCCTCGGTAGCCTTGCCGGCGGGAGGGCAGGCGATGGGCTACCGGATGTTGGTCACGTTGGTCCTCACGCTGCACTTCGGTTTCCTGGCCTACCTGGTGGTCGGCGGCTTCCTGGCCTGGCGCTGGCCGCGTACCGTCTGGCTGCACCTGGCGGCGGCGGCCTGGGGCGTGACGGTGGTCGCGGCCCGGCTGGTCTGCCCGCTCACCTACGCCGAGCACTGGGCCCGGCGGCAGGCCGGGGAGACCGGCGTCCGGCAGGGCTTCATCGACCGCTACATCGAGGGCGTGGTCTATCCCGAGCGGTACGCGGTGCTGGCCCAGGCCCTCGTCGCGGTGCTGGTGCTGGTCTCCTGGGTCGGCCTGTTCCCCCGGCTCAGGGCAGCGCGGCCACCGCAGCGGCGAAGGCGGCTCCGGTGGCGAGGGTCGCGTTGATCAGAATGCGGAGCTGACCAGCGGCGACGCCGTGCTCCAGGTCGGTGGTGACGTCACCGGCGAGGACCAGCTCACCGTCCCCGAGGTCCTGCACGTAGGCCTTGGGCAACAGCCGGTCGTGGTTCCAGGCGTTGCAGAACTCGTACGCCTCGGCGAGCCGGTCCGCCGACAGCCGGCGCTCGGCGATCACCCGGGCGTGCAGGATCTCCCGCCGTTCACCGAACCGGTGGAACTGGATCAGCGCATCGCCCCACCGGCCGTTGACCGTACCGTCCGGTTCGACCACGTAGTGGTCCGCGCGCTCCCGCAGGACCTCGACGATCGCCGCCACGGTGAGCGGGCCGACCAGTTCGTGGCGGCCGGCCGGTGGAATCGGTTCCGTCGCCGGCTCCTCGTCGGCCGGTCCGTCCGGCGGCAGCGCCACCACGCCCGGAACCGGCCGCTCGGCGAGCCAGCCCGCCATCCGGCCGGACTGGTGGCTGGTGCCGTTCCGGGCGTCGAACCGGCCGGCGAAGTCCTGTGCGGCGGCCAGCAGTTCGGCACCGAGCGCGGCGACGGTCAACTCCGCGGCGAGCCGGTCGGCGTACGCCGGGCGGGGTATCGAGTGACGCTCGAAGCCGGCCGTGGCGGCCAGCCGGCAGAGCAGGGCACCGGCGGCGGCGAACTCCATCGCCGAGCACTCGTCGTACGGGCGGTCCAACCACTCCAGATGCCGGCCGAGGATGTCCAGGCCGCGTTCGTAGTGCCCGGTCAGCGCACAGAACCGAAGGTGGTCGGCGAGGAACGGGAACGCGTCACGTTCGTGGCGGTGCCGTCGGTAGGCCCGGACGTGGGCCTGGGCGGCGTCGTCGTACCGGCCCAGCCGCAGGTACGCCAACTGCACCGAGGCGAGCGTCCGTTCCGGCTGTTCGGGGCAGCCCAGCACGCCGGTCAGCACCGGCTGGGCGACCTCGATCGCCTCGGTCCACCGCCCCCACGCGGTCAGCAGTTTCGCCTGGTTGGCCGGATCGCAGCCGACGCAGTCGCTGTTCTCGTCGCGGGGCGCGGCCCGCCACCGGGTGAACCAGTCCAGAGCCGCCGACTCGTCGCCGACGTGGTCCGCGATCCGGCACCGCAGGCTGTACGCCGCGTGCGGGCTGTGCCCGCCGGACCGGAGCCGCCGTTCCAGATCCGCGAGGGTCTCCTCGGTGCGGGCCAGGCCCACCCGCGAGGTGTCGCGGAGGGTGGCCACCGCCCACTTGTGGTACCAGCGCAGCAGTTCCGTCTCGGTCGGATCGAACAGCGCCGGGTCCCGGTCGAAGGCGGCGAGACACCACTCGAACGGCGCGAGCATCCGCCACCGTTCGGTGTGGTAGGTGTGCGCCTGGATCAGCGTGAGCCGGGCCGTGATGCCGAGCCGTACGTCCTCGGCCGCGTCCGCGTGGGCGACGATCCGATCCAGCTCTGCGATCTTGGGGTCGCCGTCCGGCATGTCCCGGGCGTCCTCCAGCGCGGAGAGCAGTTCGTCCGGGGTCACGCGGCTTCCCACCTGCGCTGGATCATGGACGTGGTCTCCTCGGGGCGGGCCGAACTGACGGGCGGTCGAGATGGCGGGCGGCCGGTCCGGTGAGTTTACTCAGGGTCGGTGAGTTTACTCAGGGTCGTAGCTCCGCCACGGCTTCCGACATCTGACAGCCGGTCGAGATGCCGCAGCCGACCAACTGGTCGAGCTGGGCGACGGTGACGCCACGTTCGAGATCGGTGACGACCTCGCCACACACCCGGGCGCTTCCATCGTCGTTGACGTGCACGAACGCCTTCGGCCAGAACCGCTCCAGGTTCCAGGAGTTGCAGAACGCGTAGAGGCTGGGCACGTCGTCGATCGAGAACCGGCTGGCCGCGATCGTCCGGATCTGCAACAACTCGCCGGCCGTACCGAGCCGGAAGAAGTAGATGACGTTGTCGTCCCACCGGCCGACCAGGTCACCGTCCGAATCGGTGTAGTAGGTGTAGCCCCGGCCGTCCAGCACGGTGGCGAGAAGCTCGTTGGTCAGCGGCTGTAGGTGTTGCGGCCGGCCACCACCGGGCAGCTCCGACGCGTCCTGAAAGTCCGGCGCGGGCATGCGGGTCCTCCCTGGACGGCTTCGGCTTCGTCCGTGATCGTATGCGGCACGGTTTGGCCCCGGTAGTCCGGTTGTCCGAGGTGGTGGTCGGGGTTGTCCGAGGTGGTAGCCGGCAGACACGGCGCGCAAAAGCGGGGATTCCTCAGCGCACGCCGCTAACGTGTGAACTTATGGCGGGCCGTGCCTCCTCTCAGCCGAACCGGCGCCGGAACGGGTCGACCACCCGATCCGGCGCCACTCGTGCTGGCGCCACTCGTGCCGGCACCACCCGCGCCGGCACCGCCCGGGCGCGGCAGTCCGCGCGGGCCCGAGCCGCGGCCGCGCGCCGTCCGGCCCGGACCAGTCCGGCGGTGTACGTCGGCCGCGCACTCGGCGCGGCGTGGATGGGGCTGGCCCACAGCGTCGGCTGGGCCATGCGGGCCGCGGGCCGGCAGGCGGCAACCGCACGCGACCTCGATCCGGAACACCGACGGGACGGTGCCGGCCTGCTGCTGCTCGGCCTGGCGATCCTGAGCGGCGTGGCGGTCTGGTTCTCCTCTGCCGGACCGCTCGGCGGCCGGCTCGCCGACACCATCCGGCTGTTCTTCGGCGCGATCTCCATCGTCCTGCCGGTCCTGCTGCTGATCGGGGCGGTCCGGCTGATGCGGGAGCCGGGCGAGTCGGCACACCGGGGACGAGGGCTGGTCGGCTGGACGGCCCTCATCGTCTCCACGGCCGCGCTGCTGCACATCGGCCAGCACCCGGCGACCAACACCGAGCGGGACTTCGCCGGTGGCCTGATCGGGGCCGGCATCGGGCAGCCGCTCGAACAGGCGGTCAGCGCCTGGGTGGCGGTACCGCTGCTGGTCCTGCTGCTGCTGTTCGGGCTGCTGGTGGTCACCGCGACCCCGCTCAACAAGGTCCCGGAGCGGCTCGGCCTGCTGGCCGGTGCGATGCTGGGTCGGCCCGAGACCGACGAGCCCGAGGCGGAGGAGTCGACGCCGAGCGCCGAGGGACGCCGTCCGGCCCGACGCCGGTCCGCCCGTTCCGAACTGGCGGACGACGCCGACCTCGACTTCGACGACGGCCCGCCGCCCGAGACCGTGCCGCTGCCGCGCAAGCCGCCGGCAAAGGTGCCCGCCGCCCGCAAGACCCCCGAGCCGCCGGAGCACTCGGCGCCACCGACCCGGGCCGAGCAGTTGGCGATCACCGGACTGGCCGGGGACTACACGCTGCCGCCGGCCAACCTGCTGCGCCCGGGCGGCGCGCCGAAGACCCGCAGCCGGGCCAACGACGAGGTCATCGCCGCGCTGACCGGGGTCTTCGACCAGTTCGACGTGGACGCCGCGGTGACCGGCTTCACCCGGGGCCCGACAGTGACCAGGTACGAGGTCGAGCTGGGACACGGCGTCAAGGTGGAGCGGATCACCCAGCTCTCCCGCAACATCGCGTACGCGGTCAAGTCGCCGGACGTCCGGATCCTCAGCCCCATCCCGGGCAAGAGCGCGGTCGGGGTGGAGATCCCGAACAGTGACCGCGAGGACGTGGCGCTCGGCGACGTGCTCCGGTCCCGGGCGGCGGCGGCCGATCACCACCCGATGCTGGTGGCGCTCGGCAAGGACATCGAGGGCGGCTTCGTGGTGGCCAACCTCGCGAAGATGCCGCACATCCTCATCGCGGGCGCCACCGGTGCCGGCAAGAGCTCATGTCTAAATACACTACTTGTGTCCATTTTGACCCGGGCGACTCCGGACGAGGTGCGGCTGCTGCTGATCGACCCCAAGCGCGTCGAGATGACCAACTACGAGGGGATCCCGCACCTGGTGACGCCGATCGTCACCAACCCGAAGAAGGCGGCGGACTCGCTGGACTGGGTGGTCCGCGAGATGGACATGCGCTACGACGACCTCGCCGCCGCCGGGGTACGGCACATCGACGACTACAACCGCAAGGTCCGGGCCGGACAGGTCAAGCCGCCACCGGGCAGCGAGCGGGAGATCCGGCCGTACCCGTACCTGCTGGTGATCGTCGACGAGCTGGCCGACCTGATGATGGTCGCCCCGCGCGACGTGGAGGATTCGGTGGTCCGGATCACCCAGCTCGCCCGCGCCGCCGGCATCCACCTGGTGCTGGCCACCCAGCGCCCCTCGGTCGACGTGGTGACCGGTCTGATCAAGGCGAACGTGCCGTCCCGGCTGGCCTTCGCGACGTCGTCGCTGGCCGACTCCCGGGTCATCCTCGACCAGCCGGGTGCGGAGAAGCTGATCGGCCGGGGCGACGGGCTCTTCCTGCCGATGGGTGCCTCGAAACCGGTACGCATCCAGGGCGCCTGGGTCACCGAGGCCGAGATCAACGACATCGTCAAGTTCTGCAAGAACCAGCGGGAGCCGGAGTTCCGCAACGACGTACTCGCCCCGGCGCAGGACACCAAGAAGAAGGTCGACGAGGACATCGGCGACGACCTCGACGTCCTCGTCCAGGCGATCGAGCTGGTGGTCACCTCCCAGTTCGGCTCGACCTCGATGCTCCAGCGCAAGCTGCGGGTCGGCTTCGCCAAGGCGGGCCGGCTGATGGACCTGATGGAGACCCGGGGCATCGTCGGCCCCTCCGAGGGCTCCAAGGCCCGCGACGTCCTGGTCAAGCCGGACGAACTCGAAGAGGCCCTAGCGGCCCTCCGCCCCGACAACTGAACTGTAAGGAAGGGCCCCTTCTTATCGTTTTCTGTAGAAGAAGGGCCCCTTCTTAACAGTCCGGCCCTTGGCAGCGGCGGGCTGGGCGGCTTCCCGCCATAGGGTGGGTGGGTGGCGGGTGTGGATGATCTGGAACCGGGCCTCGATGCGGTTGCCGCACTGGTCGACCCGGTCCGTCGGGCGGCGTACCGGGCGGTGGTCGTCGCGGCGGAGCCGCTCGGGCGGGACGAGGTGGCCGCGGCGCTCGGCGTCGGCCGTACCCTGGCCGCCTTTCATCTCGACAAGCTGGTCGACGCCGGGCTGCTGACCGTTTCCTCGGCGCGCCGGTCCGGGCGGTCCGGTCCCGGCGCCGGCCGACCGGCCAAGCTCTACCGGCGGGCGCCGGGCGAGCACACCGTGAGCGTGCCGCCGAGGTCGTACCGGCTCGGTGCGGAGGTGCTGGCCGAGACCGTCGAACGCCTCGGCGGTGAGGACGCCCTCTTCGAGGTCGCGCAGGAGCGGGGGCGGTGCGCGGGCCGGGTCGCCGGGCCCGGCGCCGACGTTCGCGAGTTGTTGCGTTCCCAGGGGTACGCGCCGGTGCCGGACGGTGCCGACATCCGGCTCGGCAACTGCCCTTTCCACCTGCTCGCCGACGAGTTTCCGCCGACGGTCTGCGGAATGAACCTGGCGCTGCTGACCGGTTTGCTGGTCGGGGCGGACCGCCCGGATTGGCGGGCCCGGCTCGATCCGCGGCCCGGACTCTGCTGCGTAGTGCTGGAACCTTCTAAAAACAATCACAATTGACAAAGAGTTTCCTCGATGGTGTGCTGCGAGGCATGACCTTCCACCTTGCCCAGCTCAACGTGGCCCGGTTGCGCGCGCCGCTGGACGACCCCCGGCTGGCCGACTTCGTAGCGGACCTGCCGACCCTGAACGGCCTCGCCGACAACTCGCCCGGCTTCGTCTGGCGGCTGCGGGACGAGGAGGCCAACGCGCCCGACGCCACCGCGCTGCGCCCCTTCGGTCCGGACCTGCTGATCAACCTCACGGTCTGGGAATCCGTGTCGGCGCTGCGCGACTACGCCTACCACAGTCCGCACCTGGAGGCGCTGCGCCGCCGGCGGGAGTGGTTCCATCCCGCCGGTTCCGACCCGCACCTGGTGCTCTGGTGGCTGCCCACCGGTGAACTGCCCACCCTGGACCAGGCCCGGGACCGCCTCGACCGGCTCGCCCGCACCGGCCCGACCCCGGACGCCTTCACCCTCCGACACCCCTTCCCCGCGCCGGCAGAGGTGTTAGGAGGGGGCCCTTCTACAACGGAAAGCGATAATAAGGGGCCCTTCCTTGACCTCAACCGAGGTTGAGCAAGCACGCTCAACAAATGACCGTGCTCATCACCGATGCCGAGGTGGCGGCCCGGCTGGACGCCGGGACGGCCGTGGCGACGATCCGGGAGGCGCTGGTCGCCGCGTACGAGGGGCGGCTCGTCGCGCCGCCCCGGGTCTCCGCGCCGTTGGGTGGGGGCCGGCTGATGGTGGCGGCGGGGGAGTCGACGGGGGAGTGGTACGGCTTCAGTTCGTACGACACCTTCGGGCATTCGGAGGCCGAGCAGGTGGTCGCCCTGCACGACGCCGGTACGGGTCGGGTCCGGGCGATCGCGGTCGGCGAGGAGATCGGGTCCCGCCGTAGCGGGGCGCTCGGCGGGGTGGCCGTGGACGCGCTCGCCCGGCCGGAGGCGAGCACGGTCGGGGTGATCGGTGCCGGAGGCCAGGCGTGGACCCAGGTCTGGGCGATCGCGGCGGTACGCCGGCTCCGTGAGGTCACCGTGTACAGCCGTACCCCGGCTGGGCGGGAGAAGTTCGCCGCACGGGTCCGGGCCGAACTGGGCATCGCGGCACGGGCCGTACCGAGCGGGTCCGAGGCGGTTCGCGGGCGCGACGTGGTGGTGCTCGCCACCACCAGCCCCACTCCGGTGATCTCGGCCGCCGACCTCCGCCCCGGCACCCACCTGAGCACGGTGGGGTACAAGCAGGTCGGCCGGGCGGAGTTCGGCACGGATCTGCTGGACCGGGCGGATCTGCTGGTCACCGACTCGATGGCCCAGGCCGGGGCGTACGACCCGCCGATGCTCGCCGCCGTGCCGCCGTACGCCGGCCGGTTGCGCCCGCTGGGCGCGGTGCTCGCCGGGGCGGTCCCGGGCCGGACCACGGCGGACCAGGTGACCATGTTCTGCTCGGTCGGTCTGGCCGGTAGTGAGGTCTTCCTGCTCGATCGGTTGACCCGGGAGAGCGCCCGGGCGACGGGCCCCGGTGCCCCGCGTCGGGAAGTGGATCAGGCTGCCCGGTCCGAGTGAGCCATCCGACGCGGACAGCCTGCCGTGGAGGCCGTGTCCGGCCCTCCCGGTACCCTCGGATGGTGTCTGCCGCTGCCTCCTCCGCAATTCCCGGCCGTCGGGTCGCACTGCTGACCCTCGGTTGTGCCCGTAACGAGGTCGACTCGGAGGAACTGGCGGCCCGGCTGCACGCCGACGGCTGGCAGGTGAGCACCGACGGCGAGGGCGCCGACGTGGTCCTGGTCAACACGTGTGGCTTCGTCGAGAAGGCCAAGCAGGACTCGATCCAGACCCTGATGGCCGCCGCCGACACCGGCGCCAAGGTGGTGGCGGCCGGCTGCATGGCCGAGCGGTACGGGCGGGAGCTGGCCGACAGCCTGCCCGAGGCCGAGGCGGTGCTCAGCTTCGACGACTACCCGGACATCTCGGCCCGGCTCGACGCGGTCCTCGCCGGTGACAAGATCACCGCGCACACCCCCCGGGACCGGCGTGAGCTGCTGCCGTTGACCCCGGTGGCCCGGCAGCGCAGCACGGTCGTGGTGCCCGGCCACGCCAGCGCCGGGGCCCGACCGGCCGGCGGCACCCTGGTCGCCGACGAACACACCCCCGCGCATCTGCGTCAGGTCATGCGTCACCGCCTCGACTCCGGCCCGGTCGCCTCGCTGAAGCTGGCCAGCGGTTGCGACCGGCGGTGCGCGTTCTGCGCCATCCCGGCGTTCCGTGGCGCATTCGTCTCGCGCACCCCCGACGAACTGCTGGCCGAGGCCGAGTGGCTGGCCCGCTCCGGCGTCCGGGAACTGGTGCTGGTCAGCGAGAACTCCACGTCGTACGGCAAGGACCTGGGGGACCCCCGGCTGCTGGAGAAGCTGCTGCCGCAGCTCGCCGCGATCGACGGAATCGTCCGGGTCCGGGCCAGCTATCTGCAACCGGCGGAGACCCGGCCGGGGCTGGTGGAGGCGATCGCCACCACCCCGGGGGTGGCCGCGTACTTCGACCTCTCGTTCCAGCACTCGAGCGAGCCGGTGCTGCGGCGGATGCGGCGATTCGGATCGAACGCCCGGTTCCTCGAACTTCTCGCGATGGTCCGGGAGTTCGCGCCCGAGGCCGGGGCGCGGAGCAACGTCATCGTCGGCTTTCCCGGTGAGACCCGTGGCGACGTCGACGAACTGGTCCGCTTCCTCTCCGCCGCCCGGCTCGACGCGATCGGCGTCTTCGACTACAGCGACGAGGACGGTACGGAGGCCGCCACCCTGCCGGGCAAGGTGTCGGCGGCGACCGTGAAGCGCCGGTACGACCGGTTGTCCGCGTTGGCCGACGAACTCTGCTCGCAACGTGCGGAGGAGCGGCTCGGCTCGACCGTCGAGGTGCTGGTCGACTCCGTGCAGGACGGCGTGCTGGAGGGGCGGGCGGCGCATCAGGCGCCCGAGGTGGACGGCTCCACCACCCTGGTCGCGCCGACCGGCGGCGGGGTCGACCTCGCCGTACTTCGTCCGGGTGACCTGGTCCGGGCGAGGGTGACCGGTACCGAGGGCGTGGACCTGGTTGCCGTACCGGAAGAGATGATCTCCGCGGCGTCGCCGCGTGGGGTGGGGTGACGCCGGTGGGCGCGGCAGCCTGTCCGGGATGTGCCGCCCGCATCGTGGCGCCGGGTGCGGCGGGATGACGTCGTGACCGAGGCGGCGGATTCCGGTCCGGGCAAGGCGACAGTTCCGGTGCCGGGCGCCCCGGTAGGTCCGGTTCCGGGCCCGGCGGGAGGCCCGGGGCGTGCCGCCGGCACGCTCGACGCCACGCCTGGCCGGGTCGGTCCGGTACCGATCGTCAACGCGGCCAACGCGCTGACCGCGCTCCGGCTGGCGCTGGTGCCGGTGTTCATCGGTCTGGTGATCGCCTCCGACATGGTCCACTCGGGTTGGCGGGTGGCCGCCTGTCTGACCTTCGCGTTCGCGTCGATGACGGATCTGGTGGACGGGTGGATCGCCCGCCGCTACGCCCTGGTGACCTCCTTCGGCAAAGTGGCCGACCCGATCGCCGACAAGGCGCTGACCGGCACCGCATTGGTCTTACTGTCCTGGTATGACCGTATTCCCTGGTGGGTCACCGTGCTGATCCTGGCCCGCGAGTTCGGGGTCACGCTGATCCGTTTCTGGGTGATCCGCTACGGCGTCATCGCGGCCAGTCGGGGCGGAAAGGCCAAGACCGCCGTCCAGATCCTGGCGATCGTCTGGTACCTCTGGCCGGTCCCCGCCGATCTGGTCGGGGTCGGTCCGTGGATCCTGGCCGTCGCCGTCGTGGTGACCGTGCTGACCGGGCTCGACTACGTGGTGCGGGCGCTGCGACTGCGGCGTCCGGTCCGGGTGGCGGTGGTCGGAGCACACGAGGCCCGGCCGGAGCGTTCGGGAGGATCGGATGGATGATCCGGTGCGTGAGGTCGACAACGCGGCCGCGGCGGTGGTGCACGCGCTCGCCGACCGGGGCGAGAGCCTGGCGGTGGTCGAATCACTCACCGGCGGGCTGCTGGCCGCGGCGATCGTCGACATCGCGGGGGTGAGCAGCGTGTTCCGGGGCGGTCTGGTGGCGTACGCGACCGAGCTGAAGTCGTCGCTGGTCGGTGTGCCGGCGGACCTGCTGGCCGCGCGTGGGGCCGTCGACCCGGACGTCGCGGTGGCGCTGGCCGAGGGGGGCCGGGTGCGCTGCGCGGCGGACTGGTGCCTCTCCACCACCGGAGTGGCTGGGCCGGAGCCACAGGACGGCAAACCGGTGGGACTGGTCTTCGTCGCGGCGGCGGGACCGTCCGGCACCGTGGTACGGCGGCTCGAACTCGCCGGCAACAGGCTGCGGATCCGGATCGGGGCGGTGACCGGTGCGCTGCGGTTGCTGGCCGACCGGCTGCACGCCGAGGTCGACGGGCGGCCGGCGAGCCGGGCGGGCTGACCCGGTCGGCCGGATGACTGGCGGGCCGGACTGGCGGGCCGGACTGGCGGGCCGGACTGGCGGGCCGGACTGGCGGGCCGGACTGGCGGGCCGGACTGGCGGGCCGGGCCGGCGGGCCGGGCCGGAGTGGCGGGCCGGGATGTCGGAAGCGGCCGTACCGGGTACGGTTGCGGGAAGGCTCGGGCAGTCGACGTCGTGGGTCACCGCCGCTCTGCGGCGTGATCGACGCGCGACGCCGGTCCGACGTCCGGGAAGTCTTGGTCCCGCGACAACGGGAGGTGCGATGGTCCTGCTACGCCGGGTGATCGGTGACGCGCTACGGGCGCGTCGGCAGGGGCAGCACCGGACCCTGCGCGAGGTGTCCTCCGCCGCCAATGTCAGCCTCGGCTACCTCTCCGAGATCGAACGCGGGCAGAAGGAAGCGTCGAGCGAGCTGCTGGCGGCGATCTGTGACGCCCTCGGGGCCCGGCTCTCGGAACTGCTCCGCGACGTGAGTGACACCGTCGAGGTGGCCGAGCAACTGCCCGGGGTGCTGGTACCGGTGCAGGAGCGCCCGGCGGCCGAGCGGATGGCCCCGGCCGAGCGGATGGTGCCGAGGCGTCCGGAGTCGGGATCGTCGGCCGACGAGCCGGCGCGGATCGACTCGACGTACCCGGAGACGGTCCGGCAGCAGCCCGTGGAGGCCGAGCCGGCCCGGAGCCAGCCGGTCCGAGGCGAGCCCGCCACCCAGTCTGCGCAGGTCGAGGCGCACCTGCCCCGAGCGGGCATGGCCGAGCCGGCCGTACGCAACCTGGCCGACGCCGGGGTACGCCAGCTCGCGGCCGACACGGTGCGGCAGATCACGACCGACGGCACCGTATCGGTGACGGTCCGGCAGGAATCGCCGCTGAAGGCGACCCTGCGGACCACCCGCCGGATCCGGCCGTCCGCCAACCCCGAGCGCGACGTCGTCTGCGTCGGCTGACGGTCGGGCAGCCTCCTGCGCGGCCGTTCGGCTGCTTCCACCGCCCCGTCCGGGGCTGTCCCGCCAGGGATTCCGGTGCGGACGGGGTCGGGAAGGTGTGGCTCGGTAGGGGCGTACCGCGTTACGGTGGGCCCTTAGCGGCATATCCGGTGGATATCCCCCTGAGGTTGTATGCCGGGGTGGCGCGAGACTGGGACGATGGAGATCGTGTCGCGCGGGCGCCTCGGCGGGTCGGCCGACACGGCTTCCGGAGCGATCACACTGAGGGGATACCGGGAAATGGCGAACCCGTTCGTCAAGGGCTGGCGTTACATGATGGCCTTGTTCGGCGCCAAGATCGATGAGTACGCCGATCCCAAGGTGCAGATCCAGCAGGCCATCGAGGATGCGCAGCGTCAGCATCAGGCGCTGGTGCAGCAGGCGGCAGCGGTGATCGGCAACCAGCGTCAGCTCGAGATGCGGCTGTCCCGTCAGATGTCCGAGGTCGAGCGCCTGCAGGGGATGGCCCGGCAGGCCCTGGTGCTCGCCGATCGGGCCCGGGCTGCCGGCGACGAGACCGAGGCGACCAAGTACGAGCAGAGCGCGCAGACCGTCGCCACCCAGCTCGTCGCCGCCGAGCAGTCGACCGAGGACCTCAAGACCCTGCACGACCAGGCCATCGGCGCTGCCGCGCAGGCCCGGCGGGCGGTCGAGAACAACTCCATGATCCTCCAGCAGAAGCTGGCCGAGCGGGCCAAGCTGCTCAGCCAGCTTGAGCAGGCCAAGATGCAGGAGAGCGTGGCCCGGTCGCTGGAGTCGATGTCCGCACTCGCCGCGCCGGGCAACACGCCCTCGCTCGACGAGGTGCGGGACCGGATCGAGCGGCGCTACGCGAACGCGATGGGGCGGGCCGAACTGGCCGGCAACTCGGTCGAGGGACGGATGCTGGAGATCCAGAAGTCGACCCTCGACCTGGCCGGCGCGTCCCGGCTGGAGCAGATCCGCTCCAGCATGGCCGGCGAGAAGCTGGCCGGCGCGGGCGGTCCGGCCGTCGAGTCGGCGGCTCCGACGGGGGACCCCGCCGGGGTGGCCCGGCTCGACGAGATCCGCGCCAGCCTCGCCAGGGACAAGCAGGCCGGCGGGAACAGCGCCGCCGGCTGAGCCGGCGGTCCATAGCGAGGAGGCGGCGACGTGGCCGATCAGAGAGCCCGTCACCTGCGCCGGCTGCGTAGCCTGCGCCGGTCGGTTCGTCGCTGGAGTGTGCTGGCCGGCGGCCTGGGCGGGGCGGCCGCCATCCTCACCCCGTACCAGGGACTGGGACTGCCGGACGCGGCCTGGACGGCGGCGGCCGGCGGATCGGTCATGCTGGCGATCTGGCGCTGGTCGGACTTCCGGGCCCTGGCCGCGGAGCCGGTACCGCCACCACCCGAGCCGGTCACGGCCGACCAGGCCCGCGCCCGGCTGGTCGCCGTCGTCGAGCGGATGCCCGCCGGCCGCCAGGCGCTGGCCGAGGTACGCCGGCAGCGCGCCCGGATCGCCCTGCGCGGCTCGTCCGCGGCGGAACCCTGGGCCCGGCTGGATCGGGCTGCGGCGACCATGGCCGGGCTCGCCGGACGGCTGACCGGCCCGGCCGGTACGGCGGCGCTGGAGGCGGCGGTGGCGGAACGGTCGTTGCGCGATCTGGCCGACCGGGTGGCCAGCGTGGACCGGGCGCGGCGGCTTGCCCCCGTCGACGCCCGGGTCGAACTGGACATGGCCCACCGCACCCTGCTGACCGAACTCGACGGGGGCGTGTCGGCGTACGAGCGCATGGTCGCGGCGGCGGCCGGTTACGTCGCCGAGGACGGCTGGGAGGGCGACGGCCACGGTGCGGTGTCCCGGCTCACCGAAGCGACCGATCTGCTGCGCGGTGTGGCGGCCGGGCTCGCGGAGCTGCGGGCGACCCGGGGGATGCCCCGGCCCGGCTCCTGACCGCCCGCGTGGTATCCGCGCCCGCACCCGGTCATAGCGGTGGCGTGCCCGGTCACAGCGGTGGGGTGCGGATCGAGACGGAGCGGCTGACCACCGACGAGCCGGCCGCGTTGCCGGCCTGGATCCGGTAGTGGTAGACGGTGTCGCCGGTCAGGTCGGTGTCGTGGAACGACCGGGTACCGCCGGGGAGGGTGAACGTCGCCAGTTCGGTGCTGAAGCCGGGGCTGGTGGCGCGGTACAGGGTGAAACTGGTGACCAGGCTGGTGACCGCGACGGTCCAGGTGACCGTTACCGCGGCGGTGCCGGATCCGGCCGTGGTGCCGCTGGCGTCGGCCAGCCGGAGGTCGGTCGGCGTCGCCGGTACGGCCGGAGTGACCACTGTGGAGACGTTGGACCACGGTGACGAGGCACCCAGATAGCCGGTCCGGACCCGGTAGTAGTAGGTGGTGTCGGCCCCGACGGGACTGTCCGGACAGGCGCTGGTGACTCCGATGGTGGTGGTGACCAGCCCACTGGTGAAGGTGGGATTGGTGGCCCGCTGGAGATCCACGGTGGTGGCGAAGGACCGGTTCACCCAGCCCCGGTTGACCCGCAGCGGTGGGCCGCTGGCGACGGTCGCCACCAGCCCGGTGGGCGGCAGCAACTGGACCAGCGTGCTGGTGGTGTTCGAGTACGCGGAGTGGGCGACGCTGTTCTCCGCGCGGACCCGGTAGTAGTAGGTAACCCCCGGGGTGACCGTCGAGTCGACGTACCGGTTGTCGGTGGCGGGCACCTCGAAGGTGGTCAGGTCCCGGGTGAAGGCGGCGTCGGTGGCCCGCTGGATCAGGCTGTTGGTGGCGGCCGGGGGAGTGGACGGGCCGGGGCGCGGCCGGGAGTTGTTCGTCCAGGCGATCACGATCGCCGGCAGTACGGTGGCCGAGCCGGGCGCCGGCCGCGCCGCGAGTCCGGTCGGGGCGGCCGGCGAGAACCGGAGCACCATCGGGCGGGTCATCTGGTGGTCCGCGTGTCCGAGCAGCTGGCAGTGCCAGACGTACTCCCAACCGAAGTCGTGCAGCCGGTTGGTCACCATCGCCGGTTCGCCGGTCCTCGGGTTGACCTGGGTGTACCCGCGCACCGAGCCGACCGGTTGGCTGGGATCGTGCAGCCGGACGCTGTCCGGGACCTTGAACGGCAGCGGCTCGGGCAGGGTCGGCCGGATCGCCACGATCGTGGCCTCGAACGGGTTCATCCGGACGGTGTCCTTCCAACCCACCTCGTTCGGCTCGGGCGGCTTGATCGCCCCGTCCCGGCCGACCCGGTTGACGAGCTGGACGTTGACGTGGTGGAAGTGGACGGCGTGGGTGTCCATCCCGTTGTGGGTGATCTTCCAGAGCTGGGTGCCGTCGCCGGGGGAGCCGACCGGGGCGGCGGAATCCGACGGGTGCAGGATCTCGGTCGGCGGGTCGACCCGGGTCAGTGGGATCGTCGTCTGGATCAGCGTGCTGGTCTTGGGCAGCTCCGTACCGAGCAGGAAGTTCATCCGCCCGTACTCGGGGTCGAATTCCGCGACGATCGCCTTGGGATGCAGGTCGAGGGTCACCGGGGCGCTGCCGCCGTACGGGGTGAAGGTGATCGAGGTGTCGTCGATCGGCACGTACGTGTTCTTCGGCGTGCTGGTGCCGAACGCGGCGTCGTACGCCTTCTGCGGCACGATCGGCGGCGGCTGGCTCTGCCCGTACGCCAGGGGAAGCCGCTCCCGAAGTCGGTCGACGTCGAACGGCGGGGCCGGCGTGCCGACCACCTGGATCTGCATCAGGGTCCGGGTGTTCGGGCCGTAACCGGGCAGCGTGCTCGGTGCCCCGCCGGCCGAGGTCTGGTCCGGGTCGCCCGTGTAGTGGTCGTTGCGCGGGTCGAAGCCCGGCATCGGCGCGGGACAGTCGTTGTAGAGGATCAGGTTCGCCCCCGGCGGTACGGAGGAGAAGTCGACGATCACGTCGGCCCGTTCCCCCGGGCCGAGCAGCAGGGCGTGCTCGGTGACGTTGAGTACCGTGACGTCCCGGCGGTTGTACTGGTAGTTGATCGGCTGGCTGGGCAGCACGGCCACCGCCGGCAGCAGACCGGCCTCCGAGCCGATCTGGATCCAGTCCGGTCCGGCCGCGGCCGGGTCGGGCACCCCGCCGCACCGGCCGTCGGTCGGCCAACTCGGCGGGTAGTCGGGGTTCGGCCGGGCCGCCACCATCGGCACCTCACCGGCGTCGCCGTCGGCCAGCGTGCCGTCCGGATGCCACATCGGGGCGCTGGACGCCGCGTAGTAGAGCTGGAGGTTGAGGCTGCGGTCGTTGCAGGCGTTGAGGACCCGGAACCGGTACGCGGCGGGCCGCAGCCTCAGGTACGGGTACGCGGCGCCGTTGACCAGCGGGGAGTCTCCGAACGCGTCGGGCACCGCCGACGGGGTGGGGGTGCCGGGCTGGATCGGCGGCTCCCACGGCCGTGCCTCCGGGTCGTGGTACGGGTTCGGCGCCGGTCCGTGGGTGATCCCGGTGAACGGTGGCCAGAACCAGGGCCCGTAGTCCCATCGGCCCATCGGGTTCGTGCCGGACTCGTTGTAGGGGTTCTGGCTGGGCATGTAGACGTGCGGGAACCAGAGGCTGCCCTTGCCGCCCCAGTTGGCGACGTCCCAGGTCGGGTCCTGGGCGGCGAGTTGGGCGTCGTCCGGTACGAAGGTCCTGTCCTGGATGACCAGGGGAAGTTCGTCGGCCGGGAGCACCGACTCGTCGAGGAGTTGCCGCTGCACCGGGTCGTCGAGCCGGTAGAGGCCGACCTGCCCGGAGTAGACGGTCAGCCGGGCGATCCCCTCGGTCTGGTCGTGGTACCAGAGCAGCCGGCCGCTCTGCTGGTTCGGGTAGAACGCGGTCACCGCACCGGCACCGGGATCGGGCATGTCGGGCACGGTGGCGTAGCTGGCGCCGTGCGAGTGGGCGCTCGTCTCGCCGGCCGGCGTGGTCCACTGCGTCGGGCCGCCGTCGCTGATCCACGGGGTACGACCGCCGTGCAGGTGGACCGCGGACCGGTTCTGTGGATAGGGCTCCGGCTCGCCCGGCGCCCCGCTGGCCGTACCCGGCACCGGGTGGCCGCCCGGCGATCCGCTGCCGGCGCCCACCGTCACCGGAAGACCGCTGCCGGCGCCCCGGATGGTCGGGTCCACCGGCAGGAAGAGGTTGCCCTCGGCCCCGACCGGCAGTTGGTTGACGTACTTGACCCGGACCGGCCGGTCCCGCTGCGCCAGGATCAACGGCCCGAGGTGGTACGCCCGGCCCGGCGGCGCCACCGTGTTGTGCCCGTTGGCGTCGGTACCGTTGTTGAGCTGCCGGTATCCGCGTAGCCGGGTCGGCGGCAGGTCCTGGTGCAGGCGTTGCGGGTACTCCTGCACGCCGATCTCGTAGTAGTCACAGCCGGGGTACGTCGTCGTGTCCGGCACGGCCACCGGGATCAGGTTGCCCAGCTCGTTCGGCGCACCACCGGCCCGGGGCAGCGCGGTGACGAACTTTCGGATCCCGGTGCCGGTCACCACCTGCCCGTCGGAGTCCGGCACCGGCAGCGGGCTGTACGCGAAGTTCGGTACGAAGCCGAAGTAGTCAGGTGGGGCGGACGGGTCAAGGGCCGCCACCGAGCGGGGATCGGTGCCGACCCGGGCCGCCGGCACCGTGCTCTTCGTGGTCCGGCCGGCGGCGTTCTGGCTCCTGGCCTGCTCCGCGCGGGCCGCCCGGTGTGCCGCGAACCTCTTGAACATGGCCACGCCCCTCCCCGGAGTACAGCTCGACGTCACCGCAGGTCGTCAGCGGTCGAGGTGGTCGACTCGCGGCCTGGGGCCGGTCCGTCGGCTGGTCCGCCGACAGCCCGGGAACCTGCTGACGATCCGTAAGCAGTCAACCGCGCAGTGCCAGGATTGGATACGGGCAGTGGCGTACAGAAGCGCTTCGACTCCGGGATTGGCACGCACGCTCGGTCCGGTCGGTGATGCCGGGATCGGCGACCGTCGGTGCCGCTACCGGCCCGGCTTGCGAGTCATCCGGTAGTGCAGGACGAGGAACGGAAAGCCGAAGAGCCAGAAGCGGTGCTCCGCGCGCAGTTCGTCGTCCTCGACGTGGACATCGAGCTGCTCGGTGAAACCGTCCATCGCCAGGGCGGTCAGGTCTCCGGAGTCCGGGTCGACGAAGGTCAGGTAGTGACCGGGCTGGTCGAGATCACTTCGGCTGGTCAGGAGCAGCCCGCCGTCGGGGCGGGCCTGCGGGAGCAGGGTGGCCGTGAAGCTGGCCTGGGGGAGCGGGAAGCCGACGCTGACGTAGCCGCGCCCGGCCCGCCGATAGGTGGTGTAGATGCCGACGTAGATCGGTTCGTCGGTGTCGGCGAAGGACCGGATCCAGCCACGGATGCCCACCACCTGCGTTCCGGACGGGCTGATGGTGTCGATCCGGCTCCGGATGCCCCGCAGCGTCTCACGCTGGTTCATCGGCACGTTGGCCTGTCCGAGCGGGCGTGCCACCAGCCAACGGTAGAGCAGGTAGCCGGGGCGTACCCACAGCCGCCACCGGGGCACGATGTCGAGCGCGAACCGGGTGGTGTGTTCGTAGAACTCCCGTACCCGTGGGTCGACGGTACCGGGGTCGAACTGGGGGCCGGCCAGTTCGTCGAGCGAGGAGACGATCCCGACGTCCGGCGCGTCCGCGACGTAGCCGCCGCCGAGCGACGTGGCCAGCGTCCGGACGTAGTCGGTTCCCACGTACCTGGTTTGGGCCGCCAGTGGGACGACGAAGGGCAGTTCCTCCGCCGGGACCCGCTCGGCCAGCAGGCTGACCTGGGCATCGCGGAAGAGCAGGGCCGACAGGATCCGGTACGCCAGCACCACGCCGGCCGCCACCACCGCACCCGGTACGGGGTGTCCGGTGGCGATCGCAGCCCCGCCCACGGCGGCCCCCACGGCCGGTCCCAGCAGCACCTTCTGCGGACGCACCCCCAGGATCCCGACCAGCAGCCCGACCGCCAGGCCCAGCGGGAGCGGACCGACGCCGGGAAGTCGTTCGGCCACCCAGCCGAGCGGGGCGGCCAGCGCGACGCTCATCGCTATCCGGGCCCACAGGGCGGGAATCTGGCCGGGACGTTGCCGTGCCCGGGCCACCGCCTCCGACCCGCCGAGTCCGCCCCCGCCGATCACCGCCCCGAGGGCGGTGGCCAGCCCGCCCCAGTGACCGGCGAGCGCGGCGCCGGCCAGGGCGCCGACCACGCAGGCGAAACCGACGGACCCCGGTCGTCGACCGTCCGTCGGGACCGACCGATCCGACGTCACCGCAGAAATCTACCTGCCGGCCCTGCTGACGCCAGCGGACCGCTCCAGCTCAGTCGCGGCCCGGCTGGCAGGCCGGGCACCAGTACGTCACCCGTTCGCCCTGGTCGCGCTTGAGGATCGTCGCGCCACACCGACGGCACGGCTCGGACCGGCGGCCGTAGACGTAGCTGGTCCGGCCCCGGTGCAGGGAACCCGTGGTGCTCTGCGTCCAACGGCCCCGGTTCGCCATCAGCAGCCGGTGGGCCAGTGCCACCATGCCGGGCAGGTCCGGCACGTCCCGAACCGGAGTCCACGGCGAAACCCCGCGCAGGAACAGCAGTTCGGACTTGTACAGGTTGCCGATGCCGGCGAGGTTGGTCTGGTCGAGCAGGGCCTCCGCGATGCTCCGGTTCGGCTCGGCGGCGAGCCGCCGGACCGCCTCGGCGGGATCCCAGTCCGGCCCGAGCAGGTCCGGCCCGAGGTGTCCGACCAGCGCCGCCTCCTCGGCCGTGGGAACCAGGGCGAGATCGTGCAGGTGGTAGCCGACCGCCACGGCGTCCGAGGTGCGCAGCACGGCCCGGATCGTGTGCGCCGGCCGCGCCGCCCAGCGCTCTCCCGGGGCGTACGCCCGCCAGGCGCCGTCCATCCGCAGGTGCGAGTGCAGGGTCAGCGGTTGCCCGTCGGCCGGGGCGCGGAACCGCAGCAGCAGGTGCTTGCCCCGGGCGGTGGACTCCAGCACGACCGCCCCGGTCAGGTCGACGGTGGCGAGTTGCGGCACCCTGAAATCGTTAGCGGTCAGCTGACCACCGGCCAGCGCGCGGTGTAACGCACGGGCCGTGTTCCACACGGTGTCGCCTTCGGGCACCAGTTCATCCTGCCCCAGCGGTCCGAGTCTGCTGCCCGTTCCGCGATCAGGGCAACTCGTCGGGACGGGGCTGGCGGACCGCATCCTGGTAGCGCGGGTGGCTCGCGCCGTAGATGGCGTAGTTGAGCCGAGCGTGTGACAGGCTGAGGTCGCCGTTGGGACCGCCCTGTACGACGCCGGCATTCTGGTCGGTGGAACCGTCGTCGGTCCAGAAACAGACCGGACAGGTGCCGCCCCCGGTCCGGTGCGCGCAGCACGGACAGGCGGCGAAATCGATCGAGTGTTTCCCCACGGCCGATAGCATTTCACAGCGGTACGGCGCGGGCACAGTAGACAATTCTCCTGCATTAGGCGGGCCTGCTGGTCATTCCAGTCGCAGCAGGTCGCCCGCTGCCACCCCCAGTACGTCGGCCGCGCGACCCCCGTTCACCGCCAGCGCCAGTCGACCGGCGGAGTCGGAGTACGCGACGAGCTCGCCGGGCGGCGCGTCGCCGAAGGTGGCGCCCCGGACCGCCCGGAGGCCGCCGATCCGGACCACCGGCCCGAGCCGGTCCAGAGTGGATCCGGGCGCGGCGAGCTGGACGTTGCCGAAGTGGTCGACGGTCAGCACCCCGGCCTCCAGCCAGCCGTCGCCCTCGGCGACCACCGGGTCCGGGAGCCGGACCAGGCCGGTCGGTTCGATCGGCGGGCCGGCCTCGACCAGCGCCGCGCCGAGCGCGAACCGGGCGGCGGCGGGGGCGAAGACGTCCCGGCCGTGGAAGGTCCGGGACACCTCGGGGAACCACTCCGGATTCGTCAGCTCCACCGCCTCGGTCACCCCGCCGAGGGTCGTGGCGGCCCAGGGCAGCAGGCCGTTGTCCGGGCCGACGAGCAACCCGCCGGGGGTGCGTACGGCGATGCCGCGTCGGGCCGTACCTACGCCGGGGTCGACCACCGCGACGTGTACGGCCGGCGGCAGATGTCCGACGGTCTGGGCGAGTACGGCGGCACCCTGGGCCACGTCGCCGGCCGGGACCAGGTGGGTCACGTCGATCACCCGTACCGCCGGGGCGATCCGGGCGACCGCCCCGTGGCAGGCCGCCACGAATCCGTCGGAGAGTCCGTAGTCGGTGGTCAGGCTGAGCCATGGATAGCCGGGCACAGCCGGAAGACTAGTCCGTCGGCTCCGGGCCCAGCCGCAGTTCGAGCACCAGTTCGTCGTGCAGCGGGATTCCGTCCTCACCCACCGTCGGAATGCTCGGCTTCAGCCGCCGGGCCCGGTCCACCGCGCCCGGGTCGACGGCGACGATCCGCAGGCCACGCCGCTGGTAGAAGCGCAGCGCTCGCAGGTTGTCGTTGCTGGTGATCAACCAGAGCCGGTCGGCACGCCGGGCTCGTGCCGCCTCGATCGCGGCGGACAGCAGGGTGGTGCCGACGCCGCCGCCGGAGGAGTCGGCCACGATGCTCACCACCTCCAGCCCGCCGTCGTCGAGCCGCCAGGCCAGCGCGCCGAGCAGCGTCCCCGCGCCGTCGACGGCGACCAGGGTGGGCAGTTCGCGCAGGTCGTACCGGACGTCGTGGGCGATCACGTACGGGCCGCCCCACTCCCGGTCGTGCAGGGCGTCGACCGCGATCCGGTCCGCCGGTTCCGCCGCCCGTACCAGCATCTCCGACACCTGTCCGCTCCCTCCGGCCCGCCTGGCAAGGTAACGGTATGCGCTTGTGTATCTTCACCGAACCCCAGCAGGGGGCGGCGTACGACGATCTGCTCCGGATCGCTCGGCACACCGAGGACTGCGGCTTCGACGGCTTCTTCCGGTCCGACCACTACCTGACCATGGACGGCAGCGGGCTGCCCGGCCCGACCGACGCCTGGCTGACCCTGGCCGCCCTGGCGGTGCAGACGTCCCGGGTCCGGCTCGGCACGCTGGTCACCTCGGCGACGTTCCGGCTGCCGGGGCCGCTGGCGATCAGCGTCGCCCAGGTGGACGCGATGAGCGGCGGCCGGGTCGAGCTGGGGCTCGGCACCGGCTGGTTCGACGCCGAACACCAGGCGTACGGGATCCCGTTCCCGTCACCGCGCGAGCGGTTCGACCGACTCACCGAGCAACTGGAGGTGATCACCGGGCTGTGGTCCACGCCGGTCGGCGAGACGTTCGACTACCGGGGAACGTACTACCAGCTCACGGACTCGCCCGCGCTGCCGAAGCCGGTGCAGTCGCCGACGCCACCGGTGATCGTCGGCGGCAAGGGGCTGCGTCGTACCCCGATGTTGGCCGCCCGGTTCGCCGACGAGTTCAACGTGCCGTTCAGCTCGGCGGACGACGTGGCCCGGAGCTACGCGGCGGTGGCCGGGGCCTGCGAGCGGACCGGCCGCGCGGCGGCCGGCCGTGCGCCGCTGGTGCTCTCCGCCGCGCTCACGGTGCTCTGCGGTCGCTCCGACGCCGAGGTACGGCGCCGGGGCGAGGCGGTCGACCGCGACCCGGCGGGGATGCGGGGTGCCTACGGCGTCGCCGGCACGCCGGACCAGGTCGTCGAGCAGCTACAGGAGTACGCCAAGCACGGCGTGGAACGGTTCTTCCTCCAGGTGCTCGACCTGGCCGATCTGGACCACCTGGACCTGATCGCCAGCGAGGTCGCCCCGCACCTGTAGCGCGCCCACTCCGTCGACGTCGGGCGTCAGCCCGGCGTCGACGGCCTCGCCCGGCCGGGCCGGATGCCGGCGCCCCGCGAGTCGTGATCGGGCGCCGTAATTAGGCGTCGTGGTCAGGCGTCGTCGTCCGCCCGGCCCAGCCGCCAGTAGCCCATGAAGGCCACCGATTCGCGGTCGAGGCCCCGCTCCGAGACCAGGTGCCGGCGCAGCGCCCGGATCACTCCGGACTCGCCGGCCAGCCACGCGTAGTGCCCGCCGCCGGACAGGCCCACCGGCACCTCCCACAGCTCCTCGTCCGGGTCGGCGCCGTCCTCGGGCGCGCTGGCCGGGACCGGCGGTGCGACGGGGATCAGCCGCTCGGCCGCCGCCCGGACGGCCGGGACCAGCAGGCTGCCGTGCGGCGCACCGGACCGGGGCAACCAGGTCACGGTCACCATCGGCGGAGCCGGCAGGTCGAGGACGTCGCCCGGGTGCGGCACCTCCAGGACGACCTCGCCCCGGCTCTGCGCCGGCAGCCGCTCGACGATCGCGGCGATCGCGGGAACGGCGGTCTCGTCCCCGGCGAGCAGCAGGGTGCGGGTCGCCAGGGCGGGCTGGAACTCCCGTCCACCGTGGTCGCCGCGGTAGCCGTCGTCCGGACCCATGATGACCACCCGGTCTCCCGGCTGCGCGGCCGTGGCCCAG
Source organism: Plantactinospora solaniradicis (assembly GCF_042658085.1). NCBI lineage: Bacteria > Bacillati > Actinomycetota > Actinomycetes > Micromonosporales > Micromonosporaceae > Plantactinospora > Plantactinospora solaniradicis. The sequence goes on along the minus strand of NZ_JBHSPR010000010.1, from coordinate 288,895 downwards.
CGGGCCGCCGGCCCGTGCGCGCCGTACGCCCCGCCGTGGCCGTGGCCGTGCAGCACGATGTCGACGTCGACCTCGCGGGCGTGTCGCCGGACCGCCCGCACCGTGTAGGTGCGGAACGGGTTGCGCAACTCCGTGGGCAGCGCCCGCCAGCGTGCGTACCAGTCCGTGCCGTCGGGCAGGTACCGGAAGCCGTGTACGGGAACCGGGAAGACGAGCTTGATCCGCTGGTCGTAGCCGGGGTCGGCGAACGTGTCGAGGTCCGCTCCGGTGAAGGTCACCCGGAGGAAGGACGGGCTCATTCGGCGTAGCCGGGCGACCTCGGCCGGGAAGAGCCGCCACGGGGCGACCAGCGGCGTGGCGGTGGAAACCTCGGTCATCGGCCTGCCTCTCGGTACGCGACGTCGCCGGCTCTGCGCGGACAGCGTGCCGTTAGGTTAGCCTACCCTGCACGACGTCAGTCAAGCCTCCGACGGCGACCGGTTGCTCAGGACGCGACCCGGTCGGCGCGGACCGGGGATCCGGCGGCGGTGACCCGCTGGTCCCAGTCGATGCGGTAGTCGAACTGCCAGGCCATCTTCTCCGGCTTCACGAACCTCATCGCCACCGGCATCAGCAGGTCCCGGAGCACCCGACCCAGCGGACCGGCCGCCTTGTCGCGATTGGTACGGGCACCCATCGCAATGATCTTCTCCACCCGGGACCGGCGCAGCCGCTCGTACGCCGCGAACGCCTCGGCGTGCGGCAGGTCACGCAGGCAGCGGGCGAGCTGCACGGCGCTCTCGATCGCCAGCGAGGCGCCCTGCCCGGAGCTGCTGGACGGGGCGTGCGCGGCGTCGCCGACCAGCACCGACCGGCCCCGGCTCCAGGTCGGCACCGTGGGCAGGTCCTCCATCGGACCGACGATGAGCAGGTCGGCCGGTTCGGTCCGGCGAAGCAGCTCCAGGGCCGGCGTCCGATCGGCGGCGAACGCCTCGCGGAGCACGGCCAGCCACTGCTCGGTGCTGGTCTGCCGGGCCTCGGCGGTGGTCATCGGCGCCCGGTGCGGCAGGTTCACGAACCAGCCGCCACTGCCGTCGTCGAGGATCTGGTAGCCGAAGAAGGCCTGCCGGCCGAAGACCATGTGCATCCTGCCGCCGGTGGAGGTCAGCCCGGTCCGGTCCAGGCGGGCACCGAAACTGACCAGGCCGGTGTAGCGGGGACGTGGTGCGTCCGGGGCGATCAGCGCCCGGGTGGTGGACCGCAGGCCGTCGGCGCCGACCAGGACGTCGGCACCGGCCGACGTACCGTCCGCGAAGTGGGCGGTCACCGCCTCGGCGGTCTCGGTGACGTCGACCAGCCGCCGGCCGTGCGCGATCTGGATCCCTCGGCGGGTCGCCTCGGCGTAGAGCGCCCGGTAGAGGTCGGGGCGCCAGACGAACTGCATGCTCGGCAGGTCGGACGGGCTGCCGAACTCGCCGAGCCGCTTGCCGGTCCAGCTCTGTAGGACCATCGCCGTCATCGGCTCGCCGATCTCGCGTACGACCCGGTCGGCATCGAGTACGCCGAGCGCGTTCAGGCCGTTGGGCGCAATGCTCAGGCCGCCACCGACCGTGTCGGCGGTGTCGTGGTGGGCCTCGTACACGGTCGCGGAGATGCCGGCCTTCTGTAGTGCCATCGCCGCGACCGGGCCGGCGATGCCGCCGCCGATCACCAGTGCGGTCCGGGTGTGTGTCACAGTTCCTCCCAGGTCAGGGGGCTGGTTCGCCGTGGAACTCGGCCCACAGTCGACCCCAGTCGGTTTCTGGATCGGTGATCTGACCGAGAAGGCGCTCGACGAACGACGACTCGGCCTCCAGCAGCGCGAGCCGGTACTCCTCCTCGATCAGGAACAGCCCCGGTACGCCGCCCGCCAGCGCGCCGTCCACCAGGGCGCGGACCTCGGCGCGCTGCTCGCCGAGCCGGTCGAGCCTCCGGCGCAGCAGGACGATCGCCTCGCTCGGCGGCAGCGCCGCGATCAACGAGAGCGCGGCGACGAAGTGCGGGTACTCGTGTTGCGGCTCCTCGACGAGTTCGCGCAGCCAGTCGCGCAGTTCGGCCCGGCCGGCGTCGGTCAGCGCGTACACGGTGCGTTCCGGACGCTGCCCCTCGCGGCTGGTCTCCTGTCCGACGATGAAGCCGGCCCTGGCGAGTTGCTGGACCACCATGTAGAGCGAGCCGTGGTTGAACCTGATGCTGCGCGCGTCGCCGTTGTCGCGCAGCGTCCGACCCAGCTCGTAGGGATGCATGGGGCGCTGGATCAGGTAGGAGAGCACGGCCAGCGCGAGCAGGTTGCCGACCTTCCGCTTCTTCGTCATCTACTTCTCCGCCTCGCGCGCCGTCCCGGGCGCGCGTCGATGTGCTGGGCGGTCAGGCGGTGCGGGTCGGGTCGGCCACGGTGGGGAACCCGCCCTGCCGGTGCGCCCGCCGCAGGTCGGACCAATACTCCCTGGTGAACATCGCGGACAGGACGGCGATCCCGCCCCGGTGTACGCGGATCTCGGCACGCCGGAGTTGACCGGTGACCACGACACGCCGGCCGTCGGCCGCGTTCGGGCCCACCGCGTCCTTGACCCTGCTCCGGCCGATCCGGCTCAGGTCCCAGTCGTCGAGCACGGCGTTCTCGGCGACGAGCAGCTTCAGCACCGCGCGGTCGAGGTCGGCGGTGATCCGGATCTCGCCGGCCGGAATGTGCGGCGAGCGCAGGTCGAGCACGGCGACACCGTGATGGGCGCGTACCTCGAACTCCCGGTCGGTGGTCCAGTTGCCGAGCCGCTTCGTCACCGCGTGGTGGGCCGCAATCCGTACCGGGGTGGTGGTTGCCCCTGGGGTGGTCGTCGTCATCACGGTTCTCCCATCTGCCCCGGCGAACGTCTGCGCCATGGTCAGCTTCAACTATCCAGCTCTGAATAGTCGATGTCAACTATTGGCCGGCTGGACTGCGGTACGGTCCCGGCGGACGGATCGATCGGCCGAGGGGTAGGCGAGGCGAATGAGTGCTGAGCAGGTAGCGGACCTGGCGGAGATTCGCGCCCGGATCGACCTCCTCGACCGGGAGGTCGTACGGCTGCTGGGCGAGCGGGAGACCCTGGTACGCCAGGCGGGGCGGCTCAAGTCCGACGACGCGGCGGTCCGGGCCCCCGACCGGGTGGCGCAGGTCATCGCCCGGGTTCGCGCCGTCGCCGAGGAGGTGGGCGCCAGCCCGGAGGTCGTCGAACGCACCTACCGGGCGATGATCGGCGCCTTCATCGACCTGGAACTCGCCGTGCACCGTGCCGCCGACCCGTCCGCGCCACCATCACCGTGACGGTCATCTGAACCGGGTGGCGGGTTCGAGTCCTGCCGGGCGCACGGACACGCGGGTGAACGTTCTACCCTGCATACCCGTTGAGCTGCGTAAACTCCGGCCGTCGCGGTCGCCTCCGAGCGCCTTCCGCTCCGGAAGGCAACGCCTGTGACCTGCCGTTTCGGGGTTCGTATCCGGTTGGTTCCTCTCCGCCGTTGTCGGCGATCCCCCCGGTTGGGCTCGACCGGTCGCCGGTTGTCAGTGCGCCTTGGCGAACATCCGGTCGGCCATCCGGAGGGAGTTCTCGATGGTGTCGAAGCCGCGGGGCAGCATGACGTGCTCGTAGGCGGCGACCGCCTCGGCGAGTGACTTTTCGCCGCGTGCGGCGGACAGTAGCTCGCCGGCTAGCGTCGCGGCGTCCTGTAGCGCGGTGTTGGCGCCGACGCCGCCGGTCGGCGGCATGGTGTGGATGGCGTCGCCGAGCAGCGTGACCGGGCCCGACTCCCAGACGTCGATGCGCTCGCTGGCCCGGATCGCGATCGGGAAGAAGGTGTCGGTGTCGGCGTGCGCGAAAAGCGTCCGGATCGCCGGATGCCAGTCGCTCGTGGCCTCGACGGCGATCTGCCACAGGGCCTCCGACGAAAGCTTGAACAGCGTTTCATCAGGCGTCCCGAGACGCTCCGAGGTCGCGACGAGGGTGGTCATCAGGTAATCCGTTGCGCCCTCGGGACGGGAGCGGAACCGCACTGTCGCGAACCCGGCACCGTACCCATTCTCGTCGGCGACCCAGCAGAAACCGCGGTTGAAGTCTTCCGGGATGAGGGTGTCGGTGGCCTCGTCGATCGTCATCCGGCCGTAGATGCACCGGAGGCCCAGGTCTCGTGTGGCGGCGTGCGGGAGCAGTTGCCTGCGTATTGCCGAACCGACGCCGTCCGCGCCGATCAGAAGGTCGCCCTCGTCGCTGCCACCTTCGACAAAGTCCACCCGGACCCGGCCCGGACCGGTGAGCTGGTAGCCGGCCACTGTCCGTCCGAAGCAGACAGCGTCGGCCAGACCGGTGAGCAGCCCCTGCCGAAACGCGTCCCGGTCCACGTGGGTGATCTCGTCGCTGGTGATTCCCGGAAACGTCTGGGCCATCACTTGCTCCAACTGGTGGGTGTATGCAGCCACCAGGTCACCGTTGACTCCACTGGTGCGGCGGACACGGTCGAGCGCCTGCACCGGCAGGCAGGTCCGCAACGCGGCGTTGCCGTTCGGGTCGATGTGGATGCGGTAGCCCTGGTTACGGGTCTTCGGCGTGGGGTCCCGTTCGTACACGGCGACATCCAGGCCGCCGAGACGCAGCGCCTGCGCCAGCGCCAGCCCGCCAATGCCGGCGCCTGCGATGAGGATCCGTGCTCCACCTGACATCTCGTTGTCCTTCCTCGTACGCGGTCCTGTCGACCTCAACAGCATCAAGCGCACGTATGGATCTGTCAAGCAGATGTATGATTAGCCTTGTCAGGCGTACGTATAATCACTACGTGTCGTCGTCGAGATCGCGCAGGTCACCCCGGCCGCAAGAGCGCCAGCGTGACGCGGAACGCACCCGTCAACGGATCCTTGACGCGGCGACGGCCGAGTTTGGCACGCACGGTTACGCCGGTGCCCGGATCCGGGCGATCGCAGCCAGAGCGGGCGTCAACCAACAGCTGATCTCCTACTACTTCGACGGCAAAGCGGGCCTGTACCAGGCCATGTCACAGCAGTGGCAGCAGCGGCAACGCGAGCTTGCACCACCGGGCACACCTCTACCGGAGCAGCTGCGCCGCTACGCCTTGGAGGTGTTGCGCAGCCCGGAAAGCGTCCGCGTGTTCGCCTGGAGCGGCCTGCAGTACACCGGCCCGGACGACGACCCCGACCGCGCCTCCCGGACCCAAATGCTCGCCGAGAGCGTCGACGCGCTTCGAGCGCTACAACAGTCCGGTCGACTTCCGGCCGAGGTGGATCCGGCGTGCCTCGTGGTCATGCTGATGGCCGCCGCCATGGCAACCACGACGCTGCCGCACATCATCGAAGGCATCTGCGGCGCCGACCCCAAATCCTCCGAGTTCGTCGAACACTTCGCCGACCAAGTGGCCGTCCTCGCCCGGCTCATCGGACTCGAACCCGCCTGACCGAGCCGCGCCAACATCACGCCAGACGGACCGACAGCCATCTCTCCGCACCTTCGCGTGGACAGCCGACACTGCCACGCTCATGACCCGCAATCACAACCTGAGGGTTCGTACGCTGACAGGTCGGGTGCACCAGGCGTCTGCACGGCGACGCCTACTTTGAACCGTGGCCGCCGGAGTTCCGCAAGCTGGGCGTCGCCTCCTGTTGGGCGCACGCCGCCACCTCGCAGCATTCACGCGGCTTCCACCTCTGGCCGTTTCCGACCGCCAGCCGGTCGATCCAGGCTGACGAGGTAGTGCGGCGGTGCTCAGTGCTCCTTGAGGCAAGCCCGGACGTGGTCCACAAGCTCCGCATCTCAGGGCTCTCGGAGTGCCACGTCGTGATCGTCCTAACGATCGACTGGTTCGGCGAGTTCGGCGCCATCGAGGACGGTGCCCTGCCGGCGCTGCCACCCGATCTGCCTCAGGGTTTGGACGGTCTGTGGATCGTGACCCACAAGAACCTGCCCGTCCGAGCCGTGTACTGGCGGGGCGACGAGGTGTGGCGCGATGTCGTAGTGGACCAGCATGAGGGCGAGAAACTCGCCGCGATGCCGTAGAAGCGGCGGGCTGCGATCATCGCTTCCGCTGCGTCATCCGGTCGAGCAACCGCCGCGCCTCCCAGTCCGGGTTCGCAAGACCCTGGATCAGGTGCGCCAAAGACATCATGTGCGCCTCCCAGTACGGGTCCGCAGCGTCCCGGATCAGGGTGCGGAACTCAGTCCACGGCGCCGAGGTAGGTACGAACGGCAGCTGTCAGAGTGGTGAGAGTCGTGTGGGTAAGTTGACCGGCCGGCCCGGCGACCGATTCCGGGTCCAGGGACCGCGCCCGGGACAGGTCGATCACGGCGGCGGTCGGCCAGTCCTGCCGACTGAGGGGCACGAGGAATGCCGGCACAAGGTCCGGTGCGGCTCGCTCCCGCAGCGGAGCAACAAGGCTGTGACCAGGGTTATACCGGTCCGCAGTAACGACAACAACCCGCAGCCGGTGGCTGCCGACGAGGTACTGCAGGATGCTTCCCCGCCTCACTCGGTCGCCCACGTCTTGTCATCGTGAGCCGCGAACGCGGCCAGGGCACTCTGTTCGTCTGGATCTGCGTCCGCATCCCACTGCCGGTAAGCCTCCAGGGCGGCCGCCTCGAGATATTCCACCAGAGCGGCATTGACCGTCGAGGACAGCGTGGCGCCGGGGGTGCGGTCAACATGTGCGGTCAACATCCGGTCGACCTCAGGGCGCATCGACAGCGTACGTTTGATCGCTAATGTCATACCACCGGACCCTACCACCAACAGGTGGTATCGATCGGATCAGCCGCGTAGCCGGAGCCCGCGTGGGGTGGTCCGGAAGCCGGCGGCGGTGAGCGCGTCGCGCAGCGGCGACGCGTGCACGGAAGCGCCGTCGGCACGTTCCACCGCGAGCGCACCGAGCGCCCCCGACCCGACCGCCGCGCCGAGGGCCTGGGCGGCGGCGGCCAGCGCCCCAGTATCGTCTACAAAGGACAACAGGGTACGGCCACCGCGCTCGACGTAGAGCACCAGTTCGCCACCGACCAGCACCACCAGCGCGCCGGCCTTGCGCCCCGCCCGGTGCCCGGTCGCGACGCCGGCCGTTCCGCCGCCCGCCGCCGCGCCGCTCGCACCCGGCGCCGCATCGACGGTGCCGTCGCCAGAGTCGATCACCCGGGCCGGCCAGGGCAGCGCGGCGCCGTACGGGTTGGCCGGATCGGTGGCGGCCAGCACCCGGGCCGCACCCGCCCGGCGGCGCAACTCGTCCGGCTCGGCGAGCGCCCGCAACCGGTCCACCGCGCCGGGCACCGCGAACTGGGCCGCGCCGAGTCCTTCGACGAAGTAGCCCCGCCGGGCCGCGCCCCGCTCCTCCAGGGCGGACAACACCGGGTAGACGGCGGCGAACCCGCCGGACACCCCCTCGGCGACGACCGCGCCCCGGGTCACCACCCCGTGCCGCTCCAGCAGCACGTCGGCGAGGGCGGCGGCCCGGCGGGTCGGGTCGGTGTCCCGCTCGGGCAGCCGGGACCAGCGCCCGGCGACCGACGGCGGCCCGGTCCGGGCCGACAACGTCGGGCGGCCCGGCCGGCGGTACCGGGTGCGGGGTGCCCCCGGGCGCGGACGGTGTGCCCCGCCGCCGCCCAGCACGGCCCGCAGCGGCGCCAGGGTGTCGTTGGTCAGCCAGCCGGCCCAGGCCAACTCCCAGACGGCGGCGACCAACGCCTCGTCGTCGGTCGCGGTCAGGCCGGGCATCGAGGAGATCCGGTCGGACAACGAGCGGAAGAAGAGCGCCTGTCCGTCGCCGAGCGTCTCCAGGATCGCCTCGTGCAGCGGGGTCAGCGCCAGCGCGTCGTCGGGCGGCGGCAACAGCAGGGCCGCCGAGTCGGCGTAGGCGAGCGTCACCCAGCCATCGCCCCGGCCGATCGCTCCGGAGCCGGCCCACAGCACCTCGCCGCTGGCGCATAGCTCGTCGAGGTAGGCGGGGGAGTAGTCGGTCACCCGGGCCGGCAGGACCAGGCTCTCCAGCGCGGACGCCGGCATCGCGGCGCCCTGCAACTGCTCCACCACGGCGGCGACCGCCTCGACCCCCCGGGCCGCCGCGCCGACCTGCTGCCAGCGCGGAAGGAAGGTGGCCAGCGCCTGGGCCGGCACTGGCTCGATCTCCCGGCGCAGCGCGGCCAGGGACCGGCGGCGCAGCAGCCGCAGCACCTCGGCGTCGCACCATTCGGCGCCGGTGCCGGTCGGGGAGAACTCCCCGGAGACCACCCGCCCGTCGGCGCCGAGCCGGCGCAGCGTCTGTTCGACCACGAAGACGCCGAGCCCGAACCGGGCCGCGCAGGTGGTCGCCGCGAAGGGTCCGTGGGTCCGGGCGTACCGGGCGACGAGATCACCGAGCGGGTCGGCCACCGGTTCGAGGTACGCCTGCGCGACCCCGACCGGCAGGGCCACGCCGAGCGCGTCGGCGTACCGGCCGGCGTCCTCGATCCCGATCCAGCGCTCCTCGCCCGCGATCCGTACCCGCAGGACCCGTCGGGCATCCGCGAGCGCGGTCAGCCAGTCCGGCCGGACCCCGCGCTCGGTCAGCTCGGCGTCGGAGAGGTCACCCAGCAGCCGGAGCAGTTCGACGACGTCCTCGGCGTCGCGCGGCCGGCGCTGCTCGGTCAGCCACCGCAACTGGCGCTCGCTCTCGGTCACCACCGCCGGATCGAGCAGCTCCCGCAGGTCCACCCGGCCGAGGAGTTCGCCGAGCAGGGCCGAGTCCAGGGCCAGCGCGGCGGCCCGGCGCTCGGCGAGTGGGGCGTCGCCCTCGTAGAGAAACGCGCCGACGTAACCGAAGAGCAGCGAGCGGGCGAACGGCGACGGCTTCGGCGTCTCCACCTCCACCAGCCGGACCTTGCGGGCGGCGATGTCCCGCATCAGCGTCACCAGGCCGGGCAGGTCGAAGACGTCCTGGAGGCACTCCCGGGCCGCCTCAAGGGTGATCGGGAAGTCGGCGTACTCCCGGGCGACGTCGAGCAGTTGGGCGGCCCGCTGACGCTGCTGCCAGAGTGGCTGGCGGCGGCGCGGGTCGCGGCGGGGCAGCAGCAGCGCCCGGGCGGCGCACTCCCGGAACCGGGAGGCGAACAGGGCAGACCCGCCGACCGACTCCTCGACGATCCCGGCGATCTCGTCGGGGTCGAACGCCACCAGCTCGGCGCCGGGCGGATCCTCGGCGGTGTCCGGCAACCGGACCACGATGCCGTCGTCGGAGGGCATCACCTGGGCGTCCACCCCGTACCGCTCGGCGAGGCGGCGCCCGACGGCCAGCGCCCACGGCCCGTTCACCCGGGCCCCGAGCACGCAGTGCACGGCCAGTCGCCAGTCGCCCAGCTCGTCGCGGAACCGCTCGACCAGCACCGTCCGGTCGTCCGGCACCGACCTGGTCGCCCCCTGCTGCTCGCGCAGGTACGCCATCAGGTTGCCGGCGGCCCAGTCGTCCAGCCCGCCCGATGCCAGGGCCGCCCGCCCCGCCTCGTCGTCGGACCGGACCAGCGCACGTAGTCGGGTGCCGATGGCCCGGCCCAGCTCGACCGGCCGACCGAGCTGGTCGCCCTTCCAGAACGGCATCCGGGCCGCCTGGCCGGGGGCGGGGGAGACCAGCACCCGGTCGGGGGTGATGTCCTCGATCCGCCAGGACGACGAACCGAGCAGGAACACGTCGCCGACCCGGGACTCGTAGACCATCTCCTCGTCCAGTTCGCCGACCCGGGCGGCCCGCTCGGCACCGGCCAGGAAGACCCCGAACAGGCCGCGGTCCGGAATCGTGCCGCCGCTGGTGACCGCCAGCCGTTGCGCCCCGGGTCGGCCGGTGAGCAGGTCGGCGGCCCGGTCCCAGACCAGCCGTGGACGCAGCTCGGCGAAGGCGGTGGACGGATACCGGCCGGAGAGCATGTCGAGGACGGCGTGCAGGGCCGAGTCGGGCAGCTCGGCGAAGGGCGCGGCCCGGCGTACCAACGCGGTCAGGTCGCCGACCCGCCACGGGTCGAGCGAGACCATCGCGACGACCTGCTGGGCCAGCACGTCGAGCGGGTTGCGTGGATAGTGCAGCTCCTCGATCGTGCCGGTCGCCATCCGCTCCGCGACCACGGCACAGGAGACCAGGTCGCCCCGGTGCTTCGGGAACACCACTCCCCGGGAGACCGCGCCGACCTGGTGCCCGGCCCGGCCCACCCGTTGCAGCCCGGCGGCGACGCTCGGCGGTGCCTCGATCTGCACGACCAGGTCGACGGCGCCCATGTCGATGCCCAGTTCCAGGCTGGAGGTGGCGACCACCGCCGGCAACTGGCCGGACTTGAGCGCCTCCTCGATGTGCCGACGCTCCTCCCGGGACACGCTGCCGTGATGGGCGCGGGCGATCACCGGGGCGGCGCCGACGGCGGCACCGGACTGCGCCATGATCTCGGCCGGCAGTCGGGCCGGGCGGCCGGGCGCCGCCGGTCCAGCACCCGCACCGCCGAGCGCCGCCGGTCCAACATCCGCACCGCCGGGCGCCGCTGGCCCGGCGCCGTCCGGGGCGAGTTCGGCCTCGTCGGCGGCGAGTTCGTTGAGCCGGGCGCAGAGGCGTTCGGCGCTGCGCCGCGAGTTGGTGAAGACGATGGTCGAGCGGTGGGAGCGGACGAGGCCGTACACCCGTTCCTCGACCGCCGGCCAGATGGACGCCCGGCGCGGTGCACCCAGCTCGTCGTCGCCCGGTGGCTCCTGCTCGTCGAGCCGGGTCATGTCCTCGACCGGCACCTGCACGCTGACCTCGATGGTCTTCGCCGTCTTCGGCGCGACCACGGCCACCGGCCGGGCGCCGCCGAGGAACCGGGCGGTGGCCTCGATCGGGCGTACGGTCGCGGAGAGCCCGATCCGCTGGGCCGGGGTGGGCAGCAACTCGTCCAGCCGCTCCAGGGAGAGCGCCAGGTGGGCGCCGCGCTTGGTGCCGGCCACCGCGTGCACCTCGTCGACGATCACCGTCTCGACCCCGCGCAGCGACTCCCGGGCGGCGGAGGTGAGCAGCAGGAACAGCGACTCGGGCGTGGTGATCAGAATGTCCGGCGGAGTACGCGCGAAGGCCCGTCGCTCGTCGGCGGGAGTGTCACCGGTACGCATGCCGACGGTGATCTCCGGCGGCGGAAGACCCAACCGGGACGCCGCCTGCCGGATCCCGGTCAACGGGGCGCGCAGGTTCCGTTCGACGTCGACGGCGAGGGCCTTCAGCGGGCTGACGTAGAGCACCCGGCAGCGCTGCCGGGGATCCGGCGGCACCGGCTCGCGGGCCAGCCGGTCCAGCGACCAGAGGAACGCCGCGAGCGTCTTGCCGGACCCGGTCGGCGCCACCACCAGGGCGTTGCGGCCGGCGCCGACCGCCCGCCACGCCCCGACCTGGGCGTCGGTGGGCGCGGCGAACGCGGCGGCGAACCACTCCCGGGTCGCCGTCCCGAACGAGGTCAGCACGTCGGTCACCCGCCAATCCTGCCTGGTCGGTCCGACAACAAGCCCGGAACGGGCGGCCCTGGTCCGCTGATCGTTGGTATCGCCTGAGATGAGGGCTAAGTCTCACTTAACTGCTTGCGAATGATGTGCGACATACAGTAACTTCGCGGAAACCTCAGCTCGGCGCAAGGGGGCCCGGATGACCAGCGTTCCGCGCGACGCCCCGGTCGGTACGGACGTGCTGACCCGACGGGTCGAGACCTACCTGACGCTGGCCCGGACCGGTCTGCGCGGCGCCGACCTCGACCTCGCCGAGCGGCTCGCCGACTGCCTCCGGACGCTCGTCGCCGCGACCGCCACGGCCAGCGCGGCGGACCGGGCCCGGGTCCGGGCCGCGGTGCACGCCCTCGTGCTACGCCGTGAGGCCCACGGCCGGGTGCTGCCCCGGCGTTCCCTCGCCGCCGCCCAACAGGTGATCAACCAGGTCGTCCAGCAGCTCGGCCGCCCCGAGCTGGCGGTGCCGTCCACTCCGGACGGCCCGGACCACATCGACTCCGGCGACCTCGCGCCCCGACGGTCGGCGCACTCCGTCGACTCCCCCTGCACCGTCGGCTGACCCTCCGAGCGGCACGACCCGACGCACCTGTCCCGGGTGAGCCGTGGCCCCCGGCCGGGGTGGATTCCGCCAAATCGCCTCGTTGACCGCCAACTCTGTCGTCTGATCCTTCTACAGGCGCAGACCTCGGGTGGAACCGCGCCGCCACCCGCCTGGAGTACGCATGCTGATGCTGCTGGCCCTGCATCTCGTGGCCGCGGCGACGGCGCCCGCACTCGTGCGACGGTGGGGCCGCCGGGCCTGCTACCCGCTGGCGCTCGCTCCGGCCGCCGCGCTCGGCTGGGCGGTCGCGTACGCCGGGACGGTCCGGGACGGCGGTGCGGTGGTCGAGACGTACCCCTGGGTTCCGGGGTTGGGACTCGACCTGGCGCTGCGGGTCGACACGCTCTCCTGGCTGCTGGTGGTGCTGATCGGCGGCATCGGCGCCCTGGTGCTGGTCTACTGCGTACGGTACTTCGACGCCGACGAGCCCGGCCTCGGCCAGTTCGCCGCGGTCTTCGTCGGGTTCGGCGGCGCGATGCTGGGGGTGGTGGTCGCCGACAACCTGCTGCTGCTCTACGTCTTCTGGGAGCTGACCAGCGTCTTCTCGTACCTGCTGATCGGGCACAACCCGGAGAAGCTGGCCAGCCGGCGGGCCGCGGCGCAGGCGCTCCTGGTGACCACGCTGGGCGGACTGGTGATGCTGATCGGGTTCATCATGCTCGGCCAGCACGCCGGCACGTACCACTTTTCGGAGATCGTGGCCAGGCCGCCGCCGTCCGGAACTTACCTCGGCGTCGCGCTGGTGCTGATCCTGCTCGGCGCGCTCGCCAAGTCGGCGATCTTCCCGCTCAGCTTCTGGCTGCCGGCCGCGATGGCGGCACCGACACCGGTCAGCGCCTACCTGCACGCCGCCGCCATGGTCAAGGCCGGCATCTACCTCGTCGCCCTGCTCGCACCCGCGTACGCCGCCGCCGGCCCCTGGCGTCCGGTCGTGTACGTCGCCGGGACCGTCACCATGCTGGCCGGCGGCTGGACCGCACTGCGCCAGGTCGACCTGAAGTTACTGCTGGCCTACGGCACCGTCAGCCAACTCGGGATGCTGATCCTGGTCGTCGGGGCCGGCACCCCGGACGCCGCGCTCGCCGGCACGGCGCTGCTGCTCGCTCACGCCCTGTTCAAGGCGGCCCTGTTCCTCGTGGTCGGGATCATCGACCGCCGGGCCGGCACCCGGGACCTGACCGTGCTCTCCGGGCTGTGGCGGCGGATGCCACTGGTCTGCGCGGTCGGCGTACTCGCCGCCGCCGCCATGGCCGGCGTGCCGCCGCTGCTCGGATTCGTCGCCAAGGAGGCGGTCTTCGAGGCGTTCACCGGTGATCCACCGCTGCTCGTCGCCGTGCTGCTCGGGGCCACGATGACGGTCGGCTACAGTGCCCGGTTCGTCTGGGGAGCCTTCGCCGACCGGCCCGGCGTCGCGCCCACCCCGACCCGTCCGGTCGAGCCCACCCTGCTCGTTCCGGCCGCCGTGCTCGCCGGAGCCGGGCTGGTCGGCGGGGTACTGGCCGGCGCGGTCGGCGGGCTGCTCGCCCCGTACGCCCGGTTGTTCGGGCCGACCGGTCACCACCTGGCGCTCTGGCCCGGGCCGGGGCTCGCCGTCGGCCTCTCGGCGCTGGCCCTGGCCGGCGGTGGGGTGATCTTCGCGCTGCGCGAGCGGATCGGCCCGGTGGTCGCCCGGCTACGGGCCCCGGTCGACGGCGACGCCGCGTACGGGTACACGACCCGCGGGCTCGACCGGCTCGCCGTCGAGCTGACCGGCGCGACCCAGCGCGGCTCCCTGCCGCAGTACCTCGGCATCATCCTGCTGGCCCTGGTCGTCGTGCCCGGCGGGGCGCTGCTGTCCGGGCGTCCGTGGCCGGGGCGGTGGGTGCTCTGGGACAGCCCGTTGCAGGCGGTCGTGGCGATGGTGCTCGCGGTGGCCGCGGTACTCACCGTGCTGGCCCGGCGCCGGCTCACCGCCGTGATCCTGGTCGGGGTCACCGGCTACGGCACGGCGATGCTGTTCGTGCTGCACGGAGCGCCGGACCTGGCGCTGACCCAGTTCCTGGTGGAGACCGTCACAATCGTGATCTTCGTGCTGGTGCTGCGCCGCCTGCCGCCCCGGTTCTCGGTCCGGCCACTGCCCGGCAGCCGGTGGGCCAGGGTGGCCCTCGGAGTGGCGGTCGGGGTGGTCGTCTCCGGAATGGCCCTGGCCGCGGTCGGTGGCCGGCGGGCCGTACCGATCTCCGAGGACTTCCCGGAGCCGGCGCGCTCGTTGGGGCACGGCCGGAACGTGGTCAACGTGATCCTGGTCGACATCCGGGCCTGGGACACCATGGGCGAGATCGCCGTGCTGGTGGTGGCCGCCACCGGCGTGGCCAGCCTGATCTTCCAGCATCGGCGGGGCGTCGAACAGCCCCGGCGCCGGGACCTGCCGGCGAGGTCGCCCGACTCCGAACGGGTCTGGCTACGGGCCAGCCCCACGCTGCGCACCCGGAGCCGCTCGATCGTCCTGGAGGTGGTCGTCCGGCTGATCTTCCACACCGTCGTGGTGTTCTCCATCTTCCTGCTGTTCTCCGGGCACAACGCGCCCGGCGGTGGTTTCACCGGCGGCCTGGTGGCCGGTCTCGCGCTCGCGGTCCGCTACGTCGCCGGTGGCCGGCACGAACTCGACCAGGCCGCCCCGGTCGACGCCGGGGTCGTGCTCGGCACCGGCCTGCTCGTCGCGGTGGGCACCGGGTTGGCGGCCATCGCGACGGGTAGCCCGGTCCTGCGCAGTACGGTCGTGGACCCGCACCTGCCGCTGATCGGCGACGTGCACCTGGTCACCTCGATCTTCTTCGACATCGGTGTCTACCTGGTCGTGATCGGCCTGGCGCTGGACATCCTGCGCAGCCTCGGCGCCGAGGTGGACCGGCAGATCGAGGCGGAGGACGAGCCCGGCACCGGGCTGCGGACCGACGGAGACAGCGCGCCGGACCGGGCGGGGGAACCGGATCGGCGATCCGGAGCCGGCCGGGAGCCGGGCGGGGCGGACCTCGGATCCGCCGCGGAGCGGCGGCGGAGATGAGGCCCGACCTGGTCCTGGTCGTCGTCGTCGGGGTGCTCTTCGCCACCGGGGTCACCCTGCTGCTGGAGCGGAGCCTCAGCCGGGTGCTGATCGGCATCATCGTGCTCGGCAACGGCGTCAACCTGCTCCTGCTGCTGGGCGGCCGGTCCGGAGGCGCGCCGATCCTCGGCGTCACCCCGGAGGGTGAGATGAGCGATCCGCTCCCCCAGGCGATGGTGCTCACCGCCATCGTCATCACCCTCGGCCTGACCGCGTTCCTGCTCGCGATGGCGTACCGGAGCTGGCAGTTGACCGGACACGACGAGGTGCGGGCCGACCCGGAGGACCGCCGGATCGTGCGCCGCGCCGCGCGGGGCGAGAGTTCCCTCCCGGACGACGACCTCGGTGCCGGCGTACGGCCCTGGGCCGAGCCGGCCGGCGGGATCGAGGGCGTGGATCCGGAGCAGGTCGATCCGGAACCGGGGCCCCGACGGCTGGACCGCGAGGCGGACGAGCGATGAACTTCCTGGTACCGCTGCCGGTGGTCGTCCCACTGCTCGGCGCGGCGCTCACCCTGGTCCTGATCCGCCGGCCGAGGTTACAGCGGGCGATCAGCGTCACGGTTCTCGTGGTCACCCTCACCGTCGCGACCCTGCTGCTCTGGCACGCGTACCGGAACGGGCCGCTGGTCGTCTACGTCGGAGAATGGCCCGCTCCGCTCGGCATCGTCCTGGTGGCCGACCAGGTGGCCGCACTGATGCTGGTGGCCTCGGCGGCGGTGACCCTGTGCGTGCTGCTCTACTCCATCGGCGAGGGCCGGGCGGACCCGGGCCAGCACGCCCCGGTGGTCATCTACCACCCGACCTATCTGGTCCTGACCGCCGGAGTGACCAACGCCTTCCTGTCCGGGGACCTGTTCAACCTCTTCGTCGGCTTCGAGATCCTGCTGGCGGCCAGCTATGTGCTGTTGACCCTCGGCGGCACCGAGGAGCGGATCCGGGCCGGCACCACGTACGTCGTGGTCAGCCTGCTGTCATCGATGATCTTTCTTACCGCGATCGGACTGGTCTACGCGGCGACCGGAACGCTGAACCTCGCCCAACTGG
This sequence comes from Plantactinospora solaniradicis, assembly GCF_042658085.1. Classification (NCBI taxonomy): domain Bacteria; kingdom Bacillati; phylum Actinomycetota; class Actinomycetes; order Micromonosporales; family Micromonosporaceae; genus Plantactinospora; species Plantactinospora solaniradicis. The sequence goes on along the minus strand of NZ_JBHSPR010000010.1, from coordinate 272,649 downwards.
TGGAGCGGCTCGACGCGCTGCCGGCCGACCTGCAACTGGTGCTGCACTTCATGCTGCTGCTCGCCTTCGGCATCAAGGCGGCGGTCTTCCCGCTCTCCGCCTGGCTGCCGGACAGCTACCCGACCGCCCCGGCACCGGTCACCGCGGTCTTCGCCGGCCTGCTGACCAAGGTCGGCGTGTACGCGATCATCCGGACCGAGACGCTGCTCTTCCCGGACGGTCGCGCCGCCGAGGCACTGCTGGTGGTGGCGCTGCTGACCATGCTGGTCGGCATCCTCGGCGCCGTCGCCCAGTCCGACATCAAACGGCTGCTGTCGTTCACCCTGGTCAGCCACATCGGCTACATGCTCTTCGGGATCGCGCTGGCCTCGACGGCCGGGCTGGCCGGGGCGATCTTCTACGTGGTGCACCACATCACCGTCCAGACCACCCTGTTCCTGGCCGCCGGGCTGGTCGAACGCCGTACCGGCAGCACCCACCTGGACCGGATCGGCGGGCTGGCCCGGACGGCTCCGCTGCTCGGGCTGCTGTTCTTCCTGCCGGCGCTGAGCCTCGCCGGAGTACCCCCGTTCTCCGGTTTCCTCGGCAAGCTCGGCCTGTTGCAGGCCGGCGTCGCCGCCGGTGGGGTCCTGGCCTGGCTGCTGGTGGCCGGTGGAACGCTGACCAGCCTGCTGACCCTCTACGCGACGACGAAGGTCTGGAACCTGGCCTTCTGGCGCTCGCCCCGGACACCCGACCCCGAGGCGTCGAGCGGGCCGCCCGAGCCGGAAGCGTCGAGCGGTCCACCCGACCCGGAGGCGTCGAGTGGCCTGCCCGACCCCGAGGCGTCGGAGCGGTTGCCCCGACTGATGGTGGGGGCCACCGTCGCGCTGGTCCTGCTCGGCCTGGGGCTGACCGTGGCGGCCGGTCCGCTTTTCGGAGTCAGCATCGAGGCGGCCGAGGACCTGCGGCGACGTACGCCGTACGTGGAAGCGGTCTTTCCGGGCGGCCCACCGTGACCGGCCGTGACCTGCCGGGACGGTCCGGCCTGCCGGCCGGGCGCCGGAGGGTGCGGGGCTGGCGTGCGGTGCCGGGCTGGCGGCCGGACCGGCGCCGGTTCCGGGACCACCTGTTCACGGTCGCCTGGCTCGTCGCGGTCTGGAGCCTGCTGTGGGGCGAGTTCTCCCTCGGCAACCTCATCGGCGGGGCGTTGGTGGCCATGGTGGTGCTGGTCTTCATGCCACTGCCCCGGGTGACCTTCGGGGGCCGGCTCCGACCGCTGGCCCTGGCCGCCCTGGCCGCCTGGTTCGTCATCGAGCTTCTGGTCGCGAGCGTGCAGGTCGCCTGGGTCGCGGTGCGTCCCGGTGCGGCACCCCGGAACGCGATCATCGCCGTCCGGCTGCGGGTACGGAGCGACCTCAACCTGACCCTGACCGCCGAGGTGCTGTCGCTGGTTCCGGGAACGCTCATCGTCGAGGCGGACCGGGACACCGGAACGCTGTACGTGCACGTCCTGGACGTCCGCGGCGCCGGGCACCTGGCGGAGAGCCGGGCCCGGATCCTGGCGCTGGAGGCCCGCCTGGTCCGGGCGGTCGGCTCCGCCGCGGAACTGCGCCTGCTGTCGTCGCCCGACTCCGAACCGGAGGGATCCACATGACCGTCGCCGTCGTTCTCGTCGCCATCCTGCTCTCGGCCGCGGCGGGGCTGGCCCTGTTCCGCGTCGTACGCGGTCCCGCCCTGCTGGACCGGGTGGTCGCGGTGGAGGTGCTGCTCTCGATCATGATCGGCGCGCTCGGCGCGGAGGCGGCCGTCAACCGGCACGCCACCACCCTGCCGATCCTGATCGGCCTGTCGATGCTGGGCTTCGTCGGGTCGGTGACCCTGGTGCGGTTCGCCGCCGGGGAGGAGGCGTGAGTGGCTCGGAACTGCTGGACCTGCTCGTGTCGGTCTGCCTGGTCGCCGGGGGACTGCTGAGCCTGGTCGCCGGGATCGGCCTGGTCCGGTTCCCGGACGTACTCACCCGGATGCACGCGGCGACCAAGCCACAGGTGCTCGGCGCCCTGCTCATCCTGCTCGCGCTGGCGGTGAGTCTGCGCAACGGTGCCGACCTGGCCACGCTGGTGCTGATCGGCGGTTTCCAGTTGGCCACGGCGCCGCTGGCCGCCCAGATGATCGGCCGGGCCGCCTACCGGACCGGTCGGGTCCGGCGCGAACTGCTGGAGGTCGACGAACTCGCCGACCGGGACGCCGGACCCGGGGGCGCGGGCTGAGCGGGACGCCGTCGGATCCGGGGGTGCCGGCTGAGCGGGACGCCGTCGGATCCGGGGGCGCGGGCTGAGCGGGACGCCGGCTCGGGAGTGTCGCGACGGGCGCCCGGCGAAGATCCTCCGGGCCGCCGTTCCATACTTGGCCATGCCCGTTCCGCTGCCCGCCTGGTTCACCAGTGCCGCCCGGCTTCGGGTCAGGAATCCGTACCTCGCCGACGGCGCCCTCGCCGTCGCCGTCGCGGTGCCGCTGTCGGTGCCCTTCCTGACCTCCCCACCGGGGCACGTGACGCTGCTCGGCGGGGTACTGAACGCGGGTTCGGTGCTCCCGCTGATCTGGCGGCGGCGGGCCCCGTTCACCGTGGCGGTCCTGGTCTTCAGCTTCGCGTCGTTGGTCTCGCTGCACCATCGGCCCGGTCAGATGCTGCAGTACAGCGGGCTGGTCGCGATCTACACCATCGCCGATCTGGGGAAGCGTTGGCAGCGGCTCAGCTTCCTCTGGATGATCCTGCTGACCTTCCCGCCCGCCGCACTCCTGCTGAAGCGCAACACCGCGGCCGAGTTCATGTTCACCATCCTGCTGCCGCTGACCGCGTACCTGCTCGGCACCCTGGCCCGGACGAATCGGGCCCGCGCCGAGGCGGTGGCGGAACGCGCCGCCGAGCTGGAGCGGGGCCGGGAGGCCACCGCCGCCCGTGCGGCGGCGGAGGAACGGAACCGGATAGCCCGCGACATGCACGACGTGCTCGCACACGCGGTCAGCGTGATGGTCGTGCAGGCCGAGGCCGGTCCCGTGGTGCTCCGCAGCGACCCGGACCAGGCCGAACGGTCGTTCGACGTGATCGCCGAGGCCGGCAGGTCGGCGATGGCCGAGCTGTCGAGCACGCTGGGCGTGCTCAAGGAGGAGAAGGATCTCGGGGTACGCCTGCCGCCTCCGACGGTGGCGGCCCTGCCGTCACTGCTGGACCAGGTACGGCGGGCCGGCCTGTCGGTCCAGCTGCACACCGAGGGGCGACCCCGGCCACTGCCCACCGGAGTCGACACCGCCGGATACCGGATAGTGCAGGAGGCCCTGACCAACACGTTGAAGCACGCCGAGACCGCCTCGGCCTCGGTACGCCTGGAGTGGGCCGCCGACGATCTCGTGATCACCGTGACCGACGACGGACGGTGCCGGACCGGCGGGCCCGCTCCGTACGGCGGGCACGGGCTGGTGGGGATCCGGCAGCGGGCGGCCGAGTGTGGCGGGGTGGCGGACGCCGGACCGACCGCCACCGGCTTCCGGGTGTCCGCCCGGCTACCGCTCGGCGGGGAGCACCGGTGAGCCCCGCCATCCGGGTGGTGCTCGCCGACGACCAGGAACTCGTCCGCAGCGGATTCGCGATGATCCTCGCTGCGCAGCCGGACATCAGCGTGGTCGCCGAGGTCGGCACCGGCGTGGAGGCGGTCGAGCGGATCCGCTGGCACCGGCCGGAGGTGGCCCTGCTCGACATCCGGATGCCGAGCATGGACGGCATCGAGGCCGCCCGCCTGGTCTGCGCCGAAACGGATACCCGGGTCATCATGCTGACCACCTACGACCAGGACGACTACGTGTACGACGCGCTCTACGCCGGAGCGAGCGGGTTCCTGCTCAAGAGCGTCCGACGGGACGACCTGGTGCACGCCGTCCGGGTGGTGGCGGCCGGAGAGGCGCTGCTCGCGCCGCCGGTGACCAGGAGACTGATCGCCGACCTGATCCGGCACCGGCCCCGGCAGGGGCACCGCCCGGCGGACCGGCTGCGGGTGTTGACCGTACGGGAGCAGGAGACCCTGCGCCTGCTCGGGCGCGGGCTCTCCAACGCCGAGATCGCCGCCGCGTTCGTGGTCAGTGAACACACCGTGAAGACCCACGTGAGCAACGTGCTCGCCAAGCTGCATCTGCGGGACCGGGTCCAGGCCGTGATCGTCGCCTTCGAGACCGGTCTGGTCGTCGCGAACTCCGAACCCGATGGTGCCGGTACCTGATCCGGCGGCTCGGGCCCGGTGCCACGGCGTCGGGCTCGGCGGGCCGGACTCCGTCGCCCGGGGGAGTCGACCCGGCGAGATCGCTCCGTCGGGCGATCCGTTCCCGGGCGGGACTGCGCAGGATCGAGGTCCGAACCACCGGATCCCGAGGAGTACGACATGTTGATTCCCTACCTCGCCGCACCCGCGCTCCTGTTGGGGTACGGCCTGGTCCGGTTGCTGGACGGCCTGGACGGCAGCCACGGTCCGGGGATCGCCTGGACCATCGGCCACCTGCTGTTCCTGGCCGCCCTGGTGCTCTTCGGAGTGGTCATGGTCGGGCTGACCCGCGTCGCCTCCCGGCTTCGGCTCGCCCGCACGGTGGCGCTCGTCGCCGGCCTGATCGGGCTGATCGCGTTCGTCCGTGTCGTGGTCGTCGACCTCATCGTCGGCATCCAGGCCACGGATCGGGCCGGGATGAACCGGCTCTACCAGCGGTACGAGGACTTCCCCGGCCTGCCCGGCGGGTTCACCGGGGTACTCGACGAGTTCGGCGCGATGCTCTTTCCCCTCGGCCTGCTCGCGCTGGCGGTGCTGGCCGCCACCGTCCGGCCAAGGCGACTGCCCTGGTGGAGCCCGGTGCTGGCCGCCGTCGGGTTCGTCCTGATCACGGTCGACCTGGACCTGCTGCCCCTCGGCGGCGCCGCGTTGCTGATCGCACTGCTGCCGATGACCCGTCAGCGTCCGGCACCGACCGGCGGACCGGTCACGACTCGGCCGGGAAGGCCATGGTGCCGGTCAGCCCGATGACGCCGGGCAGCCGGGTGTCCTGCCGGCTGAACTGGACGACGACCGGGACCTGGGACCGTACGACGCAGCCGAACTGTCGCCCCAGGACGATCGCCTCCGGATCGACGAGGTCGTTGAGGCGTACGTGCCGGACGCGTCGCGCGCCGACCTCGATCGGGTACGGACCCACCGGCTCCCGGTCCTGGTAGTAGACCGTCAGCTCCAGTTCGGCGGTCTCGTCACCCGTGTTGAGCACGCACAACTGGTCGAAGCTGGTGAACTCCGGTTCGTCGCCGCTGCTCGGAAAGGGGATCCGGCCACCCGGGACCACCCACACCCGCCCGCCGAGCCCGGCCATCAGCGGTCCTCCAGCAGCCGGGCGAGGTCGGGGGTGAGGAAGACGTCGTCGGGGTCGAGCCGGCGGCGAACGTCCTGGAAGCTCTCCCACTGCGGATAGAGCCGACTCAGGTCCCGGGCGGTCAGCGAGTGCTTCTTCCCCCAGTGTGGGCGCCCGTCGTGCTGCCGGAACACGGCCTCGACGTCGTCGAAGTACTCCTGGTACGGCAGGGAGTTGTTCTGAAGACAGGCGATCGTCGTGGTGGACCGGTCGTACGCGTTGCTGAGCCAGATGTCGTCCTCGGCGACGGTGCGGACCAGTATCCGCCAGGCCACCCCGGCCCGGTGCCGGTTCAGGACCCGGCGTCGGATCTCCGCGAAGCAGGGATGGAACGCCTCCGACGGGATGGCGTACTCGATCTCGTCGAAGCGTAGTTCCCGGTGCCGGGGAATGGTCCGGTGACTCGGGCCGGTCTCGGTCGTCCGGGACTCCCCGGCGGGGGTGAGTGCCGGTTCCTCGCCGTGCAGGTTGAGCGTGCGGATCTGGGTGGTGTCGGTGCGCGGATACCAGTAGAAGTCCATGTTCCGGTTCTGCCGCTGCAACTGGTGCAGATGTTCGAGGGTCCAGGCGATGGACGAGCACCAGCTCCGGCGCCGCAGGTGGTAGGTCGGCGCGAGCCGAAGCGTCATCCGGGTCACCACGCCGAGGGCGCCCAGGGACAGTCGGGCCGCCGGGAGCAGGTCGGCGTTCCGCTCGGGGGAGATGTCCAGCACCTCACCGGTTCCGGTCACCATCCGTACGCCGGCGACCTGAGTGGACAGACTGCCGAAGCGGAGCCCGGTGCCGTGCGTACCGGTGGCGGTGGCGCCGGCGATCGACTGCACGTCGACGTCGCCGAGGTTGTCCATGGCCAGCCCCGCCTCGTACAGGGCCTCGCCGAGTTCGCCCAGCGGTACGCCGGCGCCCACCGTCGCCAGTTGCGGATCCTCGTGCCGCTGCATCGACCGCGCCAGCCCGGTCAGGCTGACCAGCACATCCTCGGTCCTGACCAGCGGACTTGACGAGTGACCCGATCCGACCGGCCGGAGCTTCGTCGACGTCCGGCGGGCCCGGTCGACCAGCGCCCGGAGCGCGTCCTCGTCGGCCGGCGTGACCTGCTCCCGGGGGGTGAAGCGCAGGCTCCCGGACCAGTTACGCCACTCGTGTCCCAATACCGCCTCCCGTTCTCCGGTGTCCGCTCCGTCGCCGGCCGCGCCGGTGGCTCCGTACGCGGGATCCGGCGGGCCGGCGGAACCGCCCGGGACACGGTTCCCTACCCGGTCACCGGCCCCGGAAACGGTTTCGGCTCCGGGTGGCCGACCTTCGCGCAGGCGCCGGGAGCCGGCGGCCGGAAGCCTGGCGGCGGGGAGCGGTGGTTGTCCGGGCAGGGAACAACGGGCCTGGATAAGATGGTCGGGTGATCGACTCAACTGCCCAGGAGGGCAGCTGTAGCCAGCCGGGTCAGACCCGGCAACCATCGCACCAGTCGCGACAACGGGGAGCGCTGAGCCACCCGTGTTGATCGCGCTCGGTCTTCTTCTGATCATCGTGCTCACCGCGGCGACGGGCTACTTCGTCGCCCAGGAATTCGGCTATGTCGCCGTGGACCGGGGCAAACTCCGCCAGCTCGCCGAGGACGGCGACATCGCCGCCCAGCGCGCCCTCACGGTCACCGGACGCCTCTCCTTCATGCTCTCCGGCGCCCAGCTCGGGATCACCGTCACCGCGCTGCTCGTCGGTTACGTCGCCGAGCCGTTCCTGGGCGACGGGCTGGCCGAGCTGCTCGGGGTGGCGGGGGTCTCGGCGGCGGTCAGCACCCCGGTCTCGGTCGCGCTGGCTCTGGTGATCGCCACCGTCGTACAGATGGTCTTCGGCGAGCTGGCCCCGAAGAACCTCGCCATCGTCCGGGCCGAGCCGTTGGCCCGGGCACTCAGCCGCTCGACCCTGATCTACCTCGCCGTCGCCGGTCCGGTGATCCGGCTGTTCGACGTCGCCGCCACCCGGCTGCTGCGCCGGTTCGGCATCGAACCCGTGGAGGAACTGCCGAGCGGGGCGACGCCGGAGGACCTGGAGCAGATCATCGCCGAGTCGCGCGAGGAGGGGCAGCTCGACGCGGAGATGTCCATCCTGCTGGACCGGGGTCTCGACTTCCGGCAGCTCACCGCCGCCGAGGCCATGGTGCCCCGGGTGGACGTGCACACCGTACGCGCCGACGAACCGGTCAGCCGACTGGTCGAGCTGCTGGACACCGGGCACTCACGTTTCCCGGTCCGGGGCGCGGAGGGGGTGGACGACCTGATCGGCGTGGTCGGCATCGCCGACGTGCTGGGGGTGCCGGCGGCCGAGCGGGCGACCACCCCGGTCGAGGCGGTGGCCGTACCCCCGCTGCTGGTGCCGGCCACGTTGCCGCTGCCGACGGTGCTGGACCGGTTGCGTGCCGGGCACCGCCAGCTCGCCTGCGTGGTCGACGAGTACGGCGGGTTCGCCGGCGTGATCACGCTGGAGGACATCGCCGAGGAACTGGTCGGGCCGATCCGGGACGAGGACGATCCGCCGGAGCGGGCCCCGATCCGCCAGGCCGACGGCTCCTGGGTCGTGCCGGCCCGGTGGCGGATCGACGAGGTCGCCGACAGCACCGGCATCACCCTGCCCGAGGCGCCCGAGTACGACACCCTGTCCGGACTGGTGATGCGGGAACTCGGTCGGGTGCCCGAGGTCGGCGACCGGTTGGAGATCCGGTTGTCCTCGGAGGGGGACGGCGAGCACCAGGAGTCGCTGCCCCGGGCCCACGTCGAGGTGCTGGCGGTAGACCGGCACGTCGCCGACTCCGTCCGCCTCCGGGTGCTGGCCAACGAGGCCGCGTCATGAGTACGACGTGGGCGTTGCTGATCTCCCTGTTGCTGCTCGCGCTCAACGGCTTCTTCGTGGCCGCCGAGTTCGCCCTGCTGGCGAGCAAGCGCTACCGGTTGGAGCAGGCCGCCGCCTCCGGCGGTCGGGCCGCCCGGGCGGCGCTGGACGGGGTCCGGGAGCTGACCCTGATGCTGGCCGGTGCCCAGCTCGGCATCACGGTCTGCACGCTGGGGCTCGGTGCGCTCGCCGAACCCGCCATCGAGCACCTGTTCAGCCCGGTGCTGCACGCGGTGGGCCTGCCGAACACGGCCAGCCACGTCATCGCCCTGCTGCTCGCGCTCGGAATCGTGACCTTCCTGCACCTGGTGGTCGGCGAGATGGCTCCCAAGTCGTGGGCGATCACCGATCCGGAGCGGTCCGCGCTGCTGCTCGCCCTGCCGTTCCGGGCCTTCGCCCGGGTCGCCCGGCCGGTGCTGGCCGCGCTCAACGGGCTGGCCAACGTCACGCTGCGGCTGGCCCGGGTGGATCCCGAGGAGCAGTTGGCGCAGGCGCACGGGCCGGAGGAACTGCGGATGCTGTTGCAGCAGTCCCGCGAGCACGGTCTGCTCGCCGCCGACCAGCACGAGATGCTGACCAGCATGCTGTCGCTCCAGGGCACCACTGTCGCCCAGGTGATGGAGCCGGTGGAGACGATCGTGTCGGTACGCCTGGACGACTCCGCCGAGCGGATCGAGGAGGTCTGCCGGTCCAGCGGCCGGTCCCGGCTGGCCGTCTTCGACCATCCGGGCGAGGTGGCCGGAGTGGTGCACGTCCGGGAGGCGGTCCGGATCACCACCGCCGGCCGTACGGCGACGGCCCGGGATCTGATGACCACCCCGTTCACCCTCGCGGCGACGGCGACGGTCACCGAGGCGGTCGCCGCGATGCGTGCCGACCAGGCGCAGTTGGCCCTGGTCAGCAACGGTGCCGGCACCCGTCGGCCGATCGGGTTCGTCGCCCTGGAGGACCTGCTCGAGGAGGTCATCGGGGAGTTCGACGACGAGACCGATCCGGTGCCACGGGGGCGGCGACTGCGCTGAGCGGTGCCACCGGGGGGTGGCGGCTGCGCAAAGCGGTGCCACGGGGGTGGTGCCCGTACGGCCGGCGGGGGGTCCGGGCGCTCGGGTGCGGAAGGGACGGCGGCGGTGGGCTTCGGAAAGCTCCTGCCCGGCTCGGGCGTGAGTGTGCGGACCGCGCTGCCCAATCCGAGCACCCGGCCGGGGCTGACCCTGCCGGGTCGGGTCGCCGTCACCGCCGGCCGATCCGGGGTGACGGTCGACAGGTTGACACTCGGCCTGGTCACCCGGGTCGAGCCGGCGGACGGTTCGGCCGAGTACGTACCGGTGGAGTTCCATCGGGTGCCCGTCACCGGGCCGTTCGGGCTGGATCCTGACGAGTGCCGGACCGTCGACTTCGGCGTACCGGTGCCCTGGGAGACCCCGGTGACGGTGGTCAACGGGGAGTGCCTGCTCAACCTGAGGATGGGCTTGCGGACCGAGGTCGCGGTCAGTCCGCTGCTGGACCGGGGCGACCTGCGCCCGGTGTACGTGCATCCGCTGCCGGCCCAGGAGGGCGTACTCGCCACGCTGACCGGGCTGGGTTTCCAGTTGCGCCAGGTCGGACTGCTCGCCGGTCGGCTGCCCGGAGTGGACCAGCGACTGCCCTTCCACCAGAAGATCGGCTTCTGGGCGGCGCCGCTGTACGGTGGCCCGTTCAGCGAACTCGAGGTGAGCTTCTTCGCCGATCCACTCGGGGTGGAGGTCGTCTTCGCGCTGGACCGTCGGATCGCGCTCGCCGGAGCCGGCCACGTCAGCCTCAGCCGGTTCCGGGTAGCGCACCAGGGCGCCGCCGAACTCGACTGGACGAGCGTGCTGGACGGCTGGATCCGGTACGCGGTCCAGCGGCATGCCGCGCTGGCCTCCGGCCTTCCGGTCCGGACAACCCGCCGCGACCCGTCCCCACGCCACCCCCCGCCCCCGCCCAGTACCGATCCACTACACCCCGGCCCCTCCGGCACCAACACCCCGGACAGCAACCCACCCGGCGCCGAACCATCCGGACACGCCTCCGGCGACGCGTCCGCACCCGACCGAGGCCCGCGGCAGGCCGACAGCGGCGGGGGCGGCATCGGCGGCGGTGGCGGCGGAACCTGACGGTAAGGAAGGGCCCCTTCTTATCGCTTTCTGTAGAACAAGGGCCCCCTTCTAACGCCTGACGCCGACGCCCGACGCCTCAGCCGACGGTGGCGGTGGCCAGTTTGAGGCTGAAGCCGAGGAAGAGGGCGCCGATACCGGTGGCCACGCCGGCGGTCAGCCGCCGCCGAGCGCGGAACTGGGCCGCCAGGTAGGTGCCGGCGAAGATCAGCGTGGTCAGGTAGAGCGCGCTGGTGACCTGGACGATCAGGCCGAGCAGCAGGAACGACAACGCCGGGTGCGGATATGCCGGGTCGACGAACTGGATGAAGAAGGAGATGAAGAACAGGATCGCCTTCGGGTTCAGCAGGCTGATCGCCGCCGCCCGCCGGAACGGCCGGTCGGCCGCGTCCACGCGCACCTCCACCGGCCGAGTGCCGGCCGGCGGGATGCCGGCCGGGCGCGGCGCCGCCGGGTCGTTCCGGGTACGCCAGCGCCGCCACGCCCCACGCAGCATGCTCAGCCCGAGATAACCGAGGTACGCCGCACCGGCGTACTTGATCACCATGAAGATCGGCGGGTGCGCCGTGAGCAGCGACGCCACCCCGGCGGCGGAGAGTGCCATCAGCACGGCGTCGCCGACGAACACCCCGGCGGCGGCGCGGTAGCCCGTCCGTACCCCGGTCTTGGCGGCCGTGGTGAGCACGAAGAGTGAGTTGGGTCCGGGCAGCAGGATGATGGCCACGGTGCCCAGCAGGTACGTCCAGATGTCGGTGATCCCCAGCACGCCTGGATCATCGCCCGGCCGGGACCGCCGAACGAAGCGATTTCCGCAGCTGAAGCTGTGCTTCCGGCCACTCGTCGGCGATCATCGCGTACTGCACGGTGTCCCGCCACGAGCCGTCCGGACGCTGCCGGTGGCGTCGGAGGACCGCCTCGCGCCGGGCGCCGAGCCGTTCGATGGCCCGCTGTGAACGCTCGTTGCGGATGTCGGTGTGCCAGACCACCCGCTCTGCGCCCAACTCCTCGAAGGCCCGGGTCAGCAGCATCAGCTTGGCCTCGGTGTTGACCCCGGTACGCCACCAGCGGCGTCCCAGGAAGGTGTGTCCGATCGCGACCCTGCGATGCTGCGGGTTGACCTCGTAGTAGGAGGTGGTGCCGATCACCTCTCCGGTACCGGCGTCGAGTTGTACCCAGGGCACCCGCTCGCCCTGCCAGCCGGCGTCGAGCGCCGCCCGGACCAGGTCGGCGACGTCGTCCGGGGTGGTCGGCGGCGCGACGCTCAGGTGTTGCCAGACCTCGGGATCGCGGGTGGCCGCCCAGAGCCCGTCGACGTGCGACTCGGCGAGTGGCTCGAGCCGGACGTGGGCGCCGGCCATCGGTGCCGGGGTGTGCCAGGGGGTCAGTTCCGGACGCAGGTGGTCGGGCAATGGCGCGGTCACCCCGGCGTCCGGCTGCGGTCGGCCGGTGACCATCCGCAGGGGCAGTACGCCGGCCCAGTGCGGCAGGGCGAGGTCCTCCGGCTCCTCGCGTACGCCGCCGGTGCGGGTCCGGACCGAGACCTCGCGCAGCGGCAGTGCCAGTACGGCGGTTTCGGCGAGTTCCCGGCGGTGCGGTGGTCGACTGGCGCCGGATCGTCCCCGGCCGACCTTCTCTACCAGCGCGGTCAGCACGGCCGCCTTCTCCGCCTCGGCGGTGACCAGGTGGGCGCTGCCGTGCACCACCACGGAGCGGTAGTTGGCGCTGTGGTGGAACTGGGAGCGGGCGTAGACCAGGCCGTCGAGGTGGGTGACGGCGACACAGACCGGCAGTCCGGCGTCGCCCCGGGCGGCCAGCAGTGGCCGGCTGCCGGTGGAGCCGTGCAGGTAGAGCGTCTCGCCGATCCGCACGTGCAGGGTGGGTAGCACCCGGGGCTCGCCGTCGACGGTGAACCCGAGATGGCAGTGGTACGCCTCGTCGAGAAGCTCGTGTGCGCTGTTCCGGCGGTAGTCGGTCCGGCCCCGGTCGCGGGTGGCGGTGGTCCGGTGCGTCTGCTCGTACATCTGGCGTCCGCCTCTTTGTTATAGTACAATCCTTTAACTGTGACAGCACATTATCAGATCACCGGCACGACGGCAGCCGAGATTTTGGCGAGCATCGAGACCGGCGTCCGGTTGGGAGAGTTGCCCGCCGGGGCGGCGCTGCCCGCCGTCCGGGCCCTCGCCGACCAGCTCTCCGTCGCACCCGGGACGGTCGCCAAGGCGTACCAGGGGCTGCGCCAGCGTGGCGTGGTGGAGACCGCCGGCCGCAACGGCACCCGGGTCCGGCCCAAGCCACCGGTCACCGCCGGCCGCGCCGAACTGCGGCTGCCGACGCCACCCGGCGCGCTGGACCTCTCCGTCGGCCAACCCGATTCCCGGCTGCTGCCCCCGCTCGGACCCCACCTGGCCGCCCTGGCGTCCGTCGCCGGACCTCCGGTCAACTACAGCGGTGGCCGGGTACTACCGGAACTGGTCGACGCGGCGCGGGAGCGACTGTCCGCCGACGGCGTACCGGTGGAGGCGGTGACGGTGACCGGAGGGGCGTCGGACGCCATCGAGCGGCTGCTCGTCACCAACCTCCGCCCGGGCGACGCCGTCGCCGTCGAGGACCCGGGCTGGGCCAACACCATCGACCTGGTCGCCAGCCTCGGGCTGCGGGTGGTGCCGATGGCGGTGGACGACGCCGGCCCGACCCCGGCCGGGCTGCGCACCGCGCTGGCCGCCGGAGCCCAAGCCGTGCTGGTGACCAGCCGAGCCCACAATCCGACCGGAGCGGCGGTCACCGCGCAACGGGCAGCGGCGCTACGCGAGGTGCTGGGCCGACATCCCGACCTGCTGCTCGTCGAGGACGACCACGCCGCCGAGATCTCGGTGGAGCCCCTGCACTCCCTGGCCGGCGCGACCACGACCTGGGCCTTCGTCCGCTCGGCGAGCAAGCCGTACGGGCCGGACCTGCGGCTCGCCGTCCTCGCCGGTGACGAGGCCACGGTTGCCAGGGTCGCCGGGCGGCTGCGCGTCGGCTCCGGTTGGGTCTCCACCGTGCTGCAACGGCTGACCCTCTCCCTCTGGCGGGATCCGGCGGTCGCCGAACAGATCGCCCTGGCCCGGCGGAGCTACGCCGACCGGGTGGCCGCGCTCCGTACCGCGCTCGCCGAACGCGGGCTGACCGGGCACGGCCGGACCGGCATCAACGTCTGGCTGACGGTGCCGGACGAGACCCGGGCGGTCGCCATGCTGCGCGACGCCGGGTACGTGGTGGCGCCCGGTGCGCTCTTCCGGTTGAACAGCGGACCGGGAATCCGGATCACGGTCAGTCCGCTCGCCGAGCGGGACATCGAGCCGCTGGCCGACGCGGTGGCCCGGGCCGCCGCGTCCGCCACGCCGACCAGCCTCAGTGCGTGACGTCGGGGGTAGCGGGTAGAACATGCGCTATGCCTGAAACGGAGAGCGCGCCCGGAGCGCAGGAGTTCATCCCACCCGGCACCGACGGCCTGGCCGCACTGCGCGAGGCCGCCAGCGGCTGCCGTGGCTGTGAGCTGCACCGGGACGCCACCCAGACGGTCTTCGGCCGGGGTGACGAGCACGCCCGGGTGGTCTTCGTCGGCGAGCAGCCCGGCGACGTGGAGGACGTGCAGGGGCTGCCCTTCGTCGGTCCGGCCGGACACCTGTTGCGCCGGGCCGTGGACGAGGCCGGCATCGACCCGAAGCACCTCTACATCACGAACGCCGTCAAGCACTTCCGGTTCGAGATGCGGGGTAAGCGCCGGCTGCACAAGACCCCCGACCGGGTGCACATCGTCGCCTGCCGCCCCTGGCTGGTCGCCGAGTTCGCCCAACTGCACCCCGAGGTCGTGGTGGTGCTCGGCGCGACCGCCGCCAAGGCGCTGCTCGGCCCGTCGTTCCGGGTCACCCAGTCCCGGGGCGTCCTGCTGCCCTGGCCCGAGTCGGCCCAGCGACCGCAGGACTTCGCCAAGGTACCGGTCGGGCCGACCGGGCAGCGGGAGTCCGTCCCGCCGACCCAGCTCGTCGCCACCATCCATCCGTCGGCCGTGCTGCGCGCCGACGACCGCGACGCCGCCTATGCCGGCCTGGTCGCCGACCTCAAGGTGGTGGCCGGCGCGCTCGGCTGACCGGGGTACGCCCACCCGGCGCCGCCGCTCTCCGGCTGCTCGGTCCGCGGCTGCTCGGTGCCCCGCCCACGGTCACCGTCACGGGCCCCGGTGCTCTCCGAGGGTTGGGTTCGCCGGAGCCCACGGGCAGACTGACCGGCATGGAACAGCACCTCTACGAGCCGGTACACGACGAGTTCCGGGCGCTGTGCCGGGCGTTCCTGGCCCGCGAGGCGGTGCCGCACCACGAGCGGTGGGAGGCCGACGGCATCGTCGACCGGGAGGTCTGGCGCCGGGCCGGTGCCGCCGGGCTGCTGGGCATGGACGTTCCCGAGGAGTACGGCGGAGGCGGCCAACGGGACTTCCGGTTCAACGCGGTACTGGTGGAGGAGGTCGTCGCCGCCGGCTGTTCCGGCCTCGGGTTCGGGTTGCACAACGACGTGGTGGCGCCGTACCTGACCGACCTGGGCACCGAGGAGCAGCGTCGGCGCTGGCTGCCCGGGTTCTGCTCCGGCGACCTGGTCACCGCGATCGCGATGAGCGAGCCGGGTGCGGGTTCCGACCTGGCCGGGATCCGGACCACTGCGGTCCGGGACGGTGACGCGTACGTCCTCAACGGACAGAAGACGTTCATCACCAACGGTGAGCTGGCCGATCTGGTGGTGGTCGCGGTGTTGACCGCCGCCGACCGGGGTGCGCACGGGGTCAGCCTGGTCGTGGTCGAGCGGGGCACGCCCGGCTTCGCCCGGGGACGTCGGCTGGCCAAGGTCGGCCTGAAGGCCAACGACACCGCCGAGCTGTTCTTCGACGACTGCCGGGTGCCGGCGGAGAACCTGCTCGGGATCGAGAACAAAGGCTTCTACCACCTGATGGGCAACCTGCCCCGGGAGCGGCTCGGTATCGCGGTCGCGGCGGTCGCCGCCGCCGAACGACTGCTCGCGGTCACCGTCGAGTACGCCCGCTCGCGGCAGGCGTTCGGCCAGTCGATCGGGGCGTTCCAGCACAACCGCTTCCTACTCGCCGAGCTGGACACCGAGATCACCATCGCCCGTACCTTCCTGAACCACTGTGTCGCCGAGTTCGGTGCCGGGCGGCTGTCCGCCGTGGACGCGGCGAAGGTGAAGTGGTGGACCACCGAGTTGCAGAACCGGGTCGCCGACCGCTGCGTACAGCTGCACGGCGGGTACGGCTACATGCTGGAGTACCCGGTCGCCAAGGCCTGGCTGGACGGCCGGGTGCAGACCATCTACGGCGGCACCACCGAGATCATGAAGGAGATCATCGGCCGCGAACTGGGCCTGTAGAGCCCGATCGTGTTAGGAAGGGCCCCTTCCTATACAGGAAACGCTAGGAAGGGGCCCTTCCTAACAGGGCGGACACACGGGGAGCAGTCGATGGCGACAGAGTTGAGCACCGGAACGGTCGGACGGGCGACGGAGCCGGAACGGATCGACGTCGCCCGGATCCAGCGGCGCACCCTGTGGCTGCTCTGTCTCACCCAGGTCATCGGCGGCATCGGCATGACCATCGGGATGACCGTGGGCGTCCTGCTCGCCGCCCAGGTCGGCGGCACCGCCATCTCGGGACTCGCCCAGAGCGCGTCGGTGGTCGGCGGTGCACTGCTGGCCGTACCGGTGACCCGGATCATGCGGACCGGCGGGCGGCGCCCCGGGCTGGTCGCCGCGTACCTGACCGGTGCGGTGGGTGGGGTCCTGATCGTCGTCGCGGCGGTGACCGGCTGGGTTCCGCTGCTGTTCCTCGGCATGCTGCTCTTCGGCGGCGGCACCGCGGCCAACCTCCAGTCCCGGTACGCCGCGGTCGACCTGGCCGAGCCGAACCGGCGGGGCCGGCAGTTGTCGATGGTCGTCTGGGCCACCACGATCGGTGCGGTGACCGCGCCGAACCTCGCCGCACCGGCCGACGACGTGCTCGGCTGGACCGGGCTGCCGTTGCTGAGCGGCCCGTTCGTGTTCAGCGTGCTGGCGTTCGTGCTCGCCGCCGGCGTACTCCTGGTGCTGCTCCGTCCGGATCCGCTGCTGACCGCGCGCCGGCTCGGGGCCGAGCGGGCCGAGGCGTTGCCGGCCGAGCGGGCCGAGGCGTTGCGGGCCGAGGCGTTGCCGGCCGAGCCGGTCGCCGACGCCGTCGACACCACCGGCGGCGGCGCGGCGGCCGGTGCGGGCGCGACGTCCGCCCGTGGCGCGGCCCGGACCGTCGCTCGCGGCGACGGGCTCCGCGCGGCGCTCCGGGTGGTACGCGAGGTGCCGGCCGCCCGGCTCGGCATCTCCGCCGTCGCAATGGGCCACCTGGTGATGGTCGGGGTGATGGCGATGACCCCGGTGCACCTCGGCGAGTGGCACTCCGATGCCGACGTGCTGCGGGTCGTCGGCATCGTGCTGAGCCTGCACATCGCCGGCATGTTCGCGCTCTCCCCGGTGGTCGGCTGGCTGACGGACCGGTTCGGGCGGCGGCCCGTGATCCTGGGCGGGATCGGCACGCTGCTCGCCGCCTGCGCGGTCGCCGGGACCGCCGGACACAACACCGCACAGGTGTCGGTGGGGCTGACGCTGCTCGGCCTGGGCTGGTCCGGGACCATGGTGGCCGGCTCCACCCTGCTCTCCGAGTCGGTGTCGGCCGACGTCCGGCCCGCCGTCCAGGGGCTCTCCGACCTGACCATGGGGCTGGCCGGTGCGCTCGCCGGGGCACTGAGCGGGTTTGTCATCCAGTTGGCCGGCTATGCCGTGCTCAACCTGCTGGCCGCGGTCGCCGTCGTCCCGCTGGTGGCGCTAGCGTTGCGGACGGCGTCGCGGGAGGAGCGCGCCGGAGCGTGAGGCGCGCCCGACGGGGTGGACCCGGCTCGTCGATGGATGGGATGGGAAGGGAAGTGTCTCGGTGCGGCTGACGGATTTCTGGACGCGCCTGGAGCAGACGTTCGGCCCGGCGTACGCCGGCAGCCTCGCCGCCGACCAGGTGTTGCCGCAGTTGGGTGGCCGGACCATCCGGCAGGCCCTCGAAGCCGGCGAGGAGACGGTGGTGGTGTGGCGGGCGGTCTGCGCCGCGTACCCGGACCGGGTCCCCACTCGGCTGCGGTGAGCGGTAGGGTCCCTGTCGGGATCAACTCCATGGCGTGATCAACGAGGCACTTACGGTAGTTTGGCGTGTCGTGCGTTGAGTCGTACACCTGTTCGGCTATTGTCCACAGCAGGGCGCCCGTCCACGGGTCGTGGCCAGCCGGCTGTTTTCTGTCGGACCGAGCGCCTAGCGTGTCCGCGTGACGAAAAGCTCAGCGAAGATGCCGGCGAAGGCAGGGGTGGCGACGATGGCGGCAGGTCCTGACCGGGAGAAGGCACTCGACCTTGCTCTCGCTCAGATCGACAAGCAATTCGGCAAGGGCTCGGTGATGCGGCTGGGGGAGCGGCCGGTCATCCAGACTGCCGTGATTCCAACCGGTTCCATCGCACTCGACGTGGCGCTCGGTGTCGGCGGTCTGCCGCGCGGCCGGGTCGTCGAGGTGTACGGGCCGGAGAGCAGCGGTAAGACGACCGTGGCACTGCACGCGGTGGCGAACGCCCAGCGGGCCGGGGGGATCGCCGCGTTCATCGACGCCGAGCACGCCCTCGACCCGGAGTACGCGAAGGCACTGGGCGTGGACACCGACGCGATGCTGGTCTCGCAGCCGGACACCGGTGAGCAGGCGCTGGAGATCGCCGACATGCTGATCCGGTCCGGTGCGATCGACATCATCGTGATCGACTCGGTCGCGGCGCTGGTGCCGCGCGCCGAGATCGAGGGCGAGATGGGCGACAGCCACGTGGGCCTCCAGGCCCGGCTGATGAGCCAGGCGCTGCGGAAGATCACCGGTGTGCTCAGCAACACCGGTACCACCGCGATCTTCATCAACCAGCTCCGCGAGAAGATCGGTGTGATGTTCGGCAGCCCGGAGACCACCACCGGTGGGCGGGCGTTGAAGTTCTACGCCTCGGTCCGGCTCGACGTGCGACGCATCGAGAGCCTCAAGGACGGCACCGACGTGGTCGGCAACCGGACCCGGGTCAAGGTGGTCAAGAACAAGGTCGCCGCTCCCTTCAAGCAGGCCGAGTTCGACATCATGTACGGCAAGGGCATCTCCCGGGAGGGCTCGCTGATCGACGTCGGAGTTGAACAGTCGATCATCCGCAAGTCCGGCGCCTGGTACACCTACGACGGTGACCAGCTCGGCCAGGGCAAGGAGAAGGCCCGCGAGTTCCTGCGGGAGAACCCCGACGTGGCGGCCGAGATCGAGAAGAAGATCCTCGAAAAGCTCGGTGTCGGAGCGGGTGCATCCGATGCGGCCGGCGGCCCCGAGCTGCCGCCGGTGGATTTCTGACGGTCGACTGAGTCCACAGAGACGTGGCTGGACGACGTGGTGCCCGTACGGGCCGGGGCTGGGATGCCGCCCCGTCGGCCCGTACGGGCGGCAGTGGCACGGGCCGCTCGCGCCGGGGTAGCTCCGGAGTTCCGGACGGCCCGACCGGTCAGCGGTCCGACGTAGCGGGCCGACCGGCCGGCGAAACGACCGAGCCGGCGAAGCCGCGCGACGAGGCGGAGCTGGCTCGGGAGATCTGCCTGCGCCAGCTCGCCGGACGACCCCGGACCCGGGCCGAGCTGGCGGTGGCGCTGGCCCGGAAGGGCATCTCGGCGGAGACGGCGTCCCAGGTGCTGGACCGCTACGACGAGGTCGGCATGATCGACGACGCCGCCTTCGCCCGAGCCTGGGTCACCAGCCGTCATCAGGGCCGGGGGCTGGCCCGCCGGGCGCTCGCCAACGAGCTGCGCCAGCGCGGGGTGGACGCCGAGACCGCGGCCGAGGCGCTCGGTGAGTTGGACGAGACGGCCGAGGCCGAGACCGCCCGCCTGCTGGTCGACCGGAAGCTGCGTACCGCCACCGGCACCCCGGACGCGGTGTTCCGCCGCTTGGTCGGCATGCTCGCCCGCAAGGGTTACCCGGCCGGGGTGGCGGTCCGGGCGGTCAAGGACGCGCTCGCCGAGCGGGACGCCGAGGCGGCCGAGTTCGCCGAGTACGTCGACGCCGACGCACTGGCCGACGCCGAGACGGAGTTCGACCGGGACGGGCTCTGAGTGGAGCGGCCCCGAGCGGGTGGGCGTGACCGCCCGGGGGAGCGCCACTGATCAGCAGGTTCAGCCGCCGGTTAGGATCGCCCAGTGGATCAAGAGGGCTGGGAACGGCGGTTATCCGATGCCTGGGCATCGATCGACCAGCGGAGCGAGGCGGAGTTCCGGTCCCTGATCGAGGAACTCGTCGCCGAACTGCCCGACGGGAGTGCCATCGGCACCTACGAGCGGGCGTCCTCGTTCGACGCGACCGACCGGCCCGATCTCGCCGTACCGCTCTATCGGGAGGCGCTCGACCAGGGGCTGACCGGCGAGCGGCGGCGCTGTGCGGTGATTCAGCTGGCCAGCTCGCTGCGGAACCTCGGCCGGTCGGAGCAGAGCGTCGCGCTGCTCACCGCCGAACTGGAGGCCGGCTCCGACCACCTGGACGACGCGGTACGGGCCTTCCTGGCGCTCGCCCTGACGGACCTCGGGCGGGAGCGTGAGGCGGCGTCGCTCGCGCTCGCCACGTTGGCCCCGCACCTGTCCCGTTACCAGCGCTCGGTGGCCAACTACGCCGGGCTGCTCGTCGAGCCGCAGCCGCAGCCGCAGTCGTAGTCGTAGCGCGCGACTGAGGCGCCGCTCGGCGGGACGCCTGCTGGGAGCGCTTCCGTCGGCCACCTCGGTCTCCGTCACGGGCCACTCGGGACCAGGTCGGATTCCGGACTCGCCCCCTTATGCCCGGCACGTCATCAGCGCCACGTAAGCGTTCCGGTGCCCTACGTCAGGTGCCGCGCCGGATCATGAGTTTCTTGACCGAATGCCCCATCGCGACCTAGCCTCGCCTTAGACGAGTTTTCCCGACCATCGCAGGCTAAGCGCACAACATAGAACGCGTAACAGTACGGCATCACTTCGGCCAGTTTCATCGGCCAGATAAGCGGTTACCGAGCGGGCCGGCCCGGTGACCGCAGCACCACACCCGGTCGTCAGCGGTGTCCCCGGGGGCACTGCCGGGCGGCCGTACCCTCGGCCAGCCGCCTCGGTCGGGCGTCGTGACAGCCGTAGGGCGCGCGCCTCACCCACAGGCGCAGCCCCTCCGGCGCCGGACGGCAAAGGGGAGGCGGCCATGACCGAGCGGGCCAGGGACAGTAGCGGAGCCAGTGGCGTCGAGGCGCCGGCATGAGCGAGCGCAGCGAGCGAGTCAGCCCGCTCAGCGCCTGGACTCACGGCGGCGCCGAGCGCAGCGAGGTGACGGCGTGAGCGAGCGAATCGGGCTGCTCGGTGTCGGGCCTCGCGGCAGCGCCGAGCGCGGCGGGGTGACGGCGTGAGCACCCTCGAATGGGCTCTGCTGGCCGCGATCGTCGGATTGGCGGTGCTGGTGCTCGCCGCGATGGCGCTGGGCGCCCGCGCGCTCCGCCGGATCGGCACGGTGAGCACCGCACCGGCCGTGGACGACCCCGCGTTCGTCGCCGAGAAGGACCGGCAGGAACAGTCGCTGGCGGCGTTGCGGACCGCCGCCGACGAGGCGTCGTCGAGCGTCGACACCGCCAAGTCCGCAGCCGCGTCGGCTCGGGCGGACGCCGCCGCCGCGAAGGCCGAGGCGAGCGCCGCGCGAGCCGAGGCACAGCGGGTGCTGGACGCGGCCCGCGCCGAGGCGGACACGGTGCTGGACCGGGCGCACCGGCAGGCCGAGACCGATGCCGAGCAGGTACGCGCGGCGGCCCGGCGCAGCGGCGAGCGGGAGATCTCCCTGCTCGCCTCCACCACCCGGGAGCAGGCCGCCGAGGTCGAGCGGCGAGCCCAGCGGATGGACGAGCGGGAGCGGCTGCATACCGAGGAGGTGGAGCGGCTCGCCGAGCGGGAGCGCAGGTTGACCGCGGCGGCGGCCGAACTGGCGGCCCGGGAGGCTGGGTTGGTCACCCGGGAGGCGGCCCTGGCCGAGGCGGAGGAGCAGCAGAAGCGGGAACTGGAGCGGATCGCCGGCCTGACCGCCGACGCGGCCCGGGTCGAACTGGTCGACGCGATCGAGGGCCAGGCCAAGCGGGAGGCCGCGATCCTGGTCCGGGACATCGAGGCCGACGCCCGGAACACCGCCGACCAACGGGCCCGGCACATCGTGGTCGACGCCATCCAGCGGGTCGCCAGTGAGCAGACGGCGGAGAGTGTCGTCAGCGTGCTGCACCTGCCCGGCGACGAGATGAAGGGCCGGATCATCGGCCGCGAGGGGCGGAACATCCGGGCCTTCGAGTCGGTCACCGGAGTCAACCTGATCATCGACGACACCCCGGAAGCGGTGCTGCTGTCCTGCTTCGATCCGGTACGCCGGGAGATCGGCCGGTTGACGCTGGAGAAGCTGGTGCTCGACGGCCGGATCCATCCGCACCGGATCGAGGAGGTCTTCGAGACCGCCAAGCACGAGGTGGAGCGGCTCTGTCAGCGGGCCGCCGAGGACGCCCTGGTCGAGGTGGGCATCACCGAGATCCATCCGGAGATGGTGAGCCTGCTGGGGCGGTTGCGCTACCGGACGTCGTACGGGCAGAACGTGCTCAAGCACCTGGTGGAGACCGCGCACATTGCCGGGATCATGGCGGCCGAGCTGCGCCTCGACGCACCGACGATCAAGCGGTGCGCGTTCCTGCACGACATCGGCAAGGCGCTCACGCACGAGGTGGAGGGCAGCCACGCCCTCATCGGCGCCGACCTGGCCCGCAAGTACGGTGAGGCCGAGGAGGTCGTGCACGCCATCGAAGCGCATCACAACGAGGTGCAGCCGCAGACCATCGAGGCGGTGCTGACCCAGGCTTCGGACGCCTGTTCCGGCGGTCGGCCGGGCGCGCGGCGGGAGAGCCTGGAGGCGTACGTCAAGCGGCTGGAGCGGATCGAGGAGATCGCCGCCGGCAAGTCCGGCGTGGAGAAGGTCTTCGCGATGCAGGCCGGTCGGGAGATCCGGGTGATGGTCAAGCCGGACGACGTCGACGAGATCGGCGCCGCGGTGCTGGCCAGGGACGTGGCCAAGCAGATCGAGGAGGAGCTGACCTATCCGGGTCAGATCCGGGTCACCGTGGTACGCGAGTCCCGGGTCACCGAGATCGCCCGCTGACATCCCGCGCCGCACCGGATCGTCGTACCGGAAGCGGGAAGGGCGGAAGCGGCACTGGCGGCCGACCGGGCTCGCGTCGCGGCGAGCGGGTCGACCGCCAGTACCGGCGTCAGTTGGTACCTGGAGTCGCCACGCTGACGGCGCCGCCGCTCTCCTGCGGCACCACCGGCAGGCCGGTGACCTTGGGCGTGCGTCCGCCCCGCCGGCTGCTCCGCCGGTCGAGCCAGTTGGCGAGCATGGTGAGCAGCGAGTTGATGATGATGTAGATCACGGCGATCACCATGGCGGCGGCGACGACGTTGCCGTAGTTGGCGGACAGGTCGTTGACGCCCCGCTGGAGCAGCTCGGGGAAGGCCACGATGTAGCCGAGCGCGGTGTCCTTGAGCAGGACGACGAGCTGGCTGACGATCACCGGCAGCATCGACCGGGCGGCCTGCGGCACCAGGATGTGCTGCATCACCAGGCTCTTGGGCATGCCGATGGCGTACGCCGCCTCGGACTGGCCCCGGGGGACGGCCCGGATGCCGGCCCGGAACGCCTCGGCGAGGACCGAGCCGTTGTACAGGGTGAGCCCGACGACGACCGCCCAGAAGGCGGAGACCGGTCCCTGGATCAGGAACGGCACGCCGAAGAAGATGAAGAAGATCATCAACAGCAGTGGTACGGCCCGGAAGAACTCCACCACCACGCCGGCCGGCACGCGGATCCACCAGTGCTCGGAGAGCCGGCCCACCGCGAAGATGATGCCGAAGTTGAGCGAGAGCACCATGCCGGTGACGGCGGCGAGGAGCGTCTGCCCGAGGCCGGGCAGGATGAAGTTCATCCAGGTGTTGGACTGGGCGAACGGCTCCCAGAGCGCACCCGCCCACTGGCCGGCCTCGTCGAACTTGCGGTAGATCCACCACAGCAGCGCGAGCAGGGCGATGCTGAAGACGACGGTCAGGACGGCGTTGCGGATCCGCGCGCGGGGGCCGGGGTGGTCGTAGAGGACCGTGTTGCTCATCAGCGCTTCACCGCCAGCCGGTTGGCCAGCCAACCGAAGAAGTATCCCGTCGGCACCAGCAGCAGCGCGAAGGCGCCGGCGAAGACCAGGAAGATGGGTACGACAGCGTCGCCGTTGGCGTTGATCAGGTCCTTCATCACGCTGGACGACTCCAGCAGGCCGATGGTGCCGACGATCGTGCTGTTCTTGCAGAGCGCGATCATGATGCTGCCCAGCGGTGCGACGACGGCCCGGCCGGCCTGCGGCAGGACCACGATCCGCAGGGTCTGGGCGAAGGTGAGACCGATCGCACGGGCGGCCTCGGCCTGTCCGGTCGGCACGGTGTTGATGCCGGAGCGGATCGCCTCGCAGACGAAGGCGGCGGTGTAGGTCGAGAGCCCGATGACCCCGAGCCAGTACGTGTTGCGGGCGAGATCGTCGGAGAGGGTCAGGCCGAGCGTGGTGTAGAGCCCGAAGTAGCAGAAGAAGACGATCAGGGTCAGCGGGGTGTTGCGGAAGATGTTGACCCAGCCGGCGCCGAACAGGCGCAGCACGGGAATGGGCGACACCCGCATCGCGGCCAGTATCACGCCGAGCACCAGCGCGAGCACCGCGGAGGCACCGGTCAGTTTGAGGATCCAGAGGAATCCCGCCACCGTGGCGTCGAGATTCGCCGAATCACTGAATACGTGCATTCCTCGCTCCTGAAGACCACATCAGTCCTGGACAACGACCGGGGCCGGCGGCGTACGCCGCCGGCCCCCGATCGATCAGACGGCGGGGCAGTTGGTCAGCTTGCTGGTGTCCAGGGTCGGGGCGGGGGTGCCGCTCTTGCCGAGGGTGTTGTCCCAGGCGGCTTTGTAGCTGCCGTCCGTCGCGGCGGCCTTGAGGATCTCGTTGACCTTCTCGCAGCCGGCCTTGTCGTCCTTCTTCAGGCCGATGCCGTACGGCTCGCTGGAGAAGGGCTTGCCGACCACCTTGAACTTGCCGGCGTACTGCGGCTGGGCGGCGTACCCGGCGAGGATGATGTCGTCGGTGGTGACCGCGTCGACCTTGCCGCTCTCCAGCTGCGGGAGGCACTTGGTGTACGCGTCGAACTGCTGCAGCTTCGCCTTCGGGTGCTCGGTCTGGATCCGCTTGGCCGGGGTCGAGCCGCTCACCGAGCAGACCGTCTTGCCGTCCAGCGACTCCGGACCGACGATCGTGGTGTTGTCCGACTTGACCAGCAGGTCCTGCCCGGCGACGTAGTACGGTCCGCCGAAGCTGACCTTCTGCTTGCGCTCGTCGTTGATGGTGTAGGTCGCGATGACCAGGTCGACGGTGCCCTGCTGGATGAACGGCTCGCGGTTCGGGGTGGTGGTGGTCTTCCACTCGATGCCGCTCGCCTCGACGCCCAGCCCCTTGGCGATGATCTTGCCGATCTCGACGTCGAAGCCCTCGTACGCGCTACCGGTCTGCAGACCCAGGCCGGGCTGGTCGGACTTGACGCCGATGACCAGCTTCTTGTTCGATTCGGCCTTGCCGATGATTCCGGATGCCGTGCTGCCGCCCGTACCGGTACCGCCGTCGTCACCGCCGCAGGCGGCGACGGTGAACGAGAGTGCCGCGACTGCGGCAATCGCCGCCACGCGCGTGATTCGCATACCCCTACCCCTTCTTCGACTTAGCGCGCCGGTCAACCGACCGGGCGCTCCACACTGGACGCCTAGTGCGTCAGAATCTTCGACAGGAAGTCCTTGGCCCGCTCACTGCGGGGGTTGGCGAAGAACTCCGCGGGCGGAGCGTCCTCGACGAGTTGACCGTCGGCCATGAAGATGACCCGGTTGGCAGCGTGCCGGGCGAAGCCCATCTCGTGCGTCACCACCACCATCGTCATGCCCTCCCCGGCGAGCGACGTCATCACCTCGAGCACCTCGCCGACCATCTCCGGGTCGAGGGCGCTGGTCGGCTCGTCGAAGAGCATCGCCTTGGGCTGCATGGCCAGGGCGCGGGCGATCGCCGCCCGCTGCTGCTGCCCGCCGGAGAGTTGCGCGGGGAACTTGTCCGCCTGGCTGCCGATGCCGACCCGGTCGAGCAGGGCGCGCGCCCGCTCCCGGGCAGCGTCCGGCTTCTCCTTGCGTACCTTGATCGGCCCGAGCGTGACGTTCTCCAGGATCGTCTTGTGGGCGAAGAGGTTGAAGGACTGGAAGACCATGCCGACCTCGCTGCGCAGCCGGGCCAGCGGGCGCCCCTCGGCGGGCAGCGGTCGTCCGTCGAAGGTGATCGTCCCGGAGTTGATCGGCTCCAGGCGGTTGATCGCCCGGCACAGCGTCGACTTGCCGGAGCCGGAGGGGCCGATCACCACGACGACCTCGCCGCGCTGTACCGAGAGGTCGACGTCCTGCAGCACGTGCAACGGGCCGAACCACTTGTTGACCCCGTCAAGCCTGATGAGCGGTTGGTCGGTCGTACCGTTCAATTCGCCCGCCTCGCTCCGCTCGGTCATGCCCCCACCCGTCTCGTCCTTGGTCTGTCACACCGGATTCCGCTGAATCGGTGACGCAACTCTAGGGGACCTGACGTGCTGGAACGCAATCGAGTTCATCACGGGGCGATAACAGCGGCAGCAAAGATCGGCACTGTCTGTTAAGGGCGACAACCCTCAGTAATCATCGATCGGACGCCCACGGAGGAAGGGGTCATCGGCACCGCACCGGGATGCCGCCGGCCGGACGCCGATGGCGGAGGCGTACGGGAATCGAACCCGCCCAACCGAGCTACTCGGTCACATCGGTTTTGAAGACCGTGAGGACCACCAGGCACCTGCCCGCCTCCCTGGCCAGCAGCGATGTTCCGTGCCTGATCGTAGGTGGTGCGCCGTTCCGAAGATCGCCGGGGGTCGAGATCAACCCCGCTGGCTGGACACACCATGGACACAGCGCGCATCAGCCTGTCGCCTTCCTGCGTCGCTGCTGCTTCGGGAGCAGCTCGATCACCGCGTCCGTCGCCTTGTCGAGCACCGCCCGGCGAACGTGCTGGTACAGGTCCCGGGTGATCCCCGTCTTGCTGTGTCCCATCTGCTCGGACACCACCCGGATGTCGGTACCCGCCTCCAACCGGAGGGTCGCCGCCGTGTGCCGACCACCGTGCAGCTTGATCACCGGCAGCCCCAGACCCCTGGCGAGATCCTTGAAGTGTCGGGAAACGTACTCGGGGGAGTAGGGCGTCCCGTCCTCGCGGCACCAGATCAGATCGTTATCTTCGTACGCCTCGCCGAGCAGCAGCCGGTTCCGTGCCTGCTGCGGCCGGAGTGACCGGATCCCGTCGCTCGTGCCCTCGTCGAGGAACAGCACCCGCTCACCGGCCCGGGACTTCGGCCGCGACTCGACCAGCCGCCCACCAACCTGCACCAGGGGCCGGATGACCCGCAGGATCCGCGTCGGGTGGTCGTAGCCAGCCCAGCGGGCGCCGACCGCCTCACCGCGGCGAGGACCGTGCAGCAGGACCAGGCGGTACAGGTCGTGGAGCGGGTCGTCGGTGGTGCCTTCCAGGAAGGTGCCGACCTGCTCCGGGTCCCACGTCAACTCCGGGTCGCGGTACTCGCCCGGCATCTCCACCCCGTCGCACGGGTTGAAGTCGACCAGGCGGACCGGCTTCGCCTTCATCGCCCAGTTGTAGGCGTTCCGCAGGGTGGCGAAGATCCGCCGCTGCGTCGCCACGCCGCAGTTCCTCGGCCGGGGCCGGCGGTCGCCCGGGAGCACCGGCGCCCGACCCTCCTGCTCAGCCTTGACGATCTCGGCGTTCCACTCGTCGATCATGTCGAACAGGTCGGTGATGTGCAGCGCGGACAGCCGCTCGGCCGGGAACTCGCCGAGGAACGGCAGCAGCCAGTTGTCCAGGTGGCCGCGCCACGTGTGCAGCGTCGAGTCCCGTTTCGCCCGCTTCTTCACCGCGTACCACTGCTCCAACAGTTCGGCGACGGTCGAGCTGCGGTCCAACTGGGTGCCGATGCCGAGCCGGCGCTTCACGTCCTCGACGGTGGGGAGCTGCCCGCCGCGCTTCGTCTTCTCGAACACGAAGTCGCCGAGCCGGTTCTCCGTGGCGGTGTCGCCCCGGGCGAGGTCGAGCAGGGCGTAGACGTCGCTGCGGAACTTGCCCGCCGCCGTCTTCGTGGCGAACCCGCGCCGCTGGAACGGCTTCGGCTTCACGCCGTCCGTCGTCGGGAGCCGGTCGCGGTAGGCCCACGATCCATGCTTGGAATCGGACTTGAGCGCCGGGCAGTTCGGGCTGAGCTGCCGGCCGGTGTCGGGATCGGTGCACGTGCAGTAACGCTTGATCGATCCTTTCATGCCTTCTTACGCCTCCGTCTCTCGATGCGCTTCAGATCGAGCTGCCCGCTGTCGATCAATTCGTTGAGTCGGTCAATGGCCGTGTCGACTACCTGATCCCGATCGAGACGCGCACTGTGGACCATCTGGTCGGCATCCTGGAGGGCGTCCATGGCATCAACCAGGCCAGCCCGCACCATGTCCAACTCAGCTTTCAGTCGCGCCAGTTCCTCCGGTGGGCTGCCATTCTCCCGTGCCTTTTCGCGCGCCCCGTACACGGCTTCGTAGAGCGCCGTGACATCCGTGACTCGCCTCTGTGCCTTGGAGTGCGCCGCATCAGCGAGGCGGATCTCCATCTCGGTGAGAAGCTTCCGCGTGTGGTGGCCCCGCGTGGCCTGGATCTGGCGTGGCGTCAGGCTGTCTAGGTCGTCGCCGATCGCCTTCAAGACCCGCTCGTCACGTTCTTGGGTGAGCGACTTCCCCCACAGTGCGGCAGCGATCCCAGCGATAACCGCCTTTGGCTCACCGAACTTCCGGGCCGCCTTTTCCTCGGCCTCACCCGAGAAGGCGGCTGCCCTCTGAAAGGCGTGGTAGCTGAGGTCAGCGAAACCTAGCTCGGCAATTCGCTTGATCGCGGCGTCCTCTTCGTCGGGATCAGGCAGGATGACGCGGGTTCCAGGCGCGACCGGAATCAACCCGAACAGAAGGCCGACTTCGGAGGGGTCCCGTGTAGGCGGGCGCGGCATGCCGCGCAGCATCCAAGCAATCTCCGATGGTCGGACAGGAAATGCCCTCCGAGTGAGGCCAACCATTTGGTCGGGCGGCCCGAATAGTTCCACGATGTCATGGAACTGAACCCCTGCGGTCTTGAGCACGTACGGCAGAAGAATCAGTTCCTCGGCAGTGATCGCCTTCTCGCCCCGCTCCAGCGCGGCCACCTTGGACCTGTCCCACGCCACTCCGGCCTCGCGAGCCGACCGCGCAACGTCGTCTTGAGTCCGGCCGGACTCCTGCCGCAGCCGTCGGATCGCCCCACCGACGGCTTGGCGGAAGGGGACGGGTGGCAGCCCCGGTCCCGACCAGTCCTCGGGGCGTACACCGTCGTCTGCTGCGTTCATGGCGTTCACCGTAGCAAGGTTGAAGCGCCGGGGACAGACCCGCTTGACGTCACGCGGTGAGCATGGTGAACTGATCTAGGTTCGAGCGGGGCTGAGCCTGATGCTTGACCGAGCGGTTCTGTGCGCGACGCCTGAAGGGGACGTTGTGAGCGACAGCGAGACCAGCGAATTGATGACGACAGAGCAGGTCGCGGCGGTACTCAACCGTCCGACCGGCACCCTCCGCCAGTGGCGGAGCCTCGGCAAGGGCCCGCGCGGCTGGTTCCGGATCGAGGGGCGGGTGGCCTACCCACGCACCGAGGTCGATCGGTACCTCGAAGAGGCGAAGGCATCCTCACCGCATCCGGCACCGGCTCAGCCGTGAGCGCCCGTACGGCTCCGACGTTCGAGCAGGTCGAGGCGCTTCCGGTCCGGATCGGCCTGGTCGAGGCGTGCCAGATCGCCCTTGGCTGCGGCAAGAACAAAGCCTGGGAGCTGTACCACGCGGGCGAACTGCCGTTCCCCGCGATCCGGGTCGGTCGCCGTGTCGTGGTGCCGACGTACGCCGTCAAGGCCCTGATCTTGGGCCCGGCCAATGACTCCGCCGCGCAGTAGCCGGCGGGAACGAAACGGCCCGGACGCGGTGTGCCACCACCGGCCGGGCCCAAACAAGGAGTTCGTGATGTCCAAGGTAACTGAAGAACAGCAGCCGGACCAGCGCAACCGTGTGCTGGACGCCCTGCTCGGCCCGGGTCACCCGGTGATGGTGAGCCTGTCGGCGGTGGGCACCGTCATCGCCGCCGTGGTCATCGTGGTGATGCTCGCCAACAGCCCGGACGTGAGCGTGGGCGACGGGATCGCCGCCGTCTTCGTCGGGGCCGCCGCCGCCGTGTCGCTGATCGGCGCCGTCGCCACCTTCTCCGGGCGGCGCGGCCGGTGAACATCACCTGCGACTACAACGCCGCCGACGTCGCCGTCTGGCACGTGCAGGCCGTCGGGGACGCCGACGACCTGCTCGCCAGCCGGTTCGTGTGTGGGTTGCACCTTGACCCCGCGAAGGACGTCGTCGGGCACGGTGGCCGGGAGTACCGGGTCACCGCGCTGGACGGGGACGTCGAGCTGACCCCGGCCGAGAAGTTCACGCGGTTCCACGAGAGCAACCCGGCCGTCTACCAGGTCATGGTCGGTCTGGCGCGGGAGTGGGTCAGCCGGACCGGTCGCCAGAAGCTCGGGATCAACAGCCTGGTCGAGCGGGTCAGGTGGGAGATCGCGATGAAGACCAACGACCCCGACTTCAAGATCAATAACAACCTGGCTCCGTTCTACAGCCGCATGATCATGAGGCAGGAGCCCGATCTGGCCGACCTGTTCGAGCTGCGGAAGTCGATCGCCGACGAGTGGGCGGCTGCGGCATGACGGGCAACGAGCCGTTCCAGGTGATGCCGGAGCTGACGGAGGAGGAGTACGCCAGCCTCCGGCAGGAGATCCAGGAGTTCGGCGTGCTGGTCCCGGTGGTGAAGGACCAGCACGGCCGGATCCTCGATGGCCACAACCGGGCCTGGATCGCCGACGAACTCGGTGTGGAGTACCGGGTCGACGTCGTCCAGGTCGCCGACGACGACCAGGCCCGGACGGTGGCCCGGACGCTTAACCTCGCTCGGCGGCACCTGTCTCGGGAGCAGAAGCGGAGGCTGATCGCCGACGAGATCGAGGCGAACCCGGACCGGTCCGACCGGGAGATCGGCCGGCTGCTGTCCTGCGACCACAAGACGGTCGGATCGGTCCGCCGGGAACTGCGCGGGGAAGTTCCCCAGCAGCCGGTCCCGGTCGACCCGAACCTGATGGCGGTTGCCCGTACCCGCCTGGCCCACCTGGAAGCGGCAATCCAGACGTCCATCCGGCAGCTCGACAAGAAGCTGCTCATCATGCTGATGAAGGGCCACCCCGTCAACGAGGTGGTCGGCTGGCTCACCACCGCGTGGCTCCAGTTCGAGCAGCAGTCCGGCGGGGACGAAGCGTTCCTCGGGCCGGTGCGGAAGGTGTTCTTCACCGACCGGGTGGGCGAGATCCTGAAGTGGCCCAATGGCGCGTATGGCGAGGACTGCCGGAGCCAGAACGACGAGCTGCGGGACATGTACGTGGCCGTCACGGGCGTGACGACCGACGCCGCCGGCGACGCGGCAGCCCGAAAAGATGCAAATTTGCAGGTTAACCAGGCTGCCGCATCCGAAGGTGGGCATACGTCCCGCGTTCAAGCGGCTGTCGACCAGGCCATCCGGGGCGCGCAGCGCATCGAGCAGCGCGGTGGTCGAGGCGGCGGTGACCGCTGCTCGGGCTGCGTGCTGTGCGAGGACACCACTGTCGCGCACTACCTGTTCGGCCGTCCGAGCCGTGACCTGGTCCGGTACGTGTACCGCGACAGCCACGGTGTGATCTTCGACCGGTACCTCCGGCTCGACGACATCCCGGACGACGTGCTCCCGCTGGAGGAGCAGAAGCTGCCCAGCGGGGAGACGTACTACGAGCGCCGCCGGCCGTTGGAGCCCTGCGGGGTCGACGGCTGCGACCCGTGCAAGAAGCGCGCCTTCTACCTGATGTCCCTTGAGACCCGGGACCCGGCGTACGCCCGCGCCGCCGACGCGTTCATCGACTCCACCCCTTCCGGAGGTACCCCGTCATGACCACGATCCTCACTCGGCCGAGCGCCGCACAGACCGCCGCCGACGACGAACTCACCGCCGCGATCACCCGGTACAACGGGATCCAGCGGGCCGAACTGGAGAAGGAGACCGGGCTCCGCTGGCTCGGCGGGATGGGCACGATCTTCGCGGCCGGAACCGTCCGGATCCGGGCGCTGTTCGTGGACCCCGTCGGCCGGCAGTGGGCTGATGCGTGTCTCGCCGTCGAATCCGCGTACCTCCGCCACCCCGCCCACGACTACTACGCGGACCAGCCGGGTGCATCCATGGAGCCCGCTCACGACCTGTGGGTGATGACGCAGTGGCGCGGCATGTGGAACGCGATCCTCGTGCCGATCGACGAGATTTGCTCTCGGCTCGACCTGCCTGATCCGGTCCCGGTGGCGCTCAGGGGGTACGCCCGGACGTGGGACACCATGCCGATGGTGACCGACGCGGAGGCGCTGGCCGCCGCCGCCGATGGTATCGGGCACCTGGTTGGACTCACGGCGCACACGACGCCGGACGGCCAGGAGTCGAACCACTGTCCGAAGTGCGCCAGCAGCAAGGATCGGGAGCGGTTCGACGACGGCAAGACGCTGTGGGCGCTCTGCGACTCCTGCATGGTCCGGTGGCCGATCGGCGCCGGTACGAGCGGCGCCCGCGTGTTCGACAGCCAGCGTCTCTACCTCGCCCAGTTCGCCGACTGGAGCAACTGGGAGGAGAGCACCACCACCGGATGGGTACACGACGCGACCGGTCACGCGTACTGCCGAGGTGAGGCCGGCTACGCCGACGACAACGGAGACGGTACCGCGCTCGTCGCCGTGCCGGCCGAGCCGATGGGCACCGGCCACAAATGCGGCAACTGCGGCCAGCGCATCGGCCAGACGACCACCACCGAGCGTCTGACGCGGTCGACCGACGCGTTCTGACCTGGCCACGGCCTGAGACCGGAGCAGGCCGCTGGAGCTACCTTTCGGCGCCTGTCTCGATTCCTTAGAGACGGATCGGACGGTGGCCCGTTCCACCCGAGCACCACGCCCTGATGCCGGAACCGGCCGGAGCGCCCGCAGTCAAGCTGCGGCAGGGCACGAGCACCACCACAGACGAACCGGTCGGCGGGGACACGCCGACGCAGGAAGCAGGGGGACGCCGTGGCGCGGATCAGGACCATTAAGCCGGAGGCGTTTCAGTCGGAGACGCTGGCCGAGGTGTCGATCGCGGCCGAGCGCACACTCTTCGGACTCTCGACTCAGGCCGACGACCGGGGCCGGCACCCGGACAAGCCGGCGGTCATCAACGGCGCGGTCTGGCCGCTGCGGCCGGAACACACCCCGGTCGACGTCGAGTCGGAGCTTGCCGAACTGGAGCGGGTCGGGCTGCTCTGCCGGTACGTCGGATGTGACGGCCGGCGGTACCTCCACCTCGTGTCGTGGGACCGGCACCAGAAGATTGAGCGACCGTCGAAGCCGAGGATTCCGCGCTGCCCGAACCACCCGGTGAGCGTGACCGGGTTGGTGGAGAAATGCGGGCGGCACGACGGGGACTGCCCTATCACCGAAGGCTCGGTGAACCCTCACCGAACCCTCACCGAACCCTCGGTGAGCCCTCACCGCACCGACGACCCGCCCACGGAAACCAGCAGGTCAGGGCCACCCTCACCGAACCCTCACCGAACCCTCGCTGAGCCGTCGGTGAGCCCTCACCCTCTGGACCTTGGACCTAGGACCTTGGACCGTGGACCTAGGACCGTTCCGCCTCCGGCGGACGCGCCGCAGGTCGACGACGAGAGTGCGGAGACCACTGCCCAGACGATCATCGGCGAGTACGTAGACCGGTGTAAGAAGCGACCGCCGGGTCAGGTGATCAGCCAGGTCGGCAAGTCGGTCAAGGCGATGCTCGCCGAGGGCATCGACCCTGACGACATCCGGCGCGGTCTGTCGGTGTGGATGAACAAGGGCTTGAACCCGTCGGTGCTGCCGTCGGTAGTCAACGAGGTCATGAACAGCCAGCCGGATCAACTGAGGGCGTCACGCCCACAGTTGCCGAACGCTCCGGCCGCGATCCCCCGGGCCGCGCAGTGCCCCGACCACCGAGGCCAGCCGGCCGACCGCTGCGGACTGTGCCGCGCTGACCGGATCACCCGGAAGCCGGTTTCGGCGTGACCGACATCGCGGAGCGGCGGCACCTCCACGTCGTCGACGAGGACACCCACACCAGCCGGGTCATGGCCGACGAGGACGCCGAACGGGTCCTGCTCGGCATGCTGATGTCCAGCAGCAAGGCGGTCGACGAGGCCACCGACATCCTGTCCGGGCAGGACTTCTACCTGCCGAAGCACGCGGTCATCTGGTCGACGGTCGTGGCGATGTGGGCCGACAACCAGCCCACCGAGCCGGGCGCCGTCCGGCGGGTGCTGGAGGAGGCCGGCGAACTCGCCCGAGCCGGTGGCGACCTGTACCTGTTCCGGTGCGTGGAGGACGTCCCGACCGCCGCCGGTACGGCCAGCTACTACGCCAGGGTGGTACGGGACTGGTCGAAGCGCCGGATCGTCGCCGAGTCCGGTATGCGGATCGTGCAGGGGTCGAAGAACCTACAGATCCCGGTGGATGCGCTCGTCGACTCCGCCCAGCGGGACATTCACCAGGCGGTCGTCGGCATGGAACAGCCGAACGTCTCCGCCGTTGCCGACCTGATCGACGACGAACTCGACCACCTGCAAGCCCTCGTGAATGGGGAAGTTCCCCGCGGCATCTCGACCGGGCTCGGTGCGCTCGACGAGCTGATCGGCGGCTGGCAGCCGGGCCAACTCGTGATCCCGGCCGGTCGACCCGGGATGGGCAAGTCGGTGGCCGGACTCGGGTTCGCCCGCTCCGCCGCCCGGCGCGGCATCCCCGCCCTCGTCTTCTCGCTGGAGATGTCGAAGCGGGAGTTGATGCACCGGCTGATCTCGGACGTCGGGGAGATCAACCTGTACCGGATCACCTCCGGCACCCTCGACCAGCACGACATCACCAGGGCCCGAGGCGCCCGAGACCGGATCGCGGGTTGGCCGTTGCACATCGACGATCAGGCCCGGACGGTGGCGCAGATCCGCTCGACCGCCCGCCGGTTCCGGCAGAAGCACGGCGCCCTCGGGGTCATCTTCGTGGACTACCTGCAACTGCTGACCTCGACGACGAAGTCGGACCGGCGGGACCTCGAGGTCGCCCAGTTCTCGAAGGAACTGAAGGCCCTCGCCAAGGAGTTGCAGACCACGGTGATCGCGGCCTGCCAACTCAACCGGAAGAACGAAGACCGGGGCGACAAGCGGCCCCAACTGTCCGACCTACGCGACTCGGGGTCGCTGGAGCAGGACGCGGACATCGTGATCCTGCTGCACCGCGACGACTACTACGAGAAGGAATGTCCTCGCGCTGGTGAGGCGGACTTCATCGTGGCGAAGCACCGTAACGGGCCCACCGACACCGTCCAGGTTGGCGCACCGCTCCACTACTCCCGCTTCGTCGACTACGGCTACTGACCGGAGGAGATCACCATGCCCACACCCACCACGGACCTGCTCGACGACCTGCGGCAGCTCCGTACCGAGCTGCGCGACCTGGCCGAGTACCTGCGCGACCTCGGCAGGCTGCTGCCGGCCGCGCCGACCGAGGGGGAATGACCATGCCCACCGCCGCCACGACCCGGCTCATCACCTGCTCCGTGATCGGACGCCACTCCGGGAACCGGTGCACCGCCGAAGCCCTCGACCCGGACGCCGAGGTGCTCATCTGCGCCCGGCACACCGGCCTCGTGATGGAGATGGTCAACGCCCGGATGCCCACTGCCCGGAAGCGGGTAACCCGGTGAGCGGCGAGATCAGCGGCAGCGTCCCGATGGTGTTCACCAGGAACATGCTGTCGGGATCGTCACGGCTCGGCCCGCGACGGCTGAGTCTCCTGCGCCCCGTCACCCGGACTCCGCAGGGACCCCGGCGGCCGTCCGGTCGCGATCGTCACCACCGCTGCCGCCAACATGCTGATCGCACCGTAGAGCAGCATCCACCGCCAGAAGGTGCTGCTCTGAAGCAATCCGGCAACGCCGAGAAACCCAGCGACGCAGAATTGCGCCAGGTCGAACAGTCGGCGCCCTATCCGACCTCGCGGTACCACCTGAGAGGCGACAACGAAGCCGATGCCTGCCATCCCGAAGATGACGAACAGCGCGCTACCGATGAGACGCGGGTCGGAAGGAAGGACACCGGCGGCGGTACCGAGGAGGTAAATGATCGCGGCGGCGACCAGGTTCGCCAGGACGTTGACGCCGACGTCATAGGCGAACTTCCGCAGTCCTCGGGCGTCCTGCCGTCTGCTGTTCTCGCTGATCACGGCCTCCCAGACTGGTCGCCCCGCTCCGACCGCAATGGTAGGCGGGTGGCGCGATCCCGATCTTCGACCGCCGGAAACATCGCGATGGAGAACACCACCAAGGCGCTGACGGAGCCGGTCGCCAACATGCCGGTGGTGAACACCAAGTCCGTGTTGGCGAACCGGCGCTTCCTGGCCCGCTGCTGGCGATCGTTCTGGTTCGGATTCACCCAGCCCGGGGCCGCGGCCCGGTGGCTGCTCACCGACCGACGAGCCTGGAGGCGCTCCGCATGACCGACAAGGCGTTGGCTGTCGCCAACGACCTCGACGAACTCGCCGATCTCTGGCCGCACCTCGCCGATGCCCTCGAACGCGATCACGCCCCCGGCGGCGGGGACAAGGTTGCGGTGTCGAACGGCGGCAACATCGGCCTGCCCGTCAACTCCGACGTTCTCGCCACCGTCAGGACCCTCGGCGACGAGATCCCGGCGACCGCCCGTTGGGCTGCCGGCATCCTCGGGGTGGACCACAACGCCCGCAGGGACGTCCCGGGGCACCTGATGCATGCACTGCTCCAGTACGACCGGCTGAACGCCCTCGGGGCCGCACAGGAGGCCGGGCAGCTCGCCCGGAAGGTCCGCGGCTGGCGCGACTCCGTCAAGGCCGCGTTGGGGCTGAAGGTCCCCGACCGGAAGCTCCCACAGTTCTGCCCTGTCCACGACGATCCGTTGGTGGCGCTGGTGACCCCCGGCGACGAGGGCTGGATCGTCCCGGGTGGCACCGGGCCGACGGTGACGTGGCGGCGTACCGAGGTGGTCCTCTGCCGGCACTGCGGAACCATCTGGGCACCCGGGCAGTACGCCCTACTGGGCCGACTCCTCCGGGACGCCGATCGCCGTCGAGTGGCCGAGATGCAGCATGCTGGGAAGCAGTACCAGACCGAAGGGACGGCGGCGTGAACGACCTCACCCCCGAACAGCACTACGCCGAAGCGCAACGGCTGCTCCGCATTGCACAGCAACCGATCCTGACGGGCGCCCCGGTCGGCCACAGCACGCACCGGGATGTCGTTGCGCTGGCGCAGTTGCACGCGACGCTGGCGCTGTACCGACCGCCGGCCGACGATCGGGAGGAGGCGCGGCCGTGACGAAGCGGCTCGTGCCTACCGATCTCGCCGCGCTCGCCCTCGGCGTGAAGGAGGCCACGGTGCGGAAGATGGCCAGCCGGGGCACCCTGACGCGGTACGGGACGAAGCAGCGCGCCAGGTACGACCTCGACGAGCTGCTCGACGTCCTCGAACGGCGTGACGCGCCCGCGACGTGTCCTGCTTGACCTTGGGCACGACGCCATGTCACGCTTTGTTACGGCGGAGCATCTTCACCGCCAGACAGTGCCGGCGTGAGGGCTTCGTACTCGCGACGACGAGGTCAAGGCCACCGGATAGGCCCGCCAGCGTGCGGGCCTTCTGCATATCCGCCCGCTCCATCAGCCGGTCAGCAGGTTGATGAAGATTCCAGTTGGGATCGAGGCGGCCCAGCCCGCGAGGAACCACACCAGTTCCATGTTTCGGAAGAGTCCGGACGACTGGGCCGGTGGACCCGCGTGGGTTCGAGTTGGGCGATTCGCCTCGCGAAGTTGACGGCGTACCCGCAGAGTTGCTGATTCGGGGAGCCGGTTGCGGGCCGCCTCACGAAGCCGTTTGGTCCGGGACTTCTTCTTCTTCGGTCGGCCAGTCTGCTGAAGAGAACGTCCGGCAAGAACCGCGAGGGGCGCTAGCAACACCACTAGCGGGCCTGTGAGCAGGTCAGGTTCCTGCGTTACTAAAAAGCTGATGACCAGCCCGGCCGCGAGGCCGACAGTCAACGCCCAAACCCGTCTGAATACGGTCCTTGCGTCCGTCGTCATACTCCCCATTGAATCGGACCACTGCTACCAGTGAGCGAGCGCGTGGGTCGATGTTGTGTCGGGTAGGTGACCGTGAGCCAGCACAGCGAAGACGGGTCGGCCTACCGGAGGATGCGCCGCGACTTCCTGCTCGACCACCCAGTGTGCTGGATCTGCGGACACGCAGGCTCTGACCAGGTTGACCACGCGATCCCTCGCTCGGTGCGCAGGACGAAGCTCGACGTGGACAACTGGCGACCAGCCCATGGGGTCAACGGCTGCCCGACCTGTCGACGTCGATGCAACCAAGAGCGTGGCACGAAGGCGCACGTCATCGTGTTCGTGCCGAAGATCCAGTGGTGACGCGGGACATCGGTCGGTTTTTTCTAAATCGGACATTGCGGAGACCCCGCGCCCAGTCGCCGCTATCTCCCCCCGCGACCGGATCTTGGAGGCGCGATGGTCGACGCGACCGCAGCGGAGCGTCAGCGCAGGTACCGGCGTCGGCAGGCCGCGCACAAGGCTGGTGACCACTCGGAATGCGATCCGGCGCGGTGCGACCCGTCGACCGTCACCGTCACGGCCACCGTTACGCAGGACCCTGTCACCGTTACGGCCCCGATCCTCGGCGTACGCGGCCGGCGGCTGTGGCGCCAGTTCACCGCCGATGGTTCCGAACTCCGCCCGGCCGAACAGGTGCTGCTGGAGGAAGCGTGCCGGCTCGCCGATCGGCTGGACCGGCTCGACGCGATGCTGCGCGGCGACGAGGACGCCTGGGCCCGGTTCCACTCGCTCAACGAGGACGGATCGATCGTCCAGGTCGTCATCAACAACCTCCTGTCGGAGGCGCGGCAGCAGCAGTCGGTGCTGAAGCAACTCCTGGCTGAGTTGAGACAGGCCCGGTCGGTCGGACTGGGCCTTCCTGGCGTCCAGCCGACACCGGAACCGGCGAAGGGAGGCGCAGCGGATGTCCCTGCTGGCGTCGCCAGTATCGCCGCTCGGATTGCCCGTAAGAGGGGCGACCAGGCCGCGGGTTGAGAGCCACCCCGACTACGCCTACAGCTTCGGCGAGGAGGGCGCCGAACTGATGCGACGGGCCCGCCAGCCGCTCGACGATTGGCAGGTCGACGGTCTGACGCTGATGGCCGCGTGTCGGAGTGATGGCCAGTGGGCCTGTTATGAGTACTGCGAGTGGGTGTCCCGCCAGAACGGCAAGGGCGGCATCCTCGAAGCGCGCGTACTGCTCGGGTTCCTCCTGCTCGGCGAGCAGCTCATTCTGTGGTCGGCGCACCTGTACAAGACCGCGATGGAGCTGTTCCGGCGGGTGCGGACGCTGATCCGGGCGTTGGGCCGGAGAGTCAAGCCGCACGACGACAACCTGTGGTTCGTGCCGGCGGTCGTCGTCGATCCGAAGACGGGCGAGCCGCGCGAGGACGTCGTCATCGTCAAAATCTCGAACACCAACGGCGACGAGGGTTTCGAGCGGCTCGACACCGGCGCCCGGATCCTGTTCCTCGCCCGGTCGGCCGGCGGTGGCCGGGGCATGTCCGGTGACGTCAACATCATCGACGAGACGTTCGCCTACACCCGCGATCAGCACGCGGCGCTGCTCTACACCCTGAGCGCCCGACCGAACGCCCAGATCATCTACACGTCGTCTCCGCCGCTCAAGGGCGATACCGGCGAGATCATGTACGACCTGCGCCGCCGTGGCGACCCCACCGCCCTGCGTGACCCGGAGGACGGGGCGTGGGAGCAAGACGACTCGCTCGGCTACCGCGACTGGGGGCATGCGGGCGACCTCGACGACATCCGGGTCGACATCGATGACATGGCGGTCGCCGCCGCCGCGAATCCGGCGCTCGGCGCCATCCGCAGCAACGGCAGCGGCCTGACGCTGGAGACCGTCCAGCGCGAGCTGAAGTCCGACCGGGCCGGGTACCCGCGTGAACGGCTCGGGATCTGGCCGCGCGAAATCCGGCAGGGCCGCCAGTCCGGACCGATCCCCGCCGAGCTGTGGCGGGACCTGATTGTCACCCCGGAGATTCCGGCCGACGTGGCGTTCGCAGCCGTGGTCAACCACAAGCGGACCCACACGGCGATCGTCGCGGTCGGCCGGCGTGAGGACGGCCGGTGGCAGGCGTCGATCGTGGCCTACCAACCGGGCACCCACTGGGTTGTCAACCGGCTGGTCGACCTGCGAAACCAGCGGAATCCGCTCGGTATCGCGGTGCAGGACAAGGGGCCGAGCGCCACGCTGATCGAGCCGCTGTCGGATGCCGGGATTGACCCACCCGAGGACCGCGACGAGCCCAGCCGCCGGGACCTGGCGGTGCCGTACTCGAACGACGTCGCCGTGGCGTACGGCATGACGATCGACGCACTCGCCCAGCGCCAGCTCGTACACCTCGACGAGCACCCGTTCAACGTCGCGGTGGCCGCCGCCGCCACCCGCTCGCTGCCGAGCGGCGGCACGACGTGGGACTACACCGCAGACGGGGCGGAGCTGCTCCAGGCGCTCTCGCTGGCGTACTGGCTGGCGGTTACCTGGGCCGGCGTCGACGACGACTACGAGATCGCGGATTCGTTCGCGTGAGGAGGGCCGGATGCGTGACCTCGTGACCACGATCCTCGACGTGCTCGGCCTGCTCCTGCTCGCCGCCGGACTGGCCGCCGCGGCGTACCTGCTGATCGGCTGGGCGTGCCTGGTCGTTGCCGGCGCCGTGGTGCTCGGCGGGTCGCAGCTCGCCGCGTACCTGACCCGGACTCGGCGGGCGGCGTCGTGAGCCTGTTCCGGCGGGAAGCCACGATCACCGGTCCGGACGGGCTGATTCCGTCCAGGGGCGGCAACAAGCGGTCCGGGGTGCCAGCGGTTACCAACGACAGCGCGATGCGTCACAGCGCCGTCTGGGCCTGCCTGCGGCTACGGGCTGACCTCGTCTCGACGATGCCCGTCGACGTATACCGCCGGATCGACGGCGTGCAGGTGTCCGTACCCCCGCCGCCGGTGCTGGTGAACCCGGGCGGCGAGCGGGTCGGGATCCAGGAGTGGCTGTACTCGACGCAGGTTGACCTCGACCGGGCGGGCAACTGCTTCGGCCTGATCACCGAGCGGAACGCGCTCGACCTTCCGGCCCGTATCGACCTGATCGCGCTGTCCGACGTGACGGTCCGGGCGAAGGGTTCGGAGATCACCGAGGTCCGGATCGCCGGCAAGAAGTACGACGGCGACCAGCTCAGGAACATCTGGCACGAGAAGCAGTTCACGGTGGCCGGCATCCCGCTGGGGCTGTCTCCGGTGACCTACGCCGCCTGGTCGATCGAGGAGTCGCTGTCCGCGCAGCAGTTCGCGCTCGACTGGTTCGGTGGCAGCGCCGTGCCAATGGCCGAGCTGAAGAACACCGCGAAGACGGTCAACCCGAAGGACGCCGCAGTCGCCCGTGACTTCTACCGGGCCGCCGTTACGACCGGGGATCTGTTCGTGCACGGCAACGACTGGGAGTACAAGCCGATCCAGACGGTGGCAGCGCAGACGGAGTTCCTGGAGTCGCGCCGGTTCGGGATCAACGACGTGGCCCGGTTCTTCGGCTGCCCGTCCGACCTGATCGACGGTGCGGTGTCCACCGGCAGCATCACCTACGGATCGATCACGCAGCGGAACCTGCAACTGCTCATCATGAACGTCGGCCCGGCCGTCAGCCGGCGGGAGACCGCGCTCGGTGCCCTGACCCCCAAGCCGCGATACGTGAAGCTCAACCGGTCCGCGCTGCTGGCGATGGACCCGGAGGCCCGCGCGCGGACGCTGAAGATCCGGCTGGACTCGCGGACCCTGACGCCGACCGAGGCCCGCGCGCTGGACGACCTGGCGCCGCTGACCGATGCCGACCTAGCCGAGTTCGACCGCGTGTACGGCGTACCCCGTACGACCCCGACGGGAGCGACAGCATGACCACCACCTTCCGCGATGCCGCCGCCGCCCGCGCTCAGGGTGTGCGGCAGCGGGCCGACCGGCCGTCCCAGCGTCGCTCTGCCGAGCCCGTCGGCTCCCGGGCGACCGCCCGCGCCGCGCTGTCCCGTGTCGAGCTGCGCGCGGCCGGTGACGGCGACGGGCTCGAATTCACCGGACATGCCAGCGTCACGGAGCACGCCTACGAGATGTGGGACTGGTACGGGCCGTACACCGAGGTTGTCTCTGCCGGGGCGTTCGACCAGACCCTGTCCCGCGCCGACCTGGACGTGCCGCTGGTGCTCGGCCACGACCAGTTGCGCCGGATGGCCCGGACCACGACCGGCACCCTGGATCTGACCGTCGATGAGGACGGCCTGGCGGTCGCCGCCCGGCTCGACCCGACCGATGCCGACGTGGCGTACATCGTGCCGAAGCTCCGGTCCGGCCTGGTCGACGAGATGAGCTTCGCTTTCCGGATCGAGCTGGGCACCTGGTCGCCGGACTACACCGAGTACCGCATCGACCGGGTGGACATCCACCGTGGCGACGTCGCGATCGTCGGTTACGGCGCCAACCCCGCCACCGACGCTGGGCTGCGGCAGACGAAGCCGGCATCGTCGCGCGCCCGCGCGTTCCTCGAGCTGGCCATCGCTCGCTGATCCATCCACCGACTACCTGCCTTGCGCGGGTGCTTTGCCCTGCTCTGCCTCGCACGAGTCCACCCGGCGCGTACGCCTCGGGTGGCCGTCTGACCTGGACACGGGCGTCTTCCAACCCAGATCACGAGACGAGGAGTACGAGCATGACGCTCGAACAGATGATCGCCGCCGCGCAGGAGCGAGTGCGGGCCGCGATCGCCACCCGGGCCACGGCGCAGGACGCGCTGATGGCGCTGCGGTCGGACCCAAACCTGACCGAAGAGGCCGTGGCCGAGCGGGTCGCCGCCCGTGACGCCGCCGACGCCGAGATCACCCGGGCGCAGGAGGCCCTGACCGGGTTGGAGGCGGAGCAGGCCCGAGAGACCGAGATCGCGGCGCTGACCGCCCGGGTCTCGCCGACCGGCACCCGCGCCCCGGCGTACGACCGGGTGGCCCGGGTCGGTGCCGAGGAGCGGACCTACCGGCCCGACACCGACAAGCGGGGCGCCGGCTTCCAGCGCGACGTCCTCGGGGCGTTCCTCGGTGACTACGAGGCGCAGAGCCGGCTGGCCCGGCACATGCAGGAGGAGCGGACCGAGCGGGGCGACCGGCTCCGGACGGACACGCGTGCGGTCGGCACCGGCGCGTTCGGCGGTCTGGTGATCCCGCAGTACCTCACCGACATGTACGCGCCGCTGGCACGGGCCAACCGCCCCCTCGCGGACGCGATGCGGCACCACATCCTGCCGGCGCAGGGCATGACGGTGGAAATCTCCCGGGTCACCACCGGGTCCAACGTCGACAACCAGGCCAACGAGAACGACGCGGCGGCCGAGACGAACATGGACGACACCGCGTTGTCGATCCCGGTCCGGACCGCTGCCGGTCAGCAGACCGCGTCGCGGCAGTCGATCGAGCGTGGCGCCGGAGTCGAGGACGTCATCCTGGACGACCTGTTCCGGGCGTACGGCAGCCGTGTGGACACCACGATCATCAACGTGGCGACGGTGGGTCTGTCGGCGGTCGCGGCGGCGGTCGCCTACACCGACGCCACCCCGACCACTGCCGAGCTGTACCCGAAGGTCATCGAGGGCCTGGCCGGTGTGGAGGGCGCGCTGCTCGACCAGGCGTCCGGGGACAACCTCGCGGTGATGCACTCCCGGCGCTGGTACTGGATGCAGAACGCGATGGGGACCAGCTACCCGCTGATCACTCAGCCGGGTGTGGTCGCGCAGACCCTCGGCGCGAACTACGCCGAGGCGTACGGCCGGGGCGTGCGAGGCATCCTGCCCAACGGCACGCCGGTCATCGTCGACAACAACATCGCGATCAACCTCGGCGCCGGCACCAACGAGGACGAGATTTACCTCGTGGACCGGATGGAGTCCCACCTGTGGGAGGACCCGGACGCCCCGGTGTACATCCGCGCCGAGCAGGCGAAGGCGGCGAACCTCGGCATCCTGCTGGTCGTCTACGGCTACTACGCGTTCACGTTCCAGCGGGCGCCGCACGCCCGGAAGATCGGCGGCACCGGCCTGATCACGCCGACCTTCACCGGCGCCTGATCCACCTGCTCCGGGGCTGGCCCGTCGCGGCTGGCCCCGGAGCGCCCATCCATCCAGCAACGAGCAGGAGGCTTCACGATGCCCCGCGGCACGCAGAACCAGAACGCGACCCAGACCGAGGCGCCGGCCACCCCGCCGGAGACGCCGAACCCTGCCGCTGACCCGACCCCGCCCGGCACACCGCCGGCCGCGCCGGAGCAGACCGCGTCCCGGGCCGCAGCCCGGCGGCGCGACGCGTACGAGGACGTCAAGCCGGCCGACCGGAACATGGTCGACGCGCTGCTGGTCGAACGGAACGGCTACGTCCAGCGTGGCGACCAGGCCGACCGGGTGAAGCAGGTCGACGAGCAGCTCAAGCTGCGCGGCTACCGGACCGCCTGAGATACGACGATGGCCACCGAGTACGCCACCCTGCCGGAGCTGAAGGCGTTCCGCCGCAAGTCCGGGGACACGGACGACGGGCTGTACCAGCCCCGGCTGATC
Source organism: Plantactinospora solaniradicis (assembly GCF_042658085.1). NCBI lineage: Bacteria > Bacillati > Actinomycetota > Actinomycetes > Micromonosporales > Micromonosporaceae > Plantactinospora > Plantactinospora solaniradicis. The sequence continues at coordinate 227,979 of NZ_JBHSPR010000010.1, read as the reverse complement.
GCGGCGTCTCGGGCCATCGACCGCAAGACCGGGCGCCGGTTCTACCTCGACGAGACAGCGACCGCCCGGACGTTCAACCCGCGCGGCCGGACCACCCCCGACGGTCTGCTGCTGGTCGACGACATCGGATCTGCTGCCGGGCTGGTCGTCGAGGTCGGCACCGGATCCTCGTGGACCGCGGTCACGAACTACGAGCCGTCTCCGGACAACGCCTTAGCCCAGAACGAACCCATAACTGGCCTGCTGCGGGCTACCCCGTTCTGGGGGTACGCCCCGGACCGGGTCCGGATCACGGCCCAGTGGGGCTGGCCGACGGTCCCGGACGACATCAAGGAGGCGACGTTGCTGCTCGCCAACCGGCTGCTGCTGCGCAAGGACTCACCCGAGGGTGTCGCGGCGTCGGGCGAGTGGGGCGCGCTGCGGCTGTCCCGATGGGATCCCGACGTCGAGGCGCTCGTCTCGCCGTTCATCCAGCCCGGGTTCGCCGGCTGATGGACCTCCAAGCCGTCCGCCAGGGCCTCGCCGACGCCGCCGCTACCGCCGACCCCGGACTGAACTGCACCGGCTACGTGCCCGACAGCATCAACGAGCCGGCGTTCTTCCCGGCCGAAGTCGACATCGACTACGACCAGACGTTCGGCGGCTCGGACACCATGACGATCACGTGCCGGCTGCTGGTCAGCCGGTCCGACGACGAGGCGGGCCAGAAGAACCTGAACGCCTACCTGTCCCGGGGCACCAAGTCGGTCAAGGCCGCGATCGAGGGCACGCCCGGCGTAGCGCAGACCCTCAGCGGAGCGTGTGACGACGTGCACGTAATGCGCGTGCAGGGGTACCGGTTCTACCAGCACAACGGCAGCGCGTACATCGGCGCCGAGCTGGTCGTCAAAGTCATCGGCGATCCGGAGGAGTAGACCGTGGCCAAGTTCGTGCTCAAGGGTGTCCGGCTGTTCACCGGCGGCGCCGACCTCACCAGCCGAAACAGCAAGCTTGAGCTGGCGTGTGAGGTCGAGTCGAAGGACGTCACAGCGTTCAACCCCGACTCCGACCAGGAAGTCTGGACCGAGCTGCTCGGCGGTCTCGCCAGCACGTCGGCCAGCGCCGAGGGCCAGTGGGAGGCCGGCGACCCGGGGAAGGTCGACGACGTGTCCTGGGCTGACCTGGGTGGCCTGTCGGCGTGGACGGCAACCCCGAAGGCGGCGACGGTCGGGAACCCGGCGTGGCTGCTGAACGCGATGCGCGGCAGCTACAAGGTCGGCGACCAGGTCGGCGAGGTCGCGCCGTGGGAAGCGGAAGCGAAAGGCACCTGGCCGCTGGTGTACGGGCAGATTGCGCACCCGCCCGGCACCGCCCGGACCACGACCGGCGACGGCACCGCCATCGAACTCGGCGAAGTAGCCGAAGGCCGGGCGCTGTACGCCTGCCTGCACGTCCTGTCGGTGGCCGGCACCACCCCATCCCTGACCGTGTCGATCGAGTCCGACGCCGCCGACGACTTCACCGGCGACGAGACCGCGCAGATCACGTTCGCCGCCGCGAACACCCGGGGCGGGCAGATCCTCCGGGCGCCGGGTGAGATCACCGACACCTGGTTCCGGCCGACGTGGACCATCTCCGGCTCCGGCGGCCCCAGCTTCCTCTTTGTCGTCGCCATCGGCGTCGGCGCGTAACCCATCCCTGATCCCGACCCGGCACCGCGTGGTGTCCGGGCTGTTCGTCGTGCCTGAAGGAGGCCAACCGTGGCGAAGATGGTGCTGAAGGCGTCCTACCTGGCGCTGAATGGCGTGGACCGGTCGAGCTGGACCAGCAAGATCGAACTGTCGACGGAGGTCGAGGACAAGGACGTCACGACCTTCGCCAGCCTCGGCTGGGTCGAGATCCTGGGTGGCCTGAAGTCTGGACAGCTCGCGGTCGGGTTCAAGCAGGACGTGGCCGCCTCTCAGCTCGACGCGACGATGTGGGCCCTGTTCGGCGAGATCGTCACGTTCGAGGTCCGGCTGTCCAACGCGGCGGCCGGCGCGAGTAACCCGGCGTGGACCGGGTCGGTGCTGATCAAGGAGTGGAAGCCGATCGCCGGTGCGGTCGGTGACGCGGCCGAGATGGACCTGACGTTCCCGACGTCCGGCGCCGTCGTCCGGGCGACGTCCTGATGGGGAAGTTCCCCACGTGATCGAGCTGTCCGTCGACGCACAGGCGTTGCAGGCGCTCGGCCGGCGGCTCCGCGACGAAGAGGACGGCAAGAAGCTCCGCCGCGACCTGGCGAAGAACCTGCGCGCGGCGCTGGAGCCGGCGAAAGACGAGGTCCGCTCCGCGCTGATGGGCATGGCGACCGCCGGTCTCGAGGTCGACGGGGCGCCGCTGCGGACCACGGTGCTGAAGGGCCTGAAGGCCGAGGCCCGGCTCACCGGCCGGAAGACCGGCGCCCGACTGAAGATCAAGAAGACGCCGGAGCTGCGGAACTTCAAGAACGCCCCTAAGCGGCTCAACAGCAAAAAGGGCTGGCGACACCGCGTATTCGGCCAGGACGTGTGGGTCACGCAGGTCGGCGAGCGGGAGTACTTCGACCGCACCATCCGGACCGGCCAGGGCCGCTACCGGGCCGCCGTTCGCGCCGCGATGGCCGAAACCGCTCGACGGATCACCAGGAAGGTGTGAACAGATGCAGGTCACATACAAGCCCGAGGACGGCGGCGTCCAGTCGTGGGAGTTCCTGCCCGGCCGGGTCCGGTCGATGGAGGCCGCGCTCGTCGAGAAGACGTACGGCAAGCCGTGGGAGCAGTTCTGCGCCGAGGTCCAGTCCGGATCGATGAAGGCCCGTCGGGCGCTGCTGTGGCACCTGATGCGCCGCGACCACCCAACCACCCGCATGGAAGACGTCCCCGACTTCTACGCCGACGAGGTTGTGATCGAGCACAGCCTGACCGAACTGCTGGACGTCCGGGACACGCTGAGCAAGGCCGACCTGCCCGAGGCGGAGCGGACGCAGGCGCTCGCGATGTTGGACGTCGACATCGCCAAGGCCGAGGCCCGGGGCGCTGAGCCCGAGGGAAAAGCGATCTCGAAGACCGCCTTGCTGCCCGAGCCGGCCTGATCTCGCACTACTGCGGTGTTCGGCCCTGGGAGCACGAGCTGCTGACCGTGGAGCAGGCCGAGGGATTGATCGCCTTCGTCGACAAGGCCAACGAGAAGCCAGAAGAGGGGAGCTGATGTCATGAGCGACACCTCCCTGGTGTTCAACATCCTGGCCAAGGACCGGGCGTCTCGGGTCTTCAGCAAGGTCCGCCGCGCCGCACTCGACGGCGGCTCGGCGATCCGAATGGCGTTCGGTCCGGGCGCCGCCCCCGTACTGGCCACGGCGACCGCCGGAGCGATCGGGCTCGGTGCGGCTCTGGCTGGTGCCGGCGCGGCGGCTGGCGTCTTCGGCGCGGTGACCGCCTCGGCGTTCTCCGAGGTGCAGGAGGCCAGCAAGAAGTCGGCCGACCTGGTCGACAAGGTGGCGCTGCTGGAGGAGCGGATTAGGGTCGCGAACGCCACCGGGGTCGGCGACGCCAAGAAGCTGGAGAAGGCCCGGGTCAACGCCCTCAACGAGCTGATGGCGCGGTACAACCAGATGCCGCCCGCGCTGCGTCAGGTCACTCAGGCGTACGACGGAATGGGACTGTCCTGGCAGCGGTTCGTCGACAAGAACAAGCCCGCCACGTACGGGATCATGACCCGAGGCTTCACCCTGATCAGCTCCATCGTGCCGAAGCTGCAACCGCTGTTCGACGTCGCCGCGAACGCTGCCGGCCGGCTGGTCAACTCGCTGACCAAAGCTGCCGGCGGCGGCGGGATCGAACGGCTCGTCGGCTGGCTGACGGCGCAGGCCGGGCCGGCGCTGACGAACCTCGGCACCATCGGGAAGAACTTCGCCATCGTCATGGGCTCCCTGCTGGGTGAGTTCGACTCCACCGGGCAGGGCATCCTGAAGTGGATCGCCGACGCCTCGACGAAGTGGGCAGCCTGGGCGCAGCAGACCGAAGGCGGCGGGCTCCAGGCATTCTCGGCGTACGTGCAGCAGCACGGCCCGCAGGTGTTCGAGCTGCTGTCCAACCTGGCGACCGCTGCGGTGAACATCGCGCAGGCGACCGCGCCGCTGGCTCCGATCTCCCTGGCGATCGCGGGGGCGCTGGCGTCGATCGTCGCGGCCCTACCGCCCGGTGTGATCACAGCCTTGGTCGCCGCGTGGATCTCGTACTCGGTGGCGATGAAGGGGTACCGCGTGGCGGCGACCGCCGCCGGTATCGCAACGAGCGTCGCCAGCAGCAAGGCGGTCACGGCGCTGGGCGGGTGGATGGTCGCTGGTGCCCGCTGGTCGGCAACCATGATCGCGTCCGCCGGGCGGGCAACCGCGACCTGGGTTGCGTCGATGGCCCGGTGGGTGGCCACGTCGACCGTTGCGGCGGCCCGGTCGGTGGCGACGATGGCGATAGCTGTGGCCACGACCGTGGGCGGCTGGATCGCGATGGCGGCGAGCGCGATGGCGTCGGCAGCGGTGATCGCGATTGCGTGGCTGATCTCGCTCGGCCCCATCGCCCTGATCGTCCTCGGCATCATCGCGTTGATTGCCATCTTCGTGTTGCTGTGGAACAAATGCTCTTGGTTCCGCGACTTCTGGATCGGCGCCTGGAACCTGATCAAGGGCGCCGTCATGGCCGCGTTCGGCTGGATCCGGGACAACTGGAAGCTCGTGCTGGCGATCATCACCGGCCCCGTCGGCATGGCGGTCTTCCTGGTCAATAAGTACTGGGGCCAGATCAAGGCGGGTGCCGGGGCGGCGGTCGACTGGGTGAAGACGAAGTGGAACCAGATCACCTCGTTCTTCACCGGCCTGCGGAACAAGATCGCCGGCACCCTGTCCGGGATGTTCAGCCCGTTGTGGAGTGGCTTCCGGAACACGATCAACAAGCTCATCGGTGGCTGGAACCGGCTCAGCTTCACCATCGGCGGCGGCAGCTTCGCCGGGATCAGCATCCCGTCGGCGAGCTTCGGCACCCCGAACATCCCGTACTTGTACGGCGGCGGCACGATCGCCAAGGGCGGCGCGGCGATGGTAGCCGACAAGCGCGGCCGGGGCGGCGAGATGGTGCACCTGCCGAAGTCGGCGCAGGTCACCCCGCTACGCAACGGTGCCGGCGGCGGGGCCGTCCGGGTCGACATGCACATCGAGCCCGGCGCAGAGCGGTTCCTCCACGAGACGATCCGCAAGTTCGTCACCTTCAAGGGCGGCAGCGTGCAGAGCGCCTACGGCTCGGGGAGCTGACGTGGCCTGGCCGTCGTCACCGCTCGGCGTGCGGGTAGAGATTTACCTCGGCCCGGCGCTCGGCTGGGTCGACATCACCGCCGACGTCCGGCTCGGCCGGGCCAACTCCGGCGGTGGGATCACCATCACCCGGGGTCGGCAGAACTGGGGCCAGGACGCTGACTTCTCCACGGTCGACCTGACCATCAACAACCGGACCGGGAAGTACACCGCCCGCAACCCACGTGCCGAGTACTACGGCATCATCGGCCGGAACACCCCGATCCGGATCCGGGTCAACGAACTGGCCGGCTCCGGCTGGGTGAACATCCCGACGGGAGGGCAGCTCACCACTCCCGACGTGGCCGCGCTCGACATCACCGGCGACATCGACGTGCGGGTGGACGCCGCGCTCACCGGCTGGGTCAGCGGCGCCACGCTGGCGAGCAAGTACTCAACCGCCACCGACGAACGGTCGTGGGCGTTCCTCGTCGATACGGGCGGCAACCTGGGGCTGTACTGGTCCCCGAACGGCACGTTCGCGTCCCGGTTGTACGCCGAGTCGACGGCCCCGGTGTCCGTGCAGCCCGGGGCCCGACTCGCGGTGCGGGTCACCCTCGACGTCAACAACGGGGCCGCGGGGAACACGACCACCTTCTACACCGCCCCGACGCTGGCCGGGCCGTGGACGCAGCTCGGATCGCCGGTCGTCAAGGTCGGCACGACCTCGATCCACCCGGGCGGCGACGTGGTCCAGGTCGGTCGCGAGGACGGGCTCACCGACCCGCCCGCCTGCGGCCGGCTGTACGGGCTGGAGATCCGTAACGGGATCAACGGCACCGCCGTGGCCAACCCGACGTTCGCCGACCAGGACCCCAGCGCCTTCACCATCACCGACGCCGCCGGCCGGGTGTGGACCCTCAACGAGGTCAACGTCGTCAACCCGGCGTACCGGATCGCTGGCGAAGTCGTGGCGTGGCCGCCCCGGTGGGACGTGTCGGAAAAGGACAAGTGGGTGCCGCTGGAAGCGACCGGCATCCTGCGGCGGCTCGGCGTCGGGGCCAGGCCCGTCCTGTCGCCGCTGCACCGGTACTGGCAGACACGCCCCATCCTCCGCTTCTGGCCGGTCGAGGACACGGCCGGCGCCGACCAGGTGTCGTCCGGGCTGCCCGGCGGCCAGGCGGCGGTGCCGTCCGGCGGGGTCAACTTCGCCGGAGACGACACCCTGCCGGGCGCGACCCGGGTAGCAACCCTGCCGGAGGGCGCCCAGATCCGGTTCCCCGGCGTGACGCAGGTGTCGGGCACGGCCTGGTCGGTCCTCTGGTACTTCAAGCTGCCGCAGGTGCCGACGTTCACCGCGCCGCTGGTGCAGATCCGGAGCAACGGCCGGGTGACCCGGTGGGAGGTGTCGGCGACCTCGACCGAGTACCTGATCACCGGGTTCGACGTCGATGGCAACTCGGTCACCTCGAACAACACCGGACACGGCACCGCGCCCACCGAGTGGATCGCCATGCAGTTGACGGTGATCCAGGACGGCGCGAACGTCGACTGGTACGGGTACTGGCAGGCCGTCTCCGACCCGGAAACCCTGTACTACACAGGCGACCCGCCACCGACGTACGCCGGTTCGATCGGCGCACCCGTGGAAGCCATGGCCGAAGGCGACGCGGACTCGATCGACATGGCGTTCGGCAGCCTGGTCATCGGCGAGGGCAACATCCCGTGGTCGACGAACCGCCGGGACGCGGCCGGCGGGCACCTGGGCGAGACCGCCGCCGACCGGATCCGCCGGGTCGGCGCCGACGAGAACGGCATCCCCATCTCGATCATCGGTGACCCGACCCATACCGCGCCGATGGGTCGCCAGCGGCCGGGGACGCTGCCCGAGGTGCTCCGCGACTGCGCACGCGCGGACGGCGGGATCCTGTTCGAGGACCGGGGCCGGGTCGGTCTGGTGTACCGCACCCGGGAATCCCTCTACAACCAGTCGTCGCTGACGCTGTCGTACTCGACCGGGCACGTCTCCCCACCGTTCGAGCCGGTCGACGACGACCAACTCACCCAGAACGACATCACCGCCACCCGGGCCGATGGCGGCTCGTACCGGACTGTGCAGGAGACCGGGCCGCTGAACGTCCAGGAGCCCGGCACCGACCCGGACGCGGTCGGCGTCTACGCCGCCACCCCGACGGTGAACGTCGCGGCGTCGAGCCAGCTACCCGACGTCGCCGGCTGGCTGAAACACCTCGGCACCTGGGCTCAGGGTGACCGCTACGCCTCGATCCACGCCGACCTGACGCACCCGTCCTACACCGGCGACATGGCGATGACCCGGGCGGTCGCCGCGCTCGACTCCGGCGACGTGCCGCAGGTCGACGACCTCCCGGACTGGGTTGCACCCGGGCCGGCGCCGGTGATGGTGCAGGGTGCCACCGAGGTCATCGACGCGTACGACTGGGACATCACGTTCAACGCCACCCCGGGCGGCCCGTGGAAGGTCGCGGTCGCCGACGGGGACCAGCGGGCACCGGCCGACGGATCCACGCTCGTCGCCGACATCACCGACACCGACACGGAGCTGCTGCTCGGCAGCACGATCCGGAACGGCCCGTGGCGGGTCGGCAGCAGCATCACCCTGCCCGACACCTTCCCCCTGCCCATGCGGCTGGGCGGGGAGATCGTCACCGTGTCCGAGATCGCGCCGAGCGTGGTCGACGCGTACGGGCGGACCTCCGTCAGTACCTGGGCGAGCCCGGACGTCGGTCCGGCGTACACCACTTCGGGCGGGGCTGCGTCGGACTACAACGTGTCCGGCGGGACCGGCCGGCATAGCAACACCGACGTCGGCATCCTGCGCCGATCGAAGCTCAACATCGGCAGCATCGACTGGGACCACACCATCGACGTGTCGTTCCCGATGACCAACGCGAACACCGCCCCGGTCACCGCCTGGTGCGCCGGGCGGCTGCTCGACGACGCGAACAACTACCTCGCGGTGTTGTCCCTCTCGACCGCCGGGGTGATGTCGCTGCGGATCGACAAGCGGGTGGCAGGTGCGCTGACCAACGTCACCGCGGCGCGCAACGTCGCCAGCAACTCGGCGAACAACTGGTGGCGCGTCCGGTTCCGGGGCAGCGGATCGACGATGTGGGCGACCGCGCAGAACATCACCACCGGTTCACGGTCGCTGTCGATGGCCGCTACCGACACGTCCCTGACCACCGGGACGCAGATCGGCGTGATGTCGCGGTTGGAAACCGGCAACACGAACTCGCTGCCGGTGCTGATCCAGTGGGACAACCTCACGGTCCACTCGCCGCAGCTCGTCACCGTCACCCGGGGCGTCAACGGGTTCACGCGGGCCTGGACCGCCGGCACACCGATCGACGTCGCCGACCCCGCCATCGCCGCCCACTGAGGAGATCGCCATGGTCGACGTCAACATCGCCTCCGGAGATCGGCTCACCCCGCCCGTCCTGCCGTTCCGGACCCCGGACCAGCAGATACTCGTGTCGTCGACCACCTGGGATCCGATCCCAGGAGCCAAGTACTACGTGGTGGAGGTCCAAGGCGGCGGCGGTGCCGGCGGCGGAGCCCCCGCAGCGGGGGCGGGGAATACCTCGTGTGGCTGCGGCGGTGAGGGCGGCTCGTACGTCCGGAGCCTGATCCCGGCGTCCGAGGTGACAGGCCCGGTAACCGTCACGGTCGGGGCTGGCGGTACGCCTGCCTCCGGAGCGACCGGCGGCAACGGCGCCACCTCCAGTTTCGGGTCGCAGGTGTCAGCAGCAGGCGGTGCCGGCGGCACCGTCAACGGGCCGAATACGTCGATCTTCGCGGTTCCGGGACCGCTGACCTCGTCTCCATCCATGACCGGCGACATCCAGATCAGGGGCGGCGGCGGGGGCGCTTCGGTCCGCTTCGGCGCCGCACAGGCTATCGGCGGCGCCGGTGGCACATCCCATCTCGGCGCCCCCGGACCGACGACCGGTAGCGGCAACTCCGGCGCGAACGGCATCGCGGGCGGCGGCTACGGCGCAGGCGGAAGCGGCGCCTGCAACAACGGTGGAGGAGCCGGAGTAGCCGCCCGCTCCGGCGGTGCCGGCGCACCCGGCGTCGTGATCATCACAGCCATCTTCTGAGCGGAGGGATTCATGGCACTGACCTGGCTCGCTGACGAGCTGCGCAAGGCTGGCCTGACCGTGGTCGAGCACTCCAACTGGAAGACCCACGACCGGCCCGGCTCCTGGTCGCCGACGTTCGGTGTCATCCACGCGACCGCCGCGCCGAAGTCGCAGGCGGACAGCGTGCAGATCAGCGTGGTCCGCAACGGCCGGTCCGACCTGCCGGGGCCGATCGCGAACGCAACCATCGACCGGGCCGGCGTCTGGCACGTCCTGTCCGCCGGCCGCTGCAACTCGACGCTGGCCGGCACCGCCGGTCCGTACAAGGGCAAGGGCAACACCTACGCCTTGTCGACCGAGGCGTGCAACGACAACCGATCCGAGCCGTGGCCGGACGTGCAGTACCGGTCGTACGTGCGGGGCTGGGCGGCATGGTGTCGCCGGCTCGGCTGGCCTGCCTCCCGGCTGGTCGGCCACAAGGAGCACACGCCGGGTCGGAAGACCGATCCGAGTTTCAACATGGCCACCTTTCGGCGGGACGTCGCCGCGGTGCTGGCCGGAGGAGAGGACGACGAGATGTCAGTTGAGGACGTAGAGAAGGGCCTGCATCTGGCCCTGATGCAGGCCGCCAACCCGCCCGCCGGGGTCGCCGGCCAGCGGGGGCGGCAGACCCGGGACGCCCTGCGCGCCATCCTCGCAACGGAGTCCACCAACCCGGCCGAGCTGAAGGCGGCGCTGGACGGGCAGGACGCTGACGTGGCGTCGATCGTCGCCGGGGTGCTCGCCGGGCTGTCGCCGGAAGCGATCGCGGCGGCGATCCCGCTGGACCTGGCCGAGCGGGTCGCGAACGAGCTCGGCCGCCGGCTGGCCACCCCGACCGGCTGATGCAGCCCGTCTCGGTCGTCACCGGCCGGCACCCGTACCAGGTCGCGATCCACGCCTCGGCGATCGTCTGCGGGATCGCCCTGGTGCTGACCGACCGGGTGCCGCGCTCGGCGGCCGAGTCGATGCCGTACCCGGTGCAGGTGCTCTGGGTGGCGCTGCTGGTGACCTCCGGGCTCGCCGCGCTGGTCGGCGCCTGGTGGCGGGGCCGGTTCGCCACCGGGCTCAAGGTCGAACTGGGCGGAGTACTGCTGCTGGCCGGCGGCACCGGCATGTACGGCGTCGCCCTGTTCGCTGTCAGCGGATGGGCCGCGGTCGTCGCCGGCTCGTTCGTCGTCGGCATCGCGCTGGGCTCATGGTGGCGGGCCGCCCAGATCCTCCGGGAGCTGCGGCACGTCGCGGACGCGGAGAGGAGCCTGCGGTGACCGGGCCGATGTGGGTGACCCTGATCGTCGGTGTGCTCGGCGGCACGGCCGGGCTCGCCGCGCTGGCGAACGCGTTCTTCGGCCGCAAGAAGACCACAGCGGAGGCGACACAGATCGTCGTCGGCTCCGTGGTCAGCGCGATGAACGAGTTCGAGGAGGCAGCCAAGGAGGCGAACGAGACCGCCCGCCAGGCGTACACCGAGCTGCGGACGGTCCGGGACGAGGCGGTCGAGCTGGCCAAGGAACTGCACCGGATCCGAATGGCCATCATGCGCCCGGACGCCACGATCGAGGGTCTGCGGGCGCTGGTTGCCTCCGGGCCTGGGCCGGGCACGAACGGCCGGTCGTACCCCTGAATTTCGTTACGAACGCGATCTTGGACGGTTATTTCGTTACACGCCCTGGTCAACCCCCCACGCACACCACCGGCCCGGCGTCCGCCCGGTCGGCTTCTGCACGCCCTGAGGAGGGCACCGTGAAGGTAGCGAAGTACGCAAAGACCATCGTGGCCGCGATCGTGGCCGGCGGCACCGCGCTGGCCGTGGCGATGGGCGACGACACCCTGTCCACCACCGAGGGCGTCACCATCGCGCTGGCGGTCCTCGGCGCGCTCGGCGTCTACGTGGTCCCGAACGCCCGGGACACCGACGTCTGATCCATCCGTACACCGACGGGCCCCGGCCTCCCGTGTGGAGGTCGGGGCCCGCTTCTTGCTGTGTCGGTGCCTTCCGAGCCTGGCGGTACCACCTGCCGTCGCCGTGGGCGGAGTGAGCCTTAGTCTAGGATTGGAAATGAAAGGCCGATCCAGTCACCGTTGGCCCACCCTTCCGCAACCACCTCGTAGGTGAATTGAAGGGTCGGTGAGAAACACACTTTCCACGTGCCCGCCGCAACCCCCGATGACGAACATACGTACTCGCCGATGATGGCGCCGCCGTTGTAAATATGGTACAGGCGCACTATTGCTGTCACGCTGGCGAGGGTGGTTCGGCTGTTGCGCACGATGACTGCCCCCTGTATGGAAGGCCCATTTGCCGACCTGATTGCGCAAGGCTGCGCCAACACACCCGCGTCGAACTCAATGGTGGGTCCACACTCCCACCTAGCGGGGCTGGAGCTGATCGGGTTTGTGCGGCCGTAAGCAACCCAGGTGCCGTCGGCCGGCACAAGTGCGGACGGCCGCATGCGGTCGCGCAAGGAGCCGCTTTCTGCACTGGCGGGGGCGGCGGTTGCCAGAGTCAGCCCGGAAACAGCCATGATGACGGCTGCCAATCCTGCGACCACCCGTGAAAATCGCATGTTGATCCCTTCTGAGGCAAGCGAGCCGACCGATCAGCCGCCCGCGTTCGACGCTCGGGAGTTGCGCTGTGGGGAAGTTAGAGGAGATGTGCGCCAGATGGGATCAGCCGCAGGTCGTACTACCCGTGGTTGGATGCGGGGCGCGGAGCCTCCGGGCGATGATGGCTCCGTCTCGCATCCAGCAAACAAGGGCGGCCCCGGCCGATCCCTCCGAAGGGGACCGGACGGGGCCGCATCTGTGTCGGTGCCTTCCGACCGGCTCGCCCCACCTGCCGTGGCCGTGGCCGGCGGACCGGAGGGTGGTCAACCCCGACACCGACAGCCTGCCCGGCCGGCGGCGCGACCGGCCACACCAGACTGCCGCGCTGTGGACAACCGGGGTGCCTGTGGACAAGCGCCTGATCAAGGGCCGCTGTGGTACGTCAGCCGAGCGGGGATCCCTCGGGGCCGCCGAAGACCGGGGGCGGCGGCATCGGTGGCAGGCCGTCGGGCCAGCAGATCGGGCACTCGCACAGCTTGGTCCGTACCTCCGCGCTGTCGCCGATGACGACCGCGCCGGGGCACCCGTGCGGTGTGTCGCCAGCCGTCGCCTGGTCGCCTCGGAAGCAGGGCATGCACACCGCGGCCGGGTCGATGGTCACAGCCGCACCGCGAGCTGGTCGGCCAGGCTCCGCAGGTCGACCGCCGTCAACGACCCGGGGTAGATCCCTCGGGTCAGGATCGCCGCAGCCTGCCCCGGCACCGGTTCCCCACCGTCGAACAGCAGATGCTCGACCGCCCACGACCGCCAGCGGCAGTACCCGGTGACCGGGTTGCAGTGCCAGCAGCGGCGCCCGTCGCGGTGCATGTTCAGGAACCGGGTGGCGGTGAGGTCGTTCAGGGTGGACCAGGCGGCGGGGTTGTACTCGCCGTTCACGACGTCGGCGCCATCGCGTCGAGGATGGCGCCGACCCGGGCCATCAGGGTGATGCACGGGCCGTGGTCCGGCGCGGTGCCGCAGTCGAAGGTATGTCCCCAAACCCGCACCCAGCCGACGTCTTGCCGGTACATGATCGGCAGGACGATGGTCGACACCACGAAGTCGAGCCGGCGGGTGATGGACCGGCCGTGCAGCTCCAGCCAGTCGGATGACTCAAGGTTGAGTTCGAGGCCGACGGGCACGTGCTGGATCACCACGTCTTCAAGCGCACGCCGCTGTGCCCGGTCGGCTTCGGCAGTCTCTTGGGCCTGGGCTTGTTTCAAGGTCCGTGCGGCCCGGTATCGGTCGAGTGCCGCTTTCCAGTTGCCGTACACGCGTATCACCCCTGCCCTGACCGAGGGGCGTGGCGACCAGGCCCTGACGTCGACCGCCACGCCCCCGTATGGGGGCACCGCCCGCGGTGTTGACGGGTCAGGCGGCGCCCGGCTGTTGGCCGTAGCGAGAGCCGGTTGCCGCCGGTCCACGCGCTGCGTCCGTGGGCCGGACGCTACGGACCGCGTCGGGACGGCTGAACGGCGCACAGGACGCATCAACGGACGTTTTGGAGTCCCGGAAACGTCCCGTTCGTAGTTGTACCGTCGTGGGTGTGAACGACAGGCTGCGGACAGCCATGCTGCGGGCCGAACTCGACTCGGCCGCGCTCGGCCAGCGGATCGGGGTCGACGGCAAGACCATCGACCGGTGGATCGGCGGCCGGGTGCCGCACCGCCGGAACCGACTCGCCGTCGCCGAGGCCCTGGGCGAAGAGGAGGCGGCGCTGTGGCCGACCGCCCGACCCGACCAGGCACCCGGGTTCGCATCCACCGGTGAGGTCGTCTCGGCGTACGCACACCGGGCCGAGGTGCCGACCGATCTGTGGGTCGGTCTGCTCACCGGGGCCCGGGAGCAGATCGACATCCTCGGGTACGCCGCGCCGTTCGTGTTCGAACTGACGCCTCATGTCCATGACCTGATCGCCGAGAAGTGCGCGGACGGCGCCCGGGTCCGGATCGCGCTGGCCGACCCGGACTGTGACCACGTCCGGGAGCGCGACGAGCTGGAGCAACTCGGCGGTACCCTGCCCGGCCGGATCCGGAACGCGTTCACGATGCTCGGCCGGATCGCCGACGTCGAGGGCGTACAGGTCGGCACCCACACCGTGCACCTCTACAACTCGTGGTTCCGGTTCGACAACCAAGCCATAGCCACGCCGCACCTGTTCCGGTACCGCGGCTACCAGCATCCCGCGTTGCACCTTCGCCGGCTGTCAGCCTTCGGTATCTTCGAAACCTTCGCCGAGCAGTTCCGTCAGGTGTGGGACACGGTGCAGATGCTGGAGGTCAGCCGGTGAGTCGCCGCGTGGACTATTTCGACGACCCGGACGCCCCGGCGCTGACGTCGCTGGTGCCGGGTGGGTCCGCGCTCGTCGTCGACGAGCAGGGCCGGATCCTGTTGCAGCGCCGGGCGGACTCCGGGAACTGGTCGCTGCCGGGCGGCACGATGGAACTCGGCGAGACGCTCGGCCAGGCGGTGGTGCGGGAGACCCGGGAGGAGACCGGGCTCGACGTCGAGCTGACCGGCATCCTCGGGATCTACACCGACCCCCGGCACGTGATCGCGTACGCCGACGGTGAGGTGCGGCAGGAGTTCGTGGTCGTGTTCACGGCGCGGCCGGTGGACGGCACGCTGGCCGTCTCCGACGAATCCACGGAGGTCGCGTGGATTCACCCGGACGACATGGCGGACATGCCGATGCACGAGTCGGTCCGGCTCCGGATCGGCCACTGGACTGCCGGCGGCCCACCGCACATCGGGTGATGGGGCGGCCAGGCTTTCAGAACTGAAAGCCTGGCCGGGGAACTTCCCCACCCGGTCAGCGGTTGCGCACCTCCCGGACCTCCCGGATCCGGCGCTTCACCGTCGCCTCGGAGATGCGGAACCGCTCCATCGCCTGGCGCACGATCTCGGCGTACGGCACACCCTCCAGGTCGAGGCGGTCGACAAACTCCGCCTGCGTCTCCGGCAGGTTGGCACTGGTGCCAACGTGTGGGTCCTCGTCGTCGAGGGCAAGGTCGATCTCGTCGTCCGGGAGCGACGACCCGGTCCGGAGCACGTGCTCGATCTGCCGGACCCGGCGGCCGTCCCGGTCGACGATCCGCCCCCACCACGAGGTGTCACGGTCGGTGTCATCGGTGTCAGACACCTCGTCGACCAGCGGGTTGATCCCATCGGTGTCGTCGGCCGGCGCGGTAGGGGAGGAGTTCCGGATCTTGAAGTACCGGTGCGCCTCGACGAGTCCCCAGAAGACAGCCACAGCGGCGAGTAGGCCGATCGGCCCGCCCCAGCCACGGTCAACCTGCTCGGCAGCGATAGTCAGCATCACGCAGCTCCAAACAGCCACTCGGGCAACGGGCTCACCAGGTTGGTGAGCAGGTCGATCGACCAGACCGTGACGTCACCGACCGCACCGCCGGGCAGGTCGGACAGCAGGCCGAGCAGGACCGCGCAGATCCACAGCTTCGTGTTGAGCCGGCCGGCGCTGGACGCGGGGAAGGTCAGGGCCGCGAACCTGCCCAACCTCTTGGACGCCTTGACCGGGAGCAGGCAGCCGACGGTGTAGAGGAACAGGCAGCCCACCGCGGCGCCGAGTACGGCGTTCACCGAGGCGCCCGCAATGTAGGCGCTGCCGGTCTTGTCGAGCAGGCCCTCGATCAGACCGGTCAGCGAGTCGACGGTCCACCGATCCAGCGGCGAATCGTTGAAGCCCTCCCTCACCGCCGGTACGGCCATGAGGAACGCCAACCGGTCACGCAGCGAGTTCGGGCCCACCGACATGTAGTCGACGACCAACGCCAACAACAGCAAGACAGCGACCGCAGTCGGGGACATCACGTGCTCAACCGCCGGGGGCGGCGCGGGAGCAGTCAGCACGGTCACGCCCCCGTCCAGTCGAGAACCTTGGTGTCGCCGTCCCACAGCTCGAGGCGCGGCACATCCATCGGCTCGTTGGCGGCGACCGCCTCGCGGGTGAGCGCGACGAGCTGCCGGTCGAGGATGCCGCCGTAGCCGGGACGGTCGAGGTCGACGTCGACCACGTACGTCCGCCCGGACAGCACCTCGTACGCGCCGTCGTAGATCCGGACCCGGTACTGACGCATCAGCCCTCGCCTCCCTGCGTCGCCCCAGCCATCGCCGGCAAGGGTGACGCGGTCTCGGTGGCCGGTGGACCCGATACGGGCGCGACGTCGGCCGGGCCGAGAGCACGCCGCACGGTCGCCTCCGACCGGCCTACCGCGACGCCGATCCGACGCGCGGACCAGTCCGGGTTGGCGACCCGGAGGGCGCGGATGGTGGCTGCCACGTCATCCGCCGCCCGCTCGTCGCGACGCACGCGCTGACCAGCAGTGACGGGCTCCTCGGGTGCGTCGGTCTCCTCGACGTCCGGTGTCGGCGGCTCGGCCGGCGGGTCCGGCTCCGGCGTCGGTGCGGTGACGGGCTCGGCGGCGGCAGCAGGCTGCGCCGTGCCGGCCGAGGTGGCTGCGTCGCGGAGCCGGCCACCCAACTCGACGAGGCAGATCGAGGCGACGACCACCAGCCCGTCGACGGACAGCGGCAGCAGGTACGGCGACGCGTCGGTTTCCCCGTACCGGGCTGCGACGCCGACCATGTGCCAGTACGAGATCCACGCCGCGATCCCGGCGAGGGTTGCCGTGGCGACCCAGCGCGTGAACGCCAGCGATCGGCGGTGCACCGGCACCCGAGAGATCAGCTCGACGGTGAGCAGCAGGGCCAGCGGCGGCCAGGCGGCGATCGCTTGCGAGATCGGGTTGTCGCGGGCATGAAGGACGTTGCCGGTGATCGACACGGCGACGCCGAGCAGCAGCACGGCGCGCACCGCCCACCGGATCCGCTTCAACTGTCGGGGGGTCATCGGGTCGGCTCCTTCGTGACTTCGGACCAGAGCACGTGTCCGTGAGGTAGGCGGGTGATGGCCGGCGGTCCGGGGACCTCGACGGCCAGGGGGTGGCGGTACTCCTGCCACCGGCGCCACGCGGCGCGTACGGCCCGGCGGAGCAGGCGCCAGACCCGGGGCGACAGCCACACGATCGCGGCGGCCAGCGCGATGGCGATCAGCCGAAGCAGTCGGGCGAGGGCGACGAGCAGCCACCAGACGGCCGAGACGAACAGGTTCCTGCCCTTCCCGGCCGGCTGGTGCTGGCACGGGGCGGTACGGGCCATCAGCCGGCCGCCGTCTGTACTGCCGTCCGGAGCTGCCGGCCGAGCGTGGCGGCGGCGTCGAGCGGGAACGACACGCCCCGGCGCTGGAGGCCGAGCATCAGCGTGATGACCGGCTCGGTCACGCGGTGGTCCTGCTGGATCTGGAGGGCGACCGAGCCGGTGACCGGGAACTCGGCCGAGTAGTGCATCGGCTGCTGCTCAGTGCCCACGCACCACGGCGGGTGTACGACCGGGCCAGGCTCCGGCAGCCGCATCGCGGCGAGGTAGGCAGCCACGTCCGCGTCGGTCGGCTCGGTCGGGCCAGTGAGCCGGCGCAGGGTGCCGCACACGGGCGACACGACGTCCTCGGGGTGCGGCTGGTACGGCGTCCGCTGCGGGCTCAGGCCAGCGTCGAAGAGCATCGCCACGACCGCCCCGGTGTGGCTGTCGCACGCGTACGCCACGGCGTCGAGGCTGGCACGGTCGCTGCCCAGTCCCGGGGAGTACACCTCGATCCGCACGGTGGCGGGCTGCCCGCAGCCGGGCAGGCTCGGCAGGGCGCGCATCAGGCACTCTCCGCCGTGTCCGCGTGCCGCAGGATCGCGGCGGCGTGCTGCCGGGCCTCGGCCGGGGTCATCTCGACCCAAGCCTCCTTGTCGACGTCGAGGCTGCGCGGCCCGGACACCTTGACGCACACGGCCGGCTTCCGGTCCTCGGTGATGATCGGGTACGACTCGGCGAGACCGACCCGGATCCCGCCGCCGTCGGTGTACGCCTTGTACCCGGCGGACGCGAGCACGTCGGTCGGGTTGCCCATGCACTCGCCGTCGCAGCCGCCCTCGTGGTGGACGCACCAGGTGGCGCAGTCGGCACCCCGGTTCTCGTTGCGGATCAGCATCGGCGCCAGGGCCGAGATCGCGGCGTTCCGGATCTGCTCGGCCAGCGCGATCGCGTTCTCCGGGGTGATGGTGAGGTCGCCGACCCGGACCTCCGGCGCCTTCCGGGTGCCGGACAGGAAGTCGGTGAACTGCACGACGCTGGCGCTGACCGTGCCGCCCGACAGGGCGGGGATCTCCTCGCCACCGGTCGAGCACTCCCGCACGTACTCCTCGTACTGCTTGGTGTGGTCGATGACGCACCAGTCCGGGCACGGCGTCTTCTGCTTCGCCTCGTCGAACAGGCCGGTGTCCTCGCCGAGGCTGGCCCGGAACGCGGCGTGGTCCTGCCGGCGCAGCTCCTCCTCTGCGATCTCGGCGGCGGGGGCGAGGGCGGCCGACGAGCCGGTGGCGGCGAGCGCCTGGGCGACCACGAGTTGGTCGGTGTACTCGCGGGTCTGGGCGGGGGTGAGCCCGTCGCCGACCTCCGTCATCACGACCGGCTTCGTGCGCTCCCCGGTGGTGAGGTCGTCGTTCACGACCACCGACACCGACGCGACGGTCCGCTCACCGTCCCGGATCGGCGGCAACGCCACCTCGTGGTTCCGCATCCGGAGTTCCTGCTCGATCTCGAAGTTCGCCACGTGGTTCGTCTGGCAGAAGTCGGGGCAGGGCATCGTGAGCCGGCGCAGGAAGGCCGTCACCGTCTCGGCGTTGTCCTCGGCCTCGCGGGAGATGGGCCGGTCGAGCACCCACTCGGCGAGCCAGCCGGCGGACTTCGCCACGTCCGGCAGGTCGACGGCCGGGGACCGTCCGGCGGCGTTCTGGCTGACATACTCCGTCATGGGTCAGGGCTCCATCCTGATCAAGTGGTCCCCGGCCGGCGTTGCGATCGCTTGGCCGGGGGCCCATCTGCATTTATGGGGGAGAAGCAGGGCTTGTTACTGGGTACATGTAAACACTAATGGCGGATGGTTGAGTGTGTCAAGGGGAACAGTTACCCTGAGCGCATGCCGCGACCGACCTTCACGCCCGACGACGCACAGCGGGCCACGCTCGACGCCATCGCCAGGCTCGCCCGCAGACGCGAGAAGCTGGACAAGGAGATGGACGAGTTGATCGCGAAGGCGGCCCAGCAGGAGATCCCGATTGCGACGATCGCGGACCGGGCCGGAGTCGAGCGGAAGACGGTGTACCGGCATCTCGGCCGACCGATGCGGTGATCGTTCGGTGTGCCCAATGGACACACCATGGACACGGACCGCGAGAGACTGGGGAAATCGGGCCGGGATGACCGATGACGGGGGAGTGCCGCTGAGCTGCCGAAACGGTCCCGAGAGGATCTAGCGGGTTTGAGCGGGGATGGCCCTAGCCGGTTTTGAAGACCGTGAGGACCACCAGGCACCTGCCCGCCTCCCTGGCCAGCAGCGATGTTCCGTCCCCGATGGTAGGGCGTGCCCCATCCGGAAGATCGGCCGGGGCGGCGGGCGGGTGGCGTCCCCGGGGTGCGGGAGCGGGCGTGGGGGTCCGGGCGGTTGTCCTGGCTCCAGGTCGGACCACGGCCAGGTCGAAACTGTCCGGTGCCTGACCCCACTGGTCCGAACGGACCACGCTCGGTGAGCGTGTCGGGCGCGCTGCGCTGGAAGGGCGGCATCCTCCGACTACAATAGGTAGTCAAGGGTCGTCTATTTCGGCGGATATGGTCACAGACCGGTAACTTAGCCGCGCTCGACCCGGTGTGCCCGGCACCATCGTGGGTGAGGCCGTACCGTCCGAGGACCGGGCGACCCGGCCCCGACCGGAACCCCGGCCGAACCCAGGCATTCGACCACGACGGAGCGCAGCGAGGAGGCGGCAATGATCGAGCTGTGGAACTGGAGGACCGAGGGGCGCCTCGCCGCCAGGGAGATCCGCCTCGCGCTCGCCGACGCGCTCGACGTACCGGTGTTGCCGCTCGGCGGCATCGACCTCGCGCGGCTGCCGCACGGTGCCCTGCTCGTCGACGTCTGGCACCGGCCGGGCGACTATCCCACCTCCGTCGACTGCTACGGGGTGCCGGCCGAGCTACCGGAGGTGACCGCCATCGCGGCGTTCGCCCGCCGGCTGGGCCGGTGCTGCCTGCTGGCGGACGACACCCTCGACGCCGGGCGGCACCTGCTGGTCTCGGCGAACGGCACGATGCGTCCGGTGCACCTCGACGTGCGGGACACCGAGGACGGGGAGATCCTTTCCAACCAACGGCTCTGTACGGTGCTCAGCCCCCGCTGCCGGGGCTGGTCGCCGTGTCATCAGTCCCGCTGGGTGCCGGACTCGGTCATTCCGGCGCTCGCCGCCGCCTGACCGTTCCCCCGCACCACGAGCTGATCGAGCAGGGTCCGGGTCGCGTCGGTCACCGCGGCCACCGCGGCCTGGAACGCCGGGGCGTTGTGCGCGGCTGGGGCGCGGAATCCGGAGATCTTCCGGACGTACTGCAGCGCGGCCGCCTCGATGTCCGCCTCGGTGACGATCTCGGCGTACGGCTGGCGAAGCGTCTTGATACTCCGACACATGGCGTTCCTCCTCATCCGGGGCTGAGTAGCCGTCCCACGGGACCGGGCTCCCCGGCCGCTACGGATACTCTGTCACTGTCATGACTACCGCAGCCCTCGGCAGCCCGCGTACCTATCAAGTGCGCACCTACGGCTGCCAGATGAACGTGCACGATTCCGAGCGGATCTCCGGACTGCTGGAGCAGGCCGGCTACATCCGGGCCGCCGAGGCCGACGATCCGGACGTGGTGGTCTTCAACACCTGTGCCGTACGCGAGAACGCCGACAATCGGCTCTACGGGAATCTCGGACATCTACGCCCGGTGAAGGACAAGCACCCCGGGATGCAGATCGCGGTCGGTGGCTGTCTGGCCCAGAAGGACCGGGGGGAGATCGTCCGTCGGGCTCCCTGGGTCGACGTGGTCTTCGGCACCCACAACATCGGGTCGCTGCCGGTGCTGCTGGAGCGGGCCCGGCACAACGCCGCCGCCGAGGTCGAGATCCTGGAGTCGCTGGAGGTCTTCCCGTCCACCCTGCCGACCCGGCGCGAGTCGACGTACGCCGGTTGGGTGTCGATCTCGGTGGGCTGCAACAACACCTGCACGTTCTGCATCGTTCCGGCGCTGCGTGGCCGCGAGAAGGACCGCCGCCCCGGCGACATCCTGGCCGAGGTACGCGCGCTGGTCGCCGAGGGTGTGCTCGAGGTCACTCTGCTCGGCCAGAACGTGAACTCGTACGGCGTGGAGTTCGGCGACCGGCTCGCGTTCGGCAAGCTGCTCCGGGCCACCGGCGAGATCGACGGACTGGAACGGGTCCGCTTCACCAGCCCGCATCCCAAGGACTTCACCGACGACGTGATCGCCGCGATGGCCGAGACGCCGAACGTCTGCCACTCGCTGCACATGCCGTTGCAGTCCGGCTCCGACGACGTGCTGCGGGCGATGCGCCGGTCGTACCGGGCCGAGCGGTACCTCGGGATCATTTCCAAGGTCCGGGCGGCGATGCCGGACGCGGCGATCACCACGGACATCATCGTCGGCTTCCCCGGCGAGACCGAGGCCGACTTCGTCCGCACCCTGGACGTCGTCCGGGAGGCCCGGTTCGCCTCCGCCTTCACCTTCCAGTACTCCAAGCGCCCCGGCACCCCGGCCGCCACCATGCCGGACCAGTTGCCCAAGCAGGTGGTCCAGGAGCGTTACGAGCGACTGCTCGCGGCGGTCGAGGAGATCACCTGGGCGGAGAACCGCAAGCTCGTCGGCACCCCGGTCGAGGTGCTGGTCGCGGTCGGCGAGGGCCGCAAGGACGAGCGCACCGGGCGGCTCTCCGGCCGGGCCCGGGACGGCCGGCTGGTGCACTTCGCCGCCGGCTCGTACGCCGGGCAGATCCGACCGGGCGACATCGTGCACACCACCATCGACTACGCCGCCCCGCACCACCTCAACGCCGACGGCGAGCCGCTCGCGCACCGCCGCACCCGGGCCGGCGACGCCGCCGAGGCCGCCCGCGCACCCCGCCCCACCAGCGTCCTACTGGGCCTGCCCACCGTCGGCGTCCCGCCCGCAGTGTAAGGAAGGGCCCCTTCTTATCGCTTTTTGCATAAGAAGGGGCCCTTCCTAACAGTTCTAGAGGCCGATGCGGCCGGTGCCGGCACCGCTGGTCACGATGGACTTCACGTTGCTGGCGGTGTCGAGCTGGTACGAGTACGGAATACCGGCGACGCTCCCGCCGGTCTGCCCACTCCCCGAGTTGACGAAGTGGTTGTTCCGGGCAACCAGGCTGCCCGGCCCCGAGTCACCCTCACCGAGGTGGTACGGGTCGTCGGTGTTCTCGAAGTAGTTCCCCTCGACGAGCACGCCGGCGTTCTCCGTCGAGGCGACGCCGTAGCCGCTGACGTTGTTGTAGTAGTTGTTGTAGACGTGCACGGGGTTGCCGAAGCGGACCCGGGGGTGGCGCTGGCCGGACCCGTCGAACCAGTTGTGGTGGTAGCTGACCCGCAGGTGTCCGTTGTCCTGGCTGGCGTTGTCGTCGCTGTGCCCGAGCAGCATGGACTTGTCGTGGCCGTACACCCGGTTCCAGGAGATGGTGACGAAGTCCGAGGCGCGCTTGACGTCGACCGCGCCGTCGTACCCGTCGGTGAAGCTGTTGTGGTCGATCCAGATGTTGGTCGCCGACTCCTGGACGTTGATCGCGTCGTCGTCCCAGCCGTGGAAGTTGATGTTGCGGATGATGACGTTGCGGTCGCCGTTGATGTTGAGTCCGCAGCCCGAGATGGTGGCGTTGGAGCCGACGCCGAGGATGGTCTTGTTGGACCGGACCCGCAGCATGCCGGAGCAGGAGATGGTGCCGGAGACCCGGATCACCGCCGCGCTGCTGGATCCGACGGCGGTGGTCAGCGCCGAGGCGCTGGTCACGGTCGTCGAGGCGGCGCTGCCGCCACCGGTGGTGCCGCCGTTCTGGGTGGCCCAGCCGACGAGTCCGGTCTGCGGCGGGACCGTCGGGCCGGTCGGCGGAGGCGTGGTGGGGCCGGGTGTGGTCGGCCGGGGCGTCGTCGGGTTCGGCCCCGGCGTGGTGGGCGCGGTCCCTCCGGTGCAGGTCACGTTGTTCACGCTGAAGCTGCTTGGTGCCGGGTTGCTGGAGTTCCAGGTGCCGTTGAACCCGAACGAGGCGGTGCCGTTGGTGCCGACGTTGCCGTTGTAGCCGACGTTGGTGGCCGTGACCTGGCTGCCGCTCTGCGACACGGTCGCGTTCCAGGCCTGGGTCACCTGCTGCCCGGCCGAGTACGACCAGCGAAGAGTCCAGCCGCCCAGCGGATCGCCGAGGTTGGTGATGGTGACGTTGGCACCGAATCCGCCCTGCCACTGCGAGGCGACCGAGTAGCTGACCGAACAGCCGACCGCCGCGTGCGCGGAGACGGCGGTGATGACCCCGACTCCGGCGAGCGCGGCAGTGGTGGCGGCAGTGGCGAGGATCAGCGCCGTCCGGCGCCGTCGTACGAGCATCGTGCTCTCCTTGTCGTCCGGATGCGACGCACGCTCCGCCGATCAGGTCCGGAGTCCGTGCCCAGCGGTTCCGGAGACCGGCTGGTCCGCGCCGCGGATCCAAGCCGTGTTCGAGACGATGGCCCCCGCGCTTGCTGTTGCCCTTGGCAAGCGCTTTCCTGGCAATGAAAGCACGGTTCCCGATGCTTGTAAACGGATGACAGTCGCCCGGCCCCGGCCGTCAACTCCGGCTGTCAGCCTCGGCCCGGCCGTACCCGTCGCGAGTGGACGGTGACGGCCGGGGTGCCCGAGGCTGAGCGGGGGGCGGGACGACCGTCGCTCAGCTCGCCTGCTCGGCGAGCTCGAGGAACCGGCGCTTGGCGGTCAGGGCCTGCTCGGCCTCGCGGATCCGCTTGGCGTCACCGGCGGCCTTCGCCCGCGCGAGTCGCTGCTCGGCCTCGGCGACCTGGTCACGCATCTGGGTCAGCAGCGGGTTGGCCGACGGCTCGGTCCGGCGCCACGCGGAGTCCATGGCCTGGCGGACCTTGTCGTCCACCGCGCGCAGCCGCCGGTCCAGGCTGGCGGCGGCCTCGCGAGGCACCCGGCCGGCCTCGTGCCACTGGCCCTGGATCTCCCGGAGCTTCGCCTGCGCGCCACGCGGATCGCCCTCGACGTCCAGCGCCTCGGCCTCGGTGATCAGGGCCTGCTTGCGGTCCAGGTTGCCGCGCTGTTCCGCGTCCCGGGCGGAGAACACCTCGCTGCGCCGGGAGAAGAAGCTGTCCTGGGCGCCCCGGAACCGCTCCCAGAGCCGCTCCTCGGCCTCCTTCGAGGCACGGGGTGCGGCCTTCCACTGTGCCATCAGCTCCCGGAGCCGGTTGGCGGTGGCCGCCCAGTCCGTCGAGTCGGCCAGCGACTCGGCCTCGACGACCAACTCCTCCTTGGCCGCCTGGGCCTGCTTACGCTGGGCGTCCAGGGTGGCGAAGTGCGCACCCCGGCGACGGGTGAAGCCGTCCCGGGCGGCAGCGAACCGCTTCCAGAGCTCACCGTCGGTCTTCTTGTCGACGCCGCGGATGGTCTTCCACTCGTCGAGGATCTCCTTGAGCCGGTCACCGGCGGTCTTCCAGCCGGTCGACTCGGCGGCCAGCTTCTCCGCCTCCTCGACCAGCGAGGTCTTCCGGGTCACCGCCTCCGCCCGGGCGGTCTCCCGGGCGGCCCGCGCCTCCCCGGCCTTGCCCTCCGCCAGGGTGGCCAACCGGTCCAACCGGGCGGCGAGCGCGTCGAGGTCACCGACCACATGCGCCTCGGCCAGCGAGCCGCGCAGCCGGCGAATGGTCGCCAACGAGCCGGACGGATCGGCGGCCCCGGAGTTGAGCCGGGCCTCGGTCAGATCCACCTCGGTGACCAGATCGGCGAAGCGGCGGGCGAAGTGAGCCAGGCCTTCTTCCGGTGCTCCGGCCTGCCAGGAACCGACCACGCGCTCGCCCTCGGCCGTCTTGACGTAGACGTTCCCGTCCGCATCCACCCGTCCAAAGGCAGTCCAGTCACTCATGAGCCCATCCTCGTTCTCCCGGCGCTACCGGGGTTGGGGGTCCCCGGCGGTCGCCGCCACGGCGCAGCGAAGTTTCTCCCGGCATTGTCACAGGTCCAACCCGGTCCGCGTCGAGCGCCTATCGTCGACCGTGACCATACGGTGTCCTAGACCGCACCCGGATCGCCTGGCTTCCGGGTGTACAGTCCGCTGCCCGCTACGGTGGACCCGTGCCACTGGTCGCCGCAGCCATCTGCCCGAATCCACCAATGATCATTCCGGAGCTCGCCAGTACGGCGTCCCGTGAACTGGACGGTCTCCGTACCGCCTGTGCCGAGGCGATCGGCCGGCTGTTGGCGGCCGAGCCGGACACCGTACTCGTACTGGGCTCCGGAGCCGGGACCATTCGGCACGGGGAGTCCGACCATGGCAGCCTACGGCCGTACGGGCTGGACCGCACCGTGTCACTGGGTGCGGCCGGCGACCCTACGGGCCGACCGGAGCTTCCGCTCAGCCTGCTGGTCGGGGCCTGGCTGCTGCACCGGGCCGGTGCGCAGGGTCGACGCGGCGGGCAGAGCATCGCGCCGGACGCCCCGGTGGACGAATGCCGGCGGATCGGTGGCGACCTGGTCGACGAATCGGACGACCGGGTCGCACTGCTGGTGATGGGCGACGGCTCGGCCTGCCGGGGCGAACGGTCACCGGGGTACGACGATCCGGACGCCGAACCGTACGACGACGCGGTCGCCGCGGCCCTCGCCGGAGCCGACGGTGCGGCCCTGCTCGGGCTCGACCCGGAGTTGTCGGCGCGGTTGCGGGTCGCCGGCAGGACGCCGTGGCAGGCGCTGGCCGGTGCGGTGGCCCGGACCGGACTGCCCTGGCAGGGCGACCTGTCCTACTACGCAGCGCCGTACGGGGTCAGCTACTTCGTCGCGAACTGGACGCCGTGACCGAGCGGAGCGAGGAAATCGGTGCTGAGCGGCGCAGGGACGTCATGACCGGTCGGGGCAGGGTGATCGCGATCGTCGGCCCCACCGCCGCCGGCAAGTCGGGGCTGAGCATCGAGCTGGCCCGGGCCCTCGGCGGCGAGGTGGTCAACGCGGACTCGATGCAGCTCTACCGTGGGATGGACATCGGCACCGCCAAGCTGACCCTGGCGGAGCGGGCCGGGGTGCCGCACCACCTGCTGGACATCTGGGCGGTGACCGAACCGGCGAGCGTGGCGGCGTACCAGGCACTGGCCCGAGCGGCGGTGGACGACATCCTGGCCCGTGGCCGGGTACCGCTGCTGGTCGGCGGTTCCGGGCTCTACGTGCGAGCCGTACTGGACGAGTTCGAGTTTCCCGGCACGGATCCCGAGGTGCGGGCGAGGCTGGAGGGGGAACTGGCCGAGGTGGGGGCGGCTCCGTTGTACGCCCGGTTGCGTGGCGCCGACCCGGCGGCGGCGGCGAACATCCTGCCCAGCAACGGGCGGCGGATCGTCCGGGCGCTCGAGGTGATCGAGCTGACCGGGGCACCGTTCACCGCGTCGCTGCCCCGACCCATCCCCTGGTACGACGCCGTCCAGCTCGGGGTCGACCTGGAGACCACCGCATTGGACGAGCGGATCGCCGTCCGGGTGGACCGGATGTGGGCGGCCGGGCTCGTCGAGGAGACCCGGTCCCTGGTCGGTCAGGGGCTCCCCGCCGGTCGGACGGCCAGTCGGGCCCTCGGTTACCAGCAGGTGCTGCGGCTGCTCGACGGCGAGTTGTCGGAGCCCGAGGCGCGGGCCGACACGGTCCAGGCGACCCGCCGGTTCGTCCGCCGGCAGCGTTCCTGGTTCCGGCGGGACTCCCGGATCAACTGGCTGGACGCGGACCGGGACGATCTTCTCGGGGCGGCACTCGCGGTGCTCGGCCGAACGGACTGAGGATCCGGGGCCGGGACCGGACGGATCGGGGATCCGGGGCCGGGACCGGACGGGTCGGGGATGCGGGGCCGGGACCGGACGGATCGGGCGGGCACGCCGGCCCCGGAGGGCGGCCGGAGGAGCCGGCGGCGGTTCGGGGATGATGGACGGGTGCAGTTCAGCAAGGGCCACGGCACCGGCAACGACTTCGTGCTCCTGCCCGACCCCGACGGTCAACTCGACCTGACCCCGTCGATCGTGTCCACGCTCTGCGACCGACGGCGCGGTATCGGCGCCGACGGCGTACTCCGGGTGGTCCGGGCGGCGAAGCATCCCGAGGCGGTCGAACACGCCGGTACGGCCGAGTGGTTCATGGACTACTGGAACTCGGACGGCTCGTTGGCCGAGATGTGCGGCAACGGGGTTCGGGTCTTCACCCGGTATCTCATCTCCACCGGACTGGCGGACCCGGTCGGCGGCACCCTGCCGATCGCCACCCGGGCCGGAGTGGTCCGGGCCGAGGTGGGGGACGGAGAGATCTCCGTCGACCTGGGGCCGCCCCGGATCGGCGGCGGTGGCGTGGCCACGCTCGGCGGGTTCACCCTGGCCGGTACCGCGGTGGACTGTGGCAACCCGCACCTGGTCTGCGTACTGCCGGCCAGTGTCGACCTGGCGAGCCTGGACCTCACCCGGTCACCGGGGTTCGATCCGGCGCTCTTCCCCTCCGGCGTCAACGTCGAGTTCGTGGCCTCCGCGCCACCGGTCGACGGCGCCGACCTGCACGTGTTGATGCGGGTCTACGAACGTGGTTCGGCGGAGACGCTGTCCTGCGGGTCCGGAACCTGTGCCGTGGCGGCGGTGGCGCTGCGCGACGCCGGACGGACCGCCGGGGTGGTGGCCGTCGACGTTCCCGGAGGCCGGCTGACGGTGACGGTGGACGAGCAAAGCTGCTGGCTCGCCGGTCCCGCCGTCCTCGTGGCGCACGGCGAGATCAACCTAGCGGGCCTGACCGCCTGACAAGTGTTAACAAGGGCCCCTTCTTCTACAGAAAACGATAAGAAGGGGCCCTTCCTTACACCTCAGCTTGAGAGTGGGCTGGCCGGTGCGGCGGCCTCGGCGGCGATCTCGGGCAGGTCGGCCGGACCGGGGTCGGCGGCCGGCGGGGGAGCCGGCGCCTGTGCGGCGGCCCGGACCGCGGCGGCGACCGCAGGGGCCACCCGGGGGTCGAAGACGCTCGGCACGATCACCGTCGGGTTGAGCTTCTCGGCGCCGACCGCGTCCGCGATGGCCCGGGCGGCGGCGATCGCCATCTCCTCGGTGAACTCCTCGGCGTGCGCGTCGAGCATGCCCCGGAAGACACCGGGGAAGGCGAGCACGTTGTTGATCTGGTTCGGCTGGTCCGACCGGCCGGTGGCGACCACGGCGGCGTGCTTGCGCGCCTCCCTCGGGTCCACCTCCGGATCCGGGTTGGCCAGCGCGAAGACGATCGAGTCCGGCGCCATGGTGGCGATGTCGTCGCCGGTGAGGAGGTTGGGGGCGCTCACCCCGATGAAGACGTCCGCGCCGCGCAGCGCGGCGCGGAGGTCACCCGAGAAGCCGCCCGCGTTGGTGTTCTCGGCCAGCCACTGCCAGGCGGGGTTGAGATCGGGCAGCCCGCGGTGCAGGGCGCCCTGGCGGTCGTACGCGATGATGTCGCCGACGCCCTGACGGAGCAGCAGCTTCATGATCGCCGTGCCGGCGGCGCCGGCTCCGGAGACGACCACCCGGACGTCCGCGAGCTTCTTGCCCACGACGCGCAGCGCGTTGGTGAGCGCGGCCAGTACGCAGATCGCGGTGCCGTGCTGGTCGTCGTGGAAGACCGGAATGTCCAGCAGTTCGCGCAGCCGGTTCTCGATCTCGAAGCAGCGCGGCGCGGCGATGTCCTCCAGGTTGATCCCGCCGTACCCGGGGGCGATCGCCCGCACGATGGAGACGATCTCGTCCGGGTCCTGGGTGTCCAGCACCACCGGCCAGGCGTCCACCCCGCCGAAGCGCTTGAAGAGCGCGGCCTTGCCCTCCATCACCGGAAGTGCCGCCGCCGGGCCGATGTTGCCCAGTCCCAGTACGGCCGAACCGTCGGTGACCACCGCCACGGTGTTCCGCTTGATGGTCAGTCGCCGAGCGTCGGCCGGGTTCTCCGCGATCGCCAGACAGACCCGGGCCACTCCGGGGGTGTACGCCCGGGACAGCTCGTCCCGGTTGCGGAGGGACACCTTCGGGGACACCTCGATCTTGCCGCCGAGGTGGAGCAGGAAGGTCCGGTCCGACACCTTCCGGACGTCCACCCCGTCCAGCGCGGTCAACGCCTCCACCACCTGGTCGGCATGGGTCGCGTCGGCGGTGTCGCAGGTCAGGTCGACGATCACCGTGGTGGGATCGGAGTCGACCACGTCGAGCGCGGTGACGATGGCGCCGGCCTCGCCGACGCAGGTGGTGAGGCGGCCGATGGCCGAGGCGTCCGCCGTCACGCTGATCCGGATGGTGATCGAGAATCCGGCACTCGGCAGTCGCGTGATCGCCACGTGGTCCTCCGTCGTCTTCCTGCGGCCTCGCTGCCGCCGTCAGCATTCTGACCTGTGGCCAGGGGTAGCCATCGCCCGGGCCGGCGTAGCTCGCCACCGGGCGACCCGGACCACCCTAGGCGGCCCCGAAACTGCCGCTGACGTCAGCCCTGAGCTGGGTGGTACCCCGGCCTGCCGGTCCGCCGGCTTAGGCGGGCGGGACACCGCCGGCCCAGGTGGGCGGGATATAGCGGGTGCGTCTGGCGGACGGGCATGTCACGATTGATTGCCAACAGAGCACACAGTGGCACCAAAGGGCGCAAAGGGTAACCAGGGCCTCTCCGGTGCCGCCACGTGCACGGAATCGTCGGCGGCGGCAGGGCGTTACACAGGGGTGCGCGACGGTGTCGCGGCCCGAGAGGCCCCACCGGCGCCGAGGATCGCGCGACAGTGACGGAAGCGGTCGCGCGACAGCGACGGAGAGCAGGAGGAACGCTTGCGAGACCAGGAAAGCTTCGTTCGACTGGCGGATGAGGACCTCGACGCCATCGTCATCGACGGCGATGTCAGCAGCGGCGATGTCACCAGCGGCGAGCTGGAACTGGAGGACCGGCAGGCGCTCCGCCGTGTCGCGGGCCTGTCGACCGAACTCGCGGACGTCACCGAGGTCGAATACCGGCAGCTCCGGCTGGAGCGGGTGGTTCTGGTCGGCGTCTGGACGGACGGCACCATGAC
Source organism: Plantactinospora solaniradicis (assembly GCF_042658085.1). Classification (NCBI taxonomy): domain Bacteria; kingdom Bacillati; phylum Actinomycetota; class Actinomycetes; order Micromonosporales; family Micromonosporaceae; genus Plantactinospora; species Plantactinospora solaniradicis. The sequence continues at coordinate 197,720 of NZ_JBHSPR010000010.1, read as the reverse complement.
CGACGCGGAGAACTCCCTGACCGAGCTCGCGGCGCTCGCCGAGACGGCCGGTTCGCAGGTGCTCGAAGGGCTGATCCAGCGCCGTAGCCGGCCCGACCCGGCCACCTACATCGGTCGCGGCAAGGTCGACGACCTCGGTTCGGTGGTCCTTTCGTCCGGCGCCGACACGGTGATCTGCGACGGTGAGCTGTCCCCTTCCCAACTGCGCAACCTGGAGCAGCGCACCAAGGTCAAGGTCGTCGACCGGACCGCTCTGATCCTGGACATCTTCGCCCAGCACGCCAAGAGCAAGGAGGGCAAGGCCCAGGTCGAGCTGGCCCAACTCGAATACCTGCTGCCCCGGCTCCGTGGTTGGGGCGAGAGCCTGTCCCGGCAGGCCGGCGGTAGCGGCCGGGGCGGCGGCGCGGGCGGTGGCGTCGGACTGCGTGGTCCCGGTGAGACGAAACTGGAGACCGACCGGCGTCGGATCCGGATCCGGATCTCCCGGCTGCGTCGTGAGATCAAGAACATGCGCACGGCGCGGTACACCAAGCGGGCCCGTCGGACCCGCAGCGGCGTACCGGGCGTGGCCATCGCCGGCTACACCAACGCGGGCAAGTCCAGCCTGCTCAACCGGCTCACCAACGCCGGTGTGCTGGTGGAGGACTCGCTGTTCGCCACGCTGGACCCGACGACCCGCCGGGCGTACGCCGCCGACGGGCGGGTCTACACCCTGTCCGACACCGTCGGGTTCGTCCGGCACCTGCCGCACCAGATCGTCGAGGCGTTCCGCTCCACGCTCGAGGAGGTGGCCGACGCCGATCTCGTGCTGCACGTGGTGGATGGCGCGCACCCCGACCCGGAGGAGCAGGTGCGGGCGGTCCGGGAGGTGCTGGCCGAGGTGGGCGCGGACAAGCTGCCCGAGTTGCTGGTGGTCAACAAGACCGACGCGTCGGACGAGGAGACGCTGCTCCGGCTCAAGCGGGAGTGGCCGGAGGCGATCTTCGTTTCCGCCCGTACCGGCCGGGGTATCGAGGACGCGCGGGCGGCCATCGAGGCCCGGCTGCCCCGCCCGGCGGTCGAGGTGCGGGCGGTCCTGCCGTACGACCGGGGTGACCTGGTCGCCCGGGTGCACCGCCGGGGCGAGGTGCTCGGCACGGCACACCTGCCGGAGGGGACGAAACTGCACGTCCGGGTGGACGAGGCGCTCGCTGCGGAGTTGGCGCCGTACCGGGAGGTAGCGGGATGACCGGTCCCATCCTTGCCCGATAACGTCAGGTTGATCACGCCGCCTCCCCGGTTAACGGCGACAGCATGCGACACTGGTCGGATGCGGCGAGTCCTCTCTTCCGTGCTGGTTGCCTCCGGCGTGCTCGGGTCGAGCCTTGGCCTGGTCGGGGCGAGCCTCGGCTTCGGAGCTGTCGCGGCCTCCGCCGCTGCCGGCAAGAAGGTCTGCACGATCCCCGACGAGCGGATGACCGAGCTTTCCGGCTTGGTCGCCACCTCGGGCGGTTACGTGGCGGTCAACGACAGCAGTGAGGATTCCGACCGGGAACGGGTCTTCCTGCTGGACAGCAAGTGCAAGGTCAAGAAGGCGGTCCAGTACGCCAGCAGTCCGCGCGACCCGGAGGATCTCGCGATCTCCCCGGACAACAAGACGGTCTGGATCGCGGACATCGGCGACAACGACACGGAGCGCCGGACCAGCGTCGTGCTCTGGAGCATGCCGATCGCCGGCACGTCCAAGCCGGCGCTGCACCGGCTGACCTTCCCCGGCGACAAGCGCCACGACGCCGAGGCCCTGTTGATCGGGGCCGACGGCGTGCCGTTGATCATCACCAAGACGACCGGCAAGGCGGAGATCTTCCGGCCGTCCGAAGCACTGCAGAAGGGCAGCTCCGAGGGGGTGCCGCTGGCCAAGGCCGGCGAGATCACGCTGCCCAAGTCCACCACCGCCAACCGGTTCGGTCCGGCGGGCCGGCTGACCATCACCGGAGCGGCCCGGTCGCCGGACGGTACCCGGATCGCGCTGCGTACGTACGCGGACGCGTTCGAGTGGGACGTCAAGGACAACGACCTCGTCAAGACGCTGACCAGCGGTACGCCCCGGATCACCCCGCTGGCGGATCCGTTCGGCGAGGCGATCGCGTACACCACCGACGGCAAGACCTTCCTGACCGTTTCCGACGTCGACTCGATCGACGAGGAGACGGACGTGACGATCCTGAGCTACACCCCGGCCAAGGTCGTGGCGGCGGCAGCGGCGGACGGGGAAGCGGGCGGGACGAAGAAGGCCGCGGGGTCCTGGACCGACTCGCTGACCCTGGACGACATCACCTACCTCATCGCCGCGGTCGGCGTCATCGGTGCCGTACTCGTCGGTCTCGGCATCTTCGGGATCGTGCGGGCCCGGCGCCGCCCCCGGGAGGACGGGCTGGGCGCCGCCGGTCTGGACGGCGACGACAACGATCCGAGGGCTGGCCGGGGCGCCCTGCCCGGTGACGATCAGGACCCCCGGCGTTCGGGTTACGACAACGGTGACGGGTCGAACTGGGGTCCACCCCAGTCCGGCGGTTACGGCGACGGTTACCGCAGCGACCGACCGGCCGACGACTACGAGCCTGCCGGACGGGGCAGGTCGGCCGGTGGCGGGGTCTACGGCGGCAAGCCGGCCGGCGGTGGGGTCTACGGCGGTCAGCAGCCTGCCGGTGGCGGTGGTGGTGGCGTGTACGGCGGACGGCCCTCAGGGCGTCCCTCCGGACGGCCCCCCGGCGGCGGCGGTGGCGGTGGCGGGGTGTACGGCGGAACTCCCGCCGCTGGCGGTCCGACCCCGGCGGGGCGTCCCCGGGCCGGTGGCGGTGGTGGTGGGGTCTACGGCGGTCAGCCGTCCGGCGGCCACGGCGGTGGCCGGGGAGCCCGGCCGGGCCCGGACGAGCAGCGGGGTGGCCAGCGTGGCGGCCCGCCTCGGAACGGCCAGGGCCCTGTGCCGCGCGGCGCCCAGTACGGTCAACCCCGCCAACGGTCCGGTGGGCATCCCGACGACTACGACTACCGTTGACCGACCGCGTCGACCGGCCGCTCACGGGCGGCAGCACGTCGACCGGCCGCTGACCGGCGGCACCACGACTACCGTCGCCGACCGGCTTCGCCCACGGACTGCCGCCTACTGACCGCGTGACCCGAACCGTGTCATGCGGTCGGTAGCGCGAGGTTCCAGACCGAAGCCGCTGATGCCCTGGCTCCCGGTGCCGGCCGGCCGGAGCTGCGGCACCGCGCCGAAGGGCAGGGCGAGGGCGTCAGATCCGCCGGAGTACCGCCACCACCCGGCCCATGATGGTGGCGTCGTCTCCCGGGATCGGGTCGAAGGCGGGGTTCTGCGGCATCAGCCAGACGTGCCCGTCGCGGCGGCGGTAGGTCTTCACCGTCGCCTCACCGTCGAGCATCGCCGCGACGATCTCCCCCGCGTTCGCCGTCGGCTGCTGGCGTACGACCACCCAGTCGCCGTCACAGATCGCCGCGTCGAGCATCGAGTCGCCCTTGACCTGGAGCATGAAGACCTCGCCCTCGCCGACCAGCTCGCGGGGCAGCGGGAAGATGTCCTCGACGGCCTGCTCGGCGAGGATGGGACCACCCGCGGCGATCTGACCGAGCAGTGGCACGTAGGCCGGGGTGGGGCGCTGGGCGCGGGCGGTCTCGTCGTCGATCATCTCGCTGGGCGGCCGGACGTCCACCGCGCGCGGACGGTTGGGGTCGCGCCGCAGGAATCCCTTCCGCTCCAGTTCCTTGAGCTGGTACGCGACGCTGGACGGGGAGACCAGCCCCACCGCCTCACCGATCTCGCGGACGCTCGGCGGGTAGCCGTACCGCTCCACCCAGTCGCGGATGAACTCCAGGATGCGTCGCTGCCGGGCGGTCAGGTCCGCGGTCACCAGGTCCGGGAACGCGCTCACCACCGGGGTGACGGCCCGCAGGGCGGGCGCGCCGTCCCGAACCTGCGGCCCGGCCGTGCGTCGGCTGGCCCGGGTGCCTGGTACGCCGCTCTTCTGGGGCTTCTGCCGGCTCGTCCGGTCGTCGGTCGACACGTCGTCCTCCTGGTGGCGGTGGGGTGCCTTGGCGGCTCGTGGTGCGTCGTGGGGTCGGCGCCGGAAGCCGCGTCGGCGGATCCGGTGTCGATGTTCACGACCGTATAGGTGAGATCACATAGTTTCAAACATCTGTACGACATCGGCGCGGCGTGTCGCCTCTGAGGGCTCGACTTCGAACGGGTGTTCTGGTAGACCATCGTACGTCCGTTCGTTAGAACTGGTGTTCGATCTTGGAGGTCGCGATGGGTGCGGCGGGAGTGTCGAGGGCTTCCGGAGGTGGCCGGCTGCGGCTGACCCGGCGGGGTCGAGTGGTCGTGACGGTTTTCCTGCTGCTGCTCGTTGCCGGGCTGGCGGCGATCCTGGCGCCCGCGTCCCGGGCCGCCGATCCGCCGGGGCCGGTGCCGACCGCCGTGGTACGCCCCGGGGACACCCTCTGGTCGGTGGCCGAGCGGCACCGGCCCAGTTCGCAGCCGTTCGCCGTGATCGATGAGATCCGTCGACTCAACGGGCTGGAGGACTACACCGTGCACGCCGGGCAGCGGCTGATCCTGCCTACGGAGCGGTAACCGCCCGCCCTGCCGTGGGGTTGAAGATTTGCGTGCTGCGCCACGCCCCGTCAACTTGACCTCGGCCCGTCGGCGACATACGGTCGACCCCTAGATGTAGTAGTGACAAGGGTGTAAGTCGCCTAGAAGTTGGGGTTTAACTACCCGCAGCTCTCAGGTTCACCAACACCGCGGGAGCCACCTGGCGTGGCGGGCCCGCGGCAGGTGGCTGCCCGTTGGGCGAGACGCGATGGTCGTGATGGCGGAAGGAGGTCGGCGATGCGGTGTCCGTACTGCCGGCACGCCGACTCCCGGGTGGTCGACTCGCGGGAGGCCGACGACGGCCAGTTGATCCGCCGACGGCGGTCCTGCCCTGAGTGTGGCAAGCGGTTCACCACGGTCGAGGAGGCCGTGCTCGCGGTGGTCAAGCGCAGCGGGGTCACCGAGCCGTTCAGCCGGACCAAGATCATAGGTGGGGTACGCAAGGCGTGCCAGGGCCGCCCGGTGGACGACGACGCGATCGCGCTGCTGGCGCAGCGGGTCGAGGAGACCGTCCGGGCCAAGGGCGCGGCCGAACTGCCGAGCCACGACGTGGGGCTGGCCATCCTGGGGCCGCTCCGGGAGTTGGACGAGGTGGCATACCTGCGCTTCGCCAGCGTGTACCGGTCGTTCGAGTCGTTGGACGACTTCGAGCGGGAGATCGAGACGCTGCGCGCGGCGGCGATGGCCCGGAGCCAGTCGGGGGACGGCATCGGGGTCGTCGGGGCGCCCGGCGCTCCGACCGGCTAGTTCTTTCAGTTTTCGAATCAGCGACGGACGCACGACGGGAAGAGTCGTGCGCGCAAGGGGGCGGATGAGATGTCGGGGGAAGGTGTGACAGCGAGTAAGTCACGGACCAGGGCGGCGGCGACGACCGGGTTGAAGGTGGAGCGCGTCTGGACCACCGAGGGCGTACACCCGTACGACGAGGTGACCTGGGAGCGTCGGGACGTCGTGATGACGAACTGGCGGGACGGCTCGATCAACTTCGAGCAGCGGGGCGTGGAGTTCCCGGACTCCTGGAGCGTCAACGCGGCCAACATCGTGACCACCAAGTACTTCCGGGGCGCGGTCGGCACCCCGGAGCGGGAGTGGTCGCTCAAGCAGCTCATCGACCGGGTGGTGCGGACGTACCGGGCGGCGGGGGAGCAGCACGGTTACTTCGCCACCGGCGCCGACGCGGAGATCTTCGAGCACGAGCTGACCTGGATGCTGCTGCACCAGGTGTTCAGCTTCAACTCGCCGGTCTGGTTCAACGTCGGCACGGCCTCGCCGCAGCAGGTCTCGGCGTGTTTCATCCTGGCCGTCGACGACTCGATGGACTCGATCCTCGACTGGTACAAGGAGGAGGGGCTGATCTTCAAGGGCGGTTCCGGCTCCGGGGTGAACCTGTCCCGGATCCGCTCGTCCCGGGAACTGCTCTCCAGCGGCGGCACCGCCTCCGGCCCGGTCAGCTTCATGCGGGGCGCGGACGCCAGCGCGGGCACCATCAAGTCCGGCGGTGCCACCCGGCGGGCGGCCAAGATGGTGATCCTGGACGTGGACCACCCGGACATCGAGGAGTTCGTGGTCACCAAGGCGCGCGAGGAGCACAAGATCCGTGCGCTCCGCGACGCCGGCTTCGACATGGACCTCGGCGGCTCCGACATCGTCAGCGTGCAGTACCAGAACGCCAACAACTCGGTCCGGGTCTCCGACGAGTTCATGCGGGCGGTGCAGGACGGCGGCACGTTCGACCTGCGGGGCCGGCTGGACGGCGCGGTGATCGAGAGCGTCGACGCCAAGGGGCTGTTCCGGACCATCTCCCAGGCCGCCTGGGAGTGCGCCGACCCCGGCCTCCAGTACGACGACACGATCAACGACTGGCACACCTGCCCGGAGACGGGCCGGATCACCGCCTCGAACCCGTGCTCGGAGTACCTGCACCTGGACAACTCCTCGTGCAACCTGGCCTCGCTGAACCTGATGAAGTTCCTCCGTGCCGACGGCGGGTTCGAGGTGGCCAAGTTCGTCCGGTCGGTGGAGTTCGTGATCACCGCGATGGACATCTCGATCTGCTTCGCCGACTTCCCGACCGAGAAGATCGGGGAGACCACCCGGGCGTACCGGCAGCTCGGCATCGGGTACGCCAACCTCGGCGCGCTGCTGATGGCGACCGGCCACCCGTACGACTCCGAGAGTGGTCGCTCGGTCGCCGCCGCCATCACCTCGCTGATGACCGGTACGGCATACCGCCGCTCGGCCGAGCTGGCCGGCGTGGTCGGCGCCTACGACGGGTACGCCCGCAACGCCGAGCCGCACAAGCGGGTGATGCGCAAGCACGCCGCCGCTAACGACGAGATCAAGCCGACCGGCACGGTCGCCACCGAGATCGTCCGCGAGGCGACCAAGCAGTGGACCCAGGGCAACAAGATCGGCGACAAGTCCGGCTGGCGGAACGCGCAGGCGTCGGTGCTCGCCCCGACCGGCACCATCGGGCTGATGATGGACTGCGACACCACCGGGGTCGAGCCCGACCTGGCGCTGGTCAAGTTCAAGAAGCTGGTCGGCGGCGGTTCGATGCAGATCGTCAACCAGACCGTGCCGCGTGCGCTGCGCAGCCTGGGGTACCCGGAGGAGCAGGTCGAGGCGATCGTCGAGCACATCGCCGACCACGGCCACGTCGTCGACGCGCCCGGACTGAAGCCGGAGCACTACCCGGTCTTCGACTGCGCGATGGGCGAGCGGTCGATCGCTCCGATGGGGCACGTCCGGATGATGGCGGCCGTGCAGCCGTTCATCTCCGGCGCGATCTCGAAGACGGTCAACATGCCGGAGGCGGCCACCGTCGCCGACGTCGAGCAGATCTACTTCGAGGGCTGGAAGCTGGGCCTCAAGGCGCTGGCGATCTACCGGGACAACTGCAAGGTCGGTCAGCCGCTGTCGGCGTCCAAGCGGGAGCCGGCGAAGGCGGCCCCGCCGGCCGCGCCGGAGAAGACGGTCGAGAAGGTCGTCGAGTACCGCCCGGTGCGCAAGCGGCTGCCGAAGAAGCGGCCCTCCGAGACGGTGTCGTTCTCGGTCGGCGGGGCCGAGGGCTACCTCACCGCGTCGTCGTACCCGGACGACGGCCTGGGCGAGGTCTTCCTCAAGATGTCGAAGCAGGGCTCGACGCTGGCCGGGGTGATGGACGCCTTCTCGGTGGCGATCTCGATCGGCCTCCAGTACGGCGTGCCGCTGGAGACGTACGTCAGCAAGTTCACCAACATGCGGTTCGAGCCGGCCGGGATGACCGATGACCCGGACATCCGGATGGCGGCCTCGGTGATGGACTACATCTTCCGGCGGCTGGCCCTGGACTTCCTGCCCCAGGAGCGGCGGGCGGAGCTGGGCATCTTCACCGCCAAGGAGCGGGCCGCGCAGTTGCGGGCGGAGGCGGAGGCGGAGAGCGCCGTCGACCTCGCCGCGATGGCCGCGTCCGCGCCGGTGGAGACCAGGTCGGAGCCGGCGGTGGAGCGTCAGGTCGAGGCGGCGGCGCCGGAACGGCCGGCGCCTCAGGTCGGCTCCTCGACCGAGCTGCTGGAAGCGGTGCTGGGCAAGGCGCAGGACGCCCCGCTCTGCTTCACCTGCGGCACCAAGATGCGGCCCGCCGGTAGCTGCTACGTCTGCGAGGGCTGCGGCTCCACCTCCGGGTGCAGCTGAGAGCACGGTAGCTGCGCCGTCGAGAGCGCGGTAACGGCAGAGGGGAGTCGGGCTGTTCGCCCGGCTCCCCTCTGCCGGACCCGGTCGTCCGACGCCGGGAGTTCGACTGTGATCATTGGGAGATGACCACCGCCACGATCTACGCCGAATTCGCCGCGCGGGAGGCACACGGCGTGTCGCCCGGGTACGAACGACTGGCCCACGCCGTGTCGCGGGACGACGACATACTGGCTCTGCTCGACACGCTTCCACCGGCCAAGCGCCAGCCCAACCTGCTGTTCGGGGCCGTCCGGCTGCTCGGCGGTCCGATCGACGATCCGACCGCATTTCACCGGTACGCGGTGACGAACTGGCCGGCGATCGAGGCGGAGCTGCGCCACCGGGCCACCCAGACGAACGAGGCCGGGCGGTGTGCCGTACTGCTGCCGGTGCTCGCCGCGCTGCCGCAGCCGCTCGCACTGATCGAGGTAGGCGCCTCCGCCGGGCTCTGCCTCTACCCCGACCGGTACGCCTACCGGTACGGCGAGGTGTCGGTCGGCTCCGGTGAACCGGTGCTGGAGTGCGAGGCGACCGGGGTGGCGCCGCCGGCCGGCGTACCGGAGGTGGTGTGGCGGGCCGGCCTGGACCTGAACCCGCTCGACGTGACGGACCCGGCGGACGTCGCGTGGCTGGAGGCGCTCATCTGGCCGGAGCACGCGCACCGTCGCGCCCGGCTGCGGGCCGCGGCGGCCGTCGCGGCGGCCGACCCGCCGCTGCTGGTGCGGGGCGACCTGGTGGACGACCTGCCGGCGCTGGCCGCGCGGGCGCCGGCCGGCGCGACGCTGGTGGTGTTCCACACCTCCGTGCTGTACCAGGTGCCGGCGCCGCGCCGGGAGGCGTTCATCGAGCTGGTACGCGGGCTGCCCGGCCACTGGATCGCGAACGAGGCGCCGGACGTGGTGTCCCACGCCGCGCTGCCGGAGCCGCCGGGCGACGCGCTGTACAACGTGCTCACGTTGGACGGGACGCCGCTGGCCTGGACCCGCTCGCACGGGCAGGCGATGACCTGGTTCGGGGACGGCCCGGCCCGGTAGCCGGGGCCGACGACGCCGTGACGGTTCAGACGGCCGGCATGTCGCGCATCTTCCGCAGCGGTGAGAAGAGGACGAACAGGGCGGCGCTCCAGGTGCCGATCACACAGATCCAGAGCGCCGGCCGCAGGCCCAACTGGGCACCGAGCGCGCCGCCGAACAGGGCACCGAGCGGAATCACCCCGTAACAGACCCACAGGAACGCGGCGTTCACCCGGCCGAGGAGCCTGGCCGGGGTGACGTGCTGCCGGTACGACATCGCCGCCGCGTTGAACAGCACCGAGTTCGCGGAGAACGCGGCGAGGCCGGCACCGTAGAGCAACAGGCCCCAACCGGGCCGGGCCAGGGGCATGAGCAGGTACAGCGGGCCGGGCGCGAGCATCGCCACCCAGATGATCCGGGCCGAACCGATCCGCTCCGAGATCCGGTTCGTCAGCGCACCGGCCGCCAGCCCGCCGAGCGCGCTGATCGTGAAGACGAAGCCGACCAGCAGGGACGAGGCGTGCAGTTCCCGGACCAGGAAGGTGATCTCGATGGAGCTCGACGCCATCACGAAGAAGTTCGAGGTCGTCGTGCAGGCCAGGATCTTCACCAGGATCGGCTGGCGGCGGATGAAGGCGAGTCCTCCGGTCAGGGCGGTCCGCAACGTGGGCCGTGGGTCGTCCGCCGGGCTCGCGTCCGGCTCGGCCGGTGCCTCCCGGATCAGCCAGAGCGTCACCGCGCTCACCAGGAAGGCGAATCCGTTGCTGAAGAACGTCCTGGTGGCTCCGACGACGCCGATCAGCGCCCCGCCGATCGTCGTACCGACGAGTTCGGCGAACTCCTGGCTCATCCCGAGCTTCCCGTTCGCGTCGACGAGTTGGGAGGCGGCAACGATCTTCGGAAGCGTGCTCCGGTAGGCGACGGTGAAGAGCACGGTGAGGACGCCGGAGAGCCCGACGACGACGTACAGGTACGACAGGTTCAGCCTCCCGCCGATCGCGACCAGCGGTAGCGACACCAGCAGCGCCATTCGGCCCAGATCGCAGACGATCATCAGTTTCCGCTGGTCGACACGGTCGGCGAGGATCCCGGCCGGCAGTGAGAAGAGCAGATACGGCAGCCAGGCGAGGAATGTCAGCAGCGAGATCTGGAAGACGCTGGCATCGAGGTCGTTGGCGGCGAGCAGTGGGATCGCGATGCCGGAGATCCGGGTACCCAACTCGCTGACGGTCTGACCGCTCCACAGCAGCAGGAAGTTCCTGGACCGCCAGAGCGAGCGGCGCTGCGCCCGCTTGGCGGCAGCAGGCGGCGCCAACTGTTGCGTCACTGAGGGTCCTCATCCACGACGGGGAACAGACCTGGCCGCCGGTGTCGGCGCCGAGTTGGCGGTGGCCGGGACGTGGTCGGCGCCGAGTGCCCGCGGCCAGCGGGCCGTCGGACTCTACCGGCGCCTACCGGCCCTCCGCGAGGAGTTTCAAGCGGCTGTTCCACAGGTCGTGAGCCTGGTGCATCCCGTCGGGGTCGGAATTGCGCATCTCGATCGCGGCCGGACCCTTGGCGGCCTCCTCCATGATGACGTGACACCGGTTCGATTCGTCGAGCAGCCGCCAGGCGTGGTACGCGTGAAGACCCGGTGCGTCTCCGTACCAACCGATGCGACTGTCCGGAACGAATTCGAATATCTCGCTGAGGATGTCGATCCCGAAAGTCGTCCACTGGAACCTGCTGTCGTTCCGGAGCACTCCGGTCCGATCGTTGAGGATATGCACGTCGTGGGAGTTCGGATACCACTGCGGCCACTGCTCGGCGGCGATCAGCAGCTGCCACACGGTCGAGCAGGGTGCGTCGATGAACACCTCGTTGTGGGCGAACAGATCGGCATCGTCCGGCGAGAATCCGTCTGGCCAATGTATGTCGCTGAATCGATTCGCCAGGTCGTCGTTCATCGGATTCTCCGTCGAGATGGCGGTGTCGCCGCCGCGATCTCCCCAGTCGACACCCTAGCCGGCCGACCGCGTTTCATTCGCCGGTTGGCAGCCGGTGCGGACACCGCCCCGGTCGACGGGGCACGGCGGTGTCGTAGGGTCGGCGGAATGGACGGTGCCGACGCCAGCGGGCAGGGGCGGCGGCTGCCGTTGGCGCCCCGGCCGTTGGACTCGCCGCATCCGTCCCGGCTGTCGCCGACACATCCGGACCGGGATCGGATCCTGGCGGCCCATTCCGCCGCTCTCGCGGCCGGTGAGGCGGGCTATCCGGATCCGGCCACCGGGCTGTTCGTGCTCAGCGCGGGCTTTCTCGCCCGCCGTGGCACCTGCTGCGGGCGTGGCTGCCGCCACTGCCCCTACGTCGACGATCCGGAGGCGCCGGTTTCGCCATCGCCGTAGCCGGAGGCGCCGGTCCCGAGGCGCCGGCCCCGCCACCGCCACAGTGGGCGCCACCAGGCAGTGCGGAGCACGGGGTTTCGCCAGCCGCGCGGAACCCGTACGGTGGCCGACGGATTCCCCGGCCGCTGCGGCCGGGTGGACGGGAGGTGCGCGGTGCGCAGGCGGCTGTGCCTGGTGGGTGTCGGACTGTTGATGCTCTCCGGCTGCGGTGAGGATCCCGCGCCTGCGCCACTCGGGCCGGCGCCGAAGGTCGTACGGCTTCCGGCGTCGGCAGCCGGCGGCGCGTGCCAGCTACTGGAGTACAAGGTGGTGGAGCAGGCCATCGGCACCCAGTTCGAGGTCTCCGCAGCGAGCCGGCACGGCAAGACCGACACCTGTGTGCTGCGCGCCGAGGCGGACCCCCGCCCTGAACTGGCGCTGTCGGTGACTCCGACCACGGCGGACGCGGCCATCTTCGCCGACGAGGTGGTGCCGAGCGGCGGGAAGTCCGTCAAGGGCCTCGGCAAGGCCGCCTACCAGTCGGCGGTGGCGGCCGCCAAGGGTTCCGGGGTCGGCGTGGAGATCGGCTGGCTCACCGGCGACAAGCGCCTGGCCAGCCTCCGTTACACGTTCCCGACCGGGGAGGACCGGGCCACGGCCGACGCGCTCGCCCCGAAGCTCGTCGCCCTGGCGAAGAAGATCGACACCAGCAGTCTCTGAGCCGGCGGCCGCCCGTGCCGGGACGCCCGACCACGAACCCGCCCGCCTGGCGGAAGCCGACGGGCGGGACGATCAGCCGGGATCGGGGTCGGCGGCGCTCAGTGGGCGGCGACGAAGACCCGGGACGCGACCTCGCGGGGCAGGCGGATCTTGTCGCCGGAGCGGTCGATGGTCACCCCGTCACGTTCCTGCGCGACGGTGACCGTCGCGCCCGGGTCCACCCCGGCGGCGTGCAGCTGGCGTAGCACGTCGCCGTCGGTCTGGACGCTCTCGCAGATCCGCCGGACCACCACGGGACCGCTGAGACCGGGGAAGGCGAGGTTCCGCTCACTGTCGGCGACCGTCTCGGCGGCCGGAACGTCGGGATTGGTGACCAAGGTCTCGAGCCCGGGGATCAGGTTGCCGTACGGTGACCGGGTGGGCCGGTTGAGCAGCTCGTAGACCTTCTTCTCCACCGAGTCGCTCATCACGTGCTCCCAGCGGCAGGCCTCCTCGTGGGCCTCCTCGTAGGGCATCCCGATCACGTTGACCAACAGCAACTCGGCCAGCCGGTGCTTGCGCATGACGGACACCGCGTGCGTCCGACCGAGGGCGGTGAGTTGCAGGTGGCGGTCGTCCTCGACGGTCAGCAGCCCGTCGCGTTCCATCCGGGCGACGGTCTGGCTGACGGTCGGACCGCTCTGGCGCAGCCGCTCCGCTATCCGGGCACGCAGCGGGGGCACACCTTCCTCCTCCAGCTCGAGGATGGTGCGCAGGTACATCTCGGTAGTGTCGACAAGGTCGTTCACGTCAGCGGTCCTCCCAGCAACGATGCTACCTCGGGGGACCGATATTCAGTGTCGCCGAGCCGGGCGGTTCCGTCCCGGATGGTGTTGACTGGACGCCGTGTCCGGACCGGATGATCTTCTTGTGGATGTGACCGGGCTCGCCGCGGAGCTGGCCTCCGCCGAGCCGCCCACCCTGCTGGACGTCCGTTGGCGGCTCGTCGGGCCTCCCGGTCGGGCCGACTACCACGCCGGCCACCTGCCCGGGGCGGTCTTCGTCGATCTCGACACCGAGTTGTGCGGACCACCCGGGGCGGGCGGACGGCATCCGCTGCCCGATCCGGCGGTGTTGCAGCGGGTACTCCGCGCGGCGGGGGTGCGGACCGGTCACCCCGTGGTGACCTACGACGGCGGCGACGGGATGGCGGCGGCGCGGGCGTGGTGGACGCTGCGCTGGGCCGGGCACCACCGGGTCCGGGTACTCGACGGTGGCTTTCCGGCCTGGGTCGGGGCGGGACAGCCGCTCTCGACCGAACCGGCGGACCCACAGCCGGGCGACCTCACCGTGCGTCCGGGCGGAATGCCGGCGCTCGACGCCGGTCAGGCGGCCCGGGTCGCGGCCGAAGGAGTGCTGGTCGACGTCCGGACGGCACCCCGGTACCGGGGCGAGACCGAGCCGGTCGACCCGGTCGCCGGACACATCCCCGGCGCGGTGAACCTTCCGGCCGCCGAATACGTCGGCGCGGACGGACGACTGCCGGCCGCCGATCTCCTGCGCGAGCGGTTCGCCGGGGCCGGCGTCCGGCCGGGGGTACCGGTCGCCGCGTACTGCGGATCCGGGGTGACCGCCGCGCAGGCCGTGCTCGCCCTGCACCGGGCCGGTTATCCCGACGCCGCGCTCTACGTCGGCTCGTGGAGCGACTGGCTCACCGATCCCGCCCGCCCGGTGGCCACCACCGACCCCGGCCCCGACTCCGAGCGCGACCCCGATCCAGGTTCGGGCTCCGATCCGGGTTCGGGTTCTGGTTCGGATCGACCCTGATCCGAACCGTCTGATCCGGCGCCGGGACCTGGTGTCCGGCTCGCGATCCGGAAGCCATCGGGCCGCTCTGGCCAGTCGAGGCCGTTGGACATGCGACCATGAGGGCCATGTCGGACGGCACATTGGTGGTCTGGGACGAGAGTCTGCTGGCGTACGACCTGGGCGACCATCCACTCGACCCGGTCCGGGTGGAACTGACGATGGCGCTGGCCCGGTCGCTCGGGGTCCTCGACCGCCCCGGCGTACGGCTGGTGGCGCCGACCCCGGCCGACGACACGGCGCTGGCCCGGGTGCACCGACCGGACTACCTGGACGCGGTACGGGCGGCACCCCACGACCCGCTCTTCTCCGGGTACGGCCTCGGGACCCCGGACAACCCGATCTTCGACGGCATGCACGAGTCGAGTGCCCTGGTCGCCGGCGCCAGTCTCGCGGCGGCCGAGGCGGTCTGGCGGGGCGAGGCCCGGCGGGCGGTCAACGTGGCGGGCGGACTGCACCACGCCATGCCGAGTCGGGCTGCGGGCTTCTGCGTCTACAACGATCCGGCGGTGGCCATCGCCCGGCTCCTCGACCTCGGCGCGAAGCGGGTGGCCTATGTCGACGTCGACGTGCACCACGGCGACGGGGTGCAGCAGATCTTCTACGGCGACCCACGGGTGTTGACCGTCAGCCTGCACGAGACCCCGTTGGCGCTCTTCCCGGGAACCGGGTTTCCCGACGAGACCGGTGGACCGGGTGCGGAGGGGAGCGCCGTCAACCTGGCCCTGCCACCGGGTACCGGTGACGCGGGCTGGCTGCGGTCCTTCCACGCCACCGTGCCGGCGCTGCTCCGGGCGTTCCGGCCGGAGATCCTGGTCAGCCAGTGCGGTGCGGATGGTCATCGGCTGGACCCGCTCGCCGACCTGCGGTTGACGGTGGACGGTCAGCGGGCCAGCTATCTCGCCCTGCGGGCGCTCGCCGACGAGTTGTGCGACGGTCGGTGGGTCGCCACCGGGGGCGGCGGCTACGCCCTGGTCGAGGTGGTGCCCCGGGCCTGGACACATCTGCTCGCGGTGGCCACCGGTGACCCGGTCGACCCGGCCGCGCTGACCCCACCCGACTGGCGGGCACTGGCTCGGGAACGGCGCCCCGACCGTGAGGTGCCGCTGCGGATGACCGACGACGCCGACGTCTCGTACGAGCGCTGGCAGCCGACGGGCGAGCCGGACGCCGTGGACCGGGAGATCATGGCCACCCGTCGGGCGGTGTTTCCGCTGCACGGCCTGGACCCGCAGGACCCGACGGTCTGACCCTCGAACCCGGACCGGGTGTCTCAAAATCGTCTCTAATTAGTGTCAAAACCGTCTCATTATTGACTGGGGAGGTCGGTACGGCGCCACCACGCAGGTGCCGGTAGACCGTTGCCCGGGAGACTCCCAGGTGCGCGGCGATCTGGTCGACGGTGTGCGCACCCCTGGCGTGCATCGCCCTGGCCGTCCTGATCTGCTCGACGTTCAGGGCCCGAGGGCGACCGGCGCCGCGCCGGCCCACGCCGATCCGGTCGGCCCCGGACCGCTCGCCGGCCGGGCCGGTCGGGCCCACCGCTGCCGCGGTCCTCGCCTCGGGCCGCCCGGCTGGCTGCTCAGTCACCTGCTCTGGGCCGGTAGTGGCACCGTCGCACTGTTGGCGATCGCCGGGGCGAGTACCGGGCTGGGTTACGGACTGGTCGCCGGTGACGTACCGGGTGAACTTGCCCGGCTCACCGCCGCCGGACTGCTCCAGGCACCGGCGGCGCTGGTCCTGGCCGGTCTGACCGTGGTGCTGCTCGGGCTGCTGCCCCGGCTCTCGGTGGCGCTGTCCTGGTCGGCCTTTCTGGTCTGCGTGCTGCTCGGCCAGCTCGGCGCGCTGCTGGAGTTGCCGCAGCCGGTGCTGAACGTCTCGCCCTTCACCCACCTGCCGCTCGTGCCGGCCGCCGATCCGGCCGCCGCCCCGCTGGTCACCCTGCTGGCGATCGCCGTGGCCCTGACCGGCCTGGGGATGGCACTGTTCCGTCGCCGCGACCTGGCGATCGGCTGACCGCACCGGGCTCGCCCGGCCCGGATACGCCGGAGCCCCCGTCCACCGACGCTGGTGGCGGGGGCTCCGGCGTACGTGTCAGCTCGCGTACGACTCGAGCCGGTCGGCGCGCGACGGGTGGCGCAGCTTGAGCAGGGTCACCTTCTCGATCTGACGGATCCGCTCGCGGGACAACCCGAACTCGCGACCCACCTCGTCGAGGGTGCGCTGCCGGCCGTCGTCCAGGCCGAAGCGCAGCCGGATCACCGCCTGCTCGCGGTGCGACAGCGTCGCCAGCACGATCTCCACCTCGTTGCGGAGCATGCCGTGGGAGACCGCGTCGCCCGGCTCGTTGCGCGGGTCCACCGCCGCGACGAAGTCGCCGAGGGCGCTCTCACCGTCCTCACCGACCGCCTGGTCCAGGCTGACCGGCTCCCGGTCGTACGAGATCAGCTCGATGACCTGGAATTCCTGTACGCCCAGCGCGGCGGCGACCTCGGCGACGGTGGGCTCCCGACCCAGTGAGGTGGCCAGGTCCCGACGGGTCCGGACCATCCGGTTGACCTGCTCGACCATGTGCACCGGGATGCGGATGGTGCGGGCCTGGTCGGCCATGGCGCGGGTGATGGCCTGGCGGATCCACCAGGTGGCGTAGGTGGAGAACTTGTAGCCCTTGGTGTAGTCGAACTTCTCGACCGCGCGGATTAGGCCGAGGTTGCCCTCCTGGATCAGGTCCAGGAACGCCATGCCCCGCCCGGTGTACCGCTTCGCGATGCTGACCACCAGCCGGAGGTTCGCCTCCAGCAGGTGGTTCTTCGCGGCCCGCCCCTGGGCGACGATCGTCATCAGGTCGCCCCGGATGTCCACCGGCAACGCCCCGGACGTTCCGCCCGGCTGCCCGCCCTGGAGCAGCCGCTCGTCGGCGGTGAGCTTCTCCTCGGCGTACAGCCCCGCCTCGATCCGCCGGGCCAGTTCCACTTCCTGCACGGCGGTGAGCAGTTTGGTCCGGCCGATACCGTTGAGGTACGCCCGGACGAGGTCGGCCGACGCGCCCCGCTCGTCGGTGGCGTCGAGGTCGACCATGGCCTGGCCGGGTCCGCCGTCGTTGACCGGCTCGTTATCGGTCCCGGCCGTGCTGGCCGGGCTAGTGTGGTTCTCGTTCAAGTGCCGGACCATCATCTGTCGCCTCCCCGCTTCGACAAAGTGACGCCTCCCAGCGGACAACCTCGCTGGTGATAACCAGCTTGGCTGCTGGGGCGTGAAGCCGGGGTGAGGAGATCGTCGGGTTGGCATGAATCCGGGAGACAACCGGGGAACGAATTGGCCGGTTTCCTGGCCCTCCGTCCGATTGATGACTGGCGATCGTCCGGGCGCGGGCTTGCCGACGGTGGCTACTGTGCCAGCCGGTCAGCCGGGTACCGACTGGCCGGGGCGTGATCGAAACACGGATGGAGGACATGGTGGTCTTCAAACGGTTGATGCAGGCGATGGGCGTGGGCGGTCCGTCGGTAGAGACGGTGCTGACCAACCCGAACTGCCGGCCCGGTGGCCAGTTGGAGGGGCAGATCCACGTCGCCGGCGGTGACCACCCGGTGGACATCGAGTACGTCGCACTGGGCCTGGTCACCCGGGTCGAGGTGGAGAGCGGCGACAGCGAGTACAGCAGCACCCAGGAGTTCCACCGCCAGCGCGCGACCGGCCCGTTCCGGCTGGAGAGCGGAGCACGGCGCGACATCCCGTTCCGTTTCGACGTGCCGTGGGAGACCCCGATCACCGAGATCGGCGGCCAGCACCTGCACGGCATGACCATGGGGCTGCGGACCGAGCTGGAGGTGGCCCGCGCGGTGGACAAGGGTGATCTCGACCCGGTCGCGGTCCACCCGCTGCCGGCGCAGGAACGCATCCTTGGCGCCCTCACCCAGCTCGGTTTCCGGTTCACCCGGGCCGACGTCGAGCGTGGACACATCTACGGCGTCCAGCAGTCGCTGCCCTTCTACCAGGAGATCGAGTTCTATCCCGCTCCCCAGTACGCCCGGGCGATCAACCAGTTGGAGCTGACCTTCGTCGCCACGGCGCAGCAGTTGCAGATCGTGTTGGAGATGGACAAGCGGGGTGGGTTGCTCACCGAGGGCCGCGACGCGTTCGGCCGGTTCACCGTGGACTACGCCACCGCCGACCGGACCGACTGGACCGGCCAGCTCGACGGCTGGTTGCGTCAGTCGCTACAGAAGCGTGGCCTGTTCTTCTGACGGTCTGCACGGTCGCGGTGGCGCGACGGGCGTACCGGCGGCTAAAGGTCGAGCAGCACCGTGCGCGGGCCGACGTTCACGCTCTCGACCAGCATGTGGGTGCGGAACCGGCCGGTCTCCACCTTGGCGCCGCGGATCCGGAGCGCCTCGACGAACGCGGTCACCAGCGGTTCGGCCAGCTCGGCCGGGGCCGCGGCGCCCCAACTCGGCCGGCGCCCCTTGCGGGCGTCGCCGTACAGGGTGAACTGGCTGACCACCAGCAGCGGCGCGCCGACGTCCGAGGCGGACCGTTCGTCGTCCAGGATGCGCAGCTCGTGCACCTTCCGGGCCATCGTCTCGGCGGTCGCCGGAGTGTCGGAATGGGTCACCCCGAGCAGCACCAGCAGTCCGTCCGAGATCGCCCCGACCACCTCGCCGTCCACCGTCACGCTGGCCCGGCCGACCGTCTGCACCACCGCCCGCACGACGGTCAGTCTGCCACGGGCGCGATGACGCCGCGCTCGACCAGGTGCGCGATGATCGGCCCGGCCGCGTCGGCAAGATCCTCCGCCGGTACGTCGTGCGCGAGGGCCAGCACCGCGAGCTGCTCGCGCAGCGGCACCTGCCCGTTGGCCCCGCCGACCAGGGCGAGCACCAGTGGATCGACCTCCTCGGTCCAGCGCAGCCCGTGCGACTGGACGAGCACCTGCCGCTCCACCGCCCAGCCCTCGTCGCCCATCGTCGCCTCCTGACGCAGGCGCAGCCCGTCGACCGCCCGGAACCGGGTCGCCAGCAGCGCGTCGTCGTCACGGTCCCGCAGCCAGTCCTGTCGGTCGAACCAGGCGGCGATCTGCTCGCCCATCGGCGGCTGCACCGCCTGCCGAAGGTCCTCGATCCGGATCACCGGATCGGCCTTCCCGCCCCGGCGCAGGTTCACCACGCCGAAGCCGACCGCCTCCACCTTCTGCGCGTCGAACCAGTCCAGCCAGGCCGCCACCCGGTACGGGTCGGCGGCCTCGCTGGCATCGGCCAGCCACAGGTCGACGTACGCCATTGGGTCGGCCACCTCGCGCTGGATCACCCAGGCGTCCAGGCCGGTGCCGGCGAACCAGCCGGCCACCCGCTCGCCCCAGTCCTCCCCGGCCACGTGCAGCCAGTTGGCCAGGTACTGCATGGTGCCGCCCTCGGTGAGCAGGCCCGGCGCGGCGGCGGCGAGTTCGGCCGCGATCCCGTCGCCGACCCGGCCCGAGTCGCGGTAGCTGTGCGTGGTGGTCCCGGGGCCGACCACGAACGGTGGGTTGCTCACGACCAGGTCGAAGCGGCGACCGGCGACCGGGCTGACGAGATCGCCCTGAAGCAGCTCCCAGCGGTGTCCGTTCAGCGCCGCGGTGGTCGCCGCGAACCGCAGCGACCGGTCGGAGACATCGGTGGCGGTGACCGAGCGGGCGTGCTCGGCCAGGTGCAGGGCCTGTACGCCGCTGCCGGTGCCGAGGTCGAGCGCGCTGCCGACCGGGCGCCGGATCGTCGCGCCGACCAGGGTGGTGGTGGCCCCGCCGATCCCGAGAACGTGGTCGGAGGGGAGCGGCAGGCCGGGTCGGGCGCTCGCGGGCACGTCGGAGAGCACCCACCAGGAGTCCCCGTACGGCTCCAGGTCGATCGCCTGCCGGAGGCCGGAGCCGGCCCGTTCGACCAGGCCACCGGCGAGCGCCTCCGCCAACGGCAGCGGTGCGAACGCCGCCCGTACCGCCGCCTCCGGCTCGGTCTGGCCGCAGACGAAGAGCCGGATCAGCGTGTCGAGCGGGTCACGTTCCTCGGTGGCCCGCAGTGCCGCCCGGAAGTCGTTGCGGGCCATCGCGCTGGTCGCCTGCGGCCCGAGCCGCTCGGCGATGCCGCTCGACGTGTAAACCGCGCTGAGAAGGGCCTGCCGAAGCTGATCGACCCCAGCGGGCGACAGCAGCATGTCGTCTCCGTCCACGGCGTCCATCCTGCCCGTCGCCGGTACCGGCCCGACCCGCAACCCCCGTAGATGCCCGGCCGGAACCACCCCGTCGGGTGTAACCGGCGGGTACCTGGGCGGGCGGACCCGCGCACCGCTCGCGTCACCGGCCGCCGGCCGCTGGTGAGGTGGCGGGCGCGGGACCGGCCGGCGCCGGGTAGCAGGGCAGCACGGTCGGCAGCCGCCGGCGGCGGGCGAGCCGGAGCACCACCCCGGTGTACGCGGCGTGTACCAGCACGCTGACCACGAACATCTCCCAGGGGGCGTCCGCTGCCGTCTCCTCGGCGGCGAGTTGGCCGAGCGCGGCGGAGCCGACGAGCGCGACCACGTTGTTCACCACGTGCAGGGCGATCGCCGCCTCCAGGCCACCGGTGCGGATGGTCAGCCAGCCGGTCAGGCTCGCCATGATCACCAGCTCGGCGAACCCCCACCGGGTGCCCCAGCCGTGTGCCGCCGCGAACAGCACCGCCTGGACGGCGATCGCCGGCCACGGCGTACGGAGGAACGCCCCGACCGCCTGTAGCAGCCAGCCCCGGAAGACGTACTCCTCGGCGGCTGCCTGGAGCGGGACCAGCGCAAGCAGCACGGCCACGGCACCGAGGAAGCCCCACCAGCCCGGCCAGCCGCCGTCGGCCGACCCGCCCTCGTCCGCGCTGCCGGTAAGCGTGAGCAGCCCGAGGCTTCCCCCGAGCAGCACCAGCACGGTCGGCACGGCGACCAGGGCGCAGACGCCGAGCCAGCGCCAGCGCAGCCGACCGAGTACCGACGACACCGTCCCCACCGGGCGGTCCTGCACCCATCCGGCCGCGAGCAGCACCAGCGGCAGCGCCACGGCGATGCTGGCCAGGAGCAGTGCGAGGTCGCCCACCGGACCCCAGGTGGGCAGGCCATCGGGACCGGTCGGCCGGTCGGCGAGGCGGCCGGCCGAGTCTGCGACGCCGATCAGCAGGCAGAGCACGGCGAAGGTGCCGCCCAGGATCAGGAGGCTGCCGAGCACCGGTCGCCACCAGCGGTGCCGGTCGGTCCGGGCCAGCCGGTGGTACGGCGTACCCGGTGGGGGTGGGGTGGTCATGCGTTCCAGCGTGCCGGCCAGGCGCACGTCGGACATCGCCCGCCGTCGGGAGCCGGCACCCGCTCCTGCGACATAGCCCGGCCCGAACCTGCGGCATATCCCGGCCCGGACCCTCGGCCTAGCGCGACCAGAACCTGAGATATAGCCCGGCTACCGCCGCCAGCGGATGTGCCGGGTGGGTCGCCGGTCCTATCGTCGGAGCCGTCACGAGATCGGAGCCGTCATGAGACTGGTCCGGGACTGGCTGCTGCCGGTGGTGCTGGCCGGCGCGCAACTGGCGTACTGGCCGGGTGCCCGGCTGGGCGGCGGTGGCCCGGTCGACCCGGAGCTGGTCGCCGGCCTGGTGGCGACCGTCGGATGCGCGGTCGCGCTGGGCTGGCGTCGCCGTGCGCCGGTGGTGGCGATGGGCGTCGTCCTGCTCGCCCAGGCACTCGGCCGGCTCGCGGTGGACCCCGACGCGCTGCTTGTGATCATCGTTGCGGACGCGATCGCGCTCTACTCGGTGGCGGTACGCCGGCCGCTCCGGATCGCCGGTCCGGCGGCCGCGGTCGCCTACGCCCAGATGGCGGTGCTGGGCCTGGTGGTCTACGGGTTCGGCGTCACCTTCCTGGCTGAGGTGCTGTTGGGGCTGGCGGTCTATCCGGTGACGCTGGGTCTCGGGCGGAGCCGGCGGCGGTGGCACGCCGCCCGGGCCGCCGCCGCCGAGCGGCTCGCCGCGGCCGAGGTGGACCGGCAACGGGCGGCCAGCACCGAACGGCACCGGCTGGCCCGGGAACTGCACGACGTCAGTGCCCACCACCTCACCGCGATCGTGGTGACGGCGGGAGCGGCGCTCCGGCTCGCCGACCGTCGCCCGGAACTCGTCGCGGAGGCGGTCGCGTTCTCGGCGCGTACCGGCCGGGAGACGCTGACCGCGTTGCACCGGTTGGTGGCGGTGATCCGCAGCGCCGAGCAGCAGGACCGCCGGCCGCTGGAGGTACGGCTCGCGGAACTCGCCGACGGCTTCCGGCGGTTGGGGCAACCGGTGCGGGTCGAGCCGGACCCGATCCCGGAAGGGCAGCCCGAACTTCCTCCGGCGGTCGCCGAGGCGGTGTACGGGATCGCCCGGGAGGCGCTCACCAACGCCCTGCGGCACGCGCCGGGTTCCGCCGTCCGGCTGCGGATCGCCCGCCACCCGACATCGGTGGAGATCGTGGTGGACGACGAGGGCGGCGTACCGGGGAAGGCGGCGGAACTCGGCTCGGGGCGGGGCGTACCGGGGATGCGGGACCGGGCCGCAGGGGTGGGCGGGACGTTCACCGCCGGGCCGGAACCGACGGGTTGGCGGGTCCGGGCGACGCTTCCGCTGGCCATTCCGACGGAGCCGGCCGGCGGGCCACGGTGGCGTCGTCCGAGCTGGCAGCAGGTGGTGGACGGGCTGATCGTGCTGGGCGCACTGGCGATCGCGGTCTCCCCGTCGCTGCCGGTCGACGGGTTGGACGGTGCCGGATCCGGCTCCGCCGGCCTGCTGGTGGGGCTGGTGATGGCGGCGCACACCGTGCCGCTGCTGTGGCGGCGCCACCGGCCCTGGGCGGTGCTGGCCGGGGTGCTGGTCACCGCCGCCTTGTGGCCGCTGGCCGTCGTCCTCGTGCCGTTGCCGGGCGAGTCGGCCGAGGTGCTGGTGGCCGGGGCGATCGCCGAGTTCGTCGCGGTGTACGCGGTCGCCGGGCACGCCCGTCCGGCCCCGAACACGCTGCTGGCGGTGCCGATCACGGCACTGTCCCTGGCCGCCGCGTTGACGGCGTCGGCCGCGGTCGACGGCTCGGTGGCCGGACAGCGGGTCCAGCCCGATACCGCGATGACCCCGGAGCTCGGTCTGCTGTTCACCCTGATCTTCGTACTTCCTGGCTGGCTGGCCATGGCGGGCCTGTTGACGATTCCGCTCGGCGCGGTCTGGCTGCTCGGAACCGTGCTCCGGCGGCGCCGGGCCGGAGTCCTGGCCCGGGAGGCGGACGCGGTCGCCCGGACCACCGCAGAGGCGGTCGAGGCGGCCCGGCGGGAACGGGCCCGGATCGCTGCCGGTCTCCGCGCCGCCGTCCTGCACCGGGCGGGACAGGTGGTGACGGCCGCCGACGAGGGCCGGTTGGACGTGCTGTTGGAGCAGGCCCGGTCCACCCTCACCGCGATGCGTGGCCTGCTCGACACCTTGCGCGCGGACGCCGGAGCGGAGCGGCGGGCTCCGCAGCCGACCGTCGGGGCGATCACGCTGCTCTGCGCGGCTCAGCGGACGGCCGGGCGGCTGGTCGAGGCGTCCGTGCCGGTCGCGCCGGGTCCCCTGCCGGCGGACGTGGACGTGTCCGCGTACCGGGTCGTCGAACTCGCGTTGGCGGCCGGGGACCCCGGTCCGATCGCCATCGATCTCCGGTACGGTGACGGCGGTCTGCGGATCGTCATGGCCGGCGTGCCGTCCGCCACCGACCCGGTGATCGTGGCGGGACTGCGTGCCCGGGTGGGCGCGCTCGGCGGCGAGGTGACGGTGGACGTACCGGCCGGGCGGCTCGACGTGTGGCTGCCGACGCCCGCCCCGGTACCGCCGGATCGGGTCGGTCCCGTCGGGGAGTCGGTCGGTCCCGGCCGCGTGTTGATCGGGGACGAGGAGGTGGCGACATCGTCGTCCGGGTAATGGTGGTGGACGACCAGCCCGTGGTCCGGGCCGGGTTCGCCGCGATCGTCGATGCCGAGCCCGACCTGGTGGTGGTCGCGGAGGCCGGTGACGGCGCGGACGCGTTGCGCCGGGCCGGCGAGAGCCGGCCGGACGTCGTACTGATGGACATCCGGATGCCCGGGATGGACGGGCTCGCCGCGACCAGGGAACTCACCGCCGCCGCCGACGGTCCGCGGGTGCTGGTGCTCACCACCTTCGACCTCGACGCGTACGTCTTCGAGGCGCTCCAGGTCGGTGCCTCCGGATTCCTGCTCAAGGACGCCCAGCCCGCCGATCTGCTGGCGGCGATCCGGGTTGTCGCCGCGGGGGAGGGGATGCTCGCGCCGGCGGTGACCCGACGACTGATCGACTCGTTCGCCGCCGGCCGGCTGGTGGTCCCGCCGCCGGTGGCCGGCACGGTGTCCAGCCTCACCAACCGGGAGCGGGAGGTGTTCGAGCGGGTCGCCGCCGGCCTCTCCAACGCGGAGATCGGCGCGGAGTTGGGCGTCGCCACCGGCACCGTGAAGGCGCACGTCAACGCCCTGCTGGCCAAGCTCGGTGTGCGGGACCGGGTGCAGGCGACGATCCTGGCGTACGACCTGGGGCTGGCCCGGCCACGTGCGCGCGGGCCGGAGTAGCGGGTCGGAGTAGTCGGTCGGAGTGGTCGGCCGTTCTCGACGGGATACCACGGGGGCTGTCCGTGGTATCCCGTCGAGACCGTCACGGTTCGCCGCGCGGGGGCGGGCCGGGCGACGTGGCTGCGGCGGTGAGGTCGCCGACTAGAAGGTCACGTCCGAGCAGCCGTAGAAGGTCTCCTGGCTGTCGGAGCGGGTCCACACGGAGTAGATGATGTGGTGGCCGCTCTTGCCGGAGGGCAGTCGTCCGCTCCAGTAGTAGTGGCCGCTCTGGCTGCCCACGCTGCCGTTCTGCGGCGGGTTGGTGACCGAGGAGAACGGCGTCGACTCGATGTCGTTCCAGGTCAGCGGGCTGTTGGGGTTCCAGCCGTTCCGGGTGACGTACAGGTCGAACCGGCCCGGGTGGGCGGCCCAGTTGCTGTACCGGAACTGGACGGTCGCGCCGGAGCTGACCCGTGCCTTCGGGAAGTCGCTCCGGGCCAGGTCCCAGCCCCGGAAGGTGGAGTTGCCGCCGCTGCACAGTTGGCCGTCCGGGACGAAGCCCCGGGTCCGGCCGGCGCCGTCGGAGCGGAGCACGCTGAACCAGTTGTAGAGCGGACTGACCCCACTGATGTTGGCCGCGGCGATGCAGCCGGCGTTCTTGTTCACGATGTTGCCCTGCGGGGTCAGACCGTCCTGGTAGCACGCGTAGGTGCGGCTGGCCGGCACCATCAACGCACCGTGTGCTGATGCCGCGTTCGGCGAGATCACGGTCAGGAGCCCGGCGGTCAGTACGGCGGCGACGCCGACGACCGTCAGTTTGCGCAGCAGTTTCACGAAGTGGATCCCTTCTGTTCGACCGCGACCGAGATGTTGTCGGGCGGCGCGGTCGGGTGGGCACCGGAGGGGCGTCTGCCGTGGGTGTGCGTCTGTCGCGCCCGGTCACCGGCATCGGAATCAGCCCGGTCCCGCTGTCCGCAGTGCGGTTGCCCCCGTACTGCGGCGATATGAACCATTGCAGCACGGGTGGGCGAGCTAATCAATAGGTGCCTATCGATATGTGACCGCCGGAAACGCCCGGCATGCCGGAACGGCACCCCTCCGACCGGCCGCAGGTTCCGGGTCAGGCCAGTTGGAAGTCGGGTCAGGCCAGTTGGAAGTCGGCGAAGTCGAAGCCGGGTGCCACCACGCAGCTGACCAGGACCGGCTGGTCCCCGGCGGGCTCTGCCGCCTGCCAGACGCCGCCCGGGACGACCGCCTGCGGGTGCTCACCGCCCGCCACGTCGGGCCCGAGCCGGATCTCCGCCGGCTCCGCGCCGGGCACCTCGGCCGACCCTCCGAGCCGCAGCCGGAGCGGGCCGCCCGAGTGCCAGAGCCACAGCTCGGTCGAGCGCACCACGTGCCAGCGGGAACGCTCGCCCGGCTGGAGCAGGAAGTAGATCGCGGTCGCCGCGTGGCGTGGCCCGGCGTACCCGTCGGGGGTGAAGGTGTGTGTCGACCGCCAGGTCTCCCGGAACCAGCCGCCCTCGGGGTGTGGGGCCAGGTCGAGCCGCTCGGCGAGGTCGGGTCGGCTCGGCGTCGTCACGGGTTGACCTCCATCGGGTACGGCCGGCGGGCGGCCTGCTCCTCGGCCCGCCATCGTCCCTCGGCAGCGTATCGAATCCGTTACCCACCACCGGGACCGTCCCCACGGAACGTCGCCGCCACCCGGACCGGCCACCTTGCCGCTGGGGCCGAGGTGACCGGTCCGCGCCGAGGTGGCCGGCTGATTCCGGGCGGGCGGGGCGGGTCGAAGGCTCTGCTCAGAGTCCGGCGGCGGCGTCGTAGCGGCGGCGGAGGTCGGCCATCTCCGACTCGGACAGGGCCTCCTTCTCCGCCTGCGCCTCGTACGGGTCGGGGAACATCTCACGGAGCCGGTCGATGAACCTGGTGTCCTCCGTCGCCTCGACGACCTGGATGCCCGGCGGATCGATGGACATATCCATGATCAATGGGCCGACCAGCTTGACCGCCCAGTCCCACGGCGTGTCCGGCGCGGCGATACCGCAGAGGTGGAAGCCGTAGACCCGGTCCACGTCGGCCAGCGCGGTGACGTCCGTCGGTTCGAAGCCGTAGACGTGTACCCCACAGACTATCGGGGGCTGCTTGTCGCCCTCCGAGTTGACCTGCGTGGCGTGGTGCTGGTGCTGGTGCTGCGCCGGGTCGGCCTGTTCGAGCACGGTCCGCATCCGGGCCATGATCTGGCTCTTCACGTCCGCCGGGCCAGCCTCCGAACCAGCCGAGTTGACCAGTACGACCGCTGTGGCCGACACCGCCAGCAGGATGACCGCCACCCACACGAAACGGTTGCGGTACCACCCCGCGAAACTGTCACGGGTAAACATGATCGTGTATCACCTCGTCGCCGGTTGATGCGTTGGCAGATCCCGGTTGGACACGTCGGGCCAGGTGCGCGTACGCGTCCGGTGCTGTGAACTCGCGTGGCCGGCCCGCGCGGTGAGCGACATCGATGTTCGCCCGCACGGTAGTCGTCCAGCGGTCGGCTGCTCCCGGTGATGGCCGTTCCCAGTGTGGTTGCCCCCGCACTGCGGCGATATGAGCCATTCCAGCACGCCCCGCCCCACTCCGGCAACATCGATGACCCTCATCGGGTCGCGGGCTTCGCGTTGGCGGCGGACATTTGCGGTTGATCGACGGCTCGGACGTCCGTACCTTGCCAGAGGCGCCCGGGGGCACCCGCGTGTTCTACCGGGCGGGCAGCGATCGAGCATGCCACGACCGAGGAGGACCGATGACCGACGTCGACATCCGGCCGATCAACCCGTCCGTGCTGCCTGAGCCGACCGGCAACTACACGCACGGCACGCTGGTGACCGGCGCAGGCCGTACGGTCTTCGTCAGTGGCCAGGTGCCGTGGGCGGACGAGGCGGGAAAGGTCCCGGAGGACTTCGACACACAGTGCCGACTGGTCTGGCACAACGTCCTCGCCGTCCTCGCCGAGGCGGGGATGGGGGTGCGGAATCTCGCGAAGGTGACGACGTACCTCTCCGACCGGCGATACCGGGAGGCCAACTCGCGCATTCGCGCCGAGGTGCTCGGTGACCACGCTCCCGCG
The DNA here is from genome assembly GCF_042658085.1 of Plantactinospora solaniradicis. NCBI lineage: Bacteria > Bacillati > Actinomycetota > Actinomycetes > Micromonosporales > Micromonosporaceae > Plantactinospora > Plantactinospora solaniradicis. The sequence goes on along the minus strand of NZ_JBHSPR010000010.1, from coordinate 169,711 downwards.
CTCACCATCATCATCACCGACATCTACGCCGAAGAATGGCTGCTCGAAATCGACGCCATCGCCGTCGGACGCTGATCCGGGTGCCGGTCGTCCCGATCCGTCCACAGACTCCGGCGCGGCGGTAGCCGACCCAACGCCGGCCGAGGTTCGGCGGACGCCGCCCGACGGCGGTCAACAGCCAGTAAGTGACGGGGAAGCGGGGCGACGGCCGGGGTTCGGCGGGCGCGGGAACTGCCGTCGGCCCGGACCGTCGCGTTTCCGCCGACGCCCTCCTCGGCTGCCGTACGGTCATCACCGGGCTCTTCTTCCGGCCCGGTGAAGTTTTTCCGCAGAACGAACCCGCAGCGTACGGACTTTTTCCGAGCCCCTGCCGTTCTTCTCCGCCGGCCCGAAGTCGTTGTTCTGAATGCGGAACATATCCATCCGCCGAATCGGAACAAAGCAGACCCATGTGGCACCTTGACGAATTACCTCCGGTTGCACATGATCCCTTTCATCAACGAGATCACCGGACGGGCTGCAACCCGTCCGGAAAAGCCTGTTCTCGTTGCATCGGATTGGATCCTCCGGTCGGTGACGCGGGTCTGGTGTCGCTGTCCGGCAAGTAAGGGAAGGCCGAGATGACTCAGAAGAAACAGGACCCCGATTCCGACTCCGGCGAGACATCGGCGGAACGCGGCCGGTTCGTCGCCGGGGTGGGGATCGTCGGAACACTGCTCGTCGTGGTGCTCGCGATGCTGATGGCCTGCATGGTCATGCTGCTGCGTACCGGAGTACCGCTGTGGACCGCGGTGGCGGTGTCGGCCGTGCTCTGTGCCGTGGCCGTCGTGATGGTTCGCCGGGCGACCGACCCGTCCCCTCCGCCCGGCCGGGGAGGTTGGCTCGGACGGGTACTGCGAGCGTTGATCATGATGGGTCCGGGTTCCGGCGCGGGGCAGTGAGCTGCGGGACTCTCTGGTCGACGGCCCGAGAGAGGTGAATGGGGGCCTTCCGCTGCAACGGAAGACCCCCGCCCGATTCCGCTGGACCCATGGAAGGCCGAATCGGGAACCTGTGATGATCTGATTACGCTTTGTGCGGACCTTACCGTACGTAGCGGGATGACAACAGCCTCCTCGGGGCGTTCCTGGGCGCATTCGCAGAATACGGAATAGATGAACAAGCTTCGGGTTGGTGCACCGGCGATCGGACCGTTGATGGCGCGAATGTTGTCGCGACACATAGCACTTGACCGATTTATCGCTGGATCACGGCCAAAGTTTTGCTTTTTCTGGACTAGCCCCGGCCCCGCTGCGGTGAGATGATCCGAATTGTCGTTCGAGGTCATCCGGATCGGCTGCAACCGCTCCGGAGCAATAAATGATCTCGGACGATGCTCTGAATCCGCTGGACCCGGCGGGTGACGCTTCCCCACTGCGAGGCGTTGCCCGCCCCTCGAAAGGCCACGTGAACAGTGCAGGACAGCCACTGGCATCGACGCCAGCATGAGGCCGAGCGCAGCGCCGAGCCCGACGGCTCCGAGGACGGCGTGGGCGGCACCCGGCGGCCCCGGGCCGAGGGGACGAAGGCCGGTCGGCCCGAGAGCCCGGTGGTCGGGTTCGGCCCGGCAGCCCGGTTTGCGATGCGGCTCCGCGCCATCCACGAAGCGGCTGGCAAACCACCGCTGGACCAGGTGAGGCTGGGTGGCAGGAGCCCTTCCAACCTGTCGGTCGCCAAGAGCGGCCTCAAGGTGCCGACCAGGGAGTGCGTCGAGGCGTTCCTCCGGGGTTGTGGCATCGAGGGCGGCGACATCCACGCCGAGGTGCTCCAGGCCCGGGAGGACACGGTCGCTGCCGCCAAGCCCTTCCGGCAGGACCTGACGCACTGCCGGACCCACGACGCCTTGGTCGACGCCCTGATGGCACTCGCCGACAGCCAGGGGCTGGTCGACGACGGACGGTTGAACACCGCCGAACTGGCCCGGCGCTTGGCCACGGCTGCCGATGCGACCGTAGCGGTGGGGACCGGCGTGCGGACCTGGAAGGTCGAGGCGGTGCCCGAGGCCGAGATCGTCGGAGAGATCGTCCGCCGCACCCTTCCGCTGAGTCAGCGGATACTCGGTCATCTGGTGTTCGCCTGCGGTGGCATCGACAAGGACGCCGCTCATTGGCGTGAACGGCTGCGTCAGATCGACGTACTGGGGGACATCCGGCCAGGCGCGTCGGCAGAACCGTCCGACCCGGCCGGCGAGGCGTCGTCGGACCCGTCCCCGCCCGACACACCCCCATCGGTCGTGCCATCCCGGGTCCTGACATTGTCGGCCTCGTCGTCGCGATATCCCTGGACCCGACGCAAGGTGCTGGTCACCGCAGGCTTGGGGATCGCCGGACTGGCCGTCGGGGGTACTGCCGGAGTGCTGCTGACGAGCGGCCAGCGACGTACGCCACTGCCGGACCTCGGGACCGCGCCGCACAGCCTGCCCACGTCGTCCGCTCCACCCCGGCCGTTGGAGGGTACGGGAACCGCCCAGGACTGGCTCGGCTACCTCGCGGAACTGGTCCGTCAGGGCCCGGACTCCCGGGCGACCGGGCGGTACGCGTACACCCGGGTGCGGCTCTGGGCTCGGGAGACCACACCGGCCGGGCGGGACGGCGCCGCAACCGTCGAGGAGGAGCAGCTCTGGTGGAGCGACGACCTGTCCGGGGTGAAGGTCGTGATCTCCTCGGGTCCCGATGGCGACGTACCCGAACGGCTTCCGTTTCCGGCCGGCGCGTTGTCGGTCGTCGTCAGGTTCCCCTCCGCGGACCCGGCGATCCTGGCCGGGCAACTCGACCGGGAACAGCCGCCCCAGATCGGACCCGTCGGCCGGCTGCGTGCCGTGACCGACATCAACATGTTCCACCCGCTCGACCGGCAGCAACGGGTCGCCGTTCTGATGGTGCTCGCCGACACTCCCGGCCTGAGCTACCGGGGTACGGTCAGGGACCGGGCGGCTCGCAGCGGCATAGCGATCAGCGCCGACGTGGCCGCCAGCGGACTGTACGGCGAACGCGTCACCCTGACCTTCAGCCCGGAGACCGGGGAGCTGCTCAGTCAGGAGACGAGTCGGCTCCCCGGCCAGAGCGGTCCGGACCCGGCCCACGCCGCCACGAGCAGCTACGCGCTCTACCTCGAACGGTCGCGTACCGATCACACCGGTTGACCCGGATTCGCTGAATTCGCGGAACGGTGTCATTTTTCCGTCATAGCTGACCCTGGGAGCGCGGATTCACGGGATATTCGCGCCCCCGATTGGCGGCGACGCCCGTGAAGAGCGGTGACCGGATGCCGGCTCCGATGTGCGGATGGACAGTCTAGAACCCCGACGCCACATCACGATTTTCGGGCAGCTATTCACTCACGTCATTTGCTGGGTATGAGTGGCGATCACGCTCGCCTCGTTCCTACGCTGGGAACAGCGGTAACAGCGGAGAGTGTTGGTACAGCTACCTGACACTCCGGCTCGCCTGTGCCCTCCGATGACCGCCACGCCGGCGCTGCTCTGTCATGCATTCACCCCCGTGAGGTCATCCATGACACTAATTCCCAGACGCTGCTTCGCTGCCCTGTCCAGTCTCGTCGTTGTCGTCGCGGTCGCAATTCCCGCGACACCGGCCGCGAGTTCGTCGGTCCGGCCGGCCGGCGCCCAGAAAGTGATCTCGGAATATCTCTCCGCCCACCCGGGCGGGGTGGTCATCAACGACAACGAAATCAGCTACGACGGCGGCCGGTTCATCGTCACCCTGACCCGCCCCGCACACACCCGCGCCGCGGTGGCCGACTGTCCGCTCGGCTGGTTCTGTTTCTACGACCGCACCGGCTACGGCTATCCCCGGGGGAGGCTGTCCGACTGCGGACGGCAGAACCTGGCGACCTGGGGCTGGCAACTCCGCGTCGAATCCGCGCACTACAACCTCTCCAGCGGGTCGGTTGCGTTCCTGTACAGCGGCAGTCGGCTCTTCTCGGTCGGTGCCGCCGCACGGGCCCTCGGCGACGTCGCGCCGTACCGCAACTGGGCTACCCATGTGGATCGGTACTGCTAGTGCGCCGGCGTGTCGGTAGGACGAAACCGCTGGTCGCAGCGGTGGGCCACTTGACGTCAGAGGTAATCGACAGTCCCGGGTGACGGTGGAAGGTTCGTGGTCGGCGGCGGTACGGATCGAGTCGGACCGCCGCCGCACCCACCCACGTTCGGGAAGGACGTCAATCGTGAACGACTTCAAGGGTCTCGTCGACCAGTACCTCGAGCTGTGGAACGAGCCGGACGCCGAGCTGCGGTCGGCGGGAATCGCGGATCTCTTCGTCGAGGAGGCCACCTACACCGACCCGCTCGCCGACGTCGGGGGACACGGCGGCATCGGAGCGGTGATCAGCGGCGCCCGGGAGATGTTTCCCGGTCTGGTGTTCGAGCCGACCGGGATACTCGACGGCCACCACGACATCGTCCGGTTCGGCTGGCAACTCGTACCTGCCGGTGGTGGGGAGCCTGTCGCCATCGGTTTCGACGTCGCCGGGATCAGCGGCGACGGCCGGATCCGGGCGGTCTACGGTTTCCTGGACAAGGTCCCTGGCTGACCGACCGACCTCCACCGCGCGGCGCCTGCCCGACGCGGCGGACGACACGGCCCGATCCGGCGGACGACGCGGGCCGATCCGGCGGACGACGCGGGCCCGATCCCGGAGCGAGGTCGGGTCCGCAGGCGGATCGGATCAGGCGGTGGGTCTCGGGTCCACTGGCGGACGCCGGTCCGGGACGAGGGCCTGGGCCGCGTTCGCCACGAACAGCAGCGCCGACGGCAGGAACGCGACGCCGAGGCCGCCGAGTGCCAGCAGCAGGCCCCAACCGCCGATCACGGACCCGGCGAGGAGGTCGACCAGTCCGGTCCGCCCGGCGAATCGCTGGGCCAGCAGCGGCAGGGCGGCGGCGACCACCGGTACGCCGAGGAGGAAGAACGCCGCCGATCCGGAGTCCTCGATGGTGAGCGGAGCGAGGGCGGCGGCCACCAGCGCGGTTATCGCCAGCCCGGACCAGCGGACGAACTGGCGCCCATCGGCCGGTTTCCGGACCACCGCCAGTACGCCGACCGCCAGGACGGCGAGCAGAGCAACCAGTGTGGCGACGAGGATCATGGCCATGACCTCTCCGGTCTCTCGGGAGCAATGGGCCCGATACGGGGGCGACCGGCCGGTCCACCGCGACCTGGACCCGTCGACTCCGCTATCGCCTGCCCGGTTAGATTACCGTCGATCGGAGTACTCGCACTCTCCGTCGTCGCGCCTGCCCGGTCGGCGCGGGAGAATTCCGGGATGCTCCTGACCCGCCTGATTGCCGAGGGAGTGGCGGCCGGCACCGTCAGCCTGGTCTTCCGGCGCTGGGCCAGACCCGACGTACGGGCCGGCGACATGGTGATCACCAGCGCCGGCGTCGTCGCCGTCCAGTCGATCGTCGCCGTCGACCCGGCCACGATCACGGATGCCGACGCCCGCCGGGCCGGCGCGGCATCCGCCGCCGCGTTGCTCGCGGCCCTCGGCGGCAGACCCGACGGGACGACGTACCGGATCGAGGTCCGGTACGTGGGCCCCGATCCCCGGGTGGCGCTCAGCGCCGAGGATCAGCTGTCGCCGGAGCAGCATGCCGAGGTGGCCGCCCGGCTGGCCCGGCTCGACCAGCGCAGTACCCACGGTCCGTGGACCCACGCACTGCTCCGACTGGTCGAGGCCAACCCCGGCCGGCGGGCCGTCGAGCTTGCCGGGCAGGTGGGCCGCGACCGGGACGCGGTGAAACGTGACATCCGCAAGTTGAAGAACCTGGGTCTCACCCACAGCCTCGACGTCGGGTACCGGATCTCGCCGCGCGGATCCGCGTACCTTGCCGGCCTGCCCGACGAGAATCACGCTGCCGGGGGCGGTCCGATGATCATCCGGTGAGCAGGCAAGATGGGCGTATGACGCTCTCGCTGCCCATCGACGCCGAAGCCAACGAGCTGCTCCGGCGCGACCCGCTGGCGCTGCTGATCGGCATGGTCCTGGACCAGCAGGTCAGCATGGAGAAGGCCTTCGCCGGCCCGTACGAGTTGGTGAAGCGGCTCGGTCACGAGCCGGACGCGGCCGAGTTGGCCGACTACGACCCGGAGGCGCTGACGGCGATCTTCGCCGAGCGCCCCGCCCTGCACCGGTTCCCCAAGGCCATGGCGGCGCGGGTGCAGGAGGTCTGCCGGACCCTCGTCGAGCGGTACGACGGCGACCCGAGCCGGCTGTGGTCCGAGGCCGAGGACGGCCGGGAACTGCTGAAGCGGATCACCGGGCTGCCGGGGTTCGGCAAGCAGAAGGGGCAGATCTTCCTCGCCCTGCTCGGCAAGCGGTTCGGTGTCCAGCCGCCCGGCTGGCGCGAGGCGGCGGGCGATTACGGCATCGACGGCGCGCACCACTCGGTCGCCGACGTGGTCGACGACACCTCGCTGGCCAAGGTGCGGGAGCACAAGCAGCAGATGAAGGCCGCCGCCAAGGCCGGCGCGGCGAGTTGACCCGCTCGACCTGACCGTCTCGCCGGGCCGTACCCGCGACCGGTCGACGTCCCGCCCCCGACCGCTCGAATCTGGCCAGACCAGCGCCCCGGACCGGCGCTGGCTCGTTGAGTGTTGAGATCGTCGACATTCAGGGGGCGCTGTGGTCGTACCGGCGGCGCCTGCCGGCGTACGCGCGGCAGGGGTGTCGACCGGACGTGCCGGGCCGGCGGCGGATGGGTGAGACGCATCCAGGCCTGGTCCTGCGTGGCGAGGCCAGTTCGCAGCGGGCGACCTTCCTGGAACTCTTCCTGGATCTGGTCTTCGTCTTCGCGCTCACCCGGGTCTCCCAGCGACTCATCGCCGACTTCACCTCGGATGAGCGGATCCTGCTCAGCGAGGCCGGGCAGACCCTGGTGCTCTTCCTGGCGCTCTGGCTGATCTGGGCGACGACGGCGTGGATAACCAGCACGCTGGAACCCGAGGCGCTGGCCGTGCAGGTCGTCGTGGTGATGACGGTCGCCGGCAGCATGGTGATGGCCGTCGCGCTTCCGCAGGGGTTCGGCGACCGCGGGCTCGTCTTCGCCGGTGCGTACGTCATCGTCCAGCTCGGCCGTACCCTGTTCTTCCTGGTCGCGACGCGCGGGCGCCCGATCCCGGCGGACCCGGCGGCAGTGCTGCGGGTGCTGTTCTGGGCCGGGCTGACCGCGGTGCCGTGGATCGTCGGCGGGGTGGTCGGCGAGGGACCGGTCCGGGGCGTGCTCTGGAGTCTCGCCGTGACGGTGGACTACGTCGCCCTGGCGCTGGGCTGGCCGACGCCCCGGCTCGGCCGGGCGCGACATGCCGACCAGCCCATCGCCGGGGAGCATCTGGCCGAGCGCTACCAGCAGTTCCTACTGATCGCGCTCGGCGAGTCGATCTTCGTCATCGGGATCACCTTCAGCGGTGGCGGCGGCGCCTTCCACCTCGACCGGACCGCCGGGTTCGGGGTGGCGCTGCTGACCACCGTGCTGCTCTGGCGGATCTACTTCTACCGGGCCGGGCACGTGCTGCCCGATGCCATCATCCAGGCCCGGGATCCGGCCCGGCTCGGCCTGTCCGCCGCGTATACCCACCTGATCATGATCGCCGGCATCGTGCTCACCGGGGTCGGGTACGAACTGTTCATCACCCGTCCACTCGGATCCAAGCCGTCGGCCTGGCTCTTCGCCATTCTCGGCGGCCCCGCGCTGTTCCTGGCCGGGCGGATGGGCTTCGAGTTCCAGGTGTTCGGTCGGGTGTCCCGGTCGCGGGTGGCCGGCCTCGTGTTGCTGGGCGCGGCGGTACCGCTGGTGCTGGACCTGCCGGCGCTGGCCGTCGCCGGCACCGCCGTCGGGCTACTGGTCGGGGTCGCGTTGGCGGACCTGTGGCGCTCGCAGGGCCGGGCGCCGGAGCCACCGGCACCGCCGATCTGACCGCCGCTGTCGGTCACCGGATCAAGGCGGCGAGTCGGATTCAGGCGGCGGGGTCCGGCTCAGGCGGCCGTCGGGTGGGCGAGCGAGGCCAGCGCCCGGCGTACGTCGGCCAGCGACACGGTCGCCGAGTCGTCCAGATCGGCGAGCCCTGCCTCGATCCACTGCCGCATCAGGGTGGTGACCCCGATTCCCCGGGCGTCGGCAGCCGCGCGTACCCGTTCGTAGGTGTCCAACGGCAGCCGTACGGACCGACTGACCATCGGCACGTCGGTGTCCGGGGTGGGCAGCTCGACCGGCTGCGCATCGTCGATCAGGTCCGCGAGCTGGTCGTCGCCGGAGTGGAACTGCTTCGTCGCGTCGTGTCGGTTCATCGTCACCGCCTCCTCCTCGTCTCCGTGGTCGATCTCGTGACCGATCTCCGTGTCCTGGTACGCGTTGTCGGCCCACCCCGGGGCGGGCTCATCGCCGTCGCCCCTGGACCGCCTCCTCGTAGCGCTTGGACTCGACGTCGGTCAGGTCACGCGCGGAGAGGATGTCCCAGTCGTTGTCAACTTGATCGGCCTCGGCGAGCAGGATGGCCAGCCGTCGCCCGCGTCGTGCGGTCGCGTACACGATCATCACGTCGTCGCCGAGGTGTCGGATGACCCGTCGTGCGCTGTGCAGCGCCTCCCACACCTCGCCGGGAGTGACGTCGTGGACCTTCAGGTTGCCCAGTGCCTCGTCGGTGAAGCTGAACCTGCTGCCCACGCGGGGAGCGTACCACGCACGTAACACGACGAGCAGGGGACAGGACGAGCAGCGGATGGCTGGTCGGCCGCGCTCTGGACGAGGGTGCAAGGATGGGAACGGCGTTACCGGGACGGGGAAGTGCCGGCGACGATGGCCAGATCCGGATGGAGGGGGCCGTGTGAAGCGTCAGGCGTATCAGCCGATCCTGATCACAGACGCCTCGCGTAGCCAGGACGACCAGCTACGCAGTCGCCAACGGCGGTACATCGTGATGATGTCCATCCGGGCGCTCTGCGTCGTCCTCGGTGCCATCCTGGTCGGCGCCAAGGCGCCACTTCTCTGGCTCTGGTTGCCGCTCTGCGCGGTCGGCATGGTCCTGATCCCGTGGTTGGCCGTACTGCTCGCCAACGACCGGCCGCCCAAGGAGGAGCACCGGATCGGTGCCCGGATGCGTCGCTCGCACATCGACGACACCCCGCCGCGCGCCCTGGTCGCCGAGGAGAAGCCACACCGGGTCATCGACGTCGAGCCCTGATCCGGGCGGAGCTGGCACGAGCGGAAGGGCGGCTTGCGGGAGTGGTCAGGAGGACCAGCATTGGGTGACTGGGGCAGCGGCAACTTCGACAGCGACACCGCCGCGGACCATCTGTCGATGATCACCGACCGGTTGCTGAACGAGGTCGCCGAGGCGATGGCGGGCGATCCCGTGCGGATCGAGCCAGACGAGTACTGGGGCGTGGCGGTGCCGTGCAACCTCGAACTGCTCTACCGGTTCGCCGAGCTGGGCTACGTCGGTGTGCAACTGCCGAACCCCGACCTCGCCGCCGAGTGGAAGCGGCGCTACCTGGCCGTCTGGGAGGAGAACATCGGCGAGTTCGGGTCGGCGGAGTACCAGGAGCGTCGGCGGGCCGTACTGGTGGAGACGTTCGACCGGCTGATCGAGGCGTCCCGGCGCGAGACCGTGCACGCCCTCTGACCGGTCATCGGGCCGGCTGACCGGTTACCGCCGGGCTCCGGACCGGTCGCGTCATCCGGGCCCGTCGGCCACCGGCCGGGCACCGAGGGTGGCGACCGCCGCCGCGCCGAGTTCCGCCGCCCGGTCCAGCGCCTCGGCCGGTCCCGCCCCGGTCACCCAGGCCGCGAGCAGGCCGGCCGCGAACGCGTCCCCCGCGCCGGTCACGTCCCGGACCGGTACCCGGCGGGCGGCCGCCTCGACCACGCCGCCGTCCGGCCCGGCCCAGACCGAGCCCTCGGCGCCGTTCTTCACCACCGCGTGCCGGGTCACCCCGGCCAGCGTGCGGGCCTGGTCGGCCGGAGCTCCCGGACCGGCCAGCACCGCCGCCTCGTCCGCGTTGGCGAGGAGCAGGTCGGCATCCCGTACCCAGGCCAGGAACGCCGCCGGGCCGACCCGGCGCAGCGGCTCGGCGGAGGCCGCGTCGACGCTGGTGGTCAGCCCGCGTTCGCGCGCGGCGACCAATGCCCGCCGGCCCGCCTCCCGCGACCCGGCGTCCAACAGGGTGTACGCGGACAGGTGCAGATGAGCCGCGTCGGGCGTTTCCGCCAGCGCGGCGGCGACATCGTCCGGCGCCAGCCGGAGGTTCGCGCCCCGCTCGGTGATCATGGTCCGTTCACCGTTGCCGGCGAGCACTATCACCGTGCCGGTCGGGGTGTCCGGGTACCGGCGCACCGCGCACCGCACCCCCAGCCCGGTCAGTTCGGCGAGCCGGGACCGGCCGGCATCGTCGGAGCCGACCGCACCGACCAGGGTCACCGGATGTCCCCGCCAGGCCAGCCAGGCCGCGGTGTTGGCGGCCTGACCGCCCCCGGTGACCCGGATCCCGGCCGGGGTGTCCGAGCCGGCCGCCAGCGGGCCGGAGAGCATCGCGACGACGTCGGTGACGATATCGCCGACCACGACGATCCGGGCTGACGCCGGAGTCATCCCCGCTCGGCGGCGGCGACGGCGATCTGTGCCGCAAGCGCCGCGTTCCGCAGGATGATCCGGACGTTCACCGCCAGGCTCGCTCCCTCGGTGGCGGAGTGGAAGTGGGCCAGCAGGAACGGGGTGACCGCCTTGCCGGTGATCCCGTCGGCCGCCAGCCGGGCCAGCCCGTCGGCCAGGGTCCGGTCGTGCAACTCCGGATCGAGCTGTTCGTCCACCGGCAGCGGGTTGGCCACGATCACGGCGCTCGGCTGGACCCGGTGCGCGGCCCGGGCCGCCAGTACGGCGGCGGCCTGCTCCGGCGACTCGACCGACCAGTCGAGGTCGAATCCGCCGTCGGTGACGAAGAAGCCCGGGAAACGGCGGCTGCGGTAGCCGACCACCGCCACGCCCAGGGTCTCCAGCCGTTCCAGGGTCGCGCCGACGTCGAGGATCGACTTGACGCCGGCACAGACCACCGTGATCGGGGTCCGGGCCAGGGTGATCAGGTCGGCCGACTCGTCGAAGGTCTGCGCCGCCTCCCGGTGCACACCGCCGAGCCCGCCGGTGGCGAACACCCCGATTCCCGACGCGGCGGCGACCGCGCTGGTGGCGGCCACCGTCGTCGCCCCGTCGGCGCCGGTCGCGGCGGCCACCGCCAGGTCGCGTACGGAGAGCTTGGCCACCCCGTCGGTGCTGGCCAGCCGGGTCAACTGGGCGTCGTCGAGGCCCACCACCAACTCGCCGCCCACCATGCCGATGGTCGCCGGCACCGCACCGTTCGCCCGTACCGCCGATTCGATCTCCCGGGCCACCCGCAGGTTGTCCGGGCGGGGCAGGCCGTGCGAGACGATCGTGCTCTCACAGGCGACGACGGGAAGTCCGGCGCGCAGTGCCTCGGCCACCTCGGCGCCGTACCGGATCTGAAAATCGGTCACGGCTGACCACCGTACGGGTCCGGTCGACGGGGTGTTCCGGTGGACCGTTCGGCAGTGACCTGCCAGACTTGACCGTTGGCGGGGTCACTTAGGGAGGAATCACTGCCGTGAGCACAGAGGTTCTCGAGCGTCCAGAGCTGAAGGACGCGGACACCGGGCCGGAAATGTTCCATTACGTCCGGAAAGAAAAGATCGCCGAAAGTGCGGTCATGGGGACCTTCGTGATCGCACTCTGCGGCGAGACGTTTCCGGTCACCAAGGCGGCCAAGCCTGGGTCGCCGGTCTGTCCCCGCTGCAAGGAGATCTACGACTCCATGCGTGACTGAGCCGGTGCGGCGGGTCCCGCCGGCCGCGTAACATCCTGCGGTGACCCCCGGTGCCGCCTTGCTCCTCGCCGACCTGACCGGTGTGGCGATCTTCGCCGCCTCCGGTGCGTCCGCTGCGGTGGCGAAGCGGCTCGACCTGTTCGGCGTCGTCTTCGTCGGGTTCGTCGCCGCCCTCGGCGGTGGGATCTTCCGCGATCTGGTGATCGACGAGGCACCGCCGCTGGCCTTCGCCGACTGGCGGTACGCCGTGACCGCCGCGGTCACCGCGGTGGCGGTCTTCTGGCTGCATCCCCAGCTTGCCCGACTGCGTACCACCGTGCTGGTCCTCGACGCGGCCGGGCTCGGCCTGTTCACCGTCACCGGCACGCTCACCGCGCTGCGCGCCGGCCTGCCGCCGGTCGGCGCCTGTGTGATCGGCATGCTCACCGGGATCGGCGGCGGGCTCGGCCGGGACCTGCTCACCGGGGAGATCCCGGTGGTGCTGCGGCGCGAGATCTACGCGGTGGCGGCGCTGGCCGGCGCGGTCGCGGTGGTCGGCCTGGACCGTGCCGGCCTGGCCGGCCCCGGGCCGCTGACTCTCGCCGCGCTGTTCGTCTTCGTGGTCCGGCTGGTGGCGCTGCGCCGGAGGTGGTCCGCGCCGGTCGCCGCCGAACGGTCGGCACGCGATCCGCTGCCCGACCGGTCGGGCCCGGACGAGGCGTGACGGCTGCGGCCGGATGTGACGGCCGAGGCCGGATGTGACGGCTGCGGCGCTGGTGTCGGCTGGGTCCACCGGGGCGGGCTGGTTATGCTGATACGGCCTTCGCGCCAGCTCGACTCGATCCGGCCGCGAAGGCGTTTTCGTGCGGTCGGATACGTGCCGTAGGAGGGGAGTGTTCTGCGTGGGAGCCCGGCTGCCGGCCATCGAATCGTTCCCGTCGCTGCGGGCGTGGCAGCGTAAGGCTCTGGTCGAATACCTGCGGCGCCGGTCCGACGACTTCCTGGCGGTCGCGACGCCCGGTGCCGGCAAGACGACGTTCGCGCTGCGGATCGCCGCCGAACTGCTGGCCGACGGCACCGTCGAGGCGGTCACCGTCGTCGCACCGACCGAGCACCTGAAGACCCAGTGGTCCGTCGCCGCCGCCCGGGTCGGCATCCAGCTCGACGCCGCGTTCCGGAACGCCGACCTGCACTCGTCGACAGACTTCCACGGTGCGGTCGTCACCTACGCCCAGGTCGGCGTCGCACCACAGGTGCACCGGCGCCGGACGATGACCCGGCGCACCCTGGTGATCCTGGACGAGATCCACCACGCCGGCGACTCCCGATCCTGGGGCGACGGCGTCAAGGCGGCCTTCGAGCCCGCCGTACGCCGCCTGATGCTGACCGGCACGCCGTTCCGGTCCGACGACAACCCGATCCCCTTCGTGGCGTACGAGCGGGGCGGTGACGGCCTCCAACGGTCCCGCGCCGACTCCGTGTACGGCTACTCCGACGCGCTGAACGAGGGCGTGGTCCGCCCGGTGATCTTCCTGGCGTACTCGGGGGAGACCCGGTGGCGTACCAGCGCCGGAGACGAACTGGCCGCCCGGCTGGGTGAGCCGATGACCCAGGACCTCATCGCCCAGGCCTGGCGTACCGCCCTCGATCCGGCCGGCGACTGGATGCCGCAGGTGCTGCGGGCCGCCGACGCGCGGTTGCAGGTGCTCCGGGCGGGTGGGATGTCCGACGCCGCCGGTCTGGTGATCGCCAGCGACCAGCAGGCCGCCCGCGCGTACGCCCGGCTGATCGAGCGGGTGACCGGCGAGCGGGCGGTGGTGGTGCTCTCCGACGACCAGGGCGCCTCGGCCCGGATCGCGGCATTCGCCCTGTCGGACCAGCGCTGGATGGTCGCGGTGCGGATGGTGTCCGAGGGCGTCGACATCCCCCGGCTGGCGGTCGGCGTCTACGCGACCAGTGCCTCCACCCCGCTGTTCTTCGCCCAGGCGATCGGCCGCTTCGTCCGGGCCCGCCGGCCCGGGGAGACCGCCTCGGTCTTCCTGCCCAGCGTGCCGCACCTGCTCGGACTGGCGAGCGAGATGGAGGCCGAGCGGGACCACGTGCTCGGCGCGCCGAAGCGGGGCGACGGGCTGGACGACGAGCTGCTGGAGCGCGCCCAGCGCTCCGAGCAGGCGAGTGGGGAGCTGGAGAAGCGGTTCGAGGCGCTGTCCGCGACCGCCGAGCTGGACCAGGTGATCTTCGACGGCGCCTCCTTCGGCACCGCCGCCCAGGCCGGTACGCCGGAGGAGGAGGAGTATCTCGGCCTGCCGGGACTGCTCACCGCGGACCAGGTCTCGGTGCTGCTGAACAAGCGCCAGGCCGAACAGTTGGCCGCGCAGCGGCGGCGGAAGGCCGATGAACCGGTGCCGGCACCCCGGGCCGCCAGCGCGCCGCTCAGTGCGGCGGAACGGCGGGTCTCGTTGCGCCGGCAGCTCAACGCGCTGGTGGCGGCGCACCATCATCGTACGGGGCTGCCGCACGGCAAGATCCATGCGGAGCTGCGTCGCCGGTGCGGTGGTCCACCCAGTGCACAGGCCACGATCGAGCAGTTGGAGGAGCGGATCGCCACCGTGCAGACGCTGTGATCTGCGGCCCGACCCCGGCCGAACGGCACAACGGGTGGGCCGGCGGAACGGCGCGACCGTACGGCGCACGGCGGGACGACCAGGATGGCCGGGGCCGACGGTGCACCCCTGCCGGTGGAGCCCGCACGGGACCCACCCGACGCACCCGCTCCGGTACGCCGATCCGGAATAGGCGACCGGAGGTGTCCTTTCGGAGCACCCCCGGTCGGCTATGTCCTGTCTTGGTCAGTTCGCCATCAAATCGGCGCCACGCCAGCTAAATTCCGGGTCAGCCGCGTACCGCACCGTGATCTTCACGAGATCCTCGGCGTACTTGTTCGCGTGATGTCCACAGAACACCAGCTCGCTCCCACCCGCGAGGGTGATCCGGAGCTTGCCGGCTGCGTTACAGCGGTCGCACCGTTCATCGGCGGCTGGGGGAGCCACCGTCTCGGGCGGCGGCGTGAGGGTCGGGGTCATCGCCTGTCCTCCTGCGGTCGTCACCGATGAACTTTCTCTTCGGTCATTGCTCACCTATCGTGCAACACCCTTGTGGGGCGTGGCCTTCCCAGTGTGCCCCCGGGGGACCGATGTCACACGTGGTAGAGACAGTGTGCCGTGCCACCAGGGTGCCACGTCAACGATCACCCGTGGGGAACCAACCGATCACCATGCACCGTTGTACGTCTGGTGATCAGACCGACACGACCGGTTGACTTTTGTGATCAGTCAAGATAATCCCGGAGGACCTGCGAACGGGACGGATGGCGCAGCTTCGACATCGTCTTGGACTCGATCTGGCGGATCCGCTCGCGGGTGACGCCGTACACCTGACCGATCTCGTCCAACGTCCGCGGCTGCCCGTCGGTGAGCCCGAAGCGCAGCCGTACCACGCCCGCCTCCCGCTCGGAAAGCGTCTGGAGCACCTGCTGGAGCTGGTCCTGCAGCAGCGAGAAGGAGACCGCGTCGACCGCGACGACCGCCTCGGAGTCCTCGATGAAGTCGCCGAGCTGGCTGTCGCCCTCGTCGCCGATGGTCTGGTCGAGCGAGATCGGCTCCCGGGCGTACTGCTGGATCTCCAGTACCTTCTCGGGTGTGATGTCCATCTCCTTCGCCAGCTCCTCGGGCGTGGGCTCGCGGCCCAGGTCCTGAAGCAGCTCGCGCTGGATCCGGCCAAGCTTGTTGATCACTTCGACCATGTGCACCGGGATGCGGATGGTGCGGGCCTGGTCGGCCATGGCGCGGGTGATGGCCTGGCGGATCCACCAGGTGGCGTAGGTGGAGAACTTGTAGCCCTTGGTGTAGTCGAACTTCTCGACCGCGCGGATCAGGCCGAGGTTGCCCTCCTGGATCAGGTCCAGGAACGCCATGCCCCGCCCGGTGTACCGCTTGGCCAGCGAGACCACCAGCCGCAGGTTCGCCTCCAGCAGGTGGTTCTTCGCCCGCTCGCCGTCCCGGGAGATCCACATCAGGTCGCGCTGCATCTCCCGGACGAGCTTCTCCTCGCCCTCCTCGGCGGCGCGCAGCCGCTCGGCGGCGTAGAGGCCGGCCTCGATCCGCTTGGCCAGCTCGACCTCCTGCTCGGCGTTGAGCAGCGGAACCTTGCCGATCTGCTTGAGGTACGCCCGGACCGAGTCCGCCGAGGCGGTCAGCTCGGCGTCCCGACGCGCCTGCTTGAGCGCCTCGGACTCCTCGTCGTCCCACTCGAAGTCGTTGTCGGTCGCCGCCTCGGCCGCGTCGGCCTCGGCCGCCTTGGTCAGCTCGACCGGCTCCTCGACCACCACGTCCTCGATCTCGGCGGCAAGCGCCTCCGGATCGATGTCCGCGTCCCCGGGCCCGTCCGGGTCGCCGGGTTTGCCGGTGGCGCCCTTGGCGCCTTTGACCGGTCCCGCGGCCGCACCGGGCTTAGCGGTACGTCCGGCCTTCGCTGGGCCCTTGGCGGCCGTCTCAGTGCCCTTCGCGGCCACCTTGGCGCCGGGGGCCGCGGGAGTGCCGTCGGCGGCGAGCGTGGGTTTGCGGGGCGCGGCCTTCCGCGGTCCGCCCGCCTCTTCGGCGGCGGGCGCCTGTTTGGGGGCAGGCGGAGCCGACTTCTTGGTCGCCTTGGCGGTGGTGGCCCGGGAAGCGGGGGTGGCGGACCGGGCGGCGGCGACCCGGCGGCGGGTGCTCGCGGAGCCGTCGACCACAACGGTCACCCCGGCGTCCGAGAGCGCACGCAGGATCTTCTTGGCCTGGGCCGGAGTCACCTCGGCAGTCTCGACAGTGCGCGCCAACTCGGCCGACGTGAGCTGGCCGCCGGCGTTCTGCGCGTGGGCGATCAGGGTGTCGGTGAGCGAGCGTACGTCGGCGCCGATGTGGCGGGGTTCTGTCACGAATGACCTTCCGGAGGCGATGAGCGGGCACGGCCGGGGTCGGCCGGCGCAGCGCGATGCGTCGTGCCGGGCCGATGTGGTTGAGGAACCCCCGTGTCCCGGGCCGGCCGGTGCTCGGCGGTCCGTGGCGCGTGGGCAGGGGTGAATTGTAACGCCGTCTGCGGCGATCATCCCCCGCCGCACGCCGGAGACGCGGTCCGGGGCTGCCGACTCGATGCGCGTGTGGACTTTGTAAGGATGATACTCGCGCCGGGCACGGTACGTCACAGGCGTGCGGAAGGGGACGTCATGGACGGCACGAGACCGGGTCGGGACGAACTACTGGAGATCGCGGTCGAGGTGGCGCGGCAGGCGGCCGACACCGCCCGCCGGATGCGCGCGGACGGGGTGTCCGGGATCAGCACCAAGAGCACGGCGACCGACGTGGTCACCGCGGCCGACCGCGCGGTGGAACGCGAGGCGGTCGCGACCCTGCGGGCGGCCCGGCCCGGAGACGCCGTCCTGGGTGAGGAGTACGGCGGTGCCGACGGCACCGGGCCGGGCGGTGACGCCGGGGTGCGGTGGATCCTGGATCCGATCGACGGCACCGTGAACTACCTGTACGGGCTGCCGCACTACGCCGTCTCGCTGGCGGCCGAGGTCGACGGCGAGGTGGTCGCCGGAGTGGTCCGCAACGCGGTCACCGGCGACGAGTGGACGGCGATCCGGGGCGGCGGTGCCTACCGGGCCGGCGAGCGGCTGCGGTCCTCGACCGAGACGGACCTCGGCAAGGCACTGGTGGCCACCGGCTTCGGCTACGACCCGGCGCGCCGGGCCCACCAGGCCGGCGTGTTGGCCGAGCTGATCCCGCACGTGCGGGACATCCGCCGGTTCGGCGTCGCGTCGATCGACCTGTGCCTGGCCGCCGAGGGATCGGTCGACGTGTACTACGAGAAGGGCCTCAACCTCTGGGACCACGCGGCCGGTGGGTTGATCGCCACCGAGTCCGGGCTCCGGGTCGACGGGCTGGCCGGGGCCGGTCCCGGGCCGGACCTGGTCATCGCCGCGCCGCCGGCGTTGTTCGGCCCGCTGCACGACCACCTGGCCCGGCTCGACGCCGCGGGCGGGCCGTAGGTCCGCGGCCGCCGGGGCCGGGGGGCCGGGGCCGGGGCTGGGAGGAGCTTTCCGGTCCCCGCTCCGGGCCGGCGGAACCTCACGGCCGCCGCCCGACCGGTCCGACCAGGTCGGCTCAGGTCAGGTTCGGGTCGGCGCAGGTCTGGGCCGGCAGTTGCGGCCCGCCGCCGCCCTGGGCCAGTGCCTGGCTCACCTCGGTGATGGTGGCCAGTTGCTTGAAGTCGGAGCCGATCACCACGTCCACCACGTCGGTCTTGCGCTCCAGCTCGAACTCCGGCTTCGCCTCGTTGAGGAAGTACGCCTTCAGCACGTGGTAGGAGCCGACGCCCTTCGGCCCGTACCGCAGCACGGCGACCTCGTCGTCGACGCCCTTGTTCTTCGGCTCGTTGCCCGCCTTGAGGACCTGGAACTTCCGGTTCTGGAAGTCCTCCTTCACGGCGTTGGCCAGGTTGGGGGTCGAGGTCGCGTTGAAGACGTTGATCTTGATGTCCTCCGGCAGCCGTAACCGCGCGTCGGCCAGCTTGTAGCCGGCCGGGCACGACTCGGCGGTGTCCTTGCCCGCCTGAGTGTCCCGAACCAGGGTGACGGCGACGAACACCAGGGCGATCACCGTGAGCACGCCGACGACGATGAGGGCTCGGACGCGCGCGAAACTCATCTGGTTGGCTCCCCGAGGTTTGTCTGTGACGGATGCCGGCCGCCGGTGCGAGTCGGCCGCCGTGGCTATCGAGTATGCCGGTGACACCAGCCGTTGTCCGACCGGGTGTGGAAACCGCCGAATTTGTCGGCGCGCCGACGACGATCGGCCGACCACTACCCCTATCTTCGTGTCGCCTGAGTCACATTGGGAACAACTCCGCGCGCTCGGACGTACATGCATGCCGCAGGGACGGTATACATGCCTCGCCCGAAGGGGGGTAAGGTACCCCGCTCGCCGGGGGAGTTCCGCCCGGCGGCCGCGACCCGGAGAACGTGCGCCGGGTCGGGCGACCGGAAGTGAAGGCCGGCCAGCGGGAACCGAAACAGCGTCCTCCGGCGTTACAACCGGAAGCGACTATATCGATATGGGAGAGTGAGACCGATGGCCACCGACTACGACGCCCCGCGTCGCGACGAGGTCGACCTCGGCGAGGACAGCCTGGAAGAGCTCAAGGCTCGGCGGGTCGACTCACAGTCGGCCGCCGTGGACGTCGACGAGGCCGAGGTCGCCGAGAGCTTCGAGTTGCCCGGTGCCGACCTGGCCGACGAGGAGCTCACCGTCAAGGTGCTGCCGATGCAGTCGGACGAGTTCCGCTGCGCGCGCTGCTTCCTCGTACACCACCGCAGCCAGCTCGCGGTGGAACGCAACGGTGACCTGATCTGCCGCGAGTGCGCCTGAGCTTCCCGGGGACGGGAAGTGGTTCCCCGGCCAGGGGATCCGATCCTCCGCCGACGGGTTCGGGTTCTCCGGGTCCGGGGAGCGGCGACCTCCACGGCTGGAGGTCGCCGCGGGTGATTCGGCATGCGCAGTGGTGGGTACCTGCTTGACTCGATCCACGTGGCTCGACGCCTAGCCGACCGCCACGCGCATGGAGGTCATGATGAGCCGATCCGACCAGGCGCCGGATGCTCCGTCGCCGGCATCCACCGGGACCGGTGGGGCAGCCGACCCGACCCCGGGCTCGGAACTGGTCCCTCGGGACGAGGAGCTCGGCGCGACGGTCGCCGCGCTCACCGACGACGACCTCGGCCGGGGCGGCCGGCGGCGGCTGTTGGGCCGACTCGTCGGTCAGGTGCGGGCCCGTGGCACCAGCAGCCTGTTCAAACCGAAGGCGGCGCTGCGCTGGCTGACCGACACGGTGGCGGAGATCGCGCCGCACGTTCCGATCCGTGACCGGGAGACCCTGCGCCGGCACTTCGACGGGCTGGACGGCGACGCCCTCGCCGCGCGGCTGGTCCGCAACGCGGTCCGGGCCACGGCCGGGGTGGGCGCCGCCGGTGGCGGCGTGGCGGCGGTGGAGTGGGTGGCGACCCCGACCCTGCTCTCGGCGCCGGTGCTGCTGGCCGCCGAGACCGTCGCCGTGGTCGCCATCGAACTGAAGCTGATCGGCGAACTGCACGAGGCGTACGGCGTACAGGTGCCGGGCACGGCCGGTCAGCGGGCGATGGTGCTGCTCCGGTCCTGGGCCGCCCAGCGCGGGGTCAACCCGCTCGTGCCCGGAGTGGGTGTGGGCGCGGTGCTCGGCACGGCGGCCCGCAACGAACTGCGGGACCGGCTGCTACGGCGCTTCGGGCGCAACCTGACCACGCTCGGCCCGTTCCTCACCGGAGCGGCCGTGGCGGGCTTCCTCAACGGCCGGGCCACCCGTGGGCTCGGCAACCGGATCCGGGAGGACCTGCGGCCGCATCCACCGGCGATCGGCGACTGAGCACCCCGACGAGTGCGGCTCCGGCCGGCTCGTGACGCGGCTCAGGCCGAGTCGCGGGCGGCCAGGATCGCCTCGGCCAGGCGTACGGGGTGGCGTGAGCTGACCACCCAGTAGGGCGTGGGATCGGCCGGGTCGTCCAGGACCACCTGCACCGCGCCGGGTACCCAGGGACGCTGTACCACGAAGGCCAGTGGATCCGCGCCGACGCCGAGCACCTCGCGCCGGCCCGCCACGTCCAGGGCGATCGCGTCCGCGACGAACTCCACCGGCAGCCGGGCGTCGTCGACCAGGAGTTCCCCGTCCCGGACCGCCACCCGGATCCGACCGAGCCAACCGAGCCCGACGGCGGTCAGCGGAAACAGGACCACGAACGGCAACCAGGCCCGGACGCCGGTCGAGCCCAGCCAGAGTTCGGTGGCCAGCAGTCCGGCCACGGCGGCACCGGCCAACCAGAGCCACCACGGCAGGCTCAGCCGTTCGGCGTACCCGGTACGGGCCGGGGCGACGGCGGGATCGGAACTTCTCGGAGCCACGGTGTGAGGGTACGGCGCGGCGTGACCGGTTGACCCGGCAGGATGGTGGCATCACCGACGGAATCCGCGAACCTTGGCAGGAGAGTGACAGCGTGACGTACGTGGTGCCCGTGCCGATTCGGCGGCTCGATCCGGACCTGCCGCTGCCGGCGTACGCCCACCCCGGCGACGCCGGGGCCGACCTGGTGGCCGCGGAGGAGGTCGAGATCCCTCCGGGCGAGCGGCGACTGGTCCGCACCGGTATCGCGGTGGCGCTGCCCGAGGGCCACGTCGGCCTGGTCCACCCCCGGTCCGGGCTGGCGGCCAGGCTCGGTGTGACCGTCCTCAACGCGCCCGGTACGGTCGACGCCGGTTACCGCGGTGAGATCCTGGTCAACCTGATCAACCACGACCGGGTCTCCCCGGCGAAGATCTCGCGGGGTGACCGGATCGCGCAACTCGTGGTGCAACGGGTGGAGCGGGCCGAGTTCCAGGCCGTCGACGAACTGCCCGACTCCTCGCGTGGGGAGGGCGGACACGGTTCGACGGGCGGGCACGCCGGCCTGGTCGCCGCGCGTGACCCGAGTGGCAAGACCGAGGGGGCGAGCGCCCACCCCGCAGCCGTGAGCGGAAGGTAGCAGGTAAGCAAGATGATCTTCTCCCGAGGACGCGGCGGCGGGCGCCATGCCCGCGACGACCGGTCCGGTCGGCAGACCGCCGACACCCAGGACCTCACCGCCTCGGCCGCACCCGACGTCCCGCAGCATGGGCCGTACGACCTCGCCGAGGCGCCGGAAGGGGTGCAGCGACTCGACCTGGGCAGCCTGCAGATCCCGGCCATCGCGGAGGTGGAGGTACGGGTCCAGGCCAATCCCGAAGGCGTGATCCAGCAGGTCGTCCTGGTGTACGGCGAGAGCGCCCTCCAGTTGGGGGTGTTCGCCGCGCCGCGTACGGAGGGCATCTGGGACGAGTGGCGGGAGGAGATCCGGACGTCGCTGGCCGCCGACGGCGTGGTGGCCGAGGAGGTGACCGGCGACTACGGCACCGAGTTGCGAGCCCGGGTCAGTACCCCGGACGGCGGCGTGGCCGACCTGCGGTTCGTCGGCGTCGACGGCCCCCGGTGGATGATCCAGGGAGTCTTCCAGGGTCGGGCCGCCAGTGACCCGGCCGCGGCCGGCCCGCTGGCCGAGTGCCTGGACGGACTCGTGGTCGACCGTGGCCAGGAGGCCAAGCCGGTCCGGGAGCCGCTGCCGCTGCGGCTGCCGCGCGATCCCGACGAGGCCGGGGCGACCACGGAGCAGCCCGCCGAGGGGTCCGCGACGACCGGCCCGCCGGTCAACGGTGTGGTCTCGGGTCACCAGACGCCGCACCGGACCGACCCCCCGCCCCGGCGCCGGAACGCCTGACCGCCCACCCGCCGCGCCGCTGCCCGGCCGGGCCGGCTCGCCCGGCCGGGGCCGGGCGAGCCGGTCCGGCGTACGCTTGCGGTACGGCTCCACGCGAGTCGTGACGAGGACGTGCCGGGTCCGGCACGTCGAGGAGGGTGACACCGGGTCATGGCGACCGACCAGGGCCGAATCTCGTGGCGGGGGTTCCTGCAACGGCTGACCGCGAGTGAGGCCGAGATCGAGGCGGAGGAGTTGCTCCGGGAGAGCGCCGAGTGCGGCAGCACTCCGGCGGGACAGTGCACCCGGGGCCAGGTGGTGTCGGTCTCCGGCCGGCTCCGCACGGTGGTCTACACCCCCCGGACGAACCTGCCGACGCTGGAGGCGGATCTCTACGACGGCAGTGACATCGTGACCCTGGTCTGGCTGGGGCGTCGGCACATCTCCGGGATCGAACCGGGCCGGCAATTGACCGCTCGTGGTCGCATGGCGGTACGTGATGACCGTAAAGTCATCTACAACCCGTACTACGAGCTGGAGTTGCCTCGGTGAGGGTGAGCGTAGGCGACGAGGGCCGCGACCGGAAGAATCCCACATGACCGCTGGACAGCCCCGAATCGACAAGACGGACGGCGGGCCGGACGCCGGCCGGTCCACCGACGACGAACAGCTCCCCAGCATGACCGAACAGATGGCCGAACAGCTCGGTGGCTGGCGGGGGATGGTCGAGTCCAGCATCCCCGTGGTCATCTTCGTGGTGATCAACATCATCGCCGAGCTGCGGCCCGCGGTGATCGCCTCGGTGGCGGTCGCGGTGGCCATCGCCGTCATCCGGCTGCTCCAGCGCCGGCCGATCCGACACGCGGTGAACGGCCTCTTCGGGATCGGCATCGGCGCGCTGATCGCCTGGCGGACCGGTGACGAGCGGGACTTCTACCTCCCCGGCATCCTCTACGGCATCGTCTACGGGCTGGTCCTGCTCGGCTCGGCCGTGATCCGCCAACCGCTGGTCGGCTGGATCTGGTCGATCATCGTCGGCGGCGGCCGCTCGGAGTGGCGCGACGACCCACGGCTGGTCCGCACCTTCACCCGGCTCACCGTGCTGTGGGGCGTGGTGTGGCTGGCCAAGGTGGGTGTGCAGGCCGGGCTGTACCTGGCCGACAAGGACACCGCGCTGGGCATCGCCCGGCTGGCCCTGGGCTACCCGCCGTACGCGCTGCTGCTGGTGATCACCATCTGGGCGGTACGCCGGGTGAACCGGACCCCGGCCGTACCCGCCGCCGTCGGGAGCTGACCGCCGCTCCGGCGGCTCACTTGGTGTTGCGGGTCCGTTCGACGCTGTCCGGACCGAGCACGACCTTGCGGACCTCGTCCTCGACCTCGGCCGTGCAGACGAAGATCAGCTCGTCGCCGGCCTCCAACGGGTCGTCGGGGCTCGGCACGAGCACCCGCTTGCCCCGCAGGATGGCGACCAGCGCCGAGTCGCGGGGCAGCGGTACGGCGTGGATGGGGTGGCCGACGTACGGCGCCGTCGGCGGCAGGGTGATCTCGACCAGGTTCGCCTCGCCCTGGCGGAAGGTCATCAGCCGGACCAGGTCGCCGACGGTGACCGCCTCCTCGACCAGGGCCGCCATCACCCGTGGCTTGCTGACCGCCACGTCGACGCCCCACTGGTCGGTGAAGAGCCACTCGTTCTCGGCCCGGTTGATCCGGGCGACCACCCGGGGCACCGCGAACTCGGTCTTGGCGAGCAGCGAGACCACCAGGTTGACCTTGTCGTCGCCGGTGGCCGCCACCACCACGTCGCAGGTCGCGATGTCGGCTTCCTCCAGGCTGGCCAGCTCACAGGCGTCGGCCAGGATCCACTCGGCGGCCGGCACCCGCTCCGGGCGCAGCATCTTCGGCTTCCGCTCGATCAGCATCACCTGGTGCCCGTTCTCGATCAGCTCCTGCGCGATCGAGCGGCCCACGTTGCCCGCGCCGGCGATGGCTACCCGCATGTCAGCGCCCTCCTTCCGGGGGTGAGCCCGCCACCGTCGTCACCTGGTTGGCGATGTCGTCGGTGACCAGCATCGAGATCTGATCGCCCTCCTGGAGCACGCTCGAGGCGGTGGGCAGGGCGGCGATGCCGAACCGTGTCACGTACGCGACCCGTGCTCCGGTCGCCTCCTCCAGCCCGCGCACCGGTCGGCCGACCCAGCCGTCGTGTACCGGCACCTCGATGATCGAAACGGTGCTGGTCGGGTCGCGGAAGATCTCCACGTGTCCCTCGGGGACCAGGTGCCGGACGATCCGGTCGGCGGTCCACCGGACGGTGGCCACGGTGGGGATGCCGAGCCGCTCGTAGACCTGCGCCCGTTTCGAGTCGTAGATCCGGGCCACCACCCGGGAGACGCCGTACGTCTCGCGGGCCAGCCGGGCGGAGATGATGTTGGAGTTGTCACCGCTGGACACGGCGGCGAACCCGTCGGCCCGCTCGATGCCGGCCTGCCGTAGCACGTCCCCGTCGAAACCGGCACCGGTGACCGTGATTCCGCCGAAGTCCGAGCCGAGCCGGCGGAAGGCGTCCGCGTCCTGGTCGATCACGGCCACCGAGTGACCGCGCGACTCCAGGTTGTGGGCCAGGGTCGAGCCGACCCGTCCGCAGCCCATGATCACGACGTGCACGTACGTCCTCCCGGTGATCACGTGACCGACCCGTCGGATTGGGTGGGTTCACCGAAAGCGTGCCATGCGACCCGTACCCGGTGGCGCCCGACCTCCCGGCAGTGTGCTGTCGGCTTCGTCCGGGCTGTCCTGTCCGGCGCCGTACCGTCCGATCGGGCGTGCCCAGCGTGCTGTCGGGCACCGCACCGGTGAAGATCGCCCCACCGGTCGGCCGGGAAATTCCGGCAGCCGTACCCTTACCGGTTGTGGCCACACCCGCCTCGCTGCTGAAGCGCCTGCTGCTGGGCAGACCGTTCCGGTCCGACAAGCTGCAGCACACACTGCTACCGAAGCGCATCGCGCTGCCGGTGTTCGCCTCCGACGCGCTGTCCAGCGTGGCGTACGCCCCGGACGAGATCCTGCTGACGCTGTCCATCGCCGGCACCTCCGCGTACCTCTTCTCGCCGTGGGTGGCCCTGGCGGTCGTGGTGGTGATGCTCACGGTGGTGGCGAGCTACCGGCAGACCGTGCACGCCTACCCCTCCGGCGGCGGCGACTACGAGGTGGCCACGGTCAACCTGGGGCCCAAGTTCGGCGTCGGGGTGGCCAGCGCGCTGCTGGTCGACTACGTGTTGACCGTCGCGGTCTCGGTCTCCTCCGGCGTGGCCAACCTGGGCTCCGTGCTGCCGTTCGTCTCCGAGCACCGGGTGGGAATCGCGGTGACCGCGGTCGTCGTGCTCACCTCGATCAACCTGCGCGGGCTGCGCGAGTCCGGCACCGCGTTCGCGATCCCGACCTACGGCTTCATCATCGTCATCGTCGGGATGATCCTCACCGGGCTGGTCCGGATCTTCGTCCTCGGGCACGACCTCCGGGCACCCAGCGCGGACCTGGTGGTCAGCGCCGAGCACGCCGACCTGACCGCCGCCGCGATGGCGTTCCTGCTGCTCCGGGCGTTCTCCTCCGGCTGCGCCGCGCTGACCGGGGTCGAGGCGATCTCCAACGGCGTACCCGCCTTCAAGCCGCCGAAGAGCAAGAACGCCGCCACCACGCTGCTGCTGCTCGGCACGGTGGCGATCGTGATGATCGTCGGCATCATCTGGCTGTCCCGGCTGACCGGCCTCCAGTTCATGGAGAACCCGGCCCGCCAGCTCGAACAGGGCCCCGTCGACTACGTGCAGAAGACCGTGACCGTCCAGCTCGGCCAGGCCATCTTCGGCAACGGGATACTCCTCTTCGTGGTCGCCGGTGCGACCGCCCTGATCCTCTTCCTGGCCGCCAACACCGCCTTCAACGGTTTCCCGGTGCTCGGCTCGATCCTGGCGCAGGACCGCTACCTGCCGCGCCAGTTGCACACCCGGGGCGACCGGCTGGCGTTCTCGAACGGCATCGTCTTCCTCGCGGTCACCGCGTGCCTGCTGATCATCGCCTTCCAGGCCGAGGTGACCCGGCTGATCCAGCTCTACATCGTCGGCGTCTTCGTCTCGTTCACGCTCTCCCAGGCCGGCATGATCCGGCACTGGAACCGGTTGCTGCGTACCGAGCGGGATCCGGTGGTCCGGCGCCGGATGATCCGTTCCCGGGCGATCAACACCTTCGGGATGGGGCTCACCGCGGCCGTACTGGTGGTCGTCCTGCTCACCAAGTTCCTGCTCGGTGCCTGGATCGCGATCGCCGCGATGGCCGTCATCTACGCGATGATGCTCGGCATCCGCCGGCACTACGACCGGATCGCCACCGAGCTGACCCCGGCCGAGGGCCGACCGGTGCTGCCCGCCCGCAACCACGCCATCGTGCTGGTCAGCAAGGTGCACCAGCCGACCCTGCGAGCGGTCGCCTACGCCCAGGCCACCCGGCCGGACACGTTGACCGCGTTGACGGTCAGCGTGGACGAGGTCGACACCCGGGCGGTCCAGGCCGAGTGGGAGCGACACGGGATGACGGTCCCGCTGACCGTGATCGACTCGCCGTACCGGGAGATCACCCGGCCGATCCTCGACTTCGTCGCCTCGGCCCGCCGGGAGTCGCCGCGCGACGTGGTCACCGTCTTCATCCCCGAGTACGTCGTCGGGCACTGGTGGGAGAACCTGCTGCACAACCAGAGCGCACTGCGGATCAAGGGCCGGCTGCTCTTCGAGCCGGGAGTGATGGTGACCAGCGTGCCGTGGCAGTTGGCCTCGACCGCCCGGAAGAACCTGGACCGGTACGACGCGACACTGCGTCGCGGACCCGCCCGGGGGCCACGCGGCGCCACCGTCGGCGGCCTGATCACGCCACCGGCACCGTCGAGCACCACCACGACCGCCCCGGCACGGCCGTCGAGCATCAGCACCGCCCCGCCGTCGCCGCCCCCCACCACCGCCTCGCCGCCCCCGCCTCCGCCGCCCGGTACGGATCTCGACGAGCCCCCGCCGGCCCCCGGCGCCGACAGCGCCGGCCCCCGATGAGTCCCGGCGAGGCGGAACGGGTCGAGCGGGCCACGACCGGTCCCGGTGAGGCGGAGCGGGTCGAGTTGACCGTCGGCCCGGTGGCGCACGGTGGGCACTGTGTGGCCCGGCTCGACGGCCAGGTGGTCTTCGTCCGGCACGCGCTGCCCGGCGAACGGGTTCTCGCCGAGATCACCGAGGTACGCCGGGACTTCCTGCGGGCGGACGCGGTGACCGTACTCGAACCGGCGCCGGACCGGGTCGAGCCGCCCTGCCCGTACGCCGGGCCGGACCGGTGTGGCGGATGC
Source organism: Plantactinospora solaniradicis (assembly GCF_042658085.1). Classification (NCBI taxonomy): domain Bacteria; kingdom Bacillati; phylum Actinomycetota; class Actinomycetes; order Micromonosporales; family Micromonosporaceae; genus Plantactinospora; species Plantactinospora solaniradicis. The sequence continues at coordinate 142,073 of NZ_JBHSPR010000010.1, read as the reverse complement.
GACCTCCAGCACGTCGCGCCCACGGCGCAGCGGAACTGGAAGGCGGAGGTGGTGCGTGAGCAGCTACGTCGGCTGGCCCGGCTGGACCCCGCGGAGATCGCCGAGCTGGACGTCCGGGTCGAGGCGCTGCCCGGCGGGTCGCTGGGATGGCGGTCCCGGGTGCGCTACGCGGTCGACGCGGCGGGCCGGGCCGGACTGCTCAAGCACCGCTCCCACGAGGTCGTACCGATCGACCGCTGCCTGATCGCCCATCCCGCGATCCAGCGACAGCCGGTGCTTCCGGCCAGCGGTCGGAGCTGGCCGGACGCCGACGTGGTGGAGGTGACCGCCTCCTCCGGCGGCGACGTGACGGTGCGCGGACGCCGGACGACCGGGCTGGGCCTCGGCGGCGAACTGGGCGACGCCGCCACCCCGGATGGCGGCGCCACCCCGCCGGACGGCGCGGCTGCCCTCGACGACGCGGGGACGGTACGGGAACTGGCCGTCGACCGGGTCTGGGAGCTGCCGCCGGAGGCGTTCTGGCAGGTACACCCCGCCGCCGCGGACACCCTGGCGGCGGCCGTACTCGAACTGCTGGACCCGCGGGACGGTGAGTCCGCCTGGGACCTCTACGGCGGCGCCGGCCTGTTCGCCGCCGCGCTCGCCGGCCGGGTCGGCCCGACCGGCCGGATAACCCTGGTGGAATCGGCCGCGGCGGCGGTCCAGGCCGCCCGGCAGAACCTGCGCGACCTGCCCCAGATCGAGGTGGTGCGGGCGTCGGTCGCCCCGGCGCTGTCCCGCCGCCGCATCATCGGTCCGGTGGACCTGGTGGTGCTGGATCCGCCCCGGGCCGGTGCCGGCGCGGAGGTGGTCCGGGCCGTCGCCGCGGCCGCTACCCGCGCGGTCGCCTACGTGGCCTGCGACCCGGCCGCCTTCGCCCGGGACGTGCGGACGTTCCGGGAGGCGGGCTGGCGACTCGCCGCCCTGCGCGGATACGACCTCTTCCCGATGACCCAGCACGTGGAACTCGTGTCGTTGCTGGTCCCGGCGGCCCCAACCGCCGGTTGAGCGGCCCGGCCTCCGCCTACCGTCAGCGGGTGCCGCGTCGCTTCAGCGTTCGTTCGTAGTCCTGGAACCGCGCCTTCGCGATCGCCGATCGGGTCTCCGACCGCAGCACGATGCCCTCGGCCCGACCCGGCGTACCGTCCAACGCCACCGTCGTCCGGGGCAGGTACTCACCGAGGAACCGGAACATCTTGTCGAGGTCGGTCGGCAGTTCCGTGGCCTCGATCGCGTCCAGCCGGGGCACGGTCTCCAGCCCCGAGGCGGCGGCGGTGGCCAGCAGGTCGCGCTCGGCGAGGAACCGCTGTCCCGCAGCCTCCCGCCAGGCCGAGATCCGCTCGGCCGGCCAGGCCAGGAGTTCGGCGTGGTTGTCGATGACCGCGACATCGAACAGCCGGGCGCCGACCGTCCGCGCGCTGGTGTAGTGCTTCGACCCGGCGGTGACCTTTCCGCCGTAGACCTCGAGGTAGTGGACCACGATCCGGTCCGGTTCGGCCGGCCGCAGCCGGTCGGCGATCGGGCGGAGCGCCTCGACGATGCCGAGGGCGGGATTGCCGATCAGGTCACCACGGGCGTAGAGCAGTTCCTCCCGGCTACCGATCAGATAACTGCCGTCGGGCAGCGAGACGATCCGGCCGTTCGTGCCGTCGACCTTCTCGGTCAGGAACACCCGACCGGTGAACGGGACGGTCGCGTCGAGCAGCCCGCCGTTGCGCGGGTCGAGAGCGTGGTACGTCGGGATCGACGGGTACTTCGTCATCGAGTTGATGATCGATAGGTTCGCCGTACGGACGTCGAAGTCGGACACGCTGTCTCCCCGTGATCTGCCGCTCCCGGCACCGAGCGGTGGCTCAGGCCACTCTCGGGGATGGAGATCGAGTCGGCAACGCAGATATCGACCTGCGGAGTACCGCAGCCCCGGCACGGCGAGGACTTGCCGGTGTCCTCGCCGTGCCGCGACCGCTATCAGGAGGTGACGTGTACGGCAGTCCGGCGGGCGGTGGAGACAGCCTCCGAATCGCGGCGCGCGGCTCGCGCGGCGGCCCGGTCACGGAACCGGATCCAGGCGATGATCGGAAGAATCAACGGAAGCAGCGGCAGCGCGAGAAGGAACACGATGCCTACCGCGAGTACCTGACCGGCGGCGTAGCGGCCGGACATCGGGTTGCTACGGGCGCCGCCGGGAAAGCGGCTCGGGCGAGGGCCAGCAGGCGACATGTCGAGACCTTAGGGGAGGATGGGGTTACCGGCCATGCTACGGCCCTTCGTGGTATCTGCCCGATTTTTCGTTCGTTTGGCCGAGTCCCTCCCCACCACTCGCGGTGGGCGATCGTCGACCGTCCGCTACCGGCGCACCGTCCGGTCAACGGGACTCTGCTGATCGCCGTCGGGCCGGCACCCGGGTGGCGAAGCGGTTCGTCAGCCGTGACGGTCGGCGTCGGCTACCCTGGCCCGCCAACATGTCGCACTCGGGGTGCGGAAGGCGGCCCAGCACCGATCTTCACCGGATCCACCACCGATCTTCACCGGATCCGACGCACGTGGTTCGGCGGCCCGGCTGCGGGCCGGACCGGCCCCGATAGACTCTGCGGCTATGAGCCTGTGTAGGGAGCGAATCAGCCAGCCCAGTGCCGCGCGGCCCGATACCCCTGCCGAGCGCGGCGAGGTGGTGGCATGAGCGAGCGTACCGAGGAGACGACTTCCACCGGCCGGTTGCTGGGCGCGGTTCGCGGACCGCAGGACGTCAAACGGATGTCCGCCGACGAGCTCGGCCTGCTCGCCGCCGAGATCCGGGACTTCCTGGTCGCCAAGGTGTCCCGGACGGGCGGGCACCTCGGCCCGAACCTCGGGGTGGTGGAGCTGACCATCGCGATGCACCGGGTCTTCGACTCGCCCCGGGACCGCTTTCTGTTCGACACCGGCCACCAGGCCTACGTACACAAGATGCTCACCGGCCGGCAGGCGGGCTTCGACCGCCTGAAGCAGCGCGGTGGCCTGTCGGGCTACCCGAGCCAGGCCGAGAGCGAGCACGACCTGATCGAGAACTCGCACGCCTCGACCGCGCTCTCCTACGCGGACGGGCTGGCCAAGGCGTACGCGCTGCGCGGCGAGTCACGCAACGTGGTCGCGGTGGTCGGTGACGGTGCACTCACCGGGGGGATGTGCTGGGAGGCGCTGAACAACATCGCCACTGCCGGCAATCCGCTGGTCATCGTCGTCAACGACAACGGCCGGTCGTACGCCCCGACCATCGGCGGACTCGCCGACCACCTCTCGACGCTGCGCCTCAACCCCGGCTACGAGAAGGTGCTCGACGTCGTCAAGGAGGCGCTGGGCTCCACCCCGCTGGTCGGCAGGCCGATGTACGAGGTGCTGCACGCGGTCAAGAAGGGCATCAAGGACGCGGTGGCCCCGCAGGCCATGTTCGAGGACCTGGGCATCAAGTACCTCGGCCCGGTCGACGGACACGACGTGGCGGCGATGGAATCGGCGCTGCGCCGGGCCAAGGGCTTCGGCGGGCCGGTGATAGTGCATGCGGTGACCCGCAAGGGTCTGGGCTACCGCCCGGCCGAGGAGGACGACGCCGACTGCCTGCACAGCCCGAGCGCGTTCGACGTCGAGACCGGCACCTCGCTGGCCGCCCCCTCGTTGAAATGGACACAGGTCTTCGCCGACGAGTTGGTCGCGGTCGCCGACGAGCGACCCGACATCGTCGGCATCACCGCCGCGATGGCCGAGCCGACCGGTATCGCCACGCTGGCCCGCAAGTATCCGGAGCGCGTCTACGACGTCGGCATCGCCGAACAGCACGCGGCCACCTCGGCCGCCGGCCTCGCCCTGGGCGGTCTGCACCCGGTGGTGGCCGTCTACGCGACGTTCCTCAACCGCGCGTTCGACCAGGTGCTGCTCGACGTGGCGATGCACAAGCTGCCGGTGACGTTCGTGCTGGACCGGGCCGGCATCACCGGTCCGGACGGCCCGAGCCACTACGGCATCTGGGACATGTCCGTGTTCGGGGTGGTACCCGGACTGCGGATCGCCGCACCCCGGGACGCCGCGACCCTGCGGGCGGAACTGCGTGAGGCGGTGGCGGTCGAGGACGGGCCGACCGTACTGCGGTTCCCGACCGGCTCGGTCGCGGCCGACCTGCCGGCGATCCGTCGGGTCACCGCCGCCGGCTCGGTGTCCGGCGGCGTGGACGTGCTGGCCGAATCCGCCCGTACCGACGTGCTGCTGGTCGCGGTGGGGGCGTTCGGGCACCTCGGGATGGAGGTGGCCACCCGGGTCGCCGAGCAGGGTTACGGCGTCACCGTCGTCGACCCGCGCTGGGTCCGGCCGATCCCACCGGAGCTGGTCACCCTGGCCAGCGCGCACCGGCTGGTGGTCACGGTGGAGGACGGCGTACGGGCCGGCGGTGTCGGCGACGCACTGGCCAAGGCGATGCGGGACGCGGACGTACGGGTGCCGATGCGCGATCTGGGCGTACCGCCGGTCTGGCAGCCGCACGGCACCCGGGCGCAGATCCTGGCCGATCTGGGACTGACCGCGCAGGACGTGGCCCGGGACGTCACCGGCTGGGTCTCCCAGCTCGACGACGAGTCCATCGCGTCGGTCCGGGTGGCCGCCGCAGGCGGTGGCGACCGGACGGCGAAGGGCCGCAACGGGCGCCGCTGATCCCGCCTACCGAACGACGGGCCTGGTCGACCTGACCGGGCCCGTCGTCACTTCACCGGGTTGTTCAGTTGCCGCCGAACGAGCGCTGGACGGTCTTGTCCGAGCTGACCATGAGGCTGTACGTCTGCCTGCTGGTCGGCTTGTCCAGCACGATCAGACCGGGGCGGTCGATCCGGCGGGGCGTACCGGGCGGCAGCGTGAGACTGACCTCCGGGCTGTCCTCCCAGACCAGTACGACGACGGGGCTGGCCAGCGGCAGGACGTACCCCTGGAGCGCCTCGACCCGGTCCGCGGCCGACACCACCGGCGGGCCGGCGGTGGGCCGCACCATCACGGCGGTCATCATGCCGTCGTCGGTGCGCCAGCTGAGCTGCTCGAGTTTGCTCGGCCGTCCGGTGTCGTCGAGCGCGACCTCGGCCAACGTCTTCGACTTGACCTGGTCGATCGGCCACGACGCCGGCACCGATCCGGGGTGGACCCGGCCGTGCACGCGGTGCGCGATGCTGCCGAAGGCCCCGGTCTTCTCGCCGAGTGCGCAGGTGTCGAGCCCGCGCAGCGCCGCCGCCGCCGATCCGGTGTCGTCGGTGACCAGCGGATAGCGCGGCCCCACCGTGCCGGTGCCGAGGTCGACGAGCCGGTCGGCGGACTTGCCGTTCGGCAGCGACTCGCTGGGGCGCAACCGGGCGGTGACGGTGGTGGCGGAGCAGGCCGGCAGGGCGACCGGGCCGGTCAGGCCGTCCGTGACGGCCAGCGTCTGGCGGTCCGGTCCGAGGAGCCGGTCCACCCGGGCCGAGACGAGATAGCGCCGCCCGGTGGGAAGCTGCACCGGCAGCACGTCGGAATAGACCAGGTAGCCCGGATCGGTGTACTCGACCGCCCGCTCGACCCGGAAGTCCGGGCCGTCGCCGGTCAGTTGCAGCAGCCAGGACGCCGATTCGCCCGGTACGTCGGCGGCGACGAGTGCCAGCCGATTGCCGTCCGCCTCGCCGAGCCAGAGGATCCCCGAGGAGGGAAGGTGGACCCGGTCCTCGACCGGCGAGCGCCACTCGTCCACGGCCTTCGCCACGGCGGTGGTCGCTTGTGGATCCCCGGCCAGCGTGCCCCGGGGCGGCCACACCGCGAGGGTGCCGTCCAGTGTGTCGTAGCCGACCCGCAGCGCGACCGCTGGTTCCTTCGGTATGGTGCCGCAGCCACCCGCGAGGAGAGCCAGCACCAACGCCGCGCCGGTGATCCCGGTACGAGGGACTGAACCCACCTCTGTGCCCCCGATCCGCCTCAGCTGTCTACAGAAGCCACATCCTACGAGATCTCGGACGCGGGCCGGGCGTCACCCGGCAAAGCCAGCCGATCGGGTACGCCCCGGCGCGGGTCGTCGCCGGACGCTGCTCGCCCTGCGGTAACCGGCGGCCCAGGCATCCGGGACCAATCGGGTGCTCCTGTAGACTCCGCCGACTGTGACGCTTGCCGAGCCACGTCTCGAAACCACACCGGACCCGGAGGGCCCCGAGCCCGGAGGCCGCACGGCGACCGGAACCGAGGGGGGCGCGGCGCAGTCGGCAGGTTCGGGCGCCGGTCCCGGAACGGGGTCGGTCGCCACGCCCGGCGCCGGCTCGGCCGCCGATGCCGAGGCGGGTTCGCGATCCGGCGCGGCGGTCGAGGATCCGGGTACGCCGGACCGGAACAGCGGTACTCCGACGACCCGCCCGCCACGCTGGCCGACCCGGCGCCGCGATCTCGCGGTGTACGCGTTCTTCCTGGTCGCCGCCTTCTGGGTGACCAGCCAGATCTGGCTCGACCCGGCCGGCCGGGTGGCGTCGCTCTACAGCAGCGACCCGGCCCAGGTGCAGTACTTCCTCGCCCATTCGGTCCGGGTGGTGTTGCACGGCGAATTCCCGTTCTTCACCGACCGGTTGAACTATCCTGACGGCGTCAACCTGATGGCCAACACGGCGATCCTGGGGCTGGGCATCCCCATGGTGCCGCTGACGTTGCTGTTCGGGCCGGCGGTCTCGTTCGTGGTCCTGGTGACGCTCGGCCTGGCCGGCACCGCCTCCGCCTGGTACTACGTGATCTCCCGCCACCTGGTGAAGGCGCCGATCGCGGCCATCGTCGGCGGCTGGTTCTGCGGCTTCTCCCCGGCGCTGCTGTCGCACGCCAACTGGCATCCGAACATCATTTCGCAGTTCCTCCTGCCGTTCATCGTCTGGCGGGTCATGGTGCTGACCCGGTCCACCCGGGTGATCCGGGACGGTGTGATCCTCGCCCTGCTGGTCAGCTACCAGGCGTTCATAAACGAGGAGATCCTGCTCTTTACCGCGATGGCCTGCGGGATCTTCCTGTTCGCCGTCGTGGTGCAGCAGCCGGGTCGATGGGCCGCTGCGTGGCGGCCCCTCGCCGGCGGCCTGGCCGTCTGCGCGGTGCTCGCCGGGTCGCTGCTCGCGTACCCGCTTCTCGTGCAGTTCGCCGGCCGGCAGGCGTACCACGGGCTCAGCGACGCGGTCCGGGACTACGGCAACGACCTCGCGGCCTTCTTCGTGCCCGGCTCCACGACGCTGGGCGGGAACCAGCGGGCCAACCTCGACCTCGCGCCGAACTACTCGGAGGAGAACGCGTTCTTCGGCTGGAGCCTCGCGCTGCTGACCGTGGCGATCGTGGTCTGGCTCCGGCGTGAGGTGATCATCCGGGCCCTCGCGGTCACCGGCCTGCTCTTCGCGGTGCTCTCCCTCGGCGAGCGGATCTCCTGGTGGAACCGGGGTGCGTTCTGGGGGCCGTGGGACGTCCTGGTCAAGGCCCCGCTGCTGGACGCGGTGGTGCCGACCAGGTTCGGCCTGATCACCACCGTCGTGATCGGACTTCTTCTCGCCCTGGCCACGGACCGGGCCTGGGCGATGGAGATCGCCGACCGGCGGATGCTGCGCACGGTGGTGGTGACCGCGCTGGTCATCGCGCTGGTGCCGATCCTGCCGCTGCCGCTGCGCGAGGTCAGCCGGCCACCCGTGCCGACCTTCATCACGTCCGGCCAGTGGCGCCCCTTCGTCGGGCCCGAGCAGACGCTGGTACCGGTACCGATCCCCGCGATGGGACACACCAACGGAATGCGCTGGGCCGCGTCCACCAACCTGGACTTCAAGATCCCTGGGGGCTACTTCCTCGCGCCCCGCAACGGGAACACCGGCGATCCGGGACGGTTCGGCGGACGCCCGAGCGGGCTCAGCGCGGTGCTCGACGACGTGGCCACGACCGGCCGCCCCGCGACCCTGACCGACCGGCAGCGTCGGCGCGCCCTGGACGAACTGCGGCACTGGCGGGCCGCGATCCTGGTACTGCCGGTACGGCAGGACAACGTCGAGGCGTTGCACCGCACCGTCGACCAGATCGCCGGCCCCGCCCAGCGCCGGGCCGACGTGTGGGTGTGGGATGTCCGCCCGCTGACTGACCGTACAGCTGGGTGAGCGGGCCGGGTCGTCCCGCCGAGACCGCGCCGGACGTCGCGGTCCCGACGGACGTGCCCGAATCGCCGCCGGCGACCCGCCGCTGGCGGGTCCGGCCGGACGGCTGGCCGGTCCGCACCGGCTGGTTCCAGGCGTTACGGGCCCGCACGGGCTGGTTCCGAGCCGTACGGGCCCGGGCCGGGCGACGTCCCGGACCGCTCGTCGACGGAGCCGTCCTCACGCTCTACCTCGCCGTCGCGGGCTATGTCACCTCCGCGCTCTGGCTGCACCGGGACCGGATGACGTACGCGGACAACGACATGATGCTCTTCGAGTGGATGCTCGCCCGGGCCGCCCGCGCGGTGACCCAACTGGAGAACCCGCTCTACAGCACGGCGTTGAACGCGCCCGACGGGGTCAACCTGATGGCGAACACGTCGGTGCTGGGCCTCGGCGTGCCACTGACCCCGGTGACCCTGCTGTTCGGGTCGCAGACCAGCTACCTGCTCGCCGTGGTGCTGTCCCTGACCGGTACGGCCGCCGCCTGGTACCTGTTCCTGTCCCGCCGGATCGTCGCGTCCCGGTTCGGGGCGGCGGTCGCCGGGCTGTTCTGCGGGTTCGCGCCGGGAATGATCTCCCAGGCCACCGGTCACCTGCACATGATCTCGCAGTTCCTGGTTCCGGCGATCCTCTGGGTGGTCTTCGACCCGCGCACGGACCGGGTACCGCGTCGGGGCGTACTGCTCGGACTGCTGGTGACCTACCAGGTCTTCCTCGGCGAGGAGGTGCTGGCCTTCCTGGTCCTCGGCTGCGGGCTGTTCACCGTCGGCTACGCGGTGGCGGCTCCGGCGACGGCCCGGCGGCTGGCACCGGCCTTCCTCGGTCGGCTGGGCGTGGGCACGGTGACCGGGGCGGTGCTGCTGGCGTACCCGCTGTGGTTCCAGTTCTTCGGCCCCGCGCACTACCGGGGATTGCCGTTCGATCCCGTCGCGTACGCCCTGGACCTGGAGTCGTTCACCGCGGTGGCCCGGCAGTCGATCACCGGACACGACTCGGTGCCCGGCCTGCTCTCCCCGAACGCGACCGAGGAGAACTCCTTCTTCGGCCTGGGGCTGATCGTGCTCTGCGCGGTGATCGCGATCTGGCAGTGGCGGCGACCCCTGGTCAAGGCGTTGGTGCTCTGCGCGGTGGTCTTCGCCGCGCTGGCGCTGGGCGAGACCGTACGTCTGGGCGGGCAACCGCTCGACCTGCCCGGCCCGTACCGGCTGGTCTCGGGGTTGCCGCTGATCGACCTGGCGGTGCCGGCCCGGTTCCCGCTGATCTGCGTCCCGGTCCTGGCGATCCTGCTGGCGATCTCCTTCGACCGGGTCTTCGACCGAGCCGGGGCGGCCGCGACGACCGAGAGCGCCGTCGGCGAGGGCGCCGGGGAGAAGCCCGCGACCGCCCGGTCGGCTCCGCTGGGCGGACGGGTGCCGATCCGGCTGCTCTGGACCGGTGCGGTCGTCGCCGTGCTGCTTCCGGTGGCACCGGCGCCGCTGGTCACCAAGCCGGTCTGGCCGGTACCGGAGTTCATCGCCAGCGGCCAGTGGCGGTCCTACGTGCCGCCGGGGCGCACCCTCGTGCCGGTGCCGCCGACGACGGGCAGCGAGGCGACCGCCGGGATGTACTGGTCGGCCCGGACCGGCCTGGCGTTCACCGTGCCGGGCGGGTACTTCATCGGTCCCACCGGCCCGGACAACCGGCAGGCCCGGTGGGGCTCGCCGGACCGGCCGACGGCGGTGCTGCTCGGCCGGGTCGCCCGCAGCGGAGAGGTGCCGGTGATCGGCGACACCGAACGCCGGCAGGCGATCGAGGATCTCCGGCACTGGCGGGCGGCGATCGTGGTACAGGGCGGCCTGCACCGGGGTGCTCCGGTCAAGGAGACGCTCGACCGGCTGCTCGGCCCGGGTCGGGACATCTCCGGTGCCTGGGTGTGGGACGTCCGCGCCCAGGTCGGCGACTGAACCGGGTCCCGGCGGGTCAGCCGACCAGCGGGCGGACGTCCCAGAGCCACACGTCGTCCACCCGCTGGCCCGGACCGAGCAGCCCGGCCAGCAGGACGTGCAGTGCCGGGGTGGTCGGATGGTCGCCGAGCACCACCACCGACGCCTTCCAGAACCGCAGGTCCTCGATCGCCTGTCGCCGGTTCTCCTCGGTGACCACCGGCGCCGCGCCCCGGTCCATCGTCCCGTAGATCAACATACTGGTCGGCCGGGACGGGGCGCCGAACACGCCGCTGCCCTCCGCGTTGGGCCCGATGAAATAGCCGGCCGGAATCGGGAACGCCTGCTCGGTCAGGGCGCTCCACCTCAGTGTGGAGAGACCGTGCACGTTGCTCGGAATGGGCACCGGCACCAGGGTGCGGCCCGGCGGTACGTACGGCCGCCAGGCGCCGGAGGTGATGAAGTGCGGCGGCAGGTCGATGTGCTGGGCCGGCAACGGGCGAGGGAAGATCGGCAGCAGCGCGAGCGCGATGGCCGCGTACGCCAGGATCCGCAGCCGTGGCCGGGCCGGCTCCGGCCGCCCGGTGATCCCGGCCGTCGTGCCGTCGCCCAGCGGAACGCTGGCCGGCTTACCGTTGCCGGACACCCCGTTCTCGGGTTTGCCGTTGGCCAGCAGTGGGATACCGGCCGGGCCGGTCGGACCCGTCCGGGTCCGGGCGACCTCGTTCCAGGCCAGTGCGATCAGGATGCCGACGGCCGCGACCGTGACCAGGCTCAGCCGGGTGGGCATCATCATCTCGACCAGCGGAAGGTCCTCCGGCAGCAGGTGCCAGGGACCCTCGATCTCGGTCACCCGGCCGTCGATCCGGACCTGCCGTCCCAGCGAGGCGAGCGCGAATCCCACGGCGAGCAGCGAGGCGATCCGGGCGGTCACCGAGGTCCGCCAGAGCAGTACGGCGACCAGCACGGCCAGCCCGACGAGTGGCCAACCGAGCCAGGTGTTCTGCTCGGTCATCCCGATGGTCCGCTCCACCTCCGGCGAGCCGGCGATGGTGTCCCGGGAGTACGTCACGAAGGCCCGCAGGTCCTCGCCCCAGTTGTGGAAGACCCCGCCCTGCAGTCCGCGGTAGGACTGCGGACCGTTGAACTGGTACCAGATCGGATAGCCGGCCAGCAGCAGCGCCAGTGCGCCACCGACGCCGAGCCCGCGGAGGAAGGTCCACGCCCGGGCCCGGGTCTGCGACCACCGGAAGACGGCGTACAGCAGCACGATCGCCGCGCAGGCCAGCGCGGTGAGCAGCAGCATCTCCTCGTTGATGAAGATCTGGTACGTCACCAGCAGGCCCAGGACCACGCCGCCCCGCAGCCAGCGGCCCGGCTCGCCGAGCCGGAGCACCCGGACCACGATGAGCGGCAGCAGGAAGTTCGACGCGAAGTTCGGCTGGCCGTTGGCGTGGTGGATGATGCCGGGCGCGAAACCGAGGAACGCGCCGCCGACGAACGCCGCGCCCCGGGAGGCGACCAGGTGGCGGGAGAGCACCCAGTACGAGGTCGCGGCCGTGGCGGCGAGCGCACCGCCGAGATAGACCGAGTACGACACCTGCGGGCCGAACAGCAGGGTTATCGGGGCCAGTGGCAGGCTGATGCCGAGCACCGACGTGTTGGCCATCATGTTGACCCCGTCCGGCGCGTTCTGCCGGGCCGAGAAGAGCGGGTTCTCCAGGTGTTGGACCGAGTACGCGCCGTGCGCCAGCAGCCACTCGAACCAGCTGTGGTCGGTGGGCAGGTGCGACGACACCCGGTGCTGGATGTCGGCCCAGTAGTTGGCGCAGACGAACACGCCGAGCAGAACGTACGCTCCGATGACCAGTACGTCGGCCCGCGCGGGTGCCCGGAACCCACGCCACCGGCGGGGTCGACCGGTCTCGGCCTGGCCGGCCTCGGCGTCCGAAGAGTTGTCCACCACCGGAACTGCCACGAGGCGCCATCGTACAGGTGGCTTCGCGTCCGATTTGCCGCTACCCGGGGTGGTCCATCCGGAGTGTGCCGGAGCGCGGCGTCGGGACGCGGCCGGACCGGGGGAAGGGAAGTGCATGCCCACCATCGAGCTGGGTGAACTGGGCGCCGAGCCGCAGCACGATCGGGTGGGGCCCGGCGAGTCGGCGTCCCGGCCCGGACGCCGGCGGTCGAGGTTCCTCCGGGCGGGGCTGCCGGCGGTCCTCGTCGGGCTGCTCGTCACCATGTCCGCCGGGAACCCGTTTCCCGGACCGTGGCGGGAGGTGGACGTCCCGGCCCCGCTCGGCGCGATGGTCCTGGCGGACGGGGACTGGATGTTCGTCGTCTCCGGGGTGGGTACGAGCACGTCGGGCCAGGAACTCGCCGGGTACCGGCTGCCCGAGGGCACGCCGCGCTGGCGGATGACCCTGCCACCCGGCGACGTGGGTCAGCCACTGCTGCTCGGCGACACGCTGGTGCTCGCGTCGTACTCGGAACAGTCGTCGGAAGGACGGAACCGGGTGACGGCGGTGGACGCGACGACCGGGTCGATCTCCTGGGAACGCGAGGCGAGCGTGGAGGTGTTCAGCGGCACGGGTGACCTCGTCGTCTGGGCCGGGCCCGAGGGCTGGCAACCACCGGACGGGCTCGAACCGGACCCGGCGAAGCATCGTCCGGCGGGGACCCTGGAGGTGGTCGACCCGGCGTCGGGAAAGCCGCGCTGGTCGCTGCCGACGCCGGTCGGCGCCCGACGCGCGTACAACTACGCGGCGTTCGGCGAGGTAGCCCAGATGGCGCTGATCCTGCCGTCGGGGCGGGTCGAGATCCGTGACCTCAGCACGAGCGCCGTCACCGGGACCGGCCAGCTACCACCACCGCCCGCCGACCGCCCGGACGTCTACTGGTACGTCGATTTCGTGGGCGACCTTCTCGTCGTGCACGAAGAACGGTCGGTGACCGCGTACGGGCTGGCCGGGCTGGACCGCAGGTGGTCGATGCCGAGGGACGACAGCCTGGAGTACGGGCCGACCACCTGCGGCGCCCACCTCTGCACCTACCTGCGGGACAACGGGGTACGGGTCTGGGACGACCGGACCGGTCAGCTCCGGTGGTCGGATCCCCGCTGGACCAGCCTGTCGCCGGTCGGCGACGTGTTCATCGCCACCGCCGCGCCCGAATCGAGTACGCCCTACCTGCAGTACGCGGTGGATCCCGCCACCGGACGGGTGCTCGCCGAGCTGGGCTCCTGGCAGCTGGTGGACGACGGGTCCGAAGGTCCGCGGCTGCTCGGGATCCGGATCGACTCCGACCGTCGGGCCTGGGTGGCCGAGATCGACACGACGGCCCTGCGGACGCGGTTGCTGACGGTCCTCCCCGGTGTCTCCGGTGAGTGCGGGCTCGTCGCGGAGACGCTGCACTGCCGACGGGTCAACGGCTCGGTCGGACTGTGGCAGCTCCGGAGGTAGCCGAGGCCGGGCGCGTCGGGGCACCCGGCGCAGGCGCGCCCCGGGCGGTGACTTGTCGGCCACGGATAGGTTGTCCCTGGACGAGCGGCCGGGGAGGTCATGGTGCGGGTACTGGTGGTGGAGGACGAGCGCAACCTCGCCGACGCGATCGTCCGGGGGCTGCGTCGGCAGGGCATGGCGGTCGACGTGGCCTACGACGGATCCGCCGGGCACGAGATGGCCTTCGTCACCCGGTACGACGTGGTGGTGCTGGACCGGGACCTGCCCGGCGTGCACGGTGACCAGATCTGTGCCGACCTGGTCACCTCGGGTGCCCTCACCCGGGTGCTGATGCTGACCGCGAGCGGCACGGTCGCCGACCGGGTGGAGGGGTTGCAACTCGGTGCCGACGACTACCTGCCGAAACCCTTCGCCTTCGACGAGCTGGTGGCCCGGGTGCAGGCTCTCGGCCGCCGCGCCACCCCGGTGACTCCGCCGGTGCTCACCGTGGCCGACCTGGTGGTCGACCCGGCCAAGCGGGTCGCCACCCGGGGCGGGGTGGTGGTGGACCTGGCCCGAAAGGAGTTCGGCGTGCTGGAGGAGTTGCTCAAGGCGCGCGGCGCGGTGGTCTCCAGCGAGGAACTCCTCGAACGGGTCTGGGACGCCAACACCGACCCGTTCACCACCACCGTCCGGGTGACCGTGATGACCCTGCGCAAGAAGCTCGGCGATCCACCGCTGATCGAGACGGTGGTCGGTGCCGGCTACCGGGTGCCCGATCCCTACGTACCGGGCCAGGTGAGCGCATGACCGAGCGCAGCGAGGGCATCAGCCTGCTCAGTCGGTCAAGTCGTGCCGACGACGAGCGCAGCGAGGAGGCGGCATGACCGTCTACCTGACCGGACGCCGGCCCCGGCTGCGGCCGACCCTGCGGCTCCGGCTGACCCTGCTCAACGGCGTACTGCTGATCGGCGCCGGGGCCATCCTGCTGCTGCTCGCCTGGTTGCTGGTCGGGGACGCGCTGCGCCCGGCCGACCAGTTGCAGCCCGGCACGCTCGTCGAGCTGACCGATGGCCGGACGATCGACGCGAGACAGTGGCAGGAGCAGGTCGTCCGGGCACATTCGCGGGAGTTGTTGGCCAAGGGCCTGGTGGCGCTGCTGGCGATCAGCGTGGTCGGCGTCGCCGGGGCGTACGCGGTCGCCGGCCGGGCACTGCGGCCGCTGCACCAGGTCACCTCGACGGCGCGCCGGCTCGGCGAGGCCACCCTGGACCAGCGGATCCGCTACTCCGGCGCGGACGACGAGGTGGCCGAACTGGCCGGCACCTTCGACGCCATGCTGGACCGGATCGGTGGCGCCTTCGAGGCGCAGAAACGCTTCGTCGCCAACGCCTCGCACGAGCTGCGTACGCCGTTGGCGGTGATGCGTACCGAGATCGACGTGACGATGGCCGACGACGAGGCGGACGTGGCGGAGTACCGCCGGATGGCGACCGTGGTCCGGGACGCGTCCGAACGGGCCAACAACCTCGTCGACGCGCTCCTCGTACTGGCCCGCAGCGAGGCGCAGGCGGGCCGCCGGCTGGCCCGCAAGGCGCCGACCGACCTCGCCACCGGGGCGAGCGCGGCGCTCTCCGCGATGCGGGCCGAGATGACCCGGCTCAAGCTCCAGGTCGACACGGCCCTGGAACCGGCGCCGGTCGTCGGCGATCCGGGTCTGCTGGAACGGCTGGCCGGCAACCTGGTCGAGAACGCGGTCCGCTACAACCACCTGCACGGCCGACTGTGGGTGCGTACCGGCTCGGATCCCGAGCAGGCCTGGCTGGTGGTCGGCAACACCGGCTTCGAGGTGGAGCAGGGAGACGTACCCGGCCTGTTCGAGGCGTTCCGCCGCGGCGGTCGCGAGCGTACCGGCGCCCGGGGTTCCGGGCTCGGGCTGTCGATCGTCCGAGCGGTGTGCGACGCGCACGGCGGCACTGTCACCGCGGTGGCCCAGAGCGACGGCGGGCTGGAGGTCACCGTGACGCTGCCGGCGGCCGACACCACCCCGGTGGTGGCCGCCTCGGCGGTCGTCCAGGTGTAAGGAAGGGCCCCTTCTTATCGCTTTCTGTAGAAGAAGGGCCCCTTCTTAACGCCTCTGCCGCTCGGCGTCGCGCTCGGCGGCCCGCAGCCGGTCGTCGGTCAGCAGCGGCATGCCGGCGAGCAGGCCGAGGCTCACCAGCGCCATCACGACGAAGACGGTACGCAGCCCGAAGAGTTGGGCCAGCAGGCCACCGGCGGCGGCGCCCAGTGGCAGGGTGCCCCACGCGACGAGCCGATGAACGCTGTTGGCCCGGCCGAGCAGCCGGTCGGGCGTGATCCGCTGCCGCAGCGACACCGTGAGAACGTTCCAGGTGACCCCGCCGGTGGCGCTGACGAAGAGGGCGGCACCGATCAGGAACGGGTTCGTGGTGACGGCCGGGACGCCGACCAGCAGAACGTGCCCGAGGAGGGTCAGGGTGAGCGTACGGGCCCGGCCGAGCTTCCGGCTGATCTGCTCGGCGACGAGTGACCCGAGCACGCTGCCGGCGGCGGCGCTGGTCAGCAGCAGCCCGTAGGCCTGCTCGGAGAGTCCCATCGGGGAGGTGGGGCCGACCGCGTACAGGACGAAGATCGCCATCATCGCGCTGGCGGTGAAGTTGGAGATCCCGACCATGATGGCGAGGGTGCGCAGTAGCCGGTGACGCCGGATGAAGCGCACTCCCTCGGCGATGTCGGCACGGATGGTGCCGCCTCGGGCGCGTTCGACCCGGAACGGGCCAGGTACCAGGAGCAGTGCCGCGACCGCGATCGCCCACAGTGCCGCCGGGATCGTGAAGGCGGCGGCCACGCCCGCCGCGACCAGGAAACCGGCCAGGGGTGGACCGACGAACTCGCTGGTGGTCAACTCGGCCATGTACAGCCGTCCGTTGGCCCGGGGCAGTTGGTCGCGCCCGACGATCTGCGGCAGGATCGCCTGGGCCGAGGTGTCGTAGACCGTCTCGGCGGCGCCGATCCCGAACGCGACGACGTACAGGGTCCAGATCGAGCCGAGGTCGAGGACGACCGTCGCCGCGAGGACACCGAGCAGTACGGCTCGGAGGGTGTTGGCGCCGAGCATCGCCCGGCGGCGGTCCAGGCGGTCGGCGAGGGCGCCGGCCGGCAACGCGAAGAGCAGCCACGGCAGCCGCACCGCCAGGGTCAGTCCCGCGATCAGCAGGGGAGAGCGGGTGAAGCCGACGGCCACCAGCGGCAGTGCGACCTTGATGGTGCCGTCGGCGAGGTTCGACAGACCGGACGAGGTCCACAGGCGCCAGTAGGCCGTGCCCAGCCGTGGTCGTCCGCCGCGGCTCGGAGTTCCGTCGTCGTTCGGAGCGGAGCCACCAGCGCCCATTGATGGAGAATCGCACACCGATGGAGAAAACTCCATCGGTGGGTTACCCCAACCGGTCGACTACGCTTCAGCCATGAGCGAACAGGCCACGCGGCGGCGGCCGGCACCGGGTGGGTCCGACGGCCCACGGGAGCGACGTGAGGCGACGGTCCGCGAGGCGAAGGCCCTGGCCCATCCGCTGCGGTTGCGCATCCTGCGGCTCTGCGGGCAACAGGAGTTGACCAACAAGCAGTTGGCGGACCGGCTCGACCGGGATCCGGGAACGGTGCTCTACCACGTCCGCCACCTGGTCGACGCGGGCCTGCTGGAGCCGGGATCGGTCCGGACCGGCGGCAGCGGAGCCCTGGAAAAGCCCTACCGGTCCACGGGGCAGTCCTGGTGGCTGACGAATGCCCTCCGAGAGTCCCGGCTGGCCCCGATCGAGGCCTTCCAGCACGAGTTGCGCGAGGCGGGTGACGACGCCGTCCAGACGTTGGCACGGTTCGCGCTGCACCTGTCGGCCGAGGACATCGCCGAAATCGACCGCCGGATCGGCGCTCTCCTCGACGAGTACGTCGGCACCGAGAGCGAGCGCCTCGACCAGCCCCTGCACGGCGGCATCTTCGTCCTGCACCGATTCGCCGTGTGAGTCGGGATACCGCCCTCGTGCCGGCGGGAGGCGGTCCGACTCAGGCGACCAGGTCGAGCTCGCGGACCTGCCGCCGGATCGTCCGGAGCCGGGCGGTCGTGATTCCCAGTTCCTGCGCCACGTCGGCATCGCTGGCGTCGGGGCGGGCCGCCTGAATCGCCGCGGCCAGTGCCGCCGTCTCGGTGATCGGTCGACGGGGACGGGCCGAGGCGGAGGAGCCCGCCGTGCTGCCGGACGACGTCCGCTTCCGTGGCGTACCCGCAGCCGCCGCGCGGCCGGGTCGGGCGGCGGGACTGGCCGGCACCGGATTTCCTGGCGCTGAATCGCCCGCAGCCCGACTCTCCGGCCCGGAGTCGCTGGGCAGGGAGTCGCTGGGCGGGGAGTCGCCCGGCCCGGCCGGCGTCGGAACGATCCGAGGGCTCTTCCGGGAGGTGCCCGTCGGAACGACGGTCGCGGCGGCAAGTTGGTCCGCCCGTTCGGCGTTCGCGGCCTGCTCGGCGTTCTCAGCCCGTTCGGCCTTCGCGGCCTGCTCGATGGAAATCCGGCCGCCCAACTCGACCAGGCAGATGCTGGCCACCACGATCAGCCCGTCCACCGAGAGCGGCAGCAGGTACGGCGACGCGCCCGTCTCGCCGTACCGGGCGGCGACCCCCACCATGTGCCAGTACGACACCCAGGCGGCGATCCCGGCGATGGTGGCGGTGGCCGCCATCCTGGCGAACGCCAGCGAGCGGCGGTGCACCGGCACCCGGGAGATCAACTCGACGGTGAGTAGGAGTGCCAGCGGTGGCCAGGCGGCGATGGCCTGGCTGATCGGGTTGTCCCGGGCGTGCAGGACGTTGGCCACCACCGAGGCGGCGACCCCGAGGGTCAGGGTCGCGCGTACGGCCCAGCGGACACGGCGAAGCTGTGGGAGGGGCACCTTTCACTCCTTGCTTGTCGTCGCGCTTCCTCTCGGC
This sequence comes from Plantactinospora solaniradicis, assembly GCF_042658085.1. Taxonomy (NCBI): domain Bacteria; kingdom Bacillati; phylum Actinomycetota; class Actinomycetes; order Micromonosporales; family Micromonosporaceae; genus Plantactinospora; species Plantactinospora solaniradicis. Next base: position 123,505 of record NZ_JBHSPR010000010.1, on the reverse strand, counting down.
CAGTGGACCAGACGGCCCGACCGTCGCTCATCCTTACGGTCAGCGGCGGCCAGCCGGTGCTATAGCGAGATCTCCGGCGTGTCGCTCACAAAGGGTTTGCGATCCGTGTGCTCACCGTGCGAGGCTCGGCCGCCGCCACCCGCGGATGACCTAGGGATGCGCGGTGGACGCTTCCTTCTCCTGTCCGCGCCCCACCCCGGTCCGGTCCGGTCCGGTCCGGGCCGACCGCCCGCACCCGGCGAGGTGCACCTGCCCGCTGTGGAGTAGCCACGTGAGTTCGACGATCTACAACATCAGCTTCGACTGCGCCGACCCGTACGAGTTGGCCGGTTTCTGGGCCGAGGCGCTCGACCGCTCCCGGCACCCGGAGGACCAGCCCGGCGACGACGAGACGGTGCTGCTCCCACCGGGAGGCGTCGGTCCGCAGGTCTACTTCCAGCGGGTGCCGGAGGGCAAGTCGGGGAAGAACCGCCTGCACATCTGCCTGCAACCGACCGACCGGACCCGGGACGCGGAGGTCGATCGCCTGATCGGGCTGGGCGCCACCCACGTCGCCGACCATCGCGAGCCGGACGGCACCGGCTGGGCGGTGCTCGCCGACCCGGAGGGCAACGAGTTCTGCGTCCTACGCAGCGCCGCCGAGCGCGGGTAGGAAGCGCCCCTGCTCGTCCCGGCTCAGTTCGCCGGGTCGGCGAACCTGTCCAGAGCGTCGCGTACCCGCCTCCGGGAGGTGTCGCTGCCGGTGTGTCCGGAGTCCTCGACCACGACCAGTTCGGCGTCGGGCCAGGCGCGGGCGAGCGCCCAGGCGGTGTCGAGGGGGCCGCCCAGGTCGAGGCGTCCGTGGATCAGCACGCCGGGGATGCCGGCCAGGCGATCGGCGTCGCGTAGCAGGACGCCCTCGGCCAGCCACGCCCCGTGCGCGAAGTAGTGCGTGCAGATCCGGACGAACGCCAGCAGCCCGGCCGGCGCCCGGTTGCTGTAGGCGTTGGGTGTTCCGTTGGGCTCCATCGAGATGACCGTGTCCTCCCACGCGACCCAGGAGTTGGCGGCCCGGCCGCGTACGTCGGGGTCGGGGTGCTCCATCAGGCGCGCGTACGCGGCGACGAGGTCGCCGTCCCGGTCGGCCTCGGGTACGCCGTCACGGAACCGTTCCCACTGTTCCGGAAAGAAGCGGCCGACGCCCCGGTAGAGCCAGTCGATCTCCGACCGTCGGGTCGTGGTGACGCTGAAGATGACGATCTCGGAGACCCGGTTCGGGTGGCGCTGCGCGTACGCGAGGATGAGCGTCGAACCCCACGAGCCGCCGTAGAGCAGCCACCTGTCGATGCCCAGGTGCTCCCGGAGCCGTTCCATGTCGGCGATCAGGTGCTCGGTGGTGTTGTGGCTCAGGTCCGTTCCCGGATCGCTGGCGTGCGGCGTACTGCGTCCGCAGCCACGCTGGTCGAACAGGACGAGCCGGTACCGGGCCGGGTCGAAGTAGCGGCGGATCCCCGCGGAGGCACCGGATCCCGGTCCGCCGTGCACGACCAGCGCCGGCTTGCCTCCCGGGTTGCCGCAGGACTCCCAGTACACGCGGTTGCCGTCCCCGACGTCGAGCATCCCGTGGTCGTACGGCTCCACCGGTGGATACAACTCGACCATGTTCCGATTCCTCCGGTCCGGCGCGGCGACAGCGTCGTCACGGTAGCCGGTGATCGGGGACCTGGGCGTACGGCGAGCGACGTGCGCGAGCCGGGACAGGTCCCCGATCACCACGTTCTCGGGGGGATGGACAACGATCAGGAGGGCAGGCTGGCCGCGCCCCGGGGCAGGAAACGGCGGCCGGTGACCCGTTCGGAGGTGCCGGTCCGGTCCAGGTACGGCGTGACGCCGCCGAGGTGGAACGGCCAGCCCGCGCCGAGCAGCATGCACAGGTCGATGTCCTGCGGCTCGGCCACCACGCCCTCGTCCAGCATCAGCCGGGTCTCCTGGGCGAGCGCGTCCAGCGCGCGCTGACGTACCTCTTCGGGGGTCAGCGGCGACGAACCCACCTGGAGCAGCCCGGCGACCTCGGGGTTGACGTCGCCGTCGACCACGAGCGGCTTACCGGACTCGGCGATCCGCCGCAGGTTCTCGCTGACCCCGAACCGGTCCGGGAAGGCGGCGTGCAGCGTCCCGCCGACGTGGTACGCCACCGCCGGTCCGACGAGCTGGAGGAGTGCCAGCGGGCGCATCGGCAGGCCGAGCGGGTCGAGTGCGGCGTCGGCCACCTCCGGTGGGGTACCCGCGTCCACGGCCGCGAAGATCTCGCCGAGGAAGCGGGTCAGCAGCCGGTTCACCACGAACGCCGGGGCGTCGGCGACCAGTACGCAGGACTTGCGCAGCGCCTTGCCGACCGCGAACGCGGTGGCCAGGGTGGCGTCGTCGGTCCGCTCGCCCCGGACGATCTCCAGTAGCGGCAGTACGGCGACCGGGTTGAAGAAGTGGAACCCGACCACCCGCTCCGGGTGCTCCAGGTCGGCGGCCATCGCGCTGACCGACAGCGAGGAGGTGTTGGTGGCGAGCACCGCCTCCGGGGAGACGATCTTCTCCAGTTCCGCCCACACCTGCTTCTTGACGGCCAGGTCCTCGAAGACGGCCTCGATCACGAAGTCGGCGTCGGCGAAGACGCTCTTGTCGACCGAGCCGCTGACCAGGCCGCGCAGGGTGGCGGCCGTACCCTCGGGGAGCCGGCCCCTGCCGACCAGCTTGTCGATCTCGGCGTGCACGTAGCCGACGCCTTTGTCCACCCTGGACTGGTCGAGGTCGGTGAGCACCACCGGCACCTGGAGCCGGCGGGCGAACAGGAGCGCGAGCTGCGAGGCCATCAGGCCGGCGCCGACGATGCCGACCTTGGTCACCGGGCGGGCCAGCTCCTTGTCCGGCGCCCCGGCCGGTCGCTTGGCCCGCCGCTGCACGAGGTCGAAGGAGTACAGGCCGCTGCGCAGCTCCTCGCTGAAGATCAGCTCGGCCAGCGCGTCCACCTCGGCGACCATTCCGGCGGGCAGGTGATCAGGGGCGTCGCCCGGAGTACGCCGGGCCGGCGCCTCCCGGGCCAGTTCCAGCAGCTCCAGCGCCTTGTACGCGGCCGGGACCGCGCCGTGCAACCGCTCGTCCAGCATCTGCCGGGCGAAGTAGAGCACGCCGTCCCACATCTCGCGGTCGACCTCGGGCCTGGCCACCTCGACCTCGCCGCGCACCACCCCGGCCGCCCACTCCAGCGAGCGCTCCAGGAAGTCGGCCGGCTCGAAGAGCGCGTCGGCGATGCCCAACTCGGCGGCCTGCTTCGGCTTGAGCATCTTGTTCTGCATCAGCGGGTTCTGGATGATCACCTGCGCGGCACCGGCGATGCCGATCAGGTTCGGCAGCAGTTGGGTGCCGCCCCAGCCCGGGACCAGCCCGAGGGAGACCTCGGGCAGGGCCAACGCCGCCGCGCCGCCGGAGAGCGTCCGGTAGTGGCAGTGCAGGGCCAGTTCCAGGCCGCCGCCCATGGCGGCGCCGTTGACGAAGGCGAACGTCGGCACGGTGCTGTCTCGCAGCCGGGCGAAGACCCGGTGCCCGAGCAGGCCGATCTCGCGGGCCTGGGCCCGGTCGGCGAGCAGCGGCATGCCGGTCACGTCGGCGCCGACGCAGAAGATGTACGGCTTGCCGGTGACCGCGACGAACGCCGGATCGGCGGCCAGCGCACCGGTGATCGCCTCGTCCAGACTGGACAGTCCCGCCGGGCCGAAGGTGTTCGGCCTGGTGTGGTCGAGGCCGTTGTCCAAAGTGATCAGTGCGACCGGCCGGTCCAGTCCGGGCACGTCCACCAGCCGCAGCAGCGACCGGGTGATCACCTCTTTGGGGTTACGGGGAATCGTCACTGTGCCGCCTCCCAATCGCACTGCGGGGATCGCAAACCCGGCTCACTCTTCGCGCTCATCGACCGTCGCCTTCCCAGGCCGGGTTCTCCCAGATGACCGTGCCGCCCATGCCGATCCCGATGCACATCGCGGTGACGCCGTACCGCACCTCGGGGTGCTCCGCGAACTGCCGGGAGAGCTGGGTCATCAGCCGTACCCCGGAGGAGGCGAGCGGGTGGCCGATGGCGATCGCGCCGCCCCACTGGTTGACCCGGGGGTCCTCGTCGGCGATGCCGAAGTGGTCGAGGAACGCCAGCACCTGCACCGCGAACGCCTCGTTCAGCTCGAACAGGCCGATGTCGTCGATGGACAGTCCGGCGATCCGCAGCGCCTTCTCGGTCGACGGGATCGGGCCGTAGCCCATCACCTCCGGCTCGACCCCGACGAAGCCGTACGAGACCAGCCGCATCCCCACCGGCAGCCCCAGTTCCCGGGCGACGTCCTCGGCGGCGAGCAGGCTGGCGGTGGCGCCGTCGTTGAGTCCGGCCGCGTTGCCGGCGGTGACCCGCCCGTGTGGCCGGAACGGCGTCTTCAGGGTGGCGAGCTTCTCCAGCGACGTTTCCCGGGGCGCCTCGTCGACGCTGGCCAGCCCCCAGCCGGTCTCGGGGTCGCGTACCGCCACCGGCACCAGGTCGCCCTGGAGCTTGCCGTTGGCGTACGCCTTGGCGGTCTTGAGCTGTGAAGCGAGCGCGAACGCGTCGGCGCGCTCCTTCGTGATGTGCGGGACCCGGTCGTGCAGGTTCTCCGCGGTGGAACCCATCACCAGGGCGGACGGGTCGACCAGCTTCTCGGCGAGGATCCTCGGGTTCGGGTCGACGCCCTCGCCCATCGGGTGCCGGCCCATGTGCTCGACCCCACCGGCGATCGCCACGTCGTAGGCGCCCATGGCGATGCCGCCGGCCACGGTGGTGACCGCGGTCATCGCGCCGGCGCACATCCGGTCGATGGCGTAACCCGGCACGGTCCTGGGCAGACCGGCCAGCAGTGCGGCGGTACGGCCGATGGTGAGGCCCTGGTCGCCGATCTGGGTGGTGGCGGCGATGGCCACCTCGTCGACCCGCTCCGGCGGCAGTTGCGGGTTGCGGCGCATCAGTTCGCGGATGCAGCGGATCACCAGATCGTCGGCGCGGGTGTGGGCGTACATCCCACCCGCCTTGCCGAACGGGGTGCGGACGCCGTCGACGAAGACGACCTCCCGGACTTCACGGGGCACTTGAGCCTCCTCCTCGATGTACCCCGGATGCTACTAGCCGGTAACTACTGTCGTTTGCGCCCCCGGTGTGGTCCGGACCACATATGGTCCGGCTGGATGACCGTAATCCCGCTATCAGCCGTTAAACGGCCAGCAATAGCGAAAAGCGACTGAATCAGGGCGCAATCCGTCGTTGACGGTGGCCCGGAGATGGCGGCGCGGGCGGAGGTACGGGGATGAAGGTACTGGTCGCGGGGGGTGCGGGCTTCATCGGCAGCACCATCGCATCGGCCTGCCTGGACGACGGCATCGAGCCGGTGATCCTGGACAACCTCTGCACCGGACGGGTCGAGTTCACCCGGGGCCGGACCTTCTACCGGGGCGACATCGCGGACGGCCCACTGGTCGACCGGATCTTCAGCGAACATCCCGAGATCAGCGCCGTGGTGCACGCGGCGGCGCTGATCGTGGTGCCGGAGTCGGTGGCCGAGCCGCTGCGCTACTACCGGGAGAACGTCGCCAAGTCGCTGGACTTCGTCGACCACGTGCTGCGCAACGGGATGCACCGGTACGTCTTCAGCTCCTCCGCCTCGATCTACCGCACCGGCGACGACTTCTCCGTCGACGAGACGTCGCCGCTGGAGCCGACCAGCCCGTACGCCCGAACCAAGGCGTTGATGGAGATGGTGCTCGCGGACACCGCCGAGGCCACCCCGCTGCGGGTGCTGTCGCTGCGCTACTTCAACCCGATCGGCGCGGATCCCGAGCTGCGTACCGGGCTCCAGGTGGCGCAGCCGACCCACGCCCTGGGCAGGATGATCAGCGCCTGGGAGGACGACGAGGAGTTCCTGATCACCGGCACCGACTGGCCCACCCGGGACGGCTCCGGAATCCGTGACTACGTACACGTCTGGGACCTGGCCCGCGCGCACGTCCAGGCGCTGCGCCGGTTCGACGAGATCCTTCCGGCCGACGGCGACCGGTCCGTGGAGGTGGTCAACCTCGGCACCGGCGACGGCACCACGGTGCGGGAACTCGTCGCCGCCTTCGCCGAGGCGGTGGGGCCGCTGCGGATCCGGGAGGCGCCGGCCCGGCCGGGCGACGGGGCCGGCTCGTTCACCCGCAGCACCCGGTGCCGCAGCTTGCTCGACTGGAAGCCGGAGTTCTCGGTCGCGGACGCGATCCGGCACTCCCTGGCCTGGGCCCGGGTCCGCGACGAGGTGCTCGGCGCCTACTCGGAGGTACCGGCCGAGCGGGTTCCGGCACGCTGACGGCCGTCACCGCCCGATCGTCCCCGGCCGGGCACGCCCGTCGTGGTCGGCACCGGCCACCCGGCCGGTCGGGTCCGACCGGATGGCTGGTGCCGGGGACGTCAGGCGGCCGGTTCGGCCAGCGCCACCGCGAGTTCCTCGGAGATCAGGCCGACCTGCCAGCTCCGGGCGCCGTAGCCGCGCAGCGTCTCGGCGACCGTCTCCGGGCTGATCTCCTCCGGCGGGATCCAGGCCAGCCGGCGCACGGAGTCGGGTGTGATCAGGTTCTCCGGCGGCAGGGTGTGCGCGGCGGCGATCCGGGTGACCACCTCACGGCACCGTGCCAGCCGGGCCGCCGCCACCGGATCGCGTTCCGCCCAGCGGTGCGGCGGCGGTGGGCCGTCGATCGTCGGGCTCACCGGCAGTGCGTCGTCCGGCAGTTGCCGGGCATCGGCCAGCGCGTCCAGCCAGGTGCGGACGAGCCGGCGTACCGACCGTCCGCCGAAGCCGGGCAGCATCAGCAGGGTCCGCTCGTCCTTCGGATCCATCTCGGCGGCGGCGATGATCGCCGCGTCGGGCAGTACCCGGCCGGGCGCGGAGTCGCGGCGGGAGGCGATCTCGTCCCGGGCGTACCACAGCGACCGGACCCGGGCCTGGGCCCGCGCCCCCCGGACCCGGTGGATGCCGGAGGTACGACGCCACGGATCGGGGCGCTGCCGCAGCGGCTGGGCACCCCAGGCCACCAGCGCGGCGAACTCCTCCGCCGCCCACTTCTCCTTGCCCTGGCGTTCCAGTTCGACCGCCAGCGCGTCCCGCAGGTCCGTGAGCATCTCCACGTCCAGGGCGGCGTAGGTCAGCCAGGACTCCGGCAGCGGCCGGCTGGACCAGTCGGCGGCGGAATGGTGCTTCTCCAGGGTGAAGCCGAGTAGCGCTTCGGTCAGCGCGGCCAGGCCGACCCGCTCGAAGCCGGCCAGCCGGGCGGCCAGTTCGGTGTCGAAGAGCCGGCGTGGACGTAGACCGAGATCGGCCAGGCAGGCGAGGTCCTGGCTGGCGGCGTGGAGTACCCACTCGGCCTCGGCGATCGCCTCGTCGAGGGTACGGAGATCGCCCAGGGGCAGCGGGTCGATGAGCACGGTGCCCGCCCCGGCTCGCCGGAGCTGGACCAGGTAGGCGCGTTGGCTGTAGCGATAGCCGGAGGCGCGCTCGGCGTCAACGGCGACCGGGCCGGTGCCCGCGGCGAATCGGGACACCAGCTCGGCCAGGCCGGCGGGTGTCTCGATCGGGGCCGGGGTGCCGTCACGAGGGGCGAGAAGCGGTACGGGCCCGCCGGGCGTTGGGTCGGGCCCCACGGTCTCGGGTTCCGGCGCGGGCGCCGGAAGGCTGTGCGGCTCGTCCCCTGCTCGGCGTTGCGCGGCCCGACGGCGCAGGGGTGGTTCGTCGGTCACCTGACAACCCTAGTCTTAGCCCCGATCCCCCCGACGCAGCCGGTCCGGCGAGTCGGGTCCAGTGCGACGGCTGGGGCGGTTGGAACGATTGGGATTCCGGCCCTGCGCAGGGAAAGCGGTCCGGTCGCGGTCGTACCGGTCGGGGCCGACCGCTCAGGCGGCCCCGGCGGGGCGGGACTGGGGCAGCGCGGTGACTCCGGGCGGCGGCAGGCCGGCGGTGGAGGCGAGCAGGGTGCACCAGGCCAGCAGATGGGCCCGCAGGTCGTCGTCCGTCGGGGTCCAGGAGGCGCGGATCTCGATGTCACCGGCGGCCGGCGGACCGGCCAGGTCGCCGAACCGGGTCGACATGGTCTGCGTCACCGTGCCGCCGAGTGCCCGGTACGCCGCCTCCCGCGCCTGGAGCGCATCGGTCAGCCAGGTCCAGCCGACGCCGGGCAGCAGTGGGTCGGCGGCGAGGTCGATCTCCAACTCGGCGGTGACGAAGGTGACCAGGCGCAGGGTGCCCTGCCACGCCTCGTGTCCGGCGGGATCGTGCAGCAGGATCAGTCGCCCGGTGGCCACCTCCTCGCCGTCGCGCCGCACGGTGGCGCTCAGCGCGAAGGCGTACGGGGCCAGCCGCTGCGGGGCACCCACCTCCTCGAGGAGGATCTCCTCGCGCGGCTCCGCCGAGCGCAACCCCGCCACCGCACGGGCGAAGGTCTCGGGTTGCACGATCGGGGACGCCATATCCGCAGCCTAAGCCGATCGTGTGCGAGGTGGTGGGCCGCCGCGCCGGGCAGGTCGGGCCCACGGGTGCCGACGTCGGATCGACGGGCTCCGGGGATGGCGGTCGGTGGTGGGTCCGGCGCCGGCCGGCTACGCCACAAAACCCGGCGGTGCGCGTCGCCGGCACCGGGCCGCGTGGCACGATTGCGCCGATGAGCACCACGACTGCGGGCAACGCGGCCCGAGACGACAAACCGACCACGGGCGGGCCGGCGGATTCACCGTTCGTCCGGGCCTGCCGGCGCGAGCCGGTACCGCACACCCCGGTCTGGTTCATGCGGCAGGCAGGCCGCTCGTTGCCGGAGTACCGCGAGGTCCGGGCCGGCATCGGCATGCTGGACTCCTGTCGCCGGCCCGAACTGGTCCGCGAGATCACCCTCCAGCCGGTGCGCCGGCACCACGTCGACGCGGCGATCCTGTTCAGCGACATCGTCGTACCGGTGGCCGCCGCCGGGGTGGACCTGGACATCGTGCCCGGCACGGGCCCGGTGGTGGCCGAGCCGGTCCGCACCCTCGCCGACGTCGAGCGGATCCGCACGATCGACCCCGCCGATGTGTCCTATGTGGACGAGGCGGTCCGGATGCTCGTCGCCGAACTCGGGGACACCCCGCTGATCGGCTTCGCCGGTGCGCCGTTCACCCTGGCCAGCTACCTCGTCGAGGGAGGGCCGTCGCGCAACCACGTCCGGACCAAGGCGCTGATGCACGGCGCGCCCGAGGTCTGGCACGCGTTGCTCGCCCGGCTGGCCGAGATCACCCTGGCGTTCCTCCGGGTGCAGATCGCCGCGGGCGTCTCGGCGGTGCAGCTCTTCGACTCGTGGGCCGGAGCGCTCTCCGAGGCCGACTACCGCAGGTTCGTGCTGCCACACTCGGCGGCGGTGCTGAGCGGGCTGGCCGGCGCCGGAGTGCCCCGGATCCACTTCGGGGTCGGCACCGCCGAACTGCTCGGCGCGATGGCCGAGGCCGGGGCGGACGTGGTCGGAGTGGACTGGCGTACCCCGCTGGACGCGGCGACGGTGCGGATCGGGCCGGGCAAGGCGGTGCAGGGCAACCTGGACCCGGCGATCCTGTTCGCGCCCTGGCCGGTGATCGAGGCCGAGGTGCGTCGGGTGCTCGCCGAGGGTGCCAAGACGCCGGGGCACATCTTCAACCTCGGGCACGGAGTGCTGCCGGAGACCGACCCCGAGGTGCTGACCCGGGTCGTCGCCCTGGTCCACGAGGCGTCCGCGAGCTGAGCGGAGAGGCGGGCACGCGTGAGCGAGGTGACGGCGTGAACGACACGGCACGGGACGGTGGCCTGCGGATCGCCGTGGTGGGTGGCGGAATCGCCGGGCTGGCCGCCGCGGTACGGCTGCGCGACCGGCTTCCCCCGGACACCACGATCACCGTGTACGAGCAGTCCGGTGACCTCGGGGGCAAGCTCCGGACCGGATCGCTGGCCGGTTCGACCGTCGAGTTCGGCGCCGAGGCGTTCCTGCTCCGTGACCCGGCCGGTGGAAACTCCGCCGCCGTCGCGCTGGCCCGCCGGGTCGGGCTGGCCGACGAGCTGGTGAACCCGGCGACCGGGCGGGCGGCACTGGCGATCGGTGGCGAGCTGCGGCCGATGCCCACCGGCACCCTGGTCGGGGTACCCGGAAACCTGGACTCGGTGGTGACGGTCGCCCGGCCGGAGGCGGAGCGGGACCGCGACGGCGGCGGCCCGTTGCTCGGGCCGGACGAGGATCCGACGGTCGGCGAACTGGTCCGGCGCCGGCTCGGCGACGAGGTGGTCGACCGGCTGGTCGACCCGATGCTCGGCGGGGTCTACGCCGGCCGGGCCGACGAGCTGTCCCTGGCCGCCACGATGCCGGGGCTGGCCCGCGCGGCGCGGACCGAACCGACCCTGACCGGGGCGGTACGGGCGGCCATGGCGGTGGCTCCGCGTCCGGCCGGTACACCGGTCTTCGCGACCGTCCGGGGCGGGGTGAGCCGGCTGGTGGCCGCCGCCGCCGAGGCCAGCCGCGCGGAGATCAGGCTGAACGCGGCGGTACGTGAACTCGCACCCACCCCGACCGGCTGGCGGCTGGTCATCGGCCCGACCCGCGACCCGGAACTGGTCGAGGTCGACGCGGTGGTGCTGGCCCTGCCGGCCCGTCCGGCCGCCCGGCTGCTGGCCGGCGTCGACGTCGCGATCGGCGCGCTGGTCGGCCGGCTGGACTACGCCAGCGTGGCGCTGGTCAGCCTGGCGCTGCCCGAGGGCGCGCTTCCCGCCGCCGCCTCCGGCGCTGCCGGGCCGACCGGATCCGCCCCAGTGGTGCCGGCGGAGCTGTCCGGTTTCCTGGTGCCGGCGACCGAGGGCACCCTGATCAAGGCGGCCACCTTCTTCACCAGCAAGTGGGCACACCTGCGCCGGCCGGACGGCACCGTACTGCTGCGCGCCTCGGTCGGCCGGTACGGCGAGGAGCACCTGCTGCAACGCGCCGACGAGGAACTGCTCTCGGCCGTACACCGGGAGTTGGCCGCGCTGCTCGGGCCGGGACTGCCCGAGCCGGTCGCCGGCCACGTGCAACGCTGGGGCGGAGCGCTGCCGCAGTACGCCCCCGGTCACCTGGACCGGGTGGCCGCGGCCCGGGCGGCCCTGCGGACCGCACATCCCCACCTCGCGCTGGCCGGTGCCGGCTACGACGGGGTGGGCATCCCGATCTGCGTACGGTCCGGGGAGACCGCGGCGGAGGAGATCATCAAGGTGTTGGGAGTATCGAGGGCATGAGTGCGGAGCAGAGCGGCGGTTCGGAGCAGAGCAACGCGGCGCGGTTGCGTGAGCTGAACGAGAGCATCCGGTACACGATGTGGTCGGTGTTCCGGGCCTCCGGCCCGCTGCCGGAGGTACGCGACGGCGTCGCCGCCGAGGTGGAGTCGCTGTTCGAGGAACTGGCCGGCAAGGACGTGGTGGTGCGGGGCAGCTACGACGTCTCCGGGCTGCGCGCCGACGCGGACCTGATGATCTGGTGGCACTCGACGTCGAGCGACGCGCTGCAGGACGCGTACGGGCGACTGCGGCGTACCGCCCTCGGCCGGAACCTCACCCCGGTCTGGTCGCAGATGGCGCTGCACCGGCCGGCGGAGTTCAACAAGAGCCACGTTCCGGCGTTCCTGGCCGGCGAACCCGCTCGCGACTACATCTGCGTCTACCCGTTCGTCCGCTCGTACGAGTGGTACCTGCTGCCCGACGCCGAGCGCCGGGAGATGCTGGCCGAGCACGGCAGGATGGCGCGCGGCTACCCGGACGTCCGGGCGAACACGGTGGCCTCGTTCGCGCTCGGCGACTACGAGTGGATGCTCGCCTTCGAGGCCGACGAGCTGCACCGGATCGTCGACCTGATGCGCGACCTGCGGGGCTCCCGGGCCCGCCGGCACGTCCGCGACGAGGTGCCGTTCTACACCGGCCGCCGGCGCGGCATCGGCGAACTGGTCAACGCGCTTCCGTAGCGACCGACCCGCCGACTCGCGGCCGGTCCACCGGGTCGCGGCGCATCGGGACGTGCGGGATGCCGTCCTCGACGTACTCGGGACCGGTGGGGGTGAAGCCGTAGCGGGCGTAGAAGTCGACCAGGCGCGTCTGGGCATCCAGCACGCACGTCCGGTGTCCGACCACGGCCAGCGCCTCGGTCATCAGCCGCCCGGCGTGCCCGCCGCCCCGGTCGGCCCGGGCCACGGCGACCCGGCCGATCCGCTCCACGCCGCCGGGATCGGAGAGCAGCCGGAGGTACGCGAACGGCACCCCGTTCCGGGACAGCCACAGGTGCCGGGCGCCCGGCTCGACGTCCCGCCCGTCGAGTTCGGGGTAGGCGCACTCCTGCTCGACGACGAAGACGTCGACCCGGAGCTTCAGCAGGTCGTGCAGGGTCCGGGCGTCGAGGTCGGCGAACCCGGCGACCCGGAACTCGATCCGCTCTGCGGGATGCGCCTGCGGCGGGTGTGTCTGCGGCTGATGCATTCCCGCGATGCTAGTGCGACCGCGCGGGGCCGCCGCTGACCGGTCCGCCGGGCCGTCGCGGACGGTCAGGCCGGTCGGGCCCCGACGGCGTCCCGGATCTCCGCCCCGCGCTCGCCCTCGACCACCCGGGCGCAGTGCGCACAGCAGAAGAACCGGCCGGACACCTCGACGCCGTGTCCGATGATCCGGACCCCGCAGTGTTCACAGACCGGGGCGAGCTTGTGGGCCGCGCACTCGAACGAGTCGAACGTGTGCACGTCGCCGCTCATCGTCCTGACCTCGAACGCCAGCCAGTAGTCGTTGCCGCAGACCTCGCAGGTCGCCATGACAAACCCCCCGTTTCGGACATCTACCCAGATCCTACGTGCCCAACGGGTCGAGGCGCATCGAGACCGAGTTGATGCAGTACCGGGCGTTCGTCGGGGTGTACCCCTCACCGTCGAAGCGGTGCCCGAGGTGGGAGTCACAGTTGGCACACCGGACCTCGACCCGGACCATCCCGAGCGAGCGGTCCTCCACGTAGCGGATCGCGCCGGGCAGCGCCTTGTCGAAGCTCGGCCAGCCGCAGTGCGAGTCGAACTTCGTGTCACTGGCGAAGAGTTCCGCGCCACAGGCCCGGCAGTGGTAGGTGCCGGGGGTGGTGGTCTCCACGTACTCCCCGGTCCACGGGCGTTCCGTGCCGGCCTGGCGCAGTACCCGGAACTCCTCCGGGCTCAGCCGTACCCGCCACTCTTCCTCGCTCGTCGGAAGCCCGCTCTGCCCGTCGGTCCGGGCACTGTTGTCGTCGACAGCCATACCCCTACGGTACGGCGGAGATCTTCGACCCGACGGGCAGCGGCTAATCACCGGCCGGGACATCTGGTCGTTGACAGGACATGCGGGCGGCCACCAGGCCGGGCGGGAACAGTCGGAGGCGGCACCAGGGTCCGGTGCTGGCCGAATTCCGGCTGACCTGGCGGCAGGCGCTGGTCCGGGGGCTCCGCTGGGGCGGGCTGGGCAGTGCCGCCGTGCTCGTGATCGTCACCGCCGTACCCGGCGAGCGCGAGCTGTCGGAACTGGTCTGGGTCGCCGTCCTCGCGCCGCTGCCGCTCGGTGCGCTGTGCGGGACCGCCACCCGGTTCCGGGTCCGCACCCGGCTGGACGAGACGGGAATCCGCAGCCGTTCGTTCGGACCGCGCGCCTTCGTGTCCTGGCACAGCGCGGTCGCCGTTCGGGCGGAGCGCCGTGCCGGCCGTACCCTCGTCGCGGTCTACCTCGTCGACGGCACCACACTGCGGCTCCGGGCGCCGTACGACGGCGGACCGCTCGATCGGGATCCCCGGTTCGAGCAGAAGCTCGTGCTGATCGGCCAGCTCTGGGAGGCACACCTGTACGGCAACCCGCCCGACTGATCCCCATCGGCAGGCCGATGTCGGACCGGTGGCATAGGGTCGCGGAATGGGTGGCAGCGCGAAGGCGAAGCCCGTCGAGGTCGAGGTGGCCGGGCACACGGTACGGCTGAGCAGTCCGGACCGGGTCTACTTTCCGCGTCGAGGGTTCACCAAAAAGGACATGTTCGACTACTACCTCGCGGTCGGTGACGGGATCATGCGGGCCCTCGGCAACCGGCCGACGGCGTTGCAGCGCTTCCCCGAGGGCATCGAGGGGGAGATGTTCTACCAGAAGCGGGTGCCGGCCCGGGGCGTACCGCCGTGGATCCAGACCGCGAAGATCCAGTTTCCGAGCGGCCGGAGCGCCGACGAACTCTGCCCGGCCGACCTGGCGCACGTCGCCTGGGCCGCCCAGATGGGCACGGTGGTGTTCCACCCCTGGCCGGTCCGGGGCACCGACGTGGACCGCCCGGACGAGCTGCGGATCGATCTCGATCCCCAGCCGGGCACGGACTTCGGCGACGCGGTGGAGGCGGCCGGCGAGGTCCGCACCGTGCTCGACGAACTGGGCGCTGTCGGTTACCCGAAGACCTCCGGCGGCCGGGGAGTGCACATCTACCTGCGGATCGAGCCGCGCTGGACCTTCACCGAGGTACGCCGGGCCGTGATCGCCTTCGCCCGGGAGATCGAACGCCGCCGCCCCGACCTGGTCACCACCTCCTGGTGGAAGGAACAGCGCGGCGAGAAGGTCTTCATCGACTACAACCAGATGGCCCGGGACCGCACCATCGCCTGCGCCTACTCGCTGCGGGCCAACGCCCGGGCCACCGTCTCGACTCCGGTCACCTGGGACGAACTGCCGGACGTGGAGCCGGACGACTTCGACCTGCGTACCGTGCCGGAGCGGGTGGCGAAGATCGGCGATCCGCACGCCGGCATCGACGACACCCCCTGGGACATCACGCCGCTCCTGGAGTGGGCCGACCGCGACGACCACGACGGCTCCGGCGACCTCCCCTACCCGCCCGACCATCCCAAGATGCCCGGCGAACCGAAGCGGGTCCAGCCCTCCAAGGACCGCGACCGCAAGGAGAGTTGAAAGGAGGGGGCCCTTCTTATCGCTTTTTGCATGAGAAGGGCCCCCTCCCAACTCACCTGATCGCGTACGCCCGGATGACCGTGCTGGTCACGGTGTTGCCGGCCGAGTCCACCGCGTACGCCCGCAGCGAGACGTGACCGGCCTGCCTCGGGTGCTGGATCGTCGCGACGTATCCTTCGCGCAGTTTCCGGGTCGGCACCTTCTGCCAGGTCCGGCCGTCGTCGAACGAGACCGACACCTCGGCCGAGCGGACCTTGCCGGCGGTGGCCTGCTGGGTGACGACGAGCGGGACCGCCAGCCGGCTCCCGGTCCGGGCCGAGTTGTCGATCGCCAGCTCCGGCGCGAACCCGATCGTGGTGAGCGGCAGTTCACCCTGCTGCTCCGCCGAGGTGCGGAACGTCCACTCCGACTCCAGTCGGGTGACCAGCGGGGTCGGGATGTCGAAGGCGTACCGCATCCGGTATTTCTCCGCCTCCACGCCGACCTGCCAGTTCCCGTACAGGAAGTCGTACGCGCCGAGGAGGGTGTCACCCTGGCGCAGGGTCAGCTCGTGGTTCTGCATCCCGTACGGCAGGCCCAGGTGACCGGCCGCGTCGGTGTAGGTGTCGAAGGTGGTCCGGATGGTGTCGCCCTCCCGTACCGCCGCCGCCCAGCCAGGGGAGCGCTGTGCCACGGTCACCGTGATCGGCATGGCGTTCCAGCGTTCCCGGTAGCTCCGACCGGCCCGGTACTCCGCAGCCGTGGGGTGCGCCCAGGAGGTGACGGTGCCCGGGACGGCCGTTCCCTCCTCGACGACGGTCGACTGCCAGCCGAGGTTCCCGCCGTAGTACTCGGTACGCCGGACCGGTGGCTGCACCGGCGGAAGCGCCGAGCCGGAGAGCCAGACGTCCTCCGGCGGGAGCGGCTGGTTGTACCGGGTCGACTCCACCTCCGGGGCGTTGCGGGCGTACTCGGCGGTCACCGTGGCCAGGTCCCTCGACCGGACCCGCCGGGTGAACCCGGTGACGAAGGAGCCGGGGACGTGCCAACCCAACTGGTAGACGTCCGCACCGCCGGCCGAGGCGCCGTCCCGGGCCGGACCCTGGAACACCGCCTGTAGGTAGCTGCCGATACCGGGTACGTCCCTCGGGCCGAGACCGGCGGTCCGGATCGTGCGGGGGTCACCCTGCACCGACTCGGTCCACCAGCGGCCGTCGCCGGTCTGCGTCAGCGCCACCTGTGCGTCGTAGGGCACCGCCTTCCGGTCGGGCACGGTGATGTCGATCGGACGCGCCCGGCCGGCGTCCAGCGGCACCTCCTGATTGCGGTCGGCCACCACCCGAGGGTTGGCGAGGAAGCTGACCGTTCCGTCCGTCTCGACCACGGCGGCGGTGACCGCCCAGGTGGAGTTGAGCGGGACCCGGTAGTGCTCCGCCGGCTCGTACGTCACGAACTCCTCGCCGCTGGCCAGATCGCGGAGCTTGATGAAGGTGGTGATCGGCGCGGTGTCGCCACGCCCGACCGTGCGGACGTTCAGGCTGGCCGCCGGAGGTTCCCGGAAGGTACTGAACGGGGTGCCGAGGCTTACCCCGTCGGCGGTGGCGACCAACCGGCCGCTGAACACGCCGTACGCCTCGCCGCCGATCCGCTCGTCCACGGTGACGTCGACCGAGGCGGCACCGCCGGCCGGCACGGTCACCGTGGACGCGCCGAGCGCCAGTAGCCCGGCGGGGGCGGTCCCGTCGACCGCCAGGTCCAGCGTGACCGCTGCCGTACCGGAGTTGTGGTACGTCAGCTTCCGGCTCGTCGGCCCGTCGGTGAGCGGCCATTCGAGCGCACCGAGGCCCAGCGACGGCGGGGTGACGGTGACCTGCTGGCCGAGCGCCCGACCGACCTGCACATGGCCGGCGCCCTGGCCGAAGACGTCGGCACCGTCGAGCGGCTCGGCCGAGGCCATCAGCGTGGCCTTGGTCTGGTCGGCCCGCCAGTCCGGATGCGCCTGGGCGAGCAGTGCCGCCGCGCCCGCCACGTGCGGGGAAGCCATCGAGGTGCCGGTGGCCGAGAAGTACTGCCCCTCCGGCAGCGGCGGCAGCCCGGCCGGGGCCCGCGCCGCCATGATCTCGGTACCGGGAGCGGCGATGTCCGGCTTGACGGCGTAGTCGGCGACGCGTGGGCCCGGCAACGACGACGTGTTCAGCTCGCCGGTCTTGGTCCAGTTGGCGACCGAGAGCGCGGCGTCGGCGGTCGACGGCGAGGCCACCCGGTACGGCGCGAACGGGTTGGCGTTGCCGGCGGCCACCACGAACAGGGTGCCGAACTCGGCGGTCAGGTCGTTGACCGCCGCCTCCAGCGGGTCGACTCCGGGTTCGTCGGTTCCGCCGAGGCTCATGTTCACCACCTTGGCGCCGGACTCCGCCGCCCACTGCATGCCGGCGATCACCGCCGAGTCCGGGCAGACCCCGCGACCGTCGTCCAAGCGGTAGCAGACCTTGCCGTCCAGCAGGGCGGCGCCGGGCGCGACCCCCTTGTACCGACCGGCCGAGGCGGCGCCGCTGCCCACGATCGTGCTCGACACGTGGGTGCCGTGCCCGACGAGGTCCGCCGGCCCCTCGTACTCGGGAACGAAGTTCTTCCGCTCGACGACCTTGCCGGCGAGGTCCGGGTGGCTGTCGTCGATCCCGGTGTCCAGCACCGCGACCCTGACTCCGGAACCGTCGTACCCCGCCTGCCATGCGGCCGGGGCACCGACCCGGGGCACGCTCACGTCCAGCGTCGACCTGCGGACGCCGTCGAGCCAGATCTTGCCGTCGGTGAGCGAGGTGCGGGTGGTCTGCCAGGTCCTCGCCAGGTCGCCGATCGGCACCTTGGTGGCGAACCCGTCGACGGCGGCCAGGTCGGGGCCGTCCGCCAACCCGCGTACCCGGGCCGCGTCCGAGACCAGCAGCGGCAGGTACGACAGCTTGTCGAATTCGGAGCCGAGCAGTTCGGTGACGTTGAACAACCGCTCGTCCAACCGGTCCGCCTTCAACAGCGGTAGGGCGTCCGAGGGTACGAGGTAGTCGGACTTCTCCCGCTGGTAGCGGAGGAAGTGCACACCCGAGCGGGGCATGGCGGTGATGCTCCTGCCGTGCACGGTCACCCGGTCACCGGTGAACAGCGTCACCACGCGGGTGCTTTCGCGCTCCGAGGCTGCCGGCACCGAGGGTGTGGGCCGGGGCTCGGCGGACGCGCCGACCGGGGTGGTGCCGACGAGTCCGGCCGCCACGATCAGGGCAGCCGCGCCATACGCCAGATAGCGGCGTTGTCGCATGGGGGTCTCCATTTCAACGCGACAGACCGTGGGCCACGGCCTCGTCGCCGTGGCCCACGGTCCGGTGAAGGAATTCCCCGAGACTTCCCAGTCGGTGTTTCCGAGTTACGAACCGTCGATTTCGGGAGCGTTCCCAGTCGATATTCACCCAGGTCACAGGTGTCGCGGCCAGCGCTGTGACATCCGTCGCACGCGCTCGGGGGCCTGACCGGGCGGCTGGCTGGGGACAGCCGGGTCAGGCGTCCACCTCCGACAGTTGGAGCCGCATGGCGGGGTCGGACGTACGGACGAAGCCCAGCGAGCGGTAGAGCGGCTCGCCCGCCTCGGACGCGCGCAGGTCGACGGTGCGGATCCCCCGGTCGCGGTACCAGTCGAGCAGCGCCGTCACGCAGCGCCGGGAGTGGCCCCGCCGCCGGTGGTCCGGATCGGTCGCGACGTTGAAGACGTAGCCGACCTCGCCGGAGGGGTTGTCCGGCCCGCCGAGCCGGTACTCGACCGTGCCGACCGCACAGGCGGCCAGGGCGCCCGGCTGCTCCGGCTGCTCGGGCTGCTCCACGACGAAGGCGACCAGCGTCGGATCCACCTCGGACAGCCGGGTCCGGAGCGTCTTGCTCGCGGCCCGCCGCCACTCCTCGCCGGCCGGCTCGCGCCCCGCCATGGCGGCCAGCAGCACCCCACGGAGCCGGACCAGTTCTGCGGTGTCCGCCGGGGTCGCCCTGCGTACCTCACCCATCGGCCAGACGTTAGCCTCGCCGACGAGCCCGATGCCAACGGATTCCCGGTGGCTTCCGAGCTGCCGGTTCGACGCCGTCGGCGAGGCATACCGGTTGAGTGATATGCCACCGAGTCATAATTATGCCGTCGGGTCATATCGCTCGACGGCACATCATCCTCGCCGGGTCAGCGATGCGGGACCTCCGTCACGAAGGTTCGCCATGACTCGGGACCGAAGGTCAGCACCGGTCCGTACCGGTCCTTGCTGTCTCGGACCAGCACCCGGCCCGGCAGGTTGTCCGCCACCTCGACGCATTCGCCGCCGCCGGGCCCGGAGCGTGTCCTCGGCGGACAGTCGGCCCAGGGTGACGGCCACCCCGAGCAGGCTGGCCGCCAGGACCAGCACCCCGACGAGGAACAGGAGTGACCGAAGGAAGCCGCCCTCCCGCCGTATGACCTGGGTGCCGAGGTCCCGCGCGTCGGCGTTCCGTTCGGCGGCCGTGCGATGCAGATCCGCCTCCTGTTCCCTGATCCCGGCGAGCCGTTTAGCGATCCGGTCATCCTGCGGTTCCACGGTGCCACCCCGTCAGAGCGGAAGTTCGATGGGCTTCGGGGCCGGGTTGTCGCCACGCAGCGTATCGCCCGCCTGCCCGGTGTTCTGTGCGGTGTTCGACTGGCCCGCACCGCGCGCCGTGTTCTCGATCACCTGTCCGACCGGGCCGTGCACCGCAGTGTGGCCTTGGCCAATCGTGCTGACCGCCTGCCGGTAACCGCTCCAGCTGCGCGTGCTCTCACCGACGGACTGGAGGCGGAACGCCTCCAGACGCAGCGTGTTGCGGCTGGCCTGGCCGATCTGCGCGAGAATGGCGTCGCACTGACGGGTGAGCACACCCATGCGCTTGATCGCCTCGAACAGGCGCTTGAGCAGATTGAGGATCTTGCTGCTGGTCTTGCTCACCAGGATGGCGATCTCGGCGGCGACCTTGGGGATCAGCACCACCGTGAGGGCCTGTAGCGCCTTGGAGATGCAGGCTCCGATGACCTCGGCCACGATGTCGCGGATGGTGTTGCGGATGATGCCGACCATCGCACCGACGATGGTGGTCGCCTTGCTCATGGCGTCGGCGACCGCGCCCAGGGCCTGCACCGACTCCGCGTGCGTACGGGCGCGCTGCCGGTATGCCGTGGCCGCCTGCGACGTCCACGCTGCGGTGCTCCGATTGACCACATCGACGAAGAAGTCGGTGGCCTCGTAGATCCGCTGCTCGATGTTTTACCAGAATAAGTACCTGGCAAAACTCAGCGGCCACAAAGGACAGATGTCAGAGCGACAGTTTCATGCCCTCGTGGCTGGCCCGGAAGCCGAGCGAGGCGTAGAAGCGGTGCGCGTCCGTACGCTGTTTGTCGGTGGTCAACTGGACCAGTCCGCACCCGCGCTCCCGCGCCTGGTCGACCGCCCAGCTCATCATTTCCCGGCCGATCCCGGCGCCGCGCAGGTCGGACCGGACCCGTACCGCCTCGATCTGAAGCCGTTCGGCGCCGCGTCGGCTCATCGACGGAATGAAGGTGAGCTGCATCGTGCCGACCAGTTCGCCGTCGCGCTCGGCGACCACCAGGTCGTTGCGCGGATCGGCGTCGATCGCGTCGAATCCGGCCCAGTAGGCGGCGTCGATCTCCTCGCTCACCGGATGTCCCGGGTACCGCGCGGCGCTGATCGCGTCGTCGTGCAGCATCGCCACGATCGCCGGTACGTCATCCCGGCGTGCCGTCCGGAAGGCCAGGTCTGCCATCCCGACAGCCTGGCACATCGGCCCGGTTGACTGCCGGCTCGGGCCCGCCGACGAGGGGCCGACCGTCACACCGTGATGACGACCTTCGCGCGGGCGTGCTCCACCTCGACATAGCGGATCGCCTCCGGGGTCTCGACCAACGGGTACGTCTGGTCGATGACCGGGACGACCTTGCCAGCCTCGACGAGTTCCCGGAGCGACGCCAGGATCTCGCTGCTCCGGGGCACGTCGGTGAGGGTGAGCACCCGATGGCGGACGAAGCGTGCCCGCATCATTCCGCTGAGGGTGAGACCCATCGGCCCGAACAGGCGGGGACGAGGGCCGGATACGCCTCCACCGGAGAGGATGAGCGTTCCGGTGGGGGTCAGCACCCGTCGGTACTCGCCCAGCGACCGGTTCGCCACCAGGTCGAAGAGCACGTCGTACCGCCGGTTGCCGTGGGTGAAGTCCTCCCGGGTGTAGTCGACGACGTGGTCCGCGCCGATCGACCGGACCAGGTCCACGTTTCTGGTGCTGCACACGCCGGTCACCTCCGCCCCGAGCGACCTGGCGATCTGGACGGCGAACGTTCCCACGCCTCCCGACGCGCCATTGATCAGCACCTGCTGTCCGGGCTGCACCCCTGCCCTGCGCAGGCCCATCAGGGCGGTGCTCCCGGCCAGTGGGATCGCGGCCGCCTGCTCGAACGTCAGGTTCGCCGGCTTGTGGTCCAGCAGGTCGTCAGTGGCGCAGACGTACTCGGCGAATGCGCCGTCGCCGTCGCCGACGTCGCCGTACACCTCGTCGCCGACCCGGAACCGGGTCACCCGGCTGCCGACCGCTTCCACCCGGCCCGCGAAGTCGCTGCCTCGGATCTTCGTCTTCGGCCCGCCAAATCCGAACACCGGGCGGAACATCAGCCGTGCCAGGTACGGGTCGCCCCGCATGATGTGCCAGTCGCGGGCGTTGACGGCGGCGGCGTGTACCCGGACCAGCACCTCGTTGTCGGCAGCCACCGGCCGGTCGACGTCCCGCAGTTGCAACAGATCGGATGAGCCGTACCGGTCCTGGAAGATCGCCTTCATGGTGTCTCCGTAATCCGCGGGAGTGTGCTGGCCCGTGCCTGAAAATCAGGGTAGGAACGCCCGCGTCTCGCCGGATCGGCCCAAAGTACGCCTCGCCAGATCAGTCCAAAGTACGAGGACGAAACCGTCGCCGGCCGCTCACCGGGCCGGGCAACTGGTGTCCTCGCGTGGTGGCTTCAGTTCGATGAGGTAGGCGTCGACGGCGTTGGTGATGCACCTCGTCTGCGGGTAGGCGGTGTGGCCCTCGCCCTGCCAGGTCAGCACCACGCCGACGTCGAGCATCTCGGCCAGCTTGGGAGTCTGCTCGTACGGGGTGGCCGGGTCGCCGGTGGTGCCGACGACCACGATCGGCGGCGCGCCGGTCGCCGGTCCGGTCGGGTACGGGTCGCGCTGCCCCGGCCAGAACTCACAGCTCAGCATTCCGGTCGCCAGCGGGGGGCCGAAAAGCGGGTACTTCTTGCGCCACTCCGACTGGAGGGTACGGATCCGGTCGACGCCGACCTTGTTCTCCTCGTCGGCGCAGTTGACCGCGAGGTTGGCGTCGAAGAGGTTCGTGTACTTGCCGTCGGCGTCCCGTTCGGCGTACGCGTCGGCCAGTTCGAAGGTGCCCTTCGGATCGCCGTCGGCGAGGGTGTCGATGGCGGCGGCCAGTTTCTCCCAGCCCGCCTCCGTGTAGAGCGAGGAGATCACCGCGTAGAAGATCCATCCGGCGGTCGCCTCGCGGCCCTTCGCGCCGCGTACCGGCGAGACCCGGGCCTTCTCGATCGCCTGGGTCACCGCCGTCCGGGCGTCCGGTGCGATCGGGCAGCGGCCGGGCGTGCGCTCGCACCAGTCGGTGAAGTTGGTGAAGGCCCGCTCGAAGCCCTTGGCCTGGCTCTCCGAGCCGGCCACCATGCCCTGCTTCGGGTCGACCGCGCCGTCGAGCACGAACGCCCGGACGTTGCGCGGAAAGAGCTGCGCGTACGTCGCCCCCAGCAGGGTTCCGTAGGAGTAACCGAGATAGCTCAGCTTCTCGTCGCCGACCGCGGTCCGGATCGCGTCCATGTCCCGGGCCGCCTGCTCGGTGGCGAACAGGCGCAGCCGGTCGCCGTACTTCTCGCCGCAGGCTGCGCCGATCTTGCGGTTGAGCGCCACCAGTTCGTCGAACTCGGCCTGGCTCTCCGGGTCGGGTTCGAAGCCGAAGGTGGCGTCCAGGTCGGCGTCGGGCACGCACTTGACGGGGGAGGACCGGGAGACGCCGCGCGGATCGAAGCCGACGATGTCGAACCGTCGGGTCACCTCGTCGGGCAGCCCGCCGAAGGCCGATCCGAACGACAGGTAGACCGCCGAGTCGACGCCCGAGCCGCCGGGCCCGCCCGGGTTCACCAGCAGCGAGCCGATCCGGTCCTGCTGCTTGCTGGACCGGATCCGCAGCAGGGCGATCTCGACCTTGTCGCCGCCGGCTCCGCCCCCCGCGTTCCAGTCCCCGGGTACGGAGATGGTGGCGCAGTCGTACCGCATGTTGGCCGCGCCCCGGCCGACGAGCTTGCGCGGCACCTCCGGACACGGCTTCCAGGTCGGCCCGGCGGCGCTCGACGCCTTCGGGGTGTTCTGGTCGCCCTCGTCGCCCCGGTCGAACACCGGGAGGGTGCACCCGGCGGCAAGCAGGACGACGGCGACGAAACCGACCAGGGGCAGTCGGCGAAGGTGCGTGCGGGCCAAGAGAATCCTCCGTGGTTTTCTCGATCGCCAGGCTACGCGGTCGGGCTGGACGGCGTGGGGCGGCGGACGGCCGGGGCCGGCGTCGGGGACAGGTCAGGCGGTGGTCGCCGGATCGCCCCGGAGTACCTGGTCGACGTCGAACCGGATCGGGCGGTCGAGTTGGTCGTACCCGCAGGAGCGGGGCTGGCGGTCGGGCCGCCAGCGGACGAACTGCGCGGTGTGCCGGAACCTGTCCCCCTCCATCGCGTCGTAGCCGACCTCGACCACGAGTTCGGGCCGCAGCGGCTCCCACTCCAGGCTCTTCGTGCCGGACCACCGGCTCGGTCCGCCCGGAATCCGCTGCCCACTGGTGTGGTCGCCGTGGATCCACGGATGGTCGGCCATCTCGCCCCGGTACGGCGCCAGTTCGTCGAGGAGTTCGGCCCGGCGCGCGGCGGTGAACGACGCCGACACACCGACGTGGTGCAGGGTGCCCGCGTCGTCGTAGAGCCCGAGCAGCAGCGAGCCGACCACGGGGCCGGACTTGTGCCAGCGGAACCCGGCGACCACGACATCGGCCGTACGGGTGTGCTTGACCTTGAACATCAGCCGCTTCCCCGGCTCGTACGGGATGTCGGCCGGCTTGGCGACCAGCCCGTCCAGGCCCGCTCCCTCGAAGATCTCGAACCAGCGGCGTGCCGTTTCCGGGTCGTCGGTGGTCTGGGTGACGTGCACCGGCGGGACGACTCCGCTCAGCGCCTCGACGAGTCGAGCCCGCCGCTGGGCGTACGGCTGGTCCAGCAGCGCCTCGTCGCCGATCGCGAGCAGGTCGAAGGCGACCAGGTCGGCCGGGGTGGTCTCGGCCAGCATGGCGACCCGGGAGGCGGCCGGATGGATGCGCTGGCTCAGCAACTCGAAGTCCAGCCGGGGGGCACCGTCCGGACCGTCCCGGCGGATCACGATCAGCTCGCCGTCGACCGCGCAGCGCGTCGGTAGCTGTTGCCGGGCCTGGGCGACGACCTCGGGGAAGTAGCGGGTCAGAGTCTTGCCGCCCCGGCTGGCCAGTTCGACCTCGTCGCCGTCGCGGAAGACGATGCATCGGAAGCCGTCCCACTTCGGCTCGTAGGTCATCCCCTCGGCCGTGGGAATCTTCGGCACGCTCCGGGCCAGCATCGGTTCGACGGGCGGGTTGATCGGCAGGTCCACCCGGCCAAGTCAACCAGATCGTCGCCGGCCCGTGGTGCTCCTCGTTCGCCTCAACCGTCCCGGCCGTCCCGCCAGCACCGCGCGTATCCCGAGAGAGTCGGCGTTTCCGCAGGTCAGAGCTATCTTCGCCGGATGCGGGACTGGGTCTGCGTCTGCTGCGGCCGGTGGCAGGTGAGCATCGAGCGGATCGGCGGGAGATACCTCTACCGGCTGGGGTACCGCTATCGCCGGGAGGTCGGCGGGATGGACGTACTGGGTGAGGTGGGTAGCGTCGCCGCGCTGGAGCGGCTGCTGCTGACCCGTACGCCGGTGACCCTGGCCGACCTCCGTGAGCTGCCGGCCGGGCATGGTGCGTGAATCCACTTCCTGAGGTCGATCGGCTCACCACCTCGGGTGGCGCGGCAGGGCCTCCGCACGTGCCCGGTGAGCCGATCGGCCGATGTTCTACAGGGCCTTGTCGTCACACGGCCGTCGAGTTACCTGTCGGGCCGTCGAACAGTTACCTACAGTGTTTTCGCAATCTCCGCGAGCACGTCGGCCGGGACCTCCACGGCCGTCTCGTGTGCCGGAATGTCGAGCTGGGCGAGCGCCTCGGGGTCGGAGACCCGCCAGCCCTGCACGACGAAGGTGCCACGGTCGGTGCGGTACAGCGACGGGCAGTTGTTGACCTGGGACTGCGCGGTTTTGCGAACAAAGGTGAGCTTCACGTTTGTGCCTCTCGCTCCTTTTAAGCCACTTTGGGCCTGATGCCTAGTGGTGCTGTGATGCATTATGCGGCTATTCAGGACGATCGGGCACGGATCACAGCAACGTCGTCGAATGAATGTAGATGAATGGCCGATTCATCTCGCGTGGGATCCGGGGATCTCTCGGAAATCGATTTCGGTTGCTACCCAGCGTCAGGTTCCGTCGGGCCGGGGCGGCTGCCAGTCGGCGTACCGGGCCATCGAGCGGAGCGCGGTGCGGGGCGGGATGAACCGGAGAAGAGTGTTACGTAGCGTAACCGCCAACGGATTCTGGAGCTGCTGGCCGAACCGGCCGACCCGGTAGGAGGCGCGGGCCACGTGCTGGCTCCGGGGGCGGCGCTGCCGGTCGTACCGGATCAGCCCGGCGGCCAGGTCACCGGCACCCTCGCCCACGGTCGCGCCGAGCACCACCGCGTCCTCGATCGCCTGCGCGGCGCCCTGGCCCAGATTCGGGGTCATCGCGTGGGCGGCGTCGCCGAGCAGCACGACCGACCCGCGCCGGTAGCACGGCAATGGGGTACCGAGGTGGTAGATGTCGTTCCGGAGCACCGTCTCGGCGCTGGTGGCGGCCAGCAGGTCCGGGATCGGCGCGTGCCACGACCCGAACCGGTCCCGGACGGCGCGCAACTCGTCCGGGTCGCTCCCGCCGGCCGGGGCGTTGACCGCGCCGAACCAGTAGACCCGGCCGTCGCCGAGCGGCACCATGCCGAACTCCGCGCCCGGTCCCCAGCTGATCGCGACGTACAGTTCGCCGTCCCACGGCTCGTCGGTGACCCCGCGCCAGGCGGTCGAGCCGGCGTACACCGGCGGGGGAGCCGCCGGCCACAACCGGGCCCGCACGGTGCTGCGCAGGCCGTCCGCGCCCACCACCAGGTCGGCGCCGACCGTGATCCGGGTGCCGTCCGTCCGGTAGCTGACCTCGGCCGGTGGCCCGGCGGCCACGTCGACGACCTCCGCCCCGGTGACCAGCGTGCTGCCGGCCGGCAGGGCGTCGCGGAGGATGCCGTGCAGCGTCGCCCGGTGGATGCCCAGCGACTCGGTGCCGAGCTGGTCGGTCAGTTCGGTGGCCTCGATGCGGAACAGCCAGCGGCCGTCGGCGGTACGGCTGCCGCCGGGCGCCTCCACCTGGCCGGCGGCCCGGATCCGGTCGCCCACCCCGAGGGCGTCGAGCCCGGCCAGTGCGTTGGACATCAGCGTGAGCCCGGCGCCCACCGCGCCGAACGCCGGCGCCCGCTCCAGGATGGTGACCTGCCAGCCGTGCCGGGACAGCGCCAGCCCGGCGCAGAGCCCGCCGATGCCGGCGCCCACGACCACGGCGGTCCGGTTCTCCGTCATCCTCCACCTCCGCGAATCCGTCGTGCCTCGGTTCTTCTACAACTGTAGAAAGGCATACTACAGCCGTAGAAAAGTGGGGTGAAGGAGCGCGGATGGCTGTCCGGCGGAACCGGTTCGCCGTCATCACCGACGCCGCGATCGAACTCGTGGCGGAGTTGGGCATGCGGGGACTGACCCACCGCGCGGTCGACGCCCGCGCCGGACTGCCGCTCGGCTCCACGTCCGCGTACTTCCGGACCCGGAAGGCGCTCATCGAGGCGGTCGTACGCCGACTCGCCGACCTCGACCGGGCCGACCTCGAAGCCACCGAACCACCCGCCGACGGGGCGGCCGACGGGCCGACCGCTTCCGCCCCGGCCACGTCCATCGCCGGGGTGGAACCACTCGGACCCCGGGACCTCGACCTGCTCGCCGGCCGGATCGCCGGCCTGCTCGACCGGTGGCTGACCATCGGCCGTACCCGGACGCTGGCCCGGTACGCCTGCCTGCTCGAGGCCACCCACCACCCCGAGCTGCGGGACATCCTGTCGTACGGGACCGCGTCCCGGACCCAGGCCCGTGCGCTGCTCGCCCGGGCGGGTGCGGCAAACCCGGAGCAGCGCGGCAACCACCTCGTCGCCTGCGTCGACGGACTGCTCTTCGACCGCCTCGTCGGTGCCGGTTCCCTCACCGCGCCACCGCCGGGCAGCGAGCAGAGCCGCGCGGACTTCCACCAGGCCGTCCGGACCGTCCTGTTCGCGATGGCCGGTACCGACCTCCCGGAGACCGGCGCCGCAAGCGTCGGCGGGTGACCGGTCCACGGCCAACCCGGCCGGGGACCGGGCGGTCGGGATCGGCGCCGTCACCCAGCACGTACGGCCGTCACCCAGCGGGTACGGCCGTCATCGAGCGGGTACGGCCGTCACCCAGCGGGTACGGCTGTCATCGAGGGGGTGCGCCGGGTCGTCGCAGCTGTCGCCAACCCGCTCGGCGGCGGGACCGGCGACCGTCCGGACCGTCGCGCCGTCCGGCGAGGATGGCCGCGGCACAGGTGCCGAGCACGATCCCGGCGAACGGCAGGTATCTCGTCACGGCCCTCATGGTCGGCTCCTCCGGCTTCCGCCCCTGGCTTCCAGCCGCTCCCGTTGCGGCGTCACGGTGTACTTCGGATCCCGCGCCGACGCCACGCCGGCCTGGAAGATCCCGAACCGCAGGCAGACGGAGCCGGCGATCATCGCCGCCGCGCCCACCCTCGTCGCCACCCGGTTCCGGCCGGGGACGGTCAGCGCCAAGGCTCCGCCCGCCGTCAGCACGCGGCTGGCCCGCAGCAGCGCACCGCCGATGCCTCGGCGCAGCGGTTCGCCCACCATGCCCAGCCGGCGCTCCATCCGGCGGGCCGTCGCCAGTTCGGTGACGGCGCCGAGCAGCGCGGCACGACGGGCCGGGCCCGCCTCCGAGTCCGGCGCCACGAGCAGGCCCAGCGCGCCGGCCGAAGCGGCGGCCGAGCCCACGAAGACGACCGGCAGCTCCCGGTGTGCCTCGTGCCAGACCGGTACGGCGGTGTCGGAGATCAGCGTCGCGGTGTACGTGGCGATGGCCGGACCGACGACGCCGGCGCCGAGGGTGCCGAGCCGGCCGAGTCGAGGCAGCCACCCGGTGACGGCACTCCCGGCGGCGAGCAGTGCCAGCGGGCCGTACCCGGTCAGTAGCCAGGAACCGATGCTCATCGGGGAGGTCACCTTGACCACCCGGAGCATGTGGAGAAAGCGCTCGGGGCGGCCCAGGTCGTGCACCAGTGAGTAGAGCGACCCGGCGACGGCGACGGCGGCACCGGCCTTGAGCCCTCGGGCCAGGTGCGGCCGGCCGGTGAGTTCGGCCGCGGCGGCCAGGGTCGAGGAGGCGCCGGCCAGCCCGCCGAAGAACAGGTATCCGCCGATGTCGGGCGCCTGCCAGGGCGGCGGCTTCAGTACCGGCCGGCCGTAGTACGAGCGGAACTCGGCCTTCGACACCATCAGCCGCTCGCCGCGCTGCCGGCGCTCCGGCCGCCCGGCCGAGCCGATCAGGGCATCCCGTTCCGCCGGCAGGTCGAGCGAGGTGTCGAGTGGGACATCCGTACGGCTCATGGCGTTTCCTCACTGCGCTGGCTCATCGTCGGGCTCCCGGGATCGCGACGGCGGCGAGGGCGGCCAACAGACCCACGGCGGCCAGCCCGGCCCGTCGCCACATCGCGGGCAGGTCCCGGGTGGTGACGACCGGGTCCGGCGGCAGGCCGTACACCTCGGGCTCGTCCAGCAGCAGGAAGAACGCGCCGGCACCGCCGACCCCGTCGTGCGGATCGGCGCCGTAGAGCCGGGCGCTGGTCACACCGGCGTCGTGCAGGTCCCGCACCCGGCCGGCCGCCCGCTCGCGAAGCTCGGAAAGTTCGCCGAACTGGATCGAGTCGGTGGGGCAGCTCTTGGCGCAGGCGGGCTCCTGGCCGACCGAGAGCCGGTCGTAGCAGAGGGTGCACTTCGAGACCAGCCCGTTCGACGGGCGCTTCTCGATCACCCCGTACGGGCAGGCCGGTACGCAGTAGCCGCAGCCGTTGCAGATGTCCTGCTGGACCACCACCGTGCCGAACTCGGTGCGGAACAACGCGCCCGTGGGGCAGACGTCCAGGCAGGCGGCGTGGGTGCAGTGCTTGCACACGTCGGAGGACATCAACCAGCGGAAGTCCATCTCGGCCGCGGCGGAGACGTGTCCGTCCGGCGGTGCCGAGGCGGGCATGCCGAGCGAGACGGCGGTCCGTCCGCCGGCCGACCGGAGCAGGTCGGGTGGCAACTCGGTCGGGGCCAGGTGGGTCTCCTGCCGGCCGAGGCGGCGCGGCTGTTCGACGAAGGCGACGTGTCGCCAACTGTCGGCACCGAGGCTGCCGGTGTTGTCGTACGACATGCCGGTGAAGAGCAGCCCGTCCTCCGGAACCGCGTTCCATTCCTTGCAGGCCACCTCGCACGCCTTGCAGCCGATGCAGACGCTGGTGTCGGTGAAGAAGCCGACCCGTTCCGGGGGCTCCGCGTAGCCTCCGGCGCTGGCCGGATCCCGCTCCCCGCCGGTCGCCTCACGCAGATCGAGAGCCATCGCGGCTACGCCTCCGTTCCGGTGCGTTCGGTGATCCCGGCCCGACGCTGGTAGTCCCGGACCAGCGCCATCCGGTCCGGCCCCCGTGGCCGGCGACCCGGGCGGATGTCCGCCGACAGTGCCTTGCTCTCCTGGATGTGCGAGTTGGGGTCCAGCGAGATCGAGGTGAGTTCGTTGGCCGCGTCGCCCCGGCTGTAGCCGTTCGGTCCCCAGTGGAACGGCAGCCCGATCTGGTGGATGATCCGGCCGTCGACGTGCAGCGGTGCCACCCGCTCGGTCACCAGGACCCGGGCCTCGATCACGTTGCGGGCGGTGACGATGGTGGCCCAGTCGGCGTGCACGAGGCCCCGCTCGGCGGCCAGTTCGGGGGAGACCTCGCAGAAGAACTCCGGCTGCAGTTCGGCCAGGTACGGCGTGTGCCGGCTCATCCCGCCCGCCGTGAAATGCTCGGTCAGCCGGTAGGTGGTGACCACGTACGGGAAGATCTGCGCACCGCGCTGGGAACCGTTCGGGTGGTACCGGTTGTGTTCGTGCGGCCGGAGCAGCCGGGCCGGATTGCGCTGCTGGCGGTAGAGCAGGTTGTCCATCGGGGAGTCCTGCGGCTCGTAGTGGGTGGGCAGCGGCCCGTCGACGACCCCGGTGGGCGCGTACAACCAGGCGAGCCCGTCGGCCTGCATGATGAAGGCGTCGGTGCCGCGCAGTGCGGCGATCCCCCGGGCGCCCTCCGGCGGCTGGTAGTCCGGTCGCTTCGTCGGCTCGAAGTCGGGTATGTCGTACCCGGTCCACCGGTCGGCGTCGTCGTCCCACCAGACGTACTTCTTGCGCTCGCTCCACGGGCTGCCGTCCGGCCGGGCCGAGGCCCGGTTGTAGAGCATCCGGCGGTTCGCCGGCCAGGCCCACGCCCACTCCGGGGAGACCCAGTGCTGCTCCTCGGCCGGCTTGCGGCGGGCGGCCTGGTTGACCCCGTCCTTGTACACCCCGCAGTAGATCCAGCATCCGCAGACCGTCGAGCCGTCGTCGGCCAGTTCGGTGTACGTCGACAGCGGCCGGCCGTCGGAGTCCCAGCCGTTGATCTCGGCCAGCACCGCCTCGGCGACCGGCTCGGCGGTGCTGCCCGTCGTCGGGTAGTCCCAGGTCAGGTCGAGGATCGGCCGGTCCATCGGATCGGTCGAGCCGGCCAGCTTCTGCCGGATGAGCCGGCCCAGGTGGTACATGAACCACAGGTCGCTGCGGCGGTCGTCGGCCGGCTCCACGGCCTGGTGGTGCCATTGGAGCAGCCGGTTGGTGTTGGTGAAACTCCCGGCCTTCTCGGTGTGCGCGGCGGCCGGCAGTACGAAGATCTCCGTGCCGATCCGTTCGGTGGCCAGCTCGCCCGATTCGATCTCGGGGCCGTCCTTCCACCAGGTGGCGCTCTCGATCATGGTCAGGTCCCGGACGACCAGCCAGTCCAGGTTGGCCATCCCGAGCCGCTGCATCCGGGAGTTCGCCGAGCCGACCGCCGGGTTCTCGCCGAGCAGGAAGTAGCCCTTGCAGGTGCCGCCCAGCTGTTCCAGCGTGGTGTCGTAGTGGGAGTGGCTGCCGGTGATCCGGGGCAGGTAGTTGAAGCAGAAGTCGTTGTCGGCCCGGGCGGCCGGGCCCCACCAGGCCTTGAGCAGGCTCACCGTGTAGGCCCGCATGTTCGCCCAGAACCCCTTGCGGGCGGCGTCCGCGACGATGAAGTCGTCGAGGGTCTGTGCCTTGTGCGCGTGCGGCATCGGGATGTAGCCGGGCAGCAGGTTGAACAGGGTCGGGATGTCGGTCGAGCCCTGGATGCTGGCGTGCCCGCGCAGCGCCTGGATGCCGCCGCCGGGCCGGCCGATGTTGCCCAGCAGCAGTTGCAGGATGCTGGCCGAGCGGATGAACTGCGACCCGTCGGTGTGCTGGGTCCAGCCGACCGCGTAGACCAACTCGCTGGTGCGCTCGGGCCCGGAGTTGTCGACCAGGTGCCGGCAGACCTCGGCGAAGACCTCCGGCGGGATGCCGCAGATCCGTTCGACCATTTCCGGGGTGTAGCGGGAGAAGTGCCGCTTGAGGATCTGGTAGACACAGCGGGGGTCCTGCAACGTCGGGTCCCGCCGGGGTTGGCCGTCCAGCGCGGCGCTGCCGGAGCCGTGTTTCTCGCCCTGGCCGGATCCGTGCTCGCCGGCGTCGCGTCCGGGGGAGCCGGGCCGGTCGATCTGGGCCGCCTGCCGGGCGAGGTACTGGCTGTCGCGCTCGCCGCTGGCCGAGACCAACTGGACGCCCTCGTACTGCCAACTCTCCTCGGCGTACTGGTGGCCCTGCGGGTCGAATCCGGAGAAGAGCCCGTCCAGGTCCTCGGTGTCCTGGAACTGTTCGTTGATGATGGTCGAGGCGTTCGTGTACGCCAGCACGTACTCCCGGAAGTCCTTCTCCTGCGTCAGTACGTGGTTGATGATCCCGCCGAGGAAGGCGACGTCGGTGCCGGCCCGGATCGGCACGAACAGGTCGGCGAGGGCGCTGGTCCGGGTGAACCGGGGGTCGACGTGGATCACCGTGGCGCCCCGGGCCTTGGCCGCCATCACCCACTGGAAGCCGACCGGGTGCGCCTCGGCGAAGTTGGAGCCCTCGATCACGATGCAGTCGGCGTGCTGCATGTCCTGCATGAAGGTGGTCGCGCCGCCGCGCCCGAACGACGTACCGAGGCCGATCACCGTGGAGCTGTGGCAGACCCGGGCCTGGTTCTCCACCTGGATCACCCCGAGCGCGCTGAACAGCTTCTTGATCAGGTAGTTCTCCTCGTTGTCCAGAGTGGCGCCGCCCAGGCTGGCGATCCCCATCGTCCTAGCGAGCAGGCTGCCGTCCTCCTCCTCCCACTGCCAGGTCTCCCGCCGGGTCCGGATCACCCGTTCGGCGATCATCTCCATCGCGGTGGCCAGGTCGAGGTCCTGCCATTGCGTGGCGTACGGGGGGCGGTAGCGGACCTTGTCCAGCCGGCCCGAATCGGTGGTCAGTTGCAGCGAGGCGGCACCCTTCGGACAGAGTCGTCCCCGGCTCACCGGCGAATCAGGATCTCCCTCGATCTGCACCACCCGCTCGTCGCGGACGTACACGTTCTGGGCACAGCCCACGGCGCAGTAGGGGCAGACCGACTTGACCACCCGGTCCGCGCTGGCGGTGCGAGCCTGAAGGGCATCGCTCTGTCGCGACTTCACCGAAGCCGCCCGGCCGGTCCGGTCCGGCCCGGTGAGCTGGCGCCACACCGGCCACGAACCGATCGGAAGTTGGCGCACGGCGGGCTCCTGTCCTCGATGGCTGGTCCGGGGCGTCGGTCGGGGCGCGGGCGGCCGGTCGGGCTACCGCCCCGGCCGGGTCAGCTGGTCGCCGTGAGCCCGGCTACGCATCCACTCGTGCACAGGTTCGGCCGGAGGCGGGGGTGCCTCGCGCGGGTTGACCAGGCGCTGGGTTCGGGACGGCAGGATCCCCGGGCGCTCGCGCTGGGCTCTGGTCACCGTGCCGCCGCCGTCGGCCGGAATCCCGGTCCCGATCAGGTACGCCTGACCGGGTGGGATGCCCAGCGTCGCGCCGATCTCCTGGTAGCTCCGGCCGAGCCCGACCAGGCGCAGCACCGCTGCCTTGCTCGCCATGCCGACCCCCCGTCGCGCACCTGCCGGCGTCCGTGCACTACCGACGCCCAACCAGCAATAATCCTCTCATTTCGCCTGTAGCCGTGCGGTCGGTTTGGCCGTGCTGGTGGTCCGCCGGGCCGGTACCGGCCGGGAATCCCTGCCCGGTACCGGCCGGGAAACCCTGGCCGGCACCGGGGACCTATCGGCGGTCAGGCCGCCAGCGGGGTGTGCCCGGCCGGGACGGTCTCGTCGGACCGGGGCGGTGCCGGCGGGCTGCCGGCGCCGAAGGGACTCCCGCCGAGCGCCTCCCGACCGTGCGGGTCGAGCCAGTTGGTCAGGTCCGGGCCCTCCGGCACGATGCCGCTCGGGTTGATGTCCCGGTGCACCTCGTAGTAGTGCCGCTTGATGTGGTCGAAGTCGATGGTGTCGCCGAAGCCCGGCGTCTGGAACAGGTCCCGGGCGTACGCCCACAGCACCGGCTGCTCGGTGAGCTTCTGCCGGTTGCACTTGAAGTGGCCGTGGTAGACGGCGTCGAACCGGACCAGCGTGGTGAAGAGCCGGACGTCGGCCTCGGTGATGGTGTCGCCGACCAGGTAGCGCTGGCCCTCCAGCCGGGCCGACAGCCAGTCGAGCCGGTCGAAGAGTCGGTGGTACGCCCTCGCGTACGCCTCCTGGCTGCCGGCGAAACCGCACCGGTAGACCCCGTTGTTCACGTCGGCGAAGACCACGGCGTTCACCTCGTCGATCTCGGCCCGCAGCGCCTCCGGATAGAGGTCGGGGGCGCCGGAGCGGTGGTGCGCCCGCCACTGCGTCGACAGGTCCAGGGTCATCTGGGCGTAGTCGTTGGTCACCACCTGCCCCGTCGGTACGTCCACGATCGCCGGGACGGTGATCCCCCGCTCGTAGCCGGGGAACCGGGCGAAGAACGCCTCCTGGAGGCGCTCGATGCCGAGTACCGGATCGCGACCGCCGGGGTCGAGGTCGAAGGTCCAACTCCGGGCGTCGTGGGTCGGCCCGGCGACCCCCATCGACAGGACGTCCTCCAGCCCCAGCAGCCGGCGGACGATGATGACCCGGTTCGCCCACGGGCACGCCCGACTCACCACCAGCCGGTACCGGCCGGGCTCCACCGGGTAGCCGTCCCGCCCGTCCTCGGTGATCCGTGTCGCGATGTAACGCTGGTCGCGGGTGAACTCCCCGCCGGCACTGAGGTAGCTGCCGTCTTTGGTGTTCGACATGTCGCTATCGTTCCCCAGCCACTCCGCTCCGCAACCGCCGCCCCGCCGCCCCGCCGCCCCGCCGTCCGGTCGTCCCGCCGTCCGGCCGCCCGGTGCCCGGTCGCTCGCCGGTTGTGGTTCGTCGCCGGGATCGTCAGGGTCGCAGAAGCGCGTTGATCGTCCCGTAGTCCAGCGCTCCGGCGAGTGCCCCGTACGTGCCCGGCCCGAACGCCTCGTCGGCGGCCCGCTGCGCCACCGCGTACGCGCCCTCGGCCACCGCCGAGCCGAGGCTGACCCGGGCCACGCCGAGCCTCGCGAGTTCCGGCACCGCCGGAGCGCCCGGTCCGGCCAGGATGTTGACCGGCGCCGGGATGTTCGCGACGAGCTTTTCGATCGTGTCCGGATCCACCAGCCCGGGTACGAACACCCCGTCGGCGCCGGCCGCGAGGTAGGCGGCCGCCCGGTCGACCGTCTCCGCGACGCCACCCAGGCCACGCAGGAAGGTGTCGATCCGGGCGTTGACGTACAGCGGCACCCCGGCCCGGTCGGCGGCGGACCGCGCGGCGGCCAGCCGGGCCGACTGCTCGGCGACATCGCGTAGCGCCGGGACGTCGCCGGCAACGGCGTCCTCGATGTTCACCCCGACCGCGCCGACGGCGAGTACCGCGCGGACGGTCTCCGCCACCTGCTCCGGCGTTGCCCCGTAACCGGCCTCGATGTCGGCGCTCACCGGTACCGACACCGTGCCGACGATTCGACCGACGACGTCGGTGGCCAGGTCGCGGCCGAGGACGTCGCCGTCGGGCGCCCCGAGGCTCCACGCCACGCCGGCGCTGGTCGTCGCGACCGCGCGCGCCCCGGCCGCCGCCACGATCCGGGCACTCGCCGCATCCCAGGCATTGACCAGGACAACCGGGGTACCGGGGACGTGCAGCGAACGGAACAGGTCGGCCCGGCTCTGTTGATCAGTCATGCCAGGTAGTTTCCGCTGGTACCGGCGACAGCCGTACTCTTTCAGCTCTGGCTAAAACGGAAGCGGTTCGGACCGGAACGGAAGGTCGTCGTCGTGGTTGCCATCGGTCTGTCGGCCGGCGCTGTCGCCCGGATCCGGTTCGCGGTCTCCTGCGTGTGGGAGGTCGCCGCCAGCGTCCGGGTGCTGCGGGACACCGGTGACCACGCCGTGCACCTGCCGTGGGTGAACCGGGTACGCCCTCGGCTCCGCGCCGCCGGCCTGGTCGGCACCGACCGCACCCACGGTCCCGACGCGGCCGACGGCGGTCTGCTCTGGCAGCTCATCCCGGCCGGGCCCGGCTACCTGCCCGACTTCCTCACGCCGCCGCCGGGTGGCCTGACCCCGGACCTCGACGCCGAACTCGCCGTGCTGCGGGCCACCCCGCCCGAGGTCGTCCGCGCCGACCTCGACCTGTACGGCGGCGCCCGGTCGGCGGCGGTGCGTGCCCTGTACGCCGATCCGGCGGCCGGGCTGCGCCGGATCGCCGACGAGATCGCCGAGTACTGGCGGATCGCGCTCGCGCCGGACTGGCCCCGGATCCGGCTGCTGTTGGACGCCGAGGTGCAGCACCGGGCCCGGATACTGGCCGAGAACGGTGCCGCCGGGCTCCTCAACGATCTCCATCAACAGGTGCGCTGGGAGGACGAGACACTCTCGATCGCCCAACGCCACTGCACCGCCGTCGACGTCGCGGACGGCGGGGGCCTGGTGCTGATCCCGTCGGTCTTCGTCTGGCCGTCCGTGCTCAGCGTCGCCGGGAGTGCGAGCGTCGCCGGGAGTGCGAGCGTCGCCGGGGGTGCGAGCGTCGCCGGGGGTGCCGCGGCGCAGCTCGCTTATCCGGCTCGGGGCGTCGGCACCCTCTGGGAGGCCCCACGACAGGCGTCCGACACCCTGAGCGCCGTGCTGGGGCGGGGCCGGGCCCGGTTGCTCGTCGAGATGCGGGCGCCGATCTCCACCACCGAGCTGGCCCGGCGTACCGGGATCTCCGCGGGCGGGGTGTCCCAGCATCTCGCCGTGCTCCGGGCCGCCGGGCTGGTGTCCACGTACCGGAGCGGCCGTTCCGTCCTGAACACCCGGACCACCGTCGCCGACGCGCTGCTCACCGTGGCCGGCTGAGGCGGGGCGGTCCGGGGCGGGCAGCACCTGCTACCGGTGTTTCTCCAGGTACAGCAGTCCCGGGCCGGTGTCGATCGAGCGGTGCGCGAACACGACGTACCCGTGTCGGCGGTAGAGCCGCACGGTGTTCTCGCTGTCGGCCCCGGTGAACAACTCGAATCGGCGTACCGAGGCCGGGCAGGCGGCCTCCACGGCGCGCAGCAGTCTGCTGCCGATGCCCAGACCGTGCAGATCGGGGGCGACGGCGAGCCGGCCGACGTGGCCGGTGCCGTCCTCGATCCTGGCCCGGACCGCGCCGACGAGCCGGGTACCGAGCCGCGCGACGAGCACGATGCCGCCATCGGCCAGTACGGCGCGGACCTCGTCCAGCGTCTCGGTGAGCGGTGGCAGCAGCGGCTCCCGGTAGCGCTGCGCCTCGCTGACGTACGCGGCCCGCTGAACGGTCAGGATCTCGCCGGCGTCCGCGCGCCCGGCCGGCCCGACGGTGACGTCGGCACTCGCGGCAGAGAGATCGGCGCGGACGACCGCAGACGGATCGACGCGGACGAGGGGCGACGGATCGGCCGAGGAATCGGAGCGCTGAGTGGACACGTTCGCCAGGCAACCACACACCGACTCCGGGCCGGTCCCGGCACCCTCCTAGCCTGCATGTTAAGAAGGGGCCCTTCCTATACAAAAAGCGATAAGGAGGGGCCCTTCCTTACCTCTCAGAAGCGGGCGAAGGACCGGATCGGCATCCGGGGCCCGAACCGGGGAGCGTGCTGGCCATCGGCTTCGAGCAGGAGACAGACCCGGCCACGGTGTCCCCGGAAGGGCTCCAGCAGGGCCAGCATCCGTGCGTCGTCGCCCCGGACCTCGCCGGCCAGCGCCCAGGCGACGGTGTTCGGAATGTGGTAGTCGCCCACGCTCACCGCGTCCGGGTCGCCGAAGGCGATCCGTACCACCTCGGCCGCCGTCCACGGGCCGATCCCGACGATCGCGGTGAGCCGGCGGGTCGCCTCGACCGGATCGACGCAGCGTTCCAGCCGGTCCGCGACGGCCGCCGCCCGGCGTAGGGTGTCGGCCCGCCGCTGCTCCACCCCGAACGGATGGAACACCCAGTACGGCGCGGCGGCGATCACCGCTGGTTCCGGTGGTGTCCATAGCCCTGGTACCGGGCCGGGGGCGGGCGCGCCGAAGTGCCGGACCGTCGCCGCGTACGCCCGGAACGCCTCCTTGCCGGTGACCTTCTGTTCGAAGATCGCCCGTAGCAGTCGGGGGAAGATCTGTCCGGTGGCCGGAAGCCGCAGTCCACGGTGGGTACGGGCCAACCGGGCCACCACCGGATGGCCGGCGGCGAGCCCGTCGAAGCCCGTCACGTCGTCCCGGAGCCCGGCCACGGCGTCGGCCCGTTCCAGCACCCAGTCCGCGCCCGGTCCGTAGCCGTCGGCGACCAGTTCGTCGGAGCGCCGGCGAAGTGCGAGGGTCCCGGGTCCGGCCGGGGTGCGGGTGGCCCACCAGAAGGTTCCGTCGACGAACCGGGCACAGGGGTCGTGTGCCCCCATCGCCAGGAGCCGGACCGAGCCGGCGAGGTGGTAGCCCGCCGGTGGGCGCAGCACCCGACTCGCCGTCGGCCCGGTTCCGGTCACCCGGACACTCTGCCACGCCGTCGGCGGTAGCTGACCGTCCGGGCGTGCGGGGCGAAGCCGAGCGCCGCATAGAGCTGCTTCGGAACCGGATAGGCGTCGTCGCCCCGGGCGTACACCACGGCCGTCTCGGCTCCGGCGTCGCGGAACGCCCGCAGCACCGCGATCCCGGCGGCGCGGCCCAGGCCCTGCCGGCGGAACTCGGCGAGCGTGCCGACCGGCTCGAACAGGCCGGCCCGGTTCACCTCGTCGTACCAACCCAGGCAGTACGCGACGAACCGGCCGTCCGGCGCTTCGACGACCACGTCAAAGGCGGACCGGTACGGCCAGCGCCGGACGAGGGTGCGGTACCGCTCCTCGGTCAGGGCCGAGGGATGCCAGACCTCCCGGTGTACGGCCACCCGGCGGGTCAGGTCGGCCTCGCCGCGTACCGGGCGGACCACGAAACCGGCCGGCAGCCTCGGCACCCCCGGCAGTACGGCGAGGTCACGGCGGTGGGCGAGGAAGTACGGGCCTTCGGTGTCGGCCGAGTACCCCCGGCGGCGCAGCGCCGCGTCGAGGTGCCGCTCGCTGTCGAAGACGGTGACGGTCGGCGGCGCGGACGTTACGCCCTCGGCCCAGTCCAGCACCTGCTCGGCAAGTTCCGGACGGGCGGGATCGACCAGCAGGGCCAGTTCGTCCGGCGCCTCCAGCCAGCCCCACGCCACCGGTTCGGCGCCGATCCGCCACAGCGCCATCGGCCGGCCGGCAGCGGTGGTCGGCGCCTGGCCGAGGTTCCAGGCCAGATCACCGATGTGCCAACGGCTGCCTGGCGACCAGATCCGCTGCGCGAACCGTTGCAGGTCCTGAAGATCGGCCTCGCCGCCGTAGTCCCGTCGCATCGGGCCACCATGCCCGGCTCGGCGGCCGGGGGACAAGCACGATTCCGGCCGATCGTCGCCGTCGCCGGGACGGGCTGGCCGGGGGCGCCGTCGCCGTAGGGACGGCTGGCCGGGGGCGGGCACAGACGGGACGGCACCGGA
Organism: Plantactinospora solaniradicis; assembly: GCF_042658085.1. Lineage (NCBI taxonomy): Bacteria > Bacillati > Actinomycetota > Actinomycetes > Micromonosporales > Micromonosporaceae > Plantactinospora > Plantactinospora solaniradicis. The sequence continues at coordinate 83,950 of NZ_JBHSPR010000010.1, read as the reverse complement.
ACGCCCGTGCGCGTTCCGGTGCCGTCCGGCCTGTAGCGGTTCAGGTGTTTCCCGACCTGGCCCTCGTGCCGTCCTCCCTCCGGATGTACGTCGTCGGATTCACCTGGCGGCGGTGGGTTGGGGACCAGTCACCACCGGTTCGTGCGGGATTGGCGGGAGCGTCGACCGCTCAGGCCATCGGCCGGCTTTCCAGCCGGCCGGGATCACCGGACGGTGATCCGGACTACGTCGAACGCCGGCACCTGGTTGGCGCGGGCCATCATCGGGATGCGGTGCGAGCCGTCGCCGGCCCAGATCGCGCACTGCGCCTGGCCCCGCTGGGTGAGACCGGGGACGGTCACCGTGACGGTGTCCGGCGTCGCGCCGCCGTTGCCGTCCTCGGTCGCCACGAAGAACGCCGGTACCGGCGCCGGGTCGGGCGCGTTGCGGTTGCTGGTCAGCATCCGGCAGGCCGAGTGGAAGTGGCCACGGACCAGTCCGTCCTCGGTGAGGAACGAGCTCTCCTTGTAGTAGCCGCCCTGCGCGGCCGGCAGGAACCGGTCCCGGACCAGGTTGCGGGTGCTGACCCGCAGCGTGAACTGCTGGTTGACCCGTACCGAGGTCGGCGCCTGGGTGATCAGCAGGCTCGGGTTGTCCTCCGGAGCGCCGACCTCGCCGAACTCGGTCCCGACGCAACGCTCGCCGTTCTGGAAGCCGTCGTGTGCCTGCAGGTCGCTGCCGGAGCAGTCGGCACCCAGCGGTTCGAGGGCGGTCGGGTTGCCGGGCGCGGTGCTCGTCGTCGGGCCGGTGCTCGGCGTGCAGTTGCCGCTGCCGTTCTGGTTGCCGCGGCCACGCTGGGCCAGGGTGCCCGCCTGCTGCCCGTCGCCGGGGTGCTGGATCGCGCCGTGGTCGTGGTACGACCGGGTCTCCGGCTTGGTGGCGGTGCCCGGCCCGCTGGCGGTGCCGGTGGGGGCCGGGGTCGCGCTCGCGTCGGCCGAGGGGGTGGCCGCGGGCGCGGTGGTGGCGGGCGGGGCCGTGGTCGGGCAGGCCCGTGCCTTCGTACGGCCGCCCCAGACGTCGGCGTTGGAAACCTGCGTCACGGCAACGATCGCGCCGAACACACCGAGCGTGGCAAGCACGGCAATCAGGCGCTTGTTACGTGGCGGGCGGTTCGAGCGCCGTGAGGAGCGGACGGGGGTGTTCACGTGGTGCCACCTCTTTCTGGAGAGGGTTCGGTCAGCGAGGTCGGATCAGCGGACCAGGCTGGGGGTGCCGACGACCAGGAGGTCGTCAGCCTGGGCGGGTGCTGGGCGGGCCGATGTGACGGACCCGGATGTCGGTGCCGGCGATCGGCGCGCCGTGGACCCGGCGGGGGTCGCCTTATGTGGCGCTGACCAGGGGTAGCGACGGATCGGGTGACGATCCTGAGCGCCGGGTGGCAACCCGTCTATCGTCACCATCTTCCTGCCTTTCCGAATAATCAACCGGTAACACTGCGAAAAACCGTACGGAATGCGTTGCCTGAGAGTCAAACCGTGGTAGAGAAGATAGGAATCTCTTGAGGCCCACTTAAAAGGAATTTATGTTTTGGGTGGTGAACGAGCGGCATCAGCCGTTCGGACGATGCCCGGGGTTCAACGGCGGGGTGGACGAGGTCGGCGGAGTTGCCGGTCGGATCGGTGGCGCACGCCGGTCGGATCGGTGGCGGACGAACCGCGACGCCGGCCCCGACCAGGGCCGGCGTCGCAGCCGGAAGGCGACCGTTGCCGCGCGCCGCGTTCCGGATCACGGCGGCGACCGACCGCGCCTACCCTGGCAACGGCCGGCCGCCGGGACTGTGGGGTGACGGCGGTCGGGTCAGTAACTGGGAGCCCCCGTGTCGCCGCCCTGCGCGTCGTCGATCGGCGGCGGGGCGACCGCCTTGGGCGTTCCGGTCGGCAGGCAGCTCAGGTTCTTCGTGCCGGTCGGTGTCACCACGAACCAGGTGCCGCCGACGCCCTGACCGCGCCACTGTCCGGCCTTCTTGTCACCGATGTAGCGGTAGATCGGCCAGCCGCCGATGGTGACCTGCCTGGTGCCGTCCGGTCGGGTCACCGTGCCGACCTTGTCGTCCGCGATCCCTTTGAGATCCGGCTTTCCGTCGGTGAGCACCGGCGGCCAGACCAGGGCGCAGTCCCCGACGCAGGTGGTCTTCGACGGCTTCGCCGAGTCCCGGTCGAACCGGTAGAGAACCCAGCCCTTCTCATCGGTCACGACCTGGCCCATCCGGGCGACCTTCTTGCCGATCAACCCGTCGGTGAGGTCGACCTCCGCCACCTCGACGGGCTCCGGGGTGGGCGACGCGCTCGGCTCCGCAGTGGACTCGGCTCCGGCGTTGGCCACCGGCTTGACGTCGGAGGCGTTGTTCGGGTTGGCAGGCGTCGGCGCGCAGGCTGTCAGCGTCGCCAGTGCCCCACCGGCGATGACGACGCCAGCCCGCTTCATCAGTGCCACGTGCCCTCCTTAGCTGGACGGGTCGCCGGGAAGTACGGGCTGCGGGGTCGGCCGGATGAGGCAATTGGCAGTGGACAATTTCACAGCCAAACGTTGAACCCGGCCGATGCGTGCTGCGTGGGAAACGGGAACGGCTGTCTCTTTGTCGTTTCGTACCGGGGTCGGCGAGTGACGCCGAGTCGTTTTGGCCGCGCAATTGTTCGGGCTGTGGTCGCCCGGGAACATTCCGTGTTCCGGCGGTGTCCGGCCGTCGGAAATCGTCGCGAACCGATCAGAGCGGAACGGTCACCAGTTCGCTGGTCACCTTGCCGTCGTCGTCGATCACCTGTACCTGCATCTGGTCGATCTCGTCCAGCGGGGTGACGGTGGTCGCCTGCAACGTCAACGGCCTGGGCTGGGCCGCGGTGCCGTATCCGGCGGGCGGCACCTTCCAACTGGAGATGACCTCGGGCGGACCGTCCTTGCGGAGCAGCACGAGCTGGCACTTCCGGGGGCCGGTCAGCTTGCTCAGCGCGAAGGAGACTCCGGTACCGAACGGCGTCGACGCGACGATCAGGTCGGCCTGCACCCCGCTGCTCCGGTCGGTGACGCTGAACCGCTCGCCCTTCGGCAGGTCCGGGCCACCGATACCTGGCACGGAGGAACCCCTGGCCGACGGAGTGCTGGTCGCCGGCGGCTGGGCGGTCGTCCCCTGCGGGCCGCCGACCCGGGTCCCGACGAACAACGCCAGACCGGTCACCATTGCCAGGAGTACGACGCTCGCCGCGAGGCTGTAGAGCCGCCTGCTCCGCGCCCGTCGCCGCTCCGCGCCCACCGCCGCCACGACCCGGTCGAAGAGTGCGTCGTGCGGGTCGGCGCGCTCCACCACCAGAAGATCGCGGCCGTCGACCTCGGCGAGCAGGTCCACCACCGGCAGGAACGACTCCAGTTCCTCGATGCACTGGGTGCAGGTCGCCAGATGTTCCTCGAACTGTTCGGCGTCCCGCTCGTCGAGGACGCCGAGTGCGTACGACGCGACCTCCCGGTGGCTCTCCCCGGTCATTCCGTCACCCCCCGCTCCCGCAGGGCCGTGCGTAACGCCCGGAGGGCGTAGTAGACCCGGGACTTCGCGGTGCCGAGCGGGAGCCCCAACTCCTCGGCGGCCTCCGGCACCGTACGTCCCTGGAAGTACGTCGCCACCAGGACCTCGCGGTGCGGCTGACTCAGCGTCCGCAGCGCGTCGGTGATCGTCATCATCCGGAGCACCCGTTCGGTGTCGTCGGACTCGGAGAACCCTTCCAGGTCGCGGTCGTACGTCTCGGCTGGCCGCGCCTGCTCGCTACGGTGGTCGTCGATGACGATCCGGCGGGCGACGGTGACCAACCAGGGACGCAACGAGGACTGCCCCTGGGCGCCCAGCCGGTGTGCGTTGCGCCAGGCGCGCAGCAGCGTCTCCTGCACGACGTCCTCGGCCCGCTGGCGGTCGCCGCCGGTAAGCCGCAACACGAACATCAGCAGGGGCTTGGCGTGTTCCTGGTAGAGCAGTCGAACGAGCTCGTCTGAATGCCTCGTCTCGGCCCTCGTCTCGGCGGGTTCGGCATGGTGGCGGCCGGCAGCCGATCGCGGCGTCACCGGCCCATCATTGCGGTCCGTGGGCCGCGCGTCGAGACTTTTTCGGTACCGATTTGACCGCCGTTGCGAAGTGGCGCACATTCGCCCCGGCATGATCTGGCCGCCGTGCCAAGCGCCGGCTACCGCCTGCATCGCACCCATACCTCCGCGTCGAACGCGTCGCACCCGGGCCACCGGCGATCCGGGCCGAGTTGTGCCGCCACCCACAGGTACGGATTCCATACCGGGCCGGATCAATGCGGGTCGGGGAAGTTGCCGGGTCACCGGGTCGGCCTGGACGATCGGCCGGATCGGCCGGTTGCGCCGAGGCGGCCGGATGGGCTAGATCGCGACCCCGAAGGTTCCCGGCGGCGGCGGAGCCGACGGTCGGGCGGCCGCGTCGCCGACCACCCGGGCGCCGCCCGCGAAGCGGTCCAGGTCGGCGCCGTACAGCACGCGGCCGGGGAACCAGTCACCGGCGGTACGGCGGATCAGGTCGGCCACCGGCAGTTCGGTCCGGCCGGCGACCAGCACCAGGTTGCCGTACCGCCGGCCGCGCAGCACCGCCGAATCGGCGATCAGGCAGGACTCCGGCAGCACGCTGCGGACGGTGGCGACCTGGGCCCGGGCATGCCGCAGCGGCGGCCCGTCCGCGATGTTCACCAGGTAGGTGCCGCCCGGCCGCAGCACCCGGGCCGCCTGGGCGGCGAACTCCACCGAGGTCAGGTGCGCGGGTGTCCGGGCACCGGCGAACACGTCGGCGACGATCAGGTCGTACCCGGCGTCGGGGGACGAGCCGAGCACCTCCCGGGCGTCGCCCACCCGGACCCGTAGCCGTGGGTCCGCCGGCCAGGGCAGCTCCCGGCGGACCAGCTCCACCAGGGCCGCGTCGATCTCCACCACCCGCTGGGTGGAACCGGGCCGGGTCGCGGAGACGTACCGGGGCAGGGTCAGCGCCCCGCCGCCGAGGTGCAGCACCTTCAGCGGTGCTCCGGCCGGCGTGACGAGGTCGACGACGATGGCGAACCGGCGGACGTACTCGAACTCCAGGTGGGTCGGGTCGGCCAGGTCGACGTGCGACTGCGGTGCCCCGTCGACCAGCAGGGTGTACGAGCGGGGCCGGTCCGGATCGGGGCTCACCTCCGCCAGGCCGGTGTCGACCTTGGCCGCGATCAGGTTGGTCTTACGGTTGCGGCCCACCCGACAATTATCAGGGAAGGCCTCCGGCTTATCGCATCCGGTCGTGAACGGCCCCTTGCCCGCTCCTATGACGCGTGGCTGGCGAAGGTGAGGGCCCGGTGCAGCAGCCGGCCGTCGCCGAGCCGGGCGCGGAGCCGGCGCTCCAGCCCGGCGATCGGAATCAGGTTCTGTGGCGCCCTCGGATCCTTGTACGGCGTGGAGGCGAACCGGGGCAGCGTGACCAGGGACAGGTGGGCGAGTCCGACCGCCTGCTGCTCCGCCAGCTCGGCCGAGCACTCGACCCGGACGATCCCGGCCCAGGGTCCCCGGCCGCCCCCGGGCAGCCGGAGGTACCAGGAGTAGCCGCCCCAGGCCGTACCGAGCCGGAACACCGGGGAGCGTTCGCCGGCCCGCAGCCCGGTGACCAGCGCGGTGTGCCGGGCGTCCAGATACTGGCTGTGCTGCGTCTTGATGTAGCCGAGCGTGCGGGGGAGTTGGCGCCGGTTCCGCAGCGGTCCGTCCACCACCAGCAGGTCACCGTCGTCCCGGACTGCGCCGGAGACCTTCACCTCCAGCGCGGTCAGCGGCCCCTGCACGGCGGCGGGCAGCTTGCTCAGCTCGCCGGTGCCGCCGACCCGGTGCACCGCGTACCGGATCTGCCCGGCGACGACGTCCCCGGCGGACGGGCTGGCGGTGAACAGGCCCCGTTCGACCTCCGCGCCGGCCAGTTCCGCGGCACCCCGGCGCAGGTCGCACCGGACCACCCCGGCGGCGTACGACGCGGCGACGCCGGGAAAGGACCCGCCGTCCGGCTCCTCGGTCCAGACGCTGGCGTCGATCCGGCGCACCCCGTCGACCAGCAGGACGACGTCGGGCGGCTCGATCCCGTCCGGGGCGGTGAGCGGTCGCCACTCGTCCGGAGGCAGCTCGACGTCGGTCTGCACCTGGGCGCTGCTCGGTGCGGCGGGGCCGCCGGCCGCCTCGAACGAGGCGCCGTACGCCGGGTCCCAGGCGTCGACGAAGAGCCGGGCGCTCACCGGCCGGTCCGTTCGACCCGGGAGCTGCGGGCGTCCTTGCGCACCTCGAACCGCACCGGTATCCGTTCGGCCAGCGCCGGTACGTGGGTCACCACCCCGACCATCCGGTCACCCCGGGCGGCCAGGTTCTCCAGGGTGGCGGCGACGGTGTCCAGGGTCGCCGCGTCCAGGGTGCCGAAGCCCTCGTCGAGGACGATCGACTCCAGGCTCGCGGTGGTGGTGGACAACCCGGCGAGTTGCTCGGACAGGGCGAGCGCCAGCGCCAGCGAGGCCTGGAAGGTCTCCCCGCCGGAGAGGGTCCGCACCGCCCGGCGCAACCCGGCGTCGTGGTGGTCGACCACGAAGAACTCGCCCTTGTCGTGCCCGAGGTCGTACTGCCCGCCGGTGAGTTCGCGGAGGATCCCGGAGGCGCCGTCGACGAGCAGGTCGAGCGCCTCCGCCAGCAGCCACCGCTCGAAGTTGTTGGCCCGCAGGTGCCCGGCCAGGGCGCGGGCGACCCGGCCCTCGCGTTCGTGCCCGGTCCGCTGCTCGGTCAGCTCCCGGGCCTGCTCGCGGCGCTCGACCAGCCGGCGGTGCGCGGCCTCGGCCCGTTCCACCGCGACCGCCGCCAGCCGGACCGGGTCGTCGTCGCCGACCGGCCCGCCCTGCCCGACGGCGCCGAACAGCCCGGCGATCCGGGCCGCGACCGCCGCGACCATGTCGTGCGCCTCGGTCACCGCCGAGGCCACCTCGACCCGGTCGCGCCGCCGTTCGTCGGCCGCCCGGGTCGCCCAGTCACAGAGTCCGGCCCACGCGGCGGAGACGTCGTCGCGGTCGGCGGCCGGTGGGCTGAGCCGGGCCACCCCGTCCCGGACGGTGTCGAAGGCACGCCAGGCGCCCCGGAGCCGCTCCTGGGCCGCCTCGGCCCCGGCCCGGGCCCGCCGGGCCGCCTCCCGGGCGGTCCGGACCGCCGTACCGGCGCTCTCCAGGTCGCGGCGGAGCCGGGTGAGCGTTTCGAGTTCCTGGCGCAGCGCGGCCGGGCCGGGGGAGTCGGCGAGCCGGACGTCCAACTCGGCCAGCCGGGTGGTGAGTTGTTCGTGCCGGGCACGGGTCTGGTCCAGGGCGCGTTCCAGATCCCGGGCGGCCCGCTCCCGCTCGGCGACCAGTCGGGTGGCGGCGTCGGCGGCGGTGCGGGCGGTCTTGCCGGCAGCCTCGGCGGCGGCCACCGCGGAGCCCTTGGGCATCGCCGGCACCTCGGCGACCGGCTGGGTGCAGACCGGGCAGGGCGCCCCGGCGTGCAGGTGCGCCCGTAGCGCGGCGGCCCGGTCGGCGGTCTGTGCCTCCTGGTACGCGACCCGGGCCGACTCCAGTTCCGCGGCGGTCCGCTCGGCCGCCGCGCGGGCCTGGTCGAGGGCGGCCACCGCCGCGTCGTGGTCGGTGCCGGCGCCGGCCAGCGCGCCGGCCAGGGCGGCCGCCTCGTCGGCGACCTGCTTCCGGTCGGCGTGCGCCTGCTGCAACAGCCGCAACGCGGCCGGGTCGCCGGCACCGGCCAGCTCGCCGCGGAGCTTCTCCTCGCGTTCCTCGGCGAGGGTCACCGCCGCCGTCGCCTCGGTCGCCTCGTCCCGGGCGGTCGCGACCGCCTCGGCGAGCCGGGCGAGATCGGCCGGCGGCCGGACCGCGACCAGTTCCGCGAGTTCGGCGTCCAGGGCGGCCAGCCGGGCCTGGACCGCCGTCGCGGCTGTCCGGGCCTGCCGGAGTTCGGGTACGGCGGCGTCCACCTCGCCGGCCAGCTTTCGCATCGCCTCGACCTGGTCGGTGGCGGCACCGAGCGCGTCGTCGTCGATCCCGGTCAGCCCCTCGAGTACCCGGTCGACGGCGGCCAGCGCGGCGTCGGACCGAGCGGCCCGGCCGGTCGCCAACTTCTGGACCTCCTCGTAGACGCCGAGTCCGAGCAGGTTGACCAGGATCTGCTGCCGGGTCGCCGGTTTGGCGTGCAGGAAGTCGGCGAACTGCCCCTGCGGCAGCAGCACGCAACTGGTGAACTGCTCGTAGGGCAGTCCGACCGCCTCCAGCACCGCGTCTTCCATCTCGGCCGGGGTACCGGCGAGGACCTCGCCGAGATCCTCGGGGGTCAGCCCGGTGTCCAGTTTGGTCACGTCGAAGCCGGGGGGCATGAGCTGGAGCCCGGCGTTGCCGGTCTTCACGTTGCCCCGGCCGTCCCGCCGGACCACCCGGGTCGCCACGTAGCGGGCGCCGGCCGACTCGAAGACCAGCCGCACCCGGGCCTCGGTCGCCGACGGGGCCAGCGCGTTGGCGATGCCCCGGGCGCCGCCCCAGCGCGGCACCGTGCCGTAGAGGGCGAAGCAGATCGCGTCGAGCACGCTGGACTTGCCCGAACCGGTCGGACCGACCAGGGCGAAGAAGTCCGCGTCGGTGAAGTCGACGGTGGTGTCGTCCCGGAAGGCGGTGAAGCCGGCCAGGTCGAGCCGGAGCGGACGCACTATTTGGTCGCCTCCTCGAACAGCTCGTCGAACAACTCCCGGACGCCGTCGTCGGCCTGTCCCCGGGTCTGGAGATAGTCGCCGAACAGCTCCCGGGGGGACCGTCCGGCCCGCTGGGCGGCCCGGGCGGCGGCACCCGAACTCGGCAGCATCTCCGGGTCGATCCGTACCTCCAGGGCCCGGGGGAGCAGGTCCTGCACCTCCTCGCGCAGCCCGGCCCGGGGTGCCTCCCGGACGTACACCCGGAGCCAGGCCGTGGTGTCGGCCAGGTCCGCGAGTTCGGCCAGCGTGCCGCGTACGGTGCGCAGCGGCGCCGCGGCCGTGATCGGGATCTCGCGTACCCGGGCGGCGGTCCGGGCGGTCACCTCGACGATGGTGACCGACGGGCGGTTCTCCTCCTCGCCGAAGTCGACGGCGAGCGGGCTGCCGCTGTAGCGGATCGGGCACGGCCCGAGCACCTGCTGGGCCCGGTGCAGGTGACCCAGTGCCACGTAGTGCGCGCCGGTCGGGAAGACGGTGGCCGGTACGGCGTAGTTGAGCACCGTGTGCGCCTCCCGCTCCCCGCCGCCGGTCCGGGCACCGACCACGGTCAGGTGACCGGTGACCAGGTGCACCCGGTCGGGTTCGTCGAAGCCCTCGGTGAGCCGGCCGAGCACCCGTCCGACGTGGTCGGCGTACGTCTGGACGGCCTCGGCGGCGGTCAGCTCGTACATCTCGACGGCGCGGACCGCGTACCGCTGGGAAAGGAACGGCAGCGCGACCAGCCGCCACGCCTCGCCGTCGGCGGTGCTGCCGTCGATCACGTGCTCGGTCGGGTTGTCCCGGACGCTGCCCCGCAGCGCCACCCCGGCGGCCTCCGCCCACGGCCGCAGTGCGTCCAGGGCCGGGCCGTTGTCGTGGTTGCCGCCGATCGCGACGACCTGTGCCCCGGTCCGGCGCAGCGCGGAGAGCGCCCGGGTGACCAGCCGGGTGGACTCCGGGTTCGGTGCCGCGGTGTCGTAGAGGTCGCCGGCGACGATGACCAGGTCCGGGGACTCGGCCTGGGCGACCTCGACCACCTGGGCCAGCGCGTCCCGGTGCTCGCCGACCCGGGACTGTCCCTTGAGGACCTTGCCGACGTGCCAGTCGGAGGTGTGCAGGATCTTCACGGCGCAACCGGCCTAACGGGAACTAGAAGGGGATGTCGTCGTCGGAGAGCGTGTTGACCCGGGAACCGACCACCGCGAACGGATCGGCCGCCTGGGTGATCGAGCGCAGCGTTTCCGACGGGGCGGTGCCGGCCTCCGACACCCGGGTCGCCCAGGCCGGGAACGGGAAGTCCAGGCAGAGCGGCACCGGGATGTCCGGCTGGTTGACGAACATGGTGCCGGGCTTGGCCAGCAGCGCCCGCTGGCGCTGGGCGGCGGGGAGGAAGCCGTACTCCGGGCGGGACGCCTCGGCCGGGTCGAGCCGGCCGACCACCCGGATCGCCGAGTTGGTGACGATCCGCCGTTCCACCTCGCTCGCGGTCTGCTGCGCCCCGATCAGGATCACCCCGAGGGAGCGGCCCCGCTCGGCGATGTCGAGCAGCACCTCCTTGATCGGGGAGGAGCCCTCCCGGGGGGCGTACTTGTTGAGCTCGTCGAGCACCACGAAGAGCAGCGGCTTCGCCGTACCGGCCTTCTCCTTGCGCTCGAACTCGGCCTTAAGGGTCACGCCGACCACGAACCGCTGCGCCCGGTCCGGCAGGTTGTGCAGGTCGACCACGGTCACCTGGGCACTCTCGGCGGTGTTCACGCTGTGCGGCCGGCGGGTGGCCAGGTCGCCCCTGATCAGGCGGGCCAGGTCCTTCTTGCTGCCGATCAAGCGGCGGGCGAACGCGTTGACCGTGCCCATGTTGACCGCGCTGCCGGCCCAGTCCGACCGGGTCTCGTCGTCGGTCAGCTGCTCGACGACGTAATCCACCAGGTCGGGGTAGGAGTTGATCCGGGTGCCGTCGATGCTCACCCCGCCGTCGGCGGGCTGGGTGTACCGGTGAAGGTGGGCGGCGACCGAGTGCACCACCATCGTGTACTGCTGGCGTTCGTCGTCGGCGTCGGCGAAGACGTACGGCAGGAGCCGGTCGGCGCAGAACTCGGTCAGCGTCCAGTAGAAGCTGTCGACCCCGGCGAGCCGGCTGCTCACGTCCGGGGTGCCGGAGGAGTCGCCGGGCCGGGGCGGCGCGTAGACCCGGACGTCCGGGAACGCCCCGGCGGTCAGCCCCAGTTTCGCGTACGTCGCCCGGGTGGGCTCGTCGAGCCGGCTGTTGGGGTGGTCCAGGAAGAGCAGGTCCTCGCCCTTGACGTTGAAGATCAGCGCCTTGGCGTTGACCGCGTCGCCGCCGAGCACACCGGAGCGGAACACCGAGTAGAGCAGGAAGGTGGCGAAGCTGGTCTTGGTCGCCACCCCGGAGATGCCGGAGATCGAGACGTGTGCGCCCCGGCTGCCGTCCAGGAAGTCGGCGTTGAGGTAGACCGGCACGCCGTCCCGGCCCATCCCCATCGGCACCCGTCGTTCCATCCGGTCGAAGTGCAGCGCCGCCGACCGGGCCTCGCCCTCGGCCCGGTAGACCAGCGCACCGGGGGAGGGCGGCACGTAGAACTCCGGGTCCACCCGGGTGGTGGTGATCTCGGCCGCCTCCTGCACCAGTGCCGGCAGCGTGCCGTCGGCGATGGCGAACACGTCGGAGTCGAACTGGGCACCCTCGTGCCGGGCCCGGACCTGGGTGACCACTCCGGCGATGGTGACCGGCTCCCGGTCCGGCAGCTCACGCCGGGTCACGACCACGTCGTCGAGTTGCAGGTAACAGCCGGGTGTGACGGCGGTCCAGAACTGCAGCGGGGTGGCGTCGGCGGTGCCGAGCACCCGGCCGACCTCCGCCCCGGGGTCGCCCGGTCGAGCTTCGGTCACGGCGCGAGCCCGGTCAACGGAAGAATCTGCTCAAGACACACGAGTCGCATCCTGCCTCACTAGTACGACACCGTGCCACGCGACGCGGCGATGGAGCTGCGGGATCGGGCTGGCCCGCCCGGTTCGTCCGTGGTCGGCGGTACACGGCTCCTTTCCGCCGCATTAACCAAATCTTGCCAGTTGGCGCCGGATCGCCCTCGTAACATGCTGGCCTATGACGATCTTCCATATCCGGGCGTCCGTCGCGGCCCTCGCCCTGGCCGTCTCCCTCGGCACGGTCACCGCCTCGGTCAGCGCCGTCGGGCCGGCGTCGGCGGAGCCGGGTCGGGTGCACGTCTCGGAGAACTTCGACTCCGGCGTACTGCCGGCGGGCTGGCGGGCGATCGACGGAACCTGGCGGGTGCAGAACGGCCGGCTCTACGGCACCTCCGCCAGCTCCAGTCAGAACAACAAAATCACCTTCGGTGCCCATCTGGAGCACTACCGGTTCGAGGCGACCGTACGCTTCGAGTCGGTCACCGCGAGCACCAGGTGGGCAGCCCTCGGCCTGGACGTACCGGCCGGCGGTGCCACCCCGTGGTGGATCGCCACCATGCGGAGCGGCACGACGGCGGCCAACGGACTCGAGTTCGCCGAACGCACCACCGGGAACACCTGGAACGTGACCGACACCGCCGCCGCCCCGACGGCCGCCGGCACCGGCCGGGACGTCCAGGTCGCCGTCGAGGTGCACGGCAGCCAGGCCCGGTGGTTCTTCGCCGGCCGCGAGGCGCTGCGGACCGGCAGCCTGCGCCGGTCCGGCACCGCCGGTCAGGCACTGTTCGTCAACGGCGCCACCGTCTCCTTCGACAACGTCCGGGTCACCGAGCTGGCCCCGAGCGCCCTGATCCGCCCGCCGGGCAGCCCGCTGACGGTGATCGCCCACCGGGGCGCCTCGGCGGCGGCACCGGAGAACACGCTGGTCGCGCAGGAGATCGCCCGGCGCGGCGGCGCGGACTGGATCGAGAACGACGTGCAGCCGAGCAGCGACGGTGTGCCGTTCGTGCTGCACGACGCCACCGTGGACCGGACCACCAACGGCACCGGGAACATCCGCGCGCTCACCAGCGCCCAGCTCAAGGCGCTGGACGCCGGTTCGTGGTTCGCCCCGCAATACGCCGGGGTCCGGATGCCGACCCTGGCCGAGCAGTTGGCGGACCTGCGCACCCGGGGTGGCCGGTTGCTGCTGGAGATCAAGGGCGCACACACCCGGGCCGAGGTGTCCCGGATCGTCGCGCTGGTACGCGAACAGCAGATGACCGACCGCGTCCTTGTGCAGAGCTTCGAGGTCGACGTCCTGCGCTACACCCGCGAGCTGGCCCCGGAACTCCCGCTCGGCCTCCTCCGCAGCACCCTCGACCCCGACCCCGTGACAATCTCCACCGAACTCGGCCTCGCCACCTACAACCCCTCCGCCGCCGCCCTGCTCACCCGACCCGCCATCGTCGCCGACCTGCACCGCGCCGGCATCGCCACGATGGTCTGGACCGTCGACACCGCCACCGCCTGGCAGCAGCTCGAGGCGCTCGGCGTCGACGGCATCATCACCAACCGGCCTGCCGAGCTTGTCGGGTGGAACACCAGAGGGTAAAGGAAGGGCCCCTTATTAGCGCTTTTTGTAGATGAAGGGGCCCTTCTTTACACCTCAGCCGCGGGCGTAGCGCAGCAGCAGCGAGTCCTCTGCGGTGAGTACGTGCCGTAGCGCCATGCCCTGCGGCGAGGTCGTCGGGCCGGCGGTGATCCGTCCGGCGCCCGGCCCGGTGATCAGCGGTGCCACCGTCAGACACATCTCGTCGACCAGATCGGCCGCGGTGAGCGAGCCGAACAGGTGCGGTCCGCCCTCGCAGAGCAGTTGCCGGTGGCCACGGCGGTGCAGTTCGGCCAGGCCGGCGGCCAGGTCGACCCGTTCGGTGCCGACCCGGACCAGGTCGGCGACGTCGGCGAGCCCGGCCGGTGCGGTGGCGTGCTCGGAGGTGAGCACCACGGGCCGGACCGGCGCGTCGGCGAAGACCGCGGACTCCGGGTCGAGGTTCAACGCCAGGCTGGCCACGACCAGGGTCGGGTACGCGGCCAGCCCCTGTTCCTCACGCCACGCGCGTCGCCGCTCGTCGAGCCGGACCGCCCGGTAGCCCTCGTGGCGCAGGGTCCCGGCGCCGACCACGAGGGCGTCGCAGAGCATCCGCAGCAGGCCGAAGACCCGCTTGTCGGGCTTGCCGGAGAGTCCCTCGGAATGGCCCTCCAACTCCACCGCGCCGTCGACGCTGGCGACGAAGTTCATCCGCAGGCTGGGCCCCTGGTCGCGGGGATAGAGTGCGATCAGTGCCTCGTCGTCCAGCGCCGTCGCCATGGGAGCGGGCCAGAGGCGGGTTATTCCGACATTCCCGGTCATTCGCTGGCCGGACCGGTGACCGGAGGGACAGGTGCGGGGGTACGGTGCTGGCAGTCGCACCAGTTGCGGCCCCGGCAGTCGTCGTGCCTGCTGTCTCGGCACGCTCGGCAGATCATGCCGGTAAGCCTATGCCGAGAGGATGGGAGATGATGAGCCGCCAGATCTTCCAGCTCAAGGTGTCCCTTGCCGACGTCACGCCGCCGGTCTGGCGGCGGGTGCTGGTGCCGGGCGGTTACACCCTGGACCGGGTACACCGGCTGTTCCAGTGCGTGCTGGGCTGGCAGGACTGTCACCTGCACTCGTTCGACATCGACGGCTCCCAGTACGGCGAGCCGGATCCCGATGGGGAGTTGACGCTCCGGGACGAGTTGGACACCCGGCTGGACGCGGTGGCGACCAAGGGCGGCCGCTTCCTCTACACGTACGACTTCGGTGACTGGTGGGAGCACGAGGTCACCGTCGAGGACGTGTTCGGGGCCGACCCCGAGGAGCGGTACCCGCTCTGCTCCGCCGGCCAGGGGGCGTGCCCGCCCGAGGACGTGGGCGGTCCGTTCGGCTACCGCCAGTTCCTGGCCGCGTTGGCCGATCCGGGGCATCCCGAGCACGAGTCGATGCGCGGCTGGCTGGGTCGGCCCTTCGATCCGTCGATTTTCGACCCGGGCCGGGCGACCACCCTGGCGCGCCGGCTCAGCTGACGTCCGCCGCACCGCAGGTCCAGGTGAAGATCGCCTGAGCCCGTCGGCGTTCCGTGCCGACGCCGCCACTGTGGATCGACCGTACCGGAGGCCGTCGGCGCGACCGTGCGGCGTCGTACGGGCGCGGCGCGGTCGGGTTCGGGCAGGTTTTTTCCGCTCCCGCGCCAGCCGACGCGAGACCGAGTGGCGGCCCGCTCATTACCTCGGGGATAACGTCCGCTTTGCGGGTGAGTGACCCCGCGCGGTCGGTAACGAAATGGGAACGCTCCCACTCGACCATTGACACCTCGGAAACCCGCCGGCAATCTCATGGGAGCGCTCCCGGAGGTTTGTGGCCCAGGCCACAAACCCGCCGCCGCAGCGTCAGACGAATCCCACCGCACGGCACCGGGCCCGCTCTCCCATGCCGGTCGGCGGGCAGGGCATGCCGCACACGAGACACCGCAACACCCTGAGGAAGGCAAGGCACCAGCAGCACCGTCAGGCACACCAATCTCAGCCACCACAACACGAGTTACCCACCTGAGAGGGGTCAGGATGAGCGTCATCAGGCGCCGGCTCCGCACTGTCGCGGTCGCCGCGCTCGCCGCGGGCGTGGCTCTCGGCAGCACGGCGTGCAGTAAGAGCAACGACAATGAGGGGTCGACCGGCGAAGGAGGGGAGGTCAAGCTCGTCCTGCAGACCTTCCAGAACTTCGGCTACGACCAGGCCCTCAAGGACTTCGAGGCGGCCAACCCGAACATCAAGGTCGAGCACCAGAAGATGGGCGAGCTGCGGGACTTCCAGCCCAAGCTGGTGCAGTGGCTCGCGGCGGGCAGCGGTGCCGGCGACGTGGTCGGCCTGGAAGAGGGCGTGCTGCTGCAGTACGTGCAGAACCACGACAAGTTCGCCAACCTGCTGGAGCTCGGCGCCGACGAGCTGAAGAGCACCTTCCCGGAGTGGAAGTGGAACAACGCCCTGACCCCGGACGGCAAGAAGCTGATCGGGCTCGGGACCGACGTCGGCGGCCTCGCCATGTGCTACCGCAAGGACCTGTTCCAGGCGGCCGGTCTGCCGACCGACCGCGAAGAGGTGTCCAAGCGGATCACCACCTGGCAGGACTACATCGCGCTGGGCAAGGAGTTCAAGGCCAGCGGTAAGGCGAAGGCGGCCTGGCTGGACAGCGCGACGAGCCTGATGCAGCCGTACATCATGCAGAACTCGGAGACCTTCTTCTTCGACCGGGACAACAAGTTCATCGGCGAGACCAACCCGGTGATCAAGCAGACCTGGGACATGGGCCTGCAGATGGCGGCCGACGGCCTGACCGCCAAGGCGCAGCGCTGGAGCGGCGACTGGGACGCGGCGTTCAAGAACAACGCGTTCGCGACCCTGCCCTGCCCGGCCTGGATGACCGAGGGCGTCATCAAGCCGCGGTCCGGCCCGGCGAACGCCGGCAAGTGGGACATCGCCAAGATCCCCGGCGGTGGCGGCAACTGGGGTGGGTCCTACCTCGCGGTGCCGGCGCAGACCAAGCACCCGAAGGAGGCGTACCAGCTGGCGAAGTTCCTGACCAGCAAGGCGGGTCACCTGGCGGCGTTCAAGGAGGCCGGTGCGATGCCGTCCGACATCGCCGGCATCGAGGACCCGGCGTTCAAGGACCAGAAGAGCGAGTACTTCAGCGGCGCCCCCACCGGCCAGATCTTCGGCGAGAGCGTCAAGAACATGAAGCCGGTCTACCTGGGCCCGAAGCACCAGCAGCTCTGGGAGACCATCGTCGAGCCGCAGATGCAGGCGGCCGAGCGTGGACAGCTCAGTTCCGCTGCCGCCTGGAAGAAGGCGATGGACGAGGCCAAGAAGGCGACCAGCTGAGTCGTCGGTGACCTGTCGAGTCCACGGGCGACCCGTGCCCGTGGTCCGGCGGGGGCGCCCACACCCGCCCGGGTGGGGGCGCCGCCGCGAGGTCACCCGCCGCCCACACCCCGGAAGGACCTGCAATGAGTTCTGCTGTCGGCGCGGCACCACCACGGCACGCTGCCTCGCCATCCCCCTCCGAACCGGTGCACCGCCGGCGGTCGTACCGCCTCGGCCGCTGGGACATCAAGTACTCCCCATACCTCTACGTCGCCCCGTTCTTCGTCCTCTTCGGGATCTTCGGCCTCTTCCCGGTCCTCTACACGGTCTGGGTCTCGCTCTTCGAGTACGACCTGCTCAGCGACACCAAAGAGTTCGTCGGCATGGAGAACTACCGCGTCGTCCTGGGTGACGCCCAGTTCTGGAACGCGGCGTACAACACCGTCGGCATGTTCGTGGTCAGCACGGTGCCGCAGCTCGTCGTGGCGCTGATGATCGCCAACCTGCTCAACCGCCAGATGCGGGCCCGTACCCTGCTCCGGATGGGGATCGTCATCCCCAACATCACCTCGGTCGCCGCGGTCGGCATCATCTTCGCGCTGATCTTCGCCGACCGGTACGGCCTGGTGAACTGGGTGCTCGGCACCGTCGGCATCGATCCGATCGCCTGGCGGGACAACCGCTACGCGTCCTGGTTCGCGATCGCCACGATGGTCGACTGGCGGTGGACCGGCTACAACGCGTTGATCTATCTGGGCGCCATGCAGGCTATTCCCAAGGACCTGTACGAGTCGGCCGCCCTGGACGGCGCCTCCACCTGGCGGCAGTTCTGGAAGATCACCGTGCCGCTGATCCGGCCGACCATCCTCTTCACGATCATCATCTCGACCATCGGCGGTCTACAGCTCTTCACCGAGCCCCTGATGTACGGGTACGGGCTGATCCGTGGTGGCGCGTCGAACGAGTTCCAGACGCTGGCCATGTACATCTACGAGCGGACCTTCACCGGCAACTTCGAGTACGGGACGGGTGCGGCCATGTCCTGGCTGCTCTTCCTGATGATCATCATCTTCGCGCTGATCAACTTCGCGCTGGTCCGCCGCTCGGTCAAGGGGGAGCAGAAGTGACCACCATGCAGACCCTGCCCCGGTCGGTGACCCCGGCTGCGCCGCCCCGCCGCCGCCGGGCCCCCGGTGCCCGGCTCTGGGAGGCCAGCCCGCTGACCTACCTCGCGTTGATCATGGGCAGCGTGCTCTCGATCTTCCCGATCGTGTGGTCGTTCATCATCGCCTCCCGGGACAACGGCGCGGTGTACGAGATGCCGCCGACCCCGGGCGGTCAGCTCTTCAACAACATCGACCGGATGCTGGCCAACGAGGACGCCGCGTTCGTCTACGGCCTGGTCAACTCGGTCGTGGTGTCGAGTGTGGTCACCATCTCGGTGATCTTCTTCTCCACCCTGGCCGGCTTCGCCTTCGCGAAGCTCAAGTTCCGGGGCAGCAACGCACTCCTGCTCCTCATCATCCTGACCATGATGGTGCCGACCCAGCTCGGCATCATCCCGCTCTACCTGATGATGGTGGAGTTCGGCTGGACGGGCACCCTGCAGGCGGTGATCGTGCCGTTCCTCGTCCAGGGCTTCGGCGTGTTCATGATGCGCCAGTACGCGATGTCCGCGATCAGCGACGAGCTGATCGAGGCGGCCCGGCTCGACGGCTGCTCCACCTGGCGGGTCTACTGGAACGTGGTGCTCCCCGCGCTGCGGCCGGCGGCGGCGGTGCTGGGCCTGCTGATCTTCATGCAGACCTGGAACGAGTTCCTCTGGCCGTTCATCGTGCTCACCCCCGACACGCCGACCGTGCAGTACTCGTTGAAGATCCTTTCGTCCGGGCCGTACCAGACGGATTATGTAGCTCTGTTCGCCGGCACCGCGCTGGCGACCCTGCCGCTGCTGATCGTGTTCATCATTTTCGGCCGCCAGATCATCGGCGGCATCATGGAAGGCGCCGTCAAGTCGTGAGCAACCCCGCAAGCCCACAGTCCACGCAACTGCTCGAGGACGGCGCCGGGTCGACCTTCCCGTCCGGCTTCGTCTGGGGCGCGGCCACGGCGGCGTACCAGATCGAAGGTGCCGTGGCCGAGGGCGGCCGTACCCCCTCGATCTGGGACACGTTCAGCCACACCCCGGGCCGGGTCCTGCACGGGCACACCGGGGACGTCGCCTGCGACCACTACCACCGGTTCTCCGACGACGTGAAGCTGATGGCCGAGCTGGGGCTGAAGGCGTACCGGCTCTCGGTGGCGTGGCCCCGGATCCAGCCCGACGGGGTCGGTCCCGGCAACCAGGAGGGTCTGGACTTCTACCGTCGGCTGGTGGACGAGCTGCTGGAACACGACATCGAGCCCTGGATCACCCTCTACCACTGGGATCTGCCCCAGTCGATCGAGGACGCCGGTGGCTGGCCCGCCCGGGACACCGCGTTCCGGTTCGCCGAGTACGCCACCCTGACCCACGCCGCCCTCGGCGACCGGGTCCGGAACTGGATCACCCTCAACGAACCGTGGTGCTCGGCCTTCCTCGGCTACGGCTCCGGGGTGCACGCGCCCGGTCGTACCGTCCCGGCCGAGGCGGTCCGGTCGGCGCACCACCTGATGCTCGGGCACGGGCTGGCCACCCAGGCGATGCGGGCGGCCCGGCCGGACCACGAGGTCGGGGTGACCCTGAACCTGTACGCGGTCTCCCCCCAGACCGACTCGCCCGGCGACGCCGACGCGGCCCGCCGGATCGACGGGCTGGCCAACCGGTTCTTCCTGGACCCGATCCTGCGCGGCAGCTACCCGGCCGACGTGGTCTCCGACCTCGCGGCGGTGACCGACTTCGGCCACGTCCAGGACGGCGATCTCGACACCATCTCCACCCCGCTGTCGTTCCTCGGCATCAACTACTACAGCCGGCACGTGGTCGCCGCGCCGCTCGAAGGGGTGGCGCCGGAGCCGTACTGGCGGGCGCAGTCGTGCTGGCCGGGCAGCGAGCAGGTCCGGTTCGTCACCCGGGGTGTGCCGGTGACCGACATGAACTGGGAGATCGACGCCCCGGGCCTGGTGGAGGTCCTCCAGCTCGTCCACCGGGACTACCCGGAGCTGCCGCTCTACATCACCGAGAACGGGTCGGCGTTCGTCGACGAGCTGGTCGACGGCCAGGTCGACGACGGCGACCGGCTGGGCTACTTCGACGCACACCTGCGGGCCTGCCACACGGCGATCGCCTCCGGGGTGCCGTTGCGAGGCTATTTCGCCTGGTCGTTGCTTGACAACTACGAGTGGGCGTGGGGCTACACGAAGCGCTTCGGCATGGTCTACGTCGACTACGACAGCCAGCTTCGGATCCCCAAGGCGAGCGCCAGGTGGTACGCCGGCGTGATCCGACGTAACGGTTTGACCGCACAATAGGCGTGGTCAGCCAGTATTGGGGGTGCTCGGCACCGACCCGCCCCGGGTCGGTGCCGGGTGCCCGACGTCGGAGGGACAGACGATGACAACCCAGCGCACCCGCTCGCTCGGGCGGCCCACCCTGGATGCGGTCGCCGCCCGCGCCGGTGTGGGACGGGGCACCGTGTCCCGCGTCGTCAACGGATCACCCCAGGTGAGTCCGGAGGCCCGGGCCGCGGTGCAGCGCGCGATCGCCGAGTTGGGCTACGTGCCGAACCGGGCCGCCCGCGCGCTGGTGACCCAACGGACCGACTCGGTGGCCCTGGTGGTCTCCGAGTCGGAGGAACGCGTCTTCGGCGAGCCGTTCTTCGCCGGCATCGTCCGGGGGATCAGCTCCGCGCTGCTGGAGACCCCGATGCAACTGTGGCTGGCGATGGCGCAGTCCCCGGCCGAGCGGGAACGGGTCGAGCACCATCTCACCAACCAGCACGTGGACGGCGTACTTCTGCTCTCCCTGCACGATGCCGATCCGCTGCCGACGCTGCTGGAGCAGCGCGGGCTGCCGACCGTGCTCGGGGGTCGTCCGGCCCGGATGCTGGCCGACCCGGCCGGGGCGTACTTCGTCGACGTGGACAACGCCGGTGGCGCCCGGCAGGCGGTGGACTACCTGGTCGGCCAGGGCCGCAAGCGGGTGGCCACCATCGCCGGCCCGCAGGACATGGGCGTGGGCGTGGCCCGGCTGACCGGCTACCAGGACGCGGTCCGCAACAGCGGCGGGATGGTCAGCGACGCCCTGATCGCGTACGGCGACTTCAGCGAGAGCAGCGGCGCCGCGGCGATGCGGCGGTTGCTGGACAGCTGTCCCGATCTCGACGCGGTCTTCATCGCCTCCGACCTGATGGCCTGTGGCGCGCTGCGGGCGCTCCGCGAGGCTGGCCGGCGGGTGCCCGAGGACGTGGCGGTGGTGGGCTTCGAGGACGCCCCGATCGCCCGCCAGACCGAGCCGCCGCTGACCACGGTCTTCCAGCCGATGGAGGAGATGGGCCGACAGATGGCCCGGCTGCTGGTCTCGCGGATCCGGCGGGAGGAACGCGAGGTGCCGCACATCCTGCTCGACACCCATCTCGTGCACCGGACCTCCGCCTGACCCGCGGCCCGGAGGCGGGTCGGGCCGGCGCCGCCCGGAGGCCGGTCGGGCGGGCGCGGCCCGGCACCGTCAGGCGGGTGCCCACCGCCGCAGCTCGCGCCGGGCCAGCGCGGCCCGGTGCACCTCGTCCGGGCCGTCGGCCAGCCGGAGGGTACGGGCCTGGGCCCAGAGCGCGGCCAGCGGCGTGTCCTGACTGACCCCGGCCCCACCGTGTGCCTGGATCGCCTTGTCGATCACCCACTCGGCCATCGCCGGAGTCACGATCTTGATGGCCTGGATCTCGGTGTGCGCGCCCTTGTTGCCCACCGTGTCCATCAGCCAGGCGGTCTTCAGCACCAGCAGCCGGGCCTGCTCGATCCGGACCCGCGACTCGGCGATCCAGTCCTGCACCACACCCTGCTCGGCCAGTGGGCGGCCGAACGCGACCCGCCCGGCGACCCGCTCGCAGAGGAGTTCGAGGGCGCGTTCGGCCATCCCGATCAGCCGCATGCAGTGGTGGATCCGGCCGGGACCGAGCCGCGCCTGCGCGATCGCGAAGCCGTCGCCGGCCTCGCCGATCAGATGGTCCGCCGGCACCCGTACCTCGTCGAAGCTCACCTCGGCGTGCCCGCCGTGCGCGCCGTCGGTGTAGCCGAAGACCGTCAGGCCGCGCCGCACCGTCACGCCCGGGGTGTCCCGGGGCACCAGCACCATGCTCTGCTGCCGGTGCCGGGGCGCCTCCGGATCGGTCTTGCCCATCACGATGAAGATCCCGCAGCGCGGATCCATCGCACCGCTCGACCACCACTTGCGTCCGTTGATCACGTAGTCGTCGCCGTCGGCGACGATCCGGGTGGCGATGTTGGTCGCGTCCGAGGAGGCCACCTCGGGTTCGGTCATGCAGAACGCGGAACGCAGCTCGCCGTCGAGCAGCGGGCGCAGCCAGCGTTCCCGCTGGGCGGGGCTGCCGAACTCGGCCAGCAGCTCCATGTTGCCGGTGTCCGGGGCGGCGCAGTTGAGCGCCTCCGGCGCGAGGTGCGGGCTGCGTCCGGTCAGCTCGGCCAGCGGTGCGTACTGGAGGTTGGTCAGCCCGGCGCCGTAGTCGGAGTCCGGCAAGAAGAGATTCCACAGGCCACGTCGACGGGCCTCGGCCTTGAGCTCGTCGAGGACGGGTGGCCGGGTCCACGGGTCGGCCGGCGTCGACGGGTCGGCCGCCGCGGCGACCTGCTCCTCGTACACCGCCTCGGCCGGGTAGACGTGGTCGAGCAGGAAGTCGTGCAGCGCCTCGTGCAGTTCGGCGGTACGCGCGTCGAACCCGAAGTCCATCGCTACTCCTCGGCAGTTCAGCTTGGTGGCGGTGAACCGGGGTGTGGTCTCGCCCCGGCGGTGGGTCAACCCCGTCTGACCGCGGTCAGGCCGTGCTCGACCAGCGGGGCGACCAGGTCGCCGATCCGGTCGAATCCCTCGCCCACGGTCTGCCCGAGGGTGTGGCGGTAGTGGATGCCCTCGCAGATGACGGCGAGCTTGAAGCAGCCCAGGGCGACGTGCCAGTGCAGCGGGCCGACGTCGACGTCGCTGCGGCCGGCGTACCGGTCGATCAACTCGGCGCCGGACGGGAAGCCGGCGCGCGGCCCGAGCCCGTCCGCGACCGCGTTGCCGTCCGCCGCATCGGAGTCGCCCAGCACCTCCCAGTACGTCAGCAGCAGGCCGAGGTCGGCGAGCGGGTCGCCGAGGGTGGCCATCTCCCAGTCCAGCACCGCCCGGATCGTCACCGGTCCGGACGCCGGCCCGGGTGGGCAGTCGGCGATCAGGTTGTCGAGCCGGTAGTCGCCGTGCACGATCCGCCCCGCGTTGGCGCCCTCGGGGGTGGTCGCGGCCAGCCGCTCGCGCAGTTCGTCGATGCCGGGCAGCGCCCGGCTCCGGGAGCGGTCGAGCTGGCCACCCCAGCGGCGTACCTGCCGGCCGAGGAATCCCTCCGGCCGACCGAAGTCGGCCAACCCGACCGCCGCCGGATCGACGGTGTGCAGCGTGGCGAGCACGTCCATCATGACCAGCGCGAGTTCCCGGCGCTGGGCCGGTGCGAGCGGATCGGTCTGGGCGCGGCTCCGGAAGACCACCCCGGGTACCCGTTCCATCAGATAGAACGGCGCGCCGAGCACCGTCTCGTCGGCGCAGTGCAGCAGGGCAGCGGGCACCGGGACCTCGGTACCGGCCAGCGCGGAGATCACCCGGAACTCCCGGCCCATGTCGTGCGCGGTGGCCAGGACGTGCCCGAGCGGCGGCCGGCGCAGGACGAACTCCCGGTCCCCGCCGCGCACGAGATAGGTCAGATTCGACTTCCCACCGGCGATGAGCGCGGCCCGTGGCGGGCCAGCCAGCAGGTCGGGCCGGTGCTGGGCGAGGTACCCGACCAGGCGGTCGAGGTCGAGCCCGGACGGCGACCCGGAGGGCGGCTCCGGCCGGACGGCGGTGGCCGGCGGATCGGTCATCCGAACAGTTGATGGCATCTGGACCATCGGAGTCAAGTGGGGGACAGGCGGACTACAGTCGCTCGGGTACGCGACGCCTCCGCCGGACGCACGACTGCCGGCGGGTCCGGTCCAGGGGAGGATCCTTGGGAACGACGCCAGCCGCCGTGCCACCACCTCGGCTGGTACCGATGACCGACGAGGAGTACATGTCCCGCCGCGCGCTGATGATCGACATACACGCGCAGGGGGTTGCCGCGGCCACCGGGGTCTCGGCCGACGAGACCCGGCAGACCTCCGAGCGGCAGACCGACGAGTTGCTGCCGCAGGGCGTACAGACCCCGGGCATGCTGCTGTTCGTCGGCGTGGTCGCCGATCAGCCGGTCGGCTGGGTCTGGATCGGGCTGCCCCGGATGCCGGACCGGCCCGATACGGCCTGGGTCTACTACGTCGGGGTGGATCCCGGGCACCGCGCCAAGGGGTACGGCCGGGAACTGCTGCTCGCCGCCGAGCGGGAGCTGACCGGGCGCGGCGTGCGCCGGCTGGCGCTGAACGTGCACGGGCACAATACGGTGGCGATCGGCCTCTACCAGAGCCTCGGCTTCGAGGTCACGGCTCAGCAGATGGCGAAGCCGCTGCCGGCGGCGTAGCCCGGCGGTCCCGCCGTCGGCCCTCGCCTCCTTCCTCCGGGTGACATCAGCACACTGCGTGTGCAGGCCAAACACGGGTTGTTGCGGTAGGGACATGCTGCGGCAACAGGGGCGAAATGGTCATCGGGCACCCTGGTCTACAGCTCGCCGGCGGTACGCGCGCCGGTCCGCCGACGGAGGGACGGACATGTTGCTGAGGGTTCGGGTGACCCTGCCGGATCGACCCGGAACGCTCGGTCAGGTCGCTCGCACGTTGGGCGTCGCGGGGGCCGACATCGTTCAGGTGGTGGTTTTGGAGCGGTTGGGCGGCCGAGCCGTGGACGACTTCACGGTCGTCTGGCCCGGCGCGGCCCGGGTCGACCGGCTCTGCGCCGGACTCGGCGCGATCCCCGGCGTACGGGTCAACGGGATGTGGCGGGCGATCGGCGCGCCGAGCGGCGGAGGGCAGGACGCGGAACTGCTGGCCCAGATCGCGGCGAACCCGGCCGACGGGCTCGCCACCCTGGTCGACGCGATGCCGAACCTGCTGGCCGCCGAGTGGGCCGCGGCGGCCGTCGTACCGGCGGACTGGGCGGTCCGCACCGGGACGGGCGGCGGGGCGGTACGCGGCAGTGGCGCGCCCGCGGTGGCGTACGCGAGCTGGCGGGCGCCGACCCCGCTGGTACTGCCCGAGGTGACGCCGTTGCGGGCCCGGGCGATGGACGGCCCGGCGGGTGTCCACTACGCGGTCGCGCCGTTCGGGCGGGCCGGGCTGGTGCTGATGCTGACCCGGGTGGATGCCGACGGCCTGTCGGCGGCCGGGTTCCACGTCACCGAGGTGGACCGGATCGCGCAGTTGGTCCGGGCCGCCGCGACGATTCTCGGTGACCGGCTGGACCTGGTCAGCGCGCCGCCGCCGGACACCACAGTCGCCACGGCCGGATCGATGGCGACGGCTGCGGCCGGGTCGACGGTGATCTCCGCGGCCGGATCGACGGTGACCACCACGGCCGCGCAGTCGGCGACCACCGTGACGGGACCGACGACGCCGTCGGCAACCGTGACGATGTCGACGGCGAACCCGGCGGCGGCGCTGACCGCCCCGGAAACGACACGTACCGCACCGACGGCGACGCACACCACACCGTCGGCGTCGGCAACCGGGACCGCGGGGCCGGCGGTGATGACCTCCGGGGCGGCCGTGGCGCCGCTGCGTGTCCCGGCCGTGCCGACCCCGGCGATCATGGCACGTCACCGCTGAGCAACCGGCGGGAAACAGGCAGCGGGCAGGCTGGACTCGGGAAGGAGTTCACATGACGCTATGGCGGATCAGGGCGACGGTGGCGGACCGGCCGGGATTCCTCTCCGTACTCACCGCGAGCCTCGCGTTGCGCGGGGTCAACATCCTCACCGTGCAGGTGCACACCACCGAGGCGGGCGCGGTCGACGACTTCCTGGTTGACGCGCCGGCCGAGCTGACCGCAGCGGACCTGGTCGCGGCGGTGGAGCGGGGACGGGGACGGAACTGCTGGGTGGCCCGCAGCGAGGCGCAGGGCCTGGCCGACCAGCCGACCCGGGCACTCGGCCTGGCCAGCCGGCTGGTACGCGACCCGGATGCGCTGGGGGCGACGCTGCGTACGCTGCTCAGCGCCGACTCGGTCACCTGGCGACCGCACCCCGGCCAGGACGGTCCGGGGCACGGTGCCGGGACGATGCGGCTGCCCGACCCGGACGGCGGATCCTTCGAGGTGCTCCGGTCGGCGCCGACCTTCACCCCCGCCGAGTACGCCCGCGCCCAGGCGCTGGTGGACCTGGCCGGTGCCGTGGCGCGGCAGGCGGCCGACCGGGTGACCCTGGTGCTGCCCGACGGCGCCGAACTGGCGGTACGTCCGGCGGCTCCCGACGACCTCCCCGCGCTCCGGGCGATGCAGGAGCGCTGCTCGCAGCGGACCCTGCACCGGCGCTACCCGGCCGGGTCCGCGCCGGGCACCGCGCGGTTGCGGCGGCTGGTCGCCCCGGCGCGTGGAGTGACCCTGCTGGCGGTGACGGGCGGCTCGGACGGCCTGTCGGAGCAGGTGGTGGCGGTGGCGAACCTGGTGGCCGAGGGGGCGGTCGCCGAGGTCGGGCTGCTGGTCGAGGACGGCTGGCAACGACGGGGCGTCGGTGGCGCGTTGCTGCGCCGACTGGTCGCACACGCCACCCGGGCCGGGTACGCGGCGCTGCTGGCGCATGTTCCGGCCGACAACGTGGGAATGCTCCGCATCCTGGACCGGCTGTACCGGCCGGGTTCGGTCGACCGTGACGAGAACCTGCTGACCATGACCGTGCCGCTCACCCAGCGGCGGGCCGAGCCCGTGCCGGCCGACAAGACTCCCGCCGTCGCGCAGGTGTAGCGGAGCGGGGTACGACCCTGCGGCGCCGGTCCTGGTTCAGGGCCGGGCCGCGGGAACCGCCTGATTGGGGCGAGTTGAGGGGTCCCTCCGGTAGGACGGCCGGAGGGGCCCCTTTCCATGCCGTCCGGCGGCCCCGTCAGGTCGTCAGGTCGTCAGGTCGTTCAGGTCGTCGGGTAGCTGCTGTAGTCGGGGAAGTTGCCGTACAGCCGCCGGGTCGAGCCGCCGACGGTGACCGCCTGCACCAGCAGGTCGCCGCCGACGAAGGCGCCCTTCCAGGAGGCGCCCCGGCCGCCGAACGGCTCGTCCCGGTCACCCCGGGACCGGGGCTTGTTGATGCCCACCTTGAACGCCTGGAGATCGACGGCGAGCTTGGCGGCCTCCTCCTCGTCGTCGCAGGCGAGGCTGGCGACCAGGGCACCGTTGCTGGCGTTCATCGCGGCCAGCAGTTCGTCCTGGGTGTCCACCACCACGATCGTGTCGACCGGTCCGAACGGCTCGGCGTGCATCAACCGGGACCGTCCGGGTGGGGCGAGCAGCACCGACGGGGCGACGTACGCGGAGGTGTCCTGGCCGTCGAGGAACGGTGCCCCGTCGAGTCGGCCCCGGTGCAGCGGTACGGCGCCGCCGCGGACCGCCTCGTCGACCTTGCGGCGCAACTCGTCGGCCTTGGCACCGCTGATCAACGGGCCGAAGTCGAGTTCGGGCAGCGGGTCGCCCTCGGTCCAGGCGTCGTCGACCGCCAGCGGGTGCCCGAAGCGTACCGAGCGGACCACCGGCAGGTACATGTCGAGGAACTGGTCGACCAGGTCCCGCTGCACCACGAAGCGCGGGTACGCGGTGCAGCGCTGCTTGCCGTACTCGAAGCCCTTCTTCAGGTGCTTGGCGAGGCTGTCCCACTGGGAGAACTCCCAGATGCCCCAGGCGTTCAGGCCCTCCTGCTCGATGAAGTGCCGCTTGTCGGAGTCGAGCAGCGCGGCGGCCACCTTGCCGCCGTTGGAGCGTCCGCCGACGAACGCCACCGCACCGATCTCGGCCGCCCGGACCAGCACCTCGGACAGTTCCTCGCCGCTGCCGGAGAGCAGCGTGGCGGGCAGCCCGGCGCGGCGCATCAACGCGTGCGCGACGGTGAGGCAGACCGCTCCGCCCTGCGACGGGGTCTTGGCGATCACCGCGTTGCCGGCGAGCAGCTGCACCAGTTCGGCGTGGACCAGGACGCTCATGGGGTAGTTCCAGCTTGCGATGTTGCTGACCGGTCCGGAGAGCGGCTCGCGGCCGTCGGCCAGCATCCGGTCGATCTCCTCGACGTACCACCGGACGCCGTCCAGGGCGCGGTCGACGTCGGCGCAGGCCAGTCGCCACGGCTTACCGATCTCCCAGACCAGCAGCAGGGCGAGCAGGTCGCGGTGCAGGGTCAACTCGTCGAGCGCGGACACGACCCGGGCCTTGCGGTCGGCGAGCGGCATGTCGGCCCAGTCGCGGTGCTCGGCGGCGGAGAACGCGACGGCGGCCCGGGCGGTCTCCGCGTCGAGCCGGGGCAGGTTCACCAGTACGGTGTTGTCGACCGGGGTGCGCACCGGGGCCGGGGTGCCCACCGACTGCCAGGCCCCCTCCACCAGATTGCGCAGGGTGATGGTGTCGCCGGTGCGGCCGGAGTGGACATCGAACGCCTCGGGGGTCGCCTCCACCGCGCGGGCCAGGGTCTCCTGCCAGGTGGTGCCGTCGGCAATGCGCAGTGCCATCGCTGTCTCCTTGGTTCGGCGGCCCGGTCCGGCGGGTGGTCGCAGGCAGGGCCGTTGAGCAGCGCGGCGGCGTCGGTGGCACCGCTGATCTGGGCGTACTGTCCCCCGGTGCGAGGACGGGCGGCAACCGTATGCCCGTATTCCAGGATGGGAAGCCCACCAGGTGGCGGCCGGGCGTGCCGTGCTGACCGGCCACTCAGGGGCGTTGAGCTGCGGCAACACTGCTTTCTGATCGACGTACTCGGATGATGTGAGTAGCATCAAAGGGTGGGAAAGGGCTTTCCTCTGGAAGTGGAGGCCTCCGCCCCCCGTCCGGGGGCGGTACGAGTGCCGCCGGTTTGGGTCCTTCACAAACCGGCAATGGCGCGGTTACATTGTTGCCTATCCATGGGAGCGCTCCCGGGGCTCCGATGGCCACCCGACCCGATCTTCCTGAACCAGCGCCCCACCGCCGTCGACCAGAGCCCTCAACCCCCGCCACCCGCGTCGTGCACCGCGCAGGGGGAGGGGCGGATGCGCCCACATCCGCCCCTCGTGTCCTCCGCTACGCGTCGCCGCGCGCGGCTCCACGGACAGGAGCAATTCTAGTGCGTGACCGCATGGCACCGGCCCGGCCGAACGGGCAACGTCCCCGGCCCGGTCCCCGGCCCAAACCAGGCGCCCGGCAACGCCTCGACGGCCGGCAACGACCCGACGGCCGGCAGCGGCCCGACCGCGGCCAGCGGCCGGGCCGCTGGTACCAGCGCATGGTGGCGGCCGGCGCCGCGGCACTGGCCGCCGCCGGCCTGGTCCTCACCGGCCCCGCCCCGGCGATCGGCGCCCCCGCCCCGGCGACCGACGCCCCCGCCCCGACGACCGGGAACGCCTCGGACGTCCTCGCGGCGGCGCCGCCCTACAACTACGGCGAGGCACTGCAGAAGTCCCTGTTCTTCTACGAGGCGCAGCAGTCCGGCGCGCTGCCCGACTGGAACCGGGTCTCCTGGCGCGGCGACTCGGCCCTCACCGACGGCTCCGACGTCCGGCTGGACCTCACCGGCGGCTGGTACGACGCCGGTGACCACGTCAAGTTCGGCTTTCCGATGGCGTTCAGCGCCACCATGCTGGCCTGGGGAGCGGTCGAGTACCGCAGCGGCTACCAGGCGTCCGGGCAGCTGACGCACCTGCTCAACAACCTGCGCTTCGTCAACGACTACTTCATCAAGGCGCACCCCTCGGCGAACGTGCTCTACGGACAGGTCGGCAAGGGCGACGACGACCACAAGTGGTGGGGACCGGCCGAGGTGCTGCCGATGGCGCGGCCGGCGTACAAGATCGATGCGAGCTGTGGTGGCGCGGACCTGGCCGGTGAGACGGCGGCGGCGATGGCCGCGTCCTCGATGGTGTTCCGCCCGACCGACCCGACCTACGCCGACCGGCTGCTCACGCACGCCCGCCAGCTCTACACCTTCGCCGACACCGTGCGCCGGGCCTACCACGAGTGCATCACCGACGTGACGAGCTTCTACCGGTCCTGGAGCGGCTACCAGGACGAACTGGTCTGGGGCGCGATCTGGCTGTACCGGGCCACCGGCGAGGCCAGCTACCTGGCCAAGGCGGAGAGCGAGTACGACAAGCTCGGCACCGAGCCGCAGCAGAGCACCCGGCTCTACAAGTGGACGGTCGCCTGGGACAACAAGCAGTTCGGCGCGTACGTCCTGCTGGCGAACCTGACCGGCAAGCAGAAGTACGTCGACGACGCCAACCGGTGGCTCGACTACTGGACCGTCGGGGTGAACGGGGAGAAGGTGCGCACCTCCCCCGGCGGGATGGCGGTGCTGGACACCTGGGGCGCCCTGCGGTACGCCGCCAACACCGCCTTCGCGGCGCTGGTCTACAGCGACAAGACAACGGACGCGACCCGGAAGACCCGCTACCACGACTTCGCGGTCCGGCAGATCAACTACGCGCTCGGCGACAACCCGCGCAACTCCAGCTACCAGATCGGGTTCGGCACGAACTCGCCGAAGAACCCGCACCACCGCACCGCGCACGGCTCCTGGTGGGACAGCCAGCAGGTGCCGGAGGCGACCCGGCACGTGCTCTACGGCGCTCTCGTCGGCGGCCCGTCGGCGCCGAACGACGCGTACACCGACAGCCGGGCCGACTACGTGATGAACGAGGTGGCGACCGACTACAACGCCGGCTTCACCTCCGCGCTGGCCCGGCTGCACACCGAGTACGGCGGTACGCCGCTGGCGAACTTCCCGCCGACCGAGTCGCCCGACATCGACGAGATCACCGTCGAGACCACGGTGATGCAGGCCGAGCCGAGGGCCACCGGAATCAAGGCGATCGTCTACAACAAGTCCGCCTTCCCGGCGCGGGCGCTGACCGACTCCTCGTTCCGGTACTACTTCCGGCGCGAGGGCACCAGCGCGATCCAGGTGACCAGCGGCTACACGCAGGGCTGCCCGGCGCCGACCACCGCCACCCAGCTCTCCGGTGACATCTGGTACGTCGAGGTCGACTGCGGTGGCTACACCATCGCCCCGGCCGGTCAGTCGGCGCACCGGATGGAGGTGCAGTTCAAGATCGGCGTACCCGAGGGCGGCACCTGGGATCCGACCAACGACCCGTCGTACCAGGCGACCGCCGGGCCCAACCCGAAGGTGGCGCTCTACGAGGGCGGCACGCTGATCTGGGGCGCCACGCCGGGACCGGCCACCCCGGACACCACCGCGCCGAGCGCGCCGGGCACGCCGACCGCCTCGGCGGTCACCGCTACCGGAGCCACGCTGAACTGGACGGCCGCCACCGACAACGTCGGGGTCGTCGGCTACGACGTGTACCGGGAGAACGGCGCGACCGACGTGCTGGTCGGCTCGCCGGCCGTCGCGTCGCTGGCGCTCACCGGCTTGTCCGCTGCCACCACGTACCAGTTCTACGTCGTGGCCCGGGACGCCGCCGGCAACCGGTCGGCCGGCTCCACACCGGTCACCGTCACCACCGGCAGCGGCGGCGGGGACACCACCGCACCGAGTACACCCACCAGCCTGACCGTCTCGGCGATCACCCCGACCGGGGCGACACTGGGCTGGACGGCGTCGACCGACAACGTCGGGGTGACCGGCTACCGGGTCTACCGGGAGGCCGGTGCCACCGACGCCCTGCTGGCCACGGTGGCCGGCACGTCGTACCCGGTCACCGCACTGACGTCCGGCACGACGTACCAGTTCTACGTGGTGGCGGTCGACGCCGCCGGCAACGTCTCGGCGGCCTCGACGCCGGTCTCGGTGA
The DNA here is from genome assembly GCF_042658085.1 of Plantactinospora solaniradicis. NCBI lineage: Bacteria > Bacillati > Actinomycetota > Actinomycetes > Micromonosporales > Micromonosporaceae > Plantactinospora > Plantactinospora solaniradicis. Next base: position 52,248 of record NZ_JBHSPR010000010.1, on the reverse strand, counting down.
CCACCAGCACCGTGCCGGCCAGCGGCTGCCAGATCGGGTACGCCACCAACGACTGGGGCACCGGCTTCAGCGGCACCATCACCATCACCAACACCGGCACGACCGCCGTGAACGGCTGGACCCTCGCGTTCGGCTTCGGCGCCGGACAGCGGATCACCCAGGCCTGGTCGGCCACGGTGACCCAGTCCGGCACGGCGGTGACCGCCACGAACCTGTCCTACAACGGCACCCTCGCCCCGGGAGCCTCGACGAGCTTCGGCTTCAACGGCTCCCACACCGGCAACAACCCGAGGCCGACGTCGTTCACGCTGAACGGCGCCGCCTGCGCGATCGGCTGATCCGTCCCTGAGCCGGTCCCCGCCGGGGCCGTCGGGCCGCACCCAGCAGGGCTGCCCGACGGCCCCGGTCTGTAAGGAAGGGCCCCTTCTTATCGCTTTTTGTAGAAGAAGGGCCCCTTCTTAACCTCCGATCGGCGTCGTGTGTGGTTGGTGGGACTGGTCGTGGGCCTTGTCGAGCCAGTCGAGATACCAGCGGGCGAAGCCGACCCGGTCGCCCCGGGCGTCGGTGAGCGGCTTGAGGCCGCCGTCGTCGGCGGTGTCGTCGGCCCACATCGCGCCCCGCTCCGGGCCGCTCACCACCAGCAGATGCCGGTACGCGCAGCCGAGGTGGGACAGATAGATCGTGCCCACGGTGTGCCGCGGGTCGTACGCCACCTTGTCGTGTGTCTCCCAGTAGGCGTCCTCGGCCGCGTTGAACTCCTCGGTCGAGGCGTAGTCGTCCTCGTCCGGAGGATCGGGCAGGCCCTCGGCCGGATTGAAGAACTCGGTGTACGGGAACGGCTCGCCGAGCGTCGCCGGATCGGTCAGGTCCGCGCCGTCGCCCTCCCACCGCCAGCGGCCGTCGACCCGGCGCAGCGGAAAGAGCCCGTACGCCGGCCCCGCGCCGCCCGAGCTCACCTCGAGGAGAAACGACCGGTACTCCTCGGGCAGTTGAACGCCGACCTGCTCCTCCAACTCCGTGAGCTCGTCGGGACTCAGCGGCGGTTCGAGGAGGAAGTGGTGGCTGTTGGCGCCGAACACGGACCCCTCGGGTCGGTCGGCCAGCTCGGCGACCCGGTCGCGTACGCCGGACCAGTCGATGCTTGTCATGCGCGGCACCATAACCGGCCGGTCCCTGATCGGCATCCGGGCGGGACGGGTCAGAGCCCGCGTTGCTCGGCCATCCGCTCCACCGCGTCCTTCGCATCGCGCAGGCTCTCCCCGGTCGCCTGCCGGTACGCCTTGATGGCGTGGATCTTCTTGCCGTTCTGCAAATGGCGCAGCACTTCCGGCAGAGCCGGCTCGGGTTCCACGATCCCGAGGTGGTCGACGACCAGTTGCAGCTTGCGCTCGATCCGGGCCAACCGGACGGAGGTATCCCGCTGACGCCTGGCGGCCGACGACGATTCGGCCAGCAGGATGAGCAGTGCGGGAAGGCCGACGATGAGAAACGCCCACGAGTCCATGGGGAGTATTGAAGCAGCAAACCGTCAGGTCAACGGGCGTCCAGGGTTTCGACGCCGAGGTGTTCGACGCGGAGGTGTTCGACGCCGGGCGGAGTCAGGAGCAGTCGACGATGGCCCCGGGGCGGCCGTCCGCCGGAAGTTGGAACACGGTGATCTCGTCCACTCCGGAGAGCTTCCGCACCGGCGCCAGCGCCCCGCAGTCGAACGTCTTCCCGGTGCTCCGGAGCCGGAACGACTCGGGCATCGACCCGGGCTGGGCGCTGTTCAACAGATCGGGTTGGTCCTTGTACTGCTCCTTGAACTTCTCCCAGGTCTCCTCGCGGCTCTGCAACCGGATACCGTCCACCGGCCGCAGCGCGGCCAGCGCCGCCTCGATCGTACTTTTCTGCTCGGCGGTGACGTCGAGGTCCAGGATCACGCCCACCTCGTACCGCTGCTCCGGCTGTCCGACCTGGACGACGACCAGCAGCACCGTCGTGGCGATGGCCGCCCCCACGAGCATCGCGGCTGCGGCGACGGCCGCCAGCACCGCCCAGTACCGCCCGGGAACGGACCGAGCCGGTGGGGAGTCGGCGGCCGACGGGGTAGCCGTCGGAGGCGCAGGCGCTGGGTCGGACATGTTCACCATTTCACCATTCTCACCCACCGATGCCGATGGGTGCAGGAGCAGTGGACCGCGCCCG